>JAVBQJ010000049.1:0-130453 GCA_031549115.1 Victivallaceae bacterium
TCCGCAAAGAATCCGGAGCGGTTTTCCGGTCGAGGGGGCTACTGACGTAGCTACCTCGACCGGAGGGCCGCTCCGGGGCAGTTGCGGACGCGACCGCTTCGTGGCACGCGAGAGATGAGCTCTGCCATGCGTTGCCGGGACGGTACAATACTTGTATTGCCCCATCCCGGCAACGCACGGCAGCTTCTCATCTCTCGCTGTGTCATGGTAGGCCGAATTAGTCGCCGCATCAATATTCGTTTCAATTATACCACAAAACCGTTCGCGATGAAATGGTGAAAAACAATATATTGTGTCAAAAAACACCAAATGTCAGCAAAATAGCGATTCCAATAATTGCCAAATCACACCATGGTGCTATATTACGCTCATGAAGAAAATCAATCGTACCGGATTCGTCAGCCAGACCGGCGTCAACATCATCTGGTGGTATTATTCGTCACGCCTGCGGGAGTGGAATTACCGCAACAGCTGCGGCAACTTCTGGCGGCTGTACTGGAATCCGCGGCCGGGAGCGGAGATCGAACTGGACGGTACCTTTTACCCGTTGGATGCCTCCCGGATCGTCGTGATTCCGCCCCGGTGCAGCTTTTCGACCCGCAGTTCCGGCACGTTCGCCCATCTGGCCATTCACTTTCTGGCGCCGGAATTTCTGGATTCGGTGCGGCGCGAATTTCACTTTTTTCCGGTCGCGGCGCCGGATTTCGCCGCCATGCCGGAGCTGTTGTACCAACTTCAGGACCGTACACGGGCGGTGGAGTGGAAGATGATCGCACTGTACGAACTGGTGTTCCGGGTCGTCCGCCGTTTCGCCGCCGCCGGTGCGGAGCCGGAGGAGCGCAAACCCGCCGATCTGCGCGTCCTCCGGATCGCCGAGGCGATGAACGCCGATCCGGCGCGCATCCCCGACAACCGCGAACTCAGCCGCCGGAGCGGCATGTCCGTCAATACCTTTCTGCGTTTGTTCAAGCAGGAATTCGGGATGTCGCCGCAGCAATACGCCCGAATCCTGCGCATCGATCTGGCGCGCAGCCTGATCTGGCGCGCCGACCGCAGCCTCGACGAGGTCGCCGCCGCCACCGGCTTCGCCGACCGTTATCATTTTTCCAAGGTGTTCAAGGCGGTGACGCAGTGCACCCCGGCGCAATTCCGCCGCTTCCACTCCGCCACCCGGCTGCTTTCCGGCGCCCACCTGGAGTGATGCCGCCTCACTTGCAACCGCCAACGCCAACCTCGTCCGCTCTATGTGGAGATGGCACTGTCGCTCACGCTTCCAGTGCCATCTCCACCATCACTACCTCGGGCGGCTTCCGCTCACCTCCCGGTTCGCTTACTTTACTTTCGCCTCTTTCGGGCGGCTACGCCGCCTGAGGCGACCAGCAGAATCCGCCTGCTGGATCGGCGTCTCCGTATGACGGAGGGCAAACCGCCGCTTCGCGGCTCTATTTTATAGATGCGGTACCAGGATACACCGGTCGATGAAGACTCCGTAGGGCGCTTCCGCCGTGCTGAAGCGATACGGCGCACCGGAAAACTTCGCACTGACATAGACGTCGAACGCCATTCCGGGGTATTCCGCAAACGCCCGGTCCAGCGGGAATTGAATGCCCCAGTCGGTCAATAGATACATATATGCCGTCGCTTCCGGCGTCACCGTCCCCAGATGGAAATAACGGTAACCGGGCCCCGCCGCCGTATCCGGATCGGCGGCGGCAAGCTCCGCCAGCCGAACGCCACGGCTTTCGCTCCAGACCCCGGCCGCCAACGGCGCCGCAGTATCGGAGAAACCGAAACTCCGCCAATCGGCGAACACCGCAAACCCGGCCTCCGACTCCGGATCCACGACCAGCTGGTTCCGGTGAATCAGCGCGAAGTCGGCGGTCAGGTCGATGACACGCTCCGGCGCTCCGGGAAGATCGGACGGAGCCTTGACCGTATCGGGCAGGCCGGCGAACATCGCCTTGAAGGTTTCAATGGCGGCGCGCTTTTCCTCGCGGTACGACTCCTGTATCTGGGTATCGATGTATTCCAGCCACTTCCGTTCGATCGTCGCCAACAGCTGCTGCTGATGCCACGGGAATGACGCCGGGTCGCGCCCGGATTCGACCCATTCCTGGTTCAGGCGCCGGAAAAAAACCAGTGCCGCCTGTTCGAGATTGAATTTTTCCCGTTCCACCCGGCCGCGCAATACCGGATCATGACGCACCGCCGTCTCCGCCCGCTCGAAGCAGGCGAAAGCTTCCAGCATCACCTCGAGCGTCAGAAAGTTGTAGCTGTCGGCGTGAATAAAAATATAGCTGTTCCGGCGCAGCGCCTCATCCCGCAGCAACTCCCGGTAGCGCCGGATGTCGGGCGCGGCGCCCCCGTAATACGCCGGATAGAAGACATCCAGCAGTGCGTCCAACTGTGCCTCGGGCTGCTGCAGGAATTGGGTTTCCAGCCAGGTTTTCAATGCGTGCATGTCGCCCTTTTCCGGGCTCTGGTGTTCGATGAAAACCATCTTCACGTCATTGTCGGCATAGAAGCGGTACAAATCGCCGAGAACGTATTCGCTCGGGTGCGGCAGATATTCCGGCCGGTAGGTGGTACCGTATTCCCAGGCGAACAAGGTATTCGACAGTTTTTCCCACTGCCGGACCTTGTCGCGGAAGGGCGCCATCGCCACAGCCAGAATCGAACCGGCCTTGTTGTTCGACGTATTGCACAGCTTGATCAATACATTATCCGCCGGACGGATTCCGCTTGCAGGCGGGTTTTCGCTGTTCTGGTACGCCAGCGTCGAAATCCGGTAGCCGGGACGAAACGTGCTCAATTCAGCGGCGACCGCGTTGACGAAATGCAGGATCAGGCCGGAATAATTCTCCCGCGCCGTGATCGCGGCACAATCGCCGCATTGACAATAGGTCGAGTTGTCATTCTGGGAGATTTCATAAATGGTCGGCGCCGGAACACCGAAGCGCAGGGCTTCGGCTTCGTCGGCGACGATGTAGGCCTTCAGCTTGTCGATCGTCAGTCGCAGCACCTCCGGGTTGGTCAGGCAGATCTGGCCGGTAAACTGACCGCCGACGCGGTGGCCGCCGACCAGCGAAAAATATTCCGGATGCGTGTCGCGGTATTCGGATTCCGGGAAATACGGGTCGAAGGTATGGCAGTGGTCCGGACTGCCGAAGCGCATCGCGCCGCCGTACTCCGGGGCGATGCCCAAAGTGCCGTACCCGTTGAGCCGGTTCCGGACGGCGAAAGCGCCGCCGTCGTTGTGCGACGTGGTATCCGGGAAGATCGCCCGGAACAGAAAACGCGGCCGAACCCGTTCATCCAGCGTTCCCAGCTTCACCTTTCCGGCATGCACCGGCACCACCTCGACCGAGGGAGACAACCAGTGAATCTGCAGGTACTTCTCCAGAAACGCATAGACCCCGTAAAGCGTCCCCCGGCTGCCGCCCCCCGCAATCACGATCCGGTTGCCGAAGCTGCGGATGATGTACTCATCCTCCGCCAGCGCGCCGAAATCGATGCCCTGCGCCATGGCCCAGTCACTGCGCCCGACGTGAAACACGACCTCTTCGCTTCCGTCCGCCATGGCGAAGCCCTCCGGCGCCGCCTGCGCCAGATAGTGCCGCAGCTCCTGAACGGCGGTGATTTCAGCCGCCGGCAGTTGCGGACCGATCACGGCCGCTTCACCGGCAATCCCGCTCATCGTCCCCGCCGCGGAAACGACGGCCGACAGTATGAAACCCATCCACTTTTGCATCGTCATTGTCCCATCCAGAAAGCGTATTCCTGCATGCCGTCGCCGGAAACGCCGTTCGCCTGAATCGCGTCCATCTCCTTGGACGACAACGGCGCAACGTGTCCGTCCAGGTAGCCGACGTTCAGCCGGTTGTTGTGTTTGAACGCCAACTGAAAGTAGCGGTAATCACGCGGGATCGTGACGTCGACCCAGTTGGAATCGTCGGAATTCTCGATGATGAAAAAGCAATTCGACGGCTGCTTGATCGCGCCGCGCCGGAATTGCCCGGCCAGATTCCGGTTCAACGCGTAACCCGGCCAGTATTTGCCCCAGTAGCCGCTCGGCGCGCCGACCGGTGACTTGACCGCCCCCGGACACGCCGCCACCTTGACCTCCGCCAACGGATCGATGGCGACATTGACCTCGCGGCACAATTGCAGCACCCACCCTTCGCCCTGGTCATTCGGCTGCGGCACCAGCCAATCGTCGTAATCGTCCGAATACAGATGCGAAGCCAGCGTGAGCGTTTTCAGATTGTTGGTACAGGCAATCGCCTGGGCCGCCGCCCGCGCCTTCGGCAGCGCCGGCAACAACATGCTGGCGAGAATTGCAATAATCGCGATCACGACCAACAATTCTATCAGTGTAAAATTCTTTTTCACATCCCGCCTCCTTTCGGTTATTCCGTTTTTCTTCCAATCGATTCACTGCCGTGACGCGCCAGCCACTCCTGCGTGCGTTCGACCGCGGACAAGCCGATGTCGGCAATGCAATTCGAACACAACACCATTCCCTCCAACTCCCCCTTATGGATGTATTCCCGGTAGATGTCGAGCTGCCGCGTCATCCATTCGTCCGGCATCGGCTGCGCCGCGCCGTAATCCCACATGTAGCACCCGGCCAACCGCCGCTTTCCCGGAGTCCGGCGGATCATCTCGTCCAGATTCCGCCGCAGATGCGCCAGATCGGCCGCATCCCAAGTCCAGAAGGTGATCACGTCGCAGACCGCGAGATGCTCGTCCACCGGATCCTGCAGCTGGTGATCGTACCACACCACCCACAGATCCAGCGCGCGTCCGGCATCCGTCGCCAGCTGCCGCTTGAATTCACGGATCGCTTCCGGCGGAAACAGCGCCATCCGGTCGGAATTGAGAAAGTCGTCCAGCACCGCGCCGGTGATGTTGGGGCAGCGCCGCGCCTGCCGGATCACCTCCGCGAGGTCGCCGCCGGCGACGTTGTTGCGGACCGAGCCGCAGGAGCCGACCGCCGACCACACCACCTGCTTCAACCCCGCCAACGCGTCGGATTCGGCGTCGAACGGCGGCTGCGGGTGATTGCCCATCACCACCCGGCAACAGTTCGGAATGCCGAAAAAGGCGCACCCCTCCGCCGGCGTCATCCGATTTTCCCCCGGAAGCTTGTAATATTTCGGCGCATGATGCGACCCCGGCGACTGTCCCCACAACCACAGATGTTCCCGTAATTTTGCCACTTTTCATCGCTTTCTTCTTTGACAATGCCTTCCTTGGGCACTACTATAATTATAGCAGGAAACACAAAGGAAATAAATGTCAAAGCAGGCAAACGGGATGTCAAACTCTGCATTTTTCAAAGGCATGACCAGTACAATCGCGCCTCCCGATGTAAAAATATGCAAATTCGGCAAAGACCAGCTGACCTGCTGGAATGTCCCGATGCGCAGTCTGCCGTTCTGGCATCTGTACTGGAACGACACCGATTGCTGCGAGCTGCTGTTCCCGGAACGCAGTGTGACGTTTTCGCGCGACACCGTGGCCGTGATCCCGCCGCAGGTGATATTCGCCACCCGGATGAATCGCCTGTTCGAACACTTCTACATCGATTTTTCGGTCCATATCCCGCGTTTCGCCATGATCGTGCCGGAGGTGATTCTGCTGGACGCCGCACCTTACCGGCAGGAACTGGAGCGGCATTTCGAAGACTATAACGCGCAGCTGCTGCATGTGCACGCGCTGCTGTACCGCGTGCTGCTGGATATTCCGGAATCGCAATTCGCGCCGGCGCCGAAGCCGTCCGGCGACCAGCGTATCCGCGACGTCCTGGATATCATCGCCCGGGAGTACCATGAGGAGCTCGACAACCGGCGGCTGTGCCGCAAGGCGGGCATGTCGCTGAGCAGTTTTCAGCACCAATTCAAGCAGCATACCGGGCTGACGCCGCGCGAATACATCATCAACTGCCGGCTCGACGCCGCCCGCAATCTGCTGTTGAATACCACGCTTGCGATCACCGAAATCGCCCGGCAGAGCGGCTTCGCCGACCGTTATCACTTTTCCAAGGTATTCAAGCGGATTTTCGGCACCACCCCGGCGGCATTCCGCAACAGCAACGGCATCTCCGTTCCCGCCGCGCCCGCCGCCATTACGAGTTAGATAATTTTTGCGCCAGCCGCACCGTCGCCAATGCGTCGGCGGCATAGTCCGCCCCGATCGAATCGGCGAAAGTCCGGTCCACCACCGCGCCGCCGACGATGAACTTCACCTCCTTCATGCCGCGCTCGCGCGCCATGTCGATCACCACCTTCATCTGGTGCATCGTCGTCGTCATCAATGCGGAAAGACCGACCAGCCGGATGCCCCGCGCCGCCGCGGTATCGAGAATCACCTCCGCCGGCACGTCTTTGCCCAGGTCGACCACGTCGAAGCCGTAATTGCGCAGCATGATCCCGACGATGTTTTTGCCGATATCGTGAATGTCGCCTTTTACCGTCGCCAGAATGATCGGGACGCGTTCGGCCCGCGCCGCGCCTCCGGCGGCCTCCAGCAGCGGCTCCACCAATTCCATTGCCCGCCGCATCGCGTCCGCGCTCATGATCAACTGCGGCAGAAAGTATTCCTTGCGCTCGAACTTGTCCCCGACCTCGGTGATCGCCCGGATCAGGCAATCGTCCACCAGCGCCGGCACCGGTACCCCGGAAGCCAATGCCGCGTCAATCGCGTCGCGAATGCCGTCGCGGTCCCCTTTGAGCACACAGCGAAAGACCCGCTCCGCCGGAGTCAGGCGCGCCGCCTCTTTTTCCGGCAGCTTCGGCGCGTTGCCGAAGGCGGCGAGGAAGTTGCGCATCTGCCGGTCGCGCCCGTTCAGCACATCCGACGCCGCGATCAACTGCATGATCTCCGGCGACATCGGGTTCGCAATCGCCATATTGAGGCCGCGCCCGATCGCCATGCCCAGAAACGCCAAGTTCACCAACGGCCGCGACGGCAACCCGAAGCTGACGTTGGACAAACCGCAAACCGAACTGCAACCGAAGTCGCGCGCGCACCATTCGATCAAATCGAGCGTCACCGCCGCCGCCTCGGGGTTGGCCGAAACCGTCATCACCAGCGCGTCGACGCAGATATCGCACTTCCGGTAGCCGTAACGTTCGGCTGTGCGAAAAATTGTCTTTACCACCTCGCTGCGCTCCGCCGCCGTCGCCGGAATGCCGTCGTCGGTCAACGGCAGCAGAATCAGCATCGCGCCGTATTTGGCGGCAACCGGCAGCACCTTTTCCAGCCGTTCGCGCTCCGCCGAAATCGAATTCAACAAGGCCCGTCCGGGGTAAAGCCGCAACGCCGCCTCGACCACCTCGGGGTGGGTCGAATCGATCGACAGCGGCAGATCCGAGCTCTGCAGCGCCACTTCGACCGCGCGAATCATCATTTCGCGCTCGTCGATGCCGGAAAGTCCCACGTTCACATCCAGCAGCGCCGCGCCGTGCGCGCTCTGTTCAGCGGCAAATTCAAACACCAGATCGGTTTTGCCCTCCCGCAACTGCGCCTGCAGCGCTTTTTTCCCGGTCGGGTTGATGCGTTCGCCGATCACGGCAAAGGGCTCCGACGGCGCCAGCACCCGGAAGCGGCGCGCGCTCGACACCACTCCGGTGATCGCCGGCGCCACCGGCGCCGGCGTCAAGTGCGCCGCGCCCCGCGCCAGAGCCGCAATGTGCTCCGGCGTGGTCCCGCAGCAGCCGCCGATGATCTGCGCCCCGGATTCCGCCAGCAGCGCGGCAAAGCCGCCGAATTCGGCGGCGTCCATGCTGAACACGGTGCGGCCGTCGCGGAACTGCGGCAATCCGGCATTGGGCTTGGCCGCCAGCGGGACTTCCGCATACGGCCGCAGCTCCCGGATGATCCGCGCCATGTCCGCCGGGCCGGTCGAACAGTTGCAGCCGAACGCGTCCGCGCCCAGCGCCTGCAGCGCCACCAGCGCCGCCACCGGATCGTTGCCGGTCAGCGAACGCCCCGACGCTTCGAAGGTCATCGTCACCATCACCGGCAGATCGCAGCTCTCTTTGACCGCCAGCAGCGCCGCGCGCGCTTCCTGCAAATCCATCATCGTTTCGATCGCGAAACCGTCGACGCCGCCGGCAAGCAACCCGGCCACCTGTTCCCGATAGGCGTCGACCACGGCTTCGAAGGCGACATCGCCGTACGGGCGGATGAATTGCCCGGTCGGCGCCAGATCGCCGAATACCGCAATATCGTCCTCCACTCCGGCGCGCGAAATCCCCGCCAAGCGGCGGTTCAGGGCGCGGGTTTCGTTTGCCAATCCGAACTCGGCCAGTTTGAAGCGGTTGCCGCCGAAGCTCGGGACGTAGACAATGGCGGAACCGGCGGCGGCATACGCCTGCTGAATCGCCTGAATCGCCTCCGGATGATCCGCTACCCATTGCTCCGGACACACACCGGCGGGCATACCCCGCTTCACCAGTTCGGTGCCGGTGGCCCCGTCCAGAATCACCACCCGCCGCGTCACCAGTTTCCGAAATTCTTCTTTGGTCATACTATCCCTCCCTTGCCGTCACTCCGGCGACCGCGGTCACCGATTTTTCCGGCGTCATCAGGAACGCGGCATTCAACGCCATCCCCAGTTCCTGTAAATTCAACCACTCGAACACATCCTGCTGCACCGTCAGCGCCAACCCACCGAACCCCGGCGAAAAACGGCGCTTTGCCAGCAGCAAATTCCGGCGCAGCAGCTGCCGCCGCGCATAATCCTGCAAAAAATCCATCGCCCCGTCGGCGCATTCGCTCCCGGTCGCATCGATCACCGTCGCCCGCGCCAGATCGTCGCCGCAACCGGCAATCGCCCGGGCAATGCCATCGCCCAATGTCACCGCTCCCACCCACAGCCACGGCGCCCCGCCGACCAATGCGGCCAGTTTTTCACTCTCCCATCTGTGCCCGTCCGCCAGCGTCACGCTCCGTCCGTCATTTCCGGCCACCGCCAGCAGACGGCTGCGTCCCTGCGGGCGGCACAATGTGTAAGCCCGGCGCATCTCCACGGCGATCTTCACTTGCTGTGCATCGTCGCAATCCGTCCGGTGATGATGAAAGCCCAACCGCGACAGAATCAACCGCTCCGGCAATGTCACCGGCAGCGAGGTCAGGGTGATGATTTCGTTGTCCGGCATATGGGGCTTTCTCTTGTGTTCCGCCGCCTGCGCCATGCCTCGTCCGCTCCATGTGGAGATTTGCTTTGGCTGCGCCATCAGCAAATCTCCACCGTCGCTTCCTCGGGAGGCTTCCGCTCGCCAGCAGGCTCGCTTCCCTGGATTTCGCCCTCTTTTGAGGGCGACCAGCGTATTCGCCGCTCCTATGAGAAGTCTTTTGTCAAGTTTTGTTTGTTAAAAAGCCTTAAAATTTTTCATCGGAATCGTGATGAATCTGAATGATTGTGCGAATGTTTCGCTCCTATAGGCATTCTTTTTTTACCCAGCCACGGGCGATGCATGATAATGTTCGTTCCTGTGCCGCTATCTGGACCACGATCTTTTTTATGTGTCGGCTAACACTAAATCCGCGGCGAATACGCGGTCACACGAACGCAACATCATACAATCAATAATTATTCATCTCTTCCGAGCATGTCTTTCTTTGTTTCCTGTTCCTTAATATGTGCAAATATCATGTTGTTAAAATATTATGCAACTTTTTTCCGATTCGTCTTGAAGTGCGGATCATAAACAATCTCTTTATCTTTCCATAGCGCCAACAGTACCGTACAGAGTTTGCGGGCCACCGCCACACTTGCTTTGCGTTTCGACACCGCTCCCCCACGCGACGCTATCCGCAGCCCGAAATCACGCAGATCACAATCCTCTCCAAATGCTCCCAATATATAATGCGCTGCTTGCACCAATACCGAACGCATCAGCGAACTGCCGGCTTTCGTTATCCCCAATTGTTTATCCGTTTCCCCGGACTGATCCCGTTTCGGCACCAATCCAAAATAGGCCGCCAATTGACCGCCGCTGCGGAAGCGTTCCGGATCACGCACCAGAAGATAAAAACTCAATGCCGTCACCGAACCAACCCCTTTTACCTGACGCAAAATCTCCGTTTCCGGATGCTCCTGGCATTTTTTCTCCAGGGCCTTGTCGTATTCCTTAATGCTCGCCGTCAATTGGCGGTAGACCTTAAGATAACCGGAAAAGATTTTCTTCAGCTTCGGCGATAAGCGCGGATACAGCTCCTTGCTCAAGTTTTCCACCGACAAACCTTCGTCGCTTTCCCCGAGGCTGCGCAACCAACCGCGAATCGCATTGATTTGACGCGTCCGCTCTCGCACCAGGGATTCGCGCACCTTCAGCAACAGGATATCTTCCTGTTCTTCCTTGCTCAAGGGCCGAGTCCCGTGCAACAGTTTTCGATCCAGGCGCGCCACCCGTGCTAGCATTTCCGCATCACGACTATCGCTTTTGGCATCCGAATTCCAGATGAAGCGCAGCTCACGTGCATTCGCTACGATTACTTCCGCTCCATAGCTTTCGATTACCTGATTCAGCCACGTCGAATGCGTTCCGGTTTCCAACACGATTACGCTGTTACTACGATCAGGAAGCGCTTCCAGAAATACCTTCACTCCCTCCGGCGTCGTCGGAATTTCACCGCGCTCTTCGCTTCCATCAGAGCCACGTAATGCAAAAATTTCGATCTTTTTTTGCGAAACATCAAAGCCAAAGTAGTTTTTGTCCGATTTCGTGCTACATTTTTTCATGGGTTGCCTCCGGTTATTTGTGGCGAGTTAGTTCGACCACGTTTTGTTTTTTAATAACTTGAAGGCAACCCACTTCGTTTTCAAGCAACTCGCAGGCTTTTTGCCTGACTTCTCATAATATCTGGACCGCGCCTCCGTATGACGGAGGGCAGACCGCCGCGTCGCGGCTCTATTTTGATTTTTTTATTTTAAAATTATTTTTTCATTTTTTATTTTATCAGGCTCTGCGCTACTTTCAGGCCGTCGACGGCGGCGGAGATGATTCCGCCAGCCAATCCGGCCCCCTCCCCGGCAGCCGCCAGGCCCGCAATCGAGCTCATTCCCGTCTCCGGCTGCCGCAACAACCGCACCGGGCTCGATACGAAGCTCTCCACCCCGATCAGAATCCCGTCCCGGATATAACCGGGCATCAGTTTGTCGAAGTGCGGCAGCGCCCGCGCAATCCCCGCCGCCACCTCGCGCGGCCACAATTCATGCAGATCGCTCGACCGCAAGCCGAACGCAGTGCTGTTTTCTCTCCGGCTCAGCTTCTCTGTCCGCCGCTTCAGAAACGCCGCCGCGTTCTGCGCCGGAAAGGTGTAATCCCCGCCCCCGGCGACAAATGCGCGCCGTTCCAGATCGTCGAGAAATTCGTAAACGTTTTCCGGCGAACCGAAGTCCGCCGGCTCCAATGTCACAATCAATCCGGCGTTGGCGAAACGGCCGTCGCGCGCATAGCAGCTCATCCCGTTCGTCGCCAGCCGCCCCGGCGCCCCCGCACCCATCACCACCTCGCCGCCGGGACACATGCAAAAACTGCTGACCCCCGGCGCCCGGCCGTCTCCCCGGCTGGAAATGTGATATTCCGCCGCCCCCAGCACCGCCGGACGCCGCGGCAGCCGGTATTGGCGGCTATCGATCAATTGCTGCGGATGCTCGATCCGGCACCCGACCTGAAATCCCTTCGGCTCATAAGCCATCCCGCACCGCAACGCCTCCAGCGTCAGATCGCGGCCGCCGAGACCGTGGGCGAGAATCACCAGCGGCGCATCGATGCTTTCGCCCCCGGCCGTTTCCACGCCCAGGCAGCGGCCGTCCGCCACCCGGAGTTGTTTGACCCGGCAGCCGAAGCGGAAAACGCCGCCCAGAGCGATGATTTTCTCCCGCAGCGCGCGAATGATCCCCGGCAGTTTGTCGCTGCCCAGATGCGGCCGTTTTAAATACCGGATCTCCTCCGGCGCCCCGCACGCAATCAGGGTTTCCACCACAAAGGCCGAACGCGGATCGCGGATCCGGGTATAAAGTTTGCCGTCCGAAAAGGTCCCCGCGCCCCCTTCGCCATACAGATAGTTGCTTTCGGGATTCAGCACCCGGGAGCGTTCGAATTCCCCGATGTCGCGCGCCCGCGTCTTCACGTCGAAGCCGCGCTCCAGCACCACCGGCGCACAGCCGGCCAGCGCCAATGCGTAAGCCGCGAACAGCCCCGCCGGCCCCGCGCCGACCACCACCGGGTGACGCAGGGTACTCCGGTCCGGCAGTTCCAGACGCGGCACTTCCGGGTAAGCCGCCTCCGCCAGACGCCCATCGGGACCGGACAGCGCGACCACCAGCGCATAAATCAATTCGGGGCTCCCGCGCCGGGAATCCACACTTTTGTTCAGAATCCGGTAGTCTTCGATGCTTGCCGCCGGGACGCCGAGCTGCCGCGCGATGAAATCCGCGAGATGGGCATCCACCGTCCAGCGGTCGAACGGCAATCCGGCCGCCGGAACCCGGAGTTCCTCCACTTTATAAGTGTACGCTTTCAAGATTCTCCAAATACCTCGGCGCGGAAGATACTCAATTTCGCGTCCGGTTCACGCCAGGCGCTGGAAGACACTCCGGCCTTCTGGCACAAATAGCGGAACGTGGTTTCCCGGTCCCACTCCTGTTCGGGCGCCACCTGCGGCAGAAAGACCGCGCTGCGCCCGTTGTAATTCAAAATAATGCCATGTTTTCCGACCTCGAAATCTTCGGGATCGGCGATGACTTCCGGTTCGCTCAGGACCGAAACTTCGATCTCCAGCTCCGCCAGCTCGTCGATATCGACCGGCGAAAACCTCGGATCGTTGAATGCCGCGTTCAAAGCGTGGCGTTGAAGATTTACCCCCAGCGGTTCCATCGCCGCCAGACTGCCGATGCAGCCGCGCAAATTCCCGTCAGCGGTATGCAGTGTCACAAAACATGCCCCTTTTTTCGCCAACTTGCCGTTCAAGTCGGGAATTTCGGGTTCCGCGGCATTGGTCAGATACGCCTCGATCGAGGAACGCACCAGAGCCAGAATCCGCCGCTGCTCGTCCGGTGAAAACATCGCTTCTTCTATCATATATTTCCTATGTAAAGATTAACCGGCGCCATCCCATGACGCCGGCGGAAAGCAATTCGGATTTACCCGTTAAACCCGTTGCCACAATACCCGCCAATAACCGTAGATGATAAAGACGATCGTCGGCGCCGCCCCGGCAACATACGGATTGATCACGCCGCGCCGGCCGAGCACCATGAACGTCTGCGACGCCACGATGTATGCGACGATGATCACCACCGCCACAATCACCGCCAACAGAATCCCCGAGCGCTCGTTCCGCGTCGCCAGCGGAATCCCCAGAAACGCCGCCAGAAAACAGGACAAAGGAAATGTCAGCCGGTAACACAGCACGGTCAGAAAATTGCACCGCACCGACTCCGGCATCTCTTCGGTTTTCTGCAGAATCCTCCAGATCGCCCAGATCGGCAGCTCCTCGGTCTCTTTGATCGAATTCAGAATCTCTCCGGGGTCTTCGGTAATCCCCTCCACTTTCATTTCCGCGACGTATTCCGGCTTCTTCGGCAAGAGACCGTCACTGCTGTAGCCGCGCTTCAACACATCGTAAAAGGTCCAGCCCTCTTTCGGGTCGTACTTGACCCGCTCCGCCTGCAGTACCTGCTCCAGCGTCCCGTTCGGCCGTTTGCACTTCAAAATCACCGACTGGTACTCCCGGTCGCCCTCGAACAGGTCGAACAGCCAGGAACGCCGCCGGTCCGGACTGGTGAAAGCCAGCAACCGCTGATCCGACGGCACCTCGCCATCCTTGACCTGCTTCAACAGCGCCACCGCCGCCCGCTCCGAATACGGCACGAACGCCTCATTGAACCAGTAGTTGACCGCGGTGACCGCCGCTCCGGCAAGCAGAATCGCCCCGCCGCAGCGAAACAGCGAAAGCCCGCTCGCGCGCATCGCCGTGACTTCATGGTTCTTCCCGAAGGTCGCCATCGTCCACATGCAACCGAGCAACACCGAAATCGGCAGTACGAAGCGCACATGCCCCGGTAATTTCAACATGAAATAGGTGCCCATCTCATGCAGCGACGCACTGTGGCTCAAAAAATCCTCGAGGTCGTTGAAAACGTCGCCGGCGATAAACAAAATCGACGCCAGCAGCATGATCACCGCAAATTTGATCGTAAATTCACGGAACACATATAAATCCAGCGTCGGCAGCCACCACCAACTGCGCGGCACATTGTCCTGCGTCCTCGGATTCCGTCCCTTCATGCAACTCCTCCCGCGCAGCGCAGCGACTGCGCCACGTCGGTGATAATCCGCTCCAACGTGTACTCCGGACTCCAGCCGAGCAATTCCCGGACAGCCGTGATGTCCGGCACCCGGCGGCGCATGTCCTCGAATCCGGGCGCGTACGCCTCCTCATACGGGATGAAAGCGATCGGCGACGAACTGCCCAACATGTTGATCACCGCTTGCGCCAGCTCCAGAATCGTAATCGAATGCTGGCTGCCGATATTGAAAATCCGCCCCTCCGCCTTTTTTTCCATCGCCAGCGCGCGCAACGCCCGCACCGTATCGAACACGTGGCAGAAGCACCGGGACTGCTGCCCATCGCCGTAGACCGGCATCGGCCGGTTTTCCAGCGCCGCCTGGACCATCCGCGGCACCACCATGCCGTAACGCCCGGTCTGCCGCGGCCCGACGGTATTGAACAGACGCACCACCGTGCCCGGCATCCCCGTCATCTGGTGATACGCCATCACATAAAACTCATCCAGAAGTTTGCTGCACGCATACGACCAGCGCGAATGCATCGGCGAGCCGATCAACAGGTCGTCAGACTCGCTGAACTGCGCATTCGCCGACTTGCCATACACTTCACTGGTCGAAGCGAGAATCACCCGTTTCCGGTGGCGCGCGGTCGCCCGTAACACCTTTTCGCTGGCCTCGATGTTGGTGGTGATCGTATGGATCGGATCCTTCACCACCATATCGACACCGACCGCGGCGGCCAGATGGTAAACCACATCGTGCTCCGCGACCAGCGCGTCCAGCCCGGACATGGTCAGAATGTCGTCTTCCAGAAAGCGCAGCGCGGGCAATGCCGCCACCGCCGCCAGGTTCGAGCGCGAACCGGTGGACAGATTGTCGAGCACCGTCACCTCATGGCCGTCGGCCAGCAAGGTTTCGGTCAGGTGTCCGCCGATAAAACCGGCTCCGCCGGTGATTAGATACTTCATACAGTCCTCCGTTCACGCTGCCACTGCCGCAGCCGGCTGACGCCGTACATCACCGGGCAGCCGAGAATATACAATGTCACCAGCGCCGCCATTCCCGAAAGCCGGAACACCGCCAGCACCACGAGAATCCCGATCAATACCGCAAAGCGCCGCGGATTCCGGCGCACCGACACCAGCCATTTGGCAAAATGCGGATAGGGGATCGGGCTCACCATCAACAGGCCCAGAACCGCCGCGTACACCGACAGCCACATCGACAGCGGCTCCAGCCGGGACGCGAAATTGTTCCACACGATCACCACCGAACAAATCCCCGCCGCCGCGCCGGGCGAAGGCAATCCGGTAAACTTGTCCGAGCTCTTTTTTTCCAGCAACGCGTGGACGTTGTAGGTGGCCAGCCGCAGCGCGGCACAGCCGACGTAGACCGCGCACAGCAAATACACCGTGGCATTGAGCCAAAAGGTCGGGGTATGCAGCGAATGGGTCATGATCGCCGCAATCGTCGCCGGCGCCAGCCCGAACGTCACCATATCCGCCAGCGAATCCATCTGCAGTCCGTGCATGCTGGCGGCATTCAAAATCCGGGCGGCGAAACCGTCCAGCGCGTCGAATATCATCGCGAAAAGGATGATCCAGGCGCTGACGGCAAATACCGCCAGCATGCTCCGCTCCTCGCCGCCCAGGCTTTTCTCGTATACCGTCAATGAGTACAGGATTGCCGCGAAACCGCATAATGAATTGCAGAGGGTCAGGAAATTCGGCACCCACTTCAACCAGCGGTTGCGCGCCAGCATATTTTTGAAATTTCGTTTCATTTTTCCAGCGTATTGATGACGCGGGCCATCACCGTTTCTCCGGCCGTAACCCGGTCGCCTATTTTCACTTGCGTTTCCAGATTGGCGCTGACCGGCAGATACAGCTCGGTACGGGAGCCGAACTTGATCATCCCGTAGGCTTCCCCCTTCGCCAGCTTGCGCCCCGGCTCGACCGGACAGACGATCCGGCGCGCGATCGCGCCGGAAATCTGCCGGATCGCCATCGGAAATTCGAATTCGCCCGCCCGCGCGGTCCCGCCCAGCGTCATCGCTTCATTTTCCCGGGCGCATTCCGGATTGCGCGCGTCCAGGTAACGCCCTTCGCGGTAAACTTTGCTGACCGTCTGCCAATCGGCGGCGGCGCGGTTCAAATGCACATTGAACACCGACAGGAAAATGCCGATCCGAAGCGCTTCGCCCGTGAACGGCTCCTGATGAAATTCGACCACCTCGATATCCCTGACCACGCCATCGGCCGGACTGACGATCAACGCCGGATCGCGGGGTATTTCCCGGCGCGGATTGCGGAAAAACGCCGCCAGCGCCAGCCACACCACCAACGTCGCCACCGCCAGCGAAATCCACAAAGGCGCCCAGCACCGGGTACTCAAATAAACGAATCCCGCGATCAGGAGGATCGCAATCACCAGAGTCGAGCCCCATTCCTTCAGCCCGTAGCGGGTCAATGTCATCATAATCGGATTCCGTTCTCCTTTGGCAGTTTCATTCAATAACTTACAGCGCTCCCGGCACTATTTTCCCATGATCGCAGTAATATAACCCGAAATTTCCCAAAATACAATTCTTGACTAAATAAAAAACCGGAGTTAGATTATATAGACATGGAGAGTTGTTTTCTGAGTTTGTGAAAAGGGATGCCCCCGGCGGCGTGGCCGAATCGGTTTTCCCGTATTCTGGGAGGAGGAATATGAATTTCATCAACTCGCAAATCTGGTGGCTTTTTCCGATCGTAATTGCGGCGATGATTCTGCTCGGCATCCGGGCGGCGGGAAAACGGAAACAGGCAATCAACGCATGGCTCGGCCCCGCCCCGGAGGGCAAGACCGGGCATATCCACGTATCCGGCGCCAGGCGCGGCTGGCGCATGGTGTTCTGGGCCGGCGCCGTATTGTTTTTGACCGCGGTCGCCGCGCGTCCCTGGTGGGAATACAGTGTCATCACCGCGGAAAACCGCGGACGCGACATCCTGGTGGTATTCGACGTTTCCAAAAGCATGCTGGCCACCGACGTGGCGCCGTCCCGGCTGGAGCACGGCAAATGGCTGCTGCGGGAGCTGCTGCAGGCGCACAAGGGCGACCGTTTCGGCTTGCTGCCCTTCGCCGGACGCGCCTATCTGAGCTGTCCGTTGACCTCCGATATCAGCGCGCTGGATCAATATCTGAGCGAACTGGACACCAACGCCATTCCGGTCGGCGGCACCAACCTGGGCGAAGCGCTGAATGTGGCGCTGGCGGCATTTTCCGCCGCCGAAGGCACCGACCGCGCGATCGTACTGTTCACCGACGGCGAGGAGCTGACCGGAGACGCCGGCAAAGCGCTGGCGGAAATGCAAAAGAAACACATCCCGCTGTTCATCGTCGGACTCGGTTCGCCCGACACCGGCGCGCCGATCCCGGAGGTCGACGAAAATGGCCGTCCCGGCTTCAAGCGCGACGCCAAAGGCGAACTCGTGAAAACCAAATTGAACGAACCGCTGCTGCAGAAGCTGGCGACCGAAACCGGCGGTGTCTACGTCCGCAGCACCACGCTGGACTCCGGCCTCGCCGTGCTGAATCGGCGCATCACCCAGCTCACGCCGGAGGGGCGCGGCGAAGTGTCCGAAAAGCTCCCGATCGAGCGTTTCATGCCGTTTCTCGCCATCGCCACGTTGCTGCTGCTGGTTTACTGGCTGCTGAGCGAGCGCGGCCGCAACGGCAGGCGCCAAACCGGCGTCGCCGCGTTGCTGGTATTGTTCTCCCTCAATCTGAATGCGGAAACTCCGCTGCCGGCCGCCGCCCCGGTGCTTCCCGCCGCTCCCGCATCCGATGCCGCGTCTCCGCCGCCGGCGCCGAATGCACGCGATTTATACAACCAGGGTGTGGAGTTGCAACAGGCCAATGACCGGCAGGCGGCGCAGCGCTACGAAGGCGCGATCTCGCTGGCGCAGAACCAGCCCGAGGTCCAACAGCGCGCCTGGCACAATTTCGGCATTCTGGAGCATACCCAGGCGCGGGAAGCCCTCGCGCAGGCAATGCAGAATGCACAGCAGGGCGGTCTGGACCAGGCATTGAAGTCACTCGACGGCGTGGAAAAAATTCTGACCCGCGCCGAGGAAGCCTACGTCCATGCCCTGGCCACACCCGCCGCCGACGCCGCCGACACCGTGACGGCACAACAGGCGCTGCTGGCCGACCGGGAACTGGTCAAGCAGCTGCGCCGGCAGATTGAGGAACTCAAAGAACAGCAGCAAAAAGCGCAGGAGCAAACCCAACAGGCGCAGCAGGACAACCAACAACAGCAGCAACAGGGTCAAGAGCAACAGCAACAGCAAAACCAGCAGCAGGGGCAAGAGCAGCAAAGCCAGGAGCAGCAGGGCCAGCAGCAGCAACAAGGTCAAGAACAGCAAAGCCAGGGGCAACAGGGCCAAGAGCAACAACAACAGGGGCAGCAACAGCAAGGCCGGCAGCAATCGCTCGCCGAACAGGCTGCGGAAACCGCCCGAAAGCTGCAGGAAATGGCCGACGCCATGCAGCAGCAGTCGCTGGCCGACCGGGCCAAAGAGGCCGCCGAGCAATTGGAGGAGGCCGCCCGGAAGCAGCAGGCGGGCGACCGTCAGGCCGCCGAAGAGAATTTCGAAGCCGCCCGGAAAGCGCTGGAAAATGCCGGAGAGAACAATTCGCAACAATCCGGCGAACAACGGCAGGGCGAACCGCAACAGGGCGAACAACAACAGGGCGAACAACAACAGGGCGAAGACTCCACCGGTGAAAAAGAGGCGACTCCGGTCGAACCCGCCGAACAATCCGAACAGCAGATCGACGAGGCCCAGGCGGACGCGTTGCTGGAAATGTTGACCCGGGAGGAAAATGAATTGCGCGAAAATATCCGCAAACAACAGCAGCGGCGGATCCGCCCGGTGGAACAGGATTGGTAATCACATCATGAAAAAATCGATTGTATTCGCCATATTGCTTCTGACGGCGCTCTGGAGCTGGAGCACGCAGGCGGCGACGGAGTTGAACGCCCGCTGGTCCACCAACCAGGTGGTGTTGGGCGAAAGCTTCACCCTGCAATTGTCCACCAATGTTCAGGCGACGCCGGAATTATTGACGATACCGGATTTTTTGACTGCCCACGGCCGTTCCAGTTCGATGCAGATTGTCAACGGCCGGGTTGCCTCCTCCATCCAATATGAATTCGCCGCCAACCGGACCGGCGAATTCACCATCCCGGCGCTCGATGTCCGGATCGGGCGCGAACAATTACAGACCGCCCCGTGGAAGCTGAAGGTGGAAGCGCCGGAAAATCTGACGCTGCCCGACCGCAACAACCAGAACGCAAGCCCGGTCCAGGAGCTGGTATTCGGGCGCGGCGTATTCCCGGACGACCGGACCCGTTATTACGTCGGCGAGGAAATTCCGGTGCGGCTGCAGCTGTTTATCGCCGATTCGGTCTATGCGCAGGCCACCGATTTTCCCACGCTGAACGCGGGCAAGGCGATCTTCCGCCAATTTCCGGATTCCAACAATCCGAACTACCAGTTGAGCCGCCCGCGCCCGGTCACAGTCAGCGACCGCAGCTACCAGTGTCTGACCTTCACCGCGATGTTCCGGACGCTGGCGCCGGGCAAACTGCAGCCGAAGGCCTCCATTCCGGTGGTGATCTCCACCGAAGGACGCCGCCGCAACATCGATTATACGGTCGATTTCCCGCTGCCGGAGCTGGTCATCCAGCCGCTGCCGCCGGTCCCCGCCGGAACGCTGTATCTCGGCTTGATCGGCAACTGGCAATTGGAAACCGCGTTTTCCGGTTCGCCCCGGCAGGCCGGCGAGGCCTTGACTCTGACGGTAACTGCCGCAGGCGATGGCGTCGTCTCCACCGACACGCTGAAGGCGCCGACTCTGGATTGGCCCGGCTGCCGGGTTTATCCGGCGGAGGTGAGCCGCTCCGCCGACAGTACCCGGGCGGAGATCCGTTACACTTTCATTCCGCTGGAAGCCGGAACCCTGACGCTGCCGTTCCAATTCGCCGCCTTCGACCCGGCCACGGGGCATTATCTGAAAAGCGCCGAGCCGGAAGCGATCGTCATTGCGCCGGGGCAGGTCAAGGCTGCCGCCGTCGTCGAACCGGCGCCGACCGCCGCCGCAACATCCACCCCCGAAGCGCAGACGCACAGCTCCAAACTGCATTATCTCAAGTTGGAGCGGCAGCCCTCGGGGCATGCCGGCGTGATCGCCGCCATCGTCTTTTTCGCGCTGTTCGGCCCGGCCTGGTATGGCTGTGTCCTCTGGCTCCGGCACCGGCGCGCGGCCGCGACACCGGAAAGCATCCGCCGCCGTCAGGCCAAACAACGCAAAAAACTGGTATTGGAGAAGCTGCGCTGTTGCGATTCCACCCATTTCCCGGAGGTGCTGCATCGCGATGTCCTGCCGTTTCTGGCCGATTTTTACAATCTGCCGCCGGGCCTTGCCGCCGGAGAGCTCGCCGCGCAACTGCCGGACGCGGAACTGGCCGATCTGCTGCGAAGCTACGCCGAGCATGCCTACGCGCCGCGCACCCCGGTCGACTGGGGCCCGACGCTGGAAAAGCTGTGGCCGTGCCTGAAACGTCTCGGCGCCGTTTTGTTTCTCGCTCTGGCGCTGGCGCTTCCGGCCGCGGAATGGCAGGAGGCGGTACAAGCCTATGACGACGGCGATTTCGTCCGGGCGCAAACCGACTTCGAGGAATTATGGCACCGACACCCCGAGGACGCCGCATTGTGGTACAATCTGGGCTGCGTCAGCGCCCAGCAGAATCATTGGGCCCGCGCCGCCTGGTACTTCGAAGGCGCGGAGCTGCTGAACCCCGGCGACACCGCCGCCCGCGAAAACCTGAATCAGGTCCGGCGCAAACTCCTGCAGCCCGCCTATGGGCAGATCACCAAACCGCAGGAATTCGTGATTTACCTGCGGGACCTCCAGCGGCCGGAGACGTATCTGGCCTTGCTCGCCATCGGCTGGAGCTTCCTGTGGATCTGGTGGAGTTACCGCAAGCATTGGAGTGTGAATATGTTGTGGACCGTGTCCGCCGCCGCCTTTTTGCTGATGTTGCTCTGTGCCGCCGCATGGTGGAGCCAGCGCGCCGGTCGGCATGCCTCCAACCGGGCCATCGTCCGGGTCAACCGGGCAACGCTGTATTCCCTGCCCTCCGAGCACAACGCGCGCGAGCTCGAAAGCATTTCCGGCGGCACCCCGGTGCGGATTCTCGAAACCCGCCCGGACTTCTACCGGGTGCAAACCCCGGAAACCACCGGCTGGATGCGCCACGACGCCGTCGGGAAGTTGCCGTGAAATACGAGGAGTTCGCCTCTCCCGGCGCCATGTATGCCGAAGCCACCCGGATTCTGAACGCCGGCATCGCCCGCGCCGGAAGCCGTTTCGCTTTCGCGCTCTCCGGCGGCTCCACGCCGTTGGGGTGGTTCGATGAGCTTGAACGTCATTGGAGGCCGCCCCCGAAGGTCGCCATCGATGTCTACTGGGTGGACGAGCGGCAAGTCCCGTTCGACCACCCCGACAGCAACTACGGCAACGCCAAGCGCCATTGGCCCGGCCTCGCCCGGCTGCGGCCGCACCCCCTGACGGAAACCTATCCGGACAACCTGCAACTCGACCAGGCATGGCTGGGCATGGGCAACGACGGCCATACCGCCAGCTGGTTCCCCGGTGAAACCGCGTGGCAACACGCAGCAAGCACCGTGATCGCGGTTCCCGCGCCGCAGCATATCGCACCGCATCTGCCGCGCCTGACCCTGACCCCGCGCATCGTATTGAACGCCGCAGAAATCGTCCTGATGATCGCCGGACCCGAAAAACGCGCCGCCCTTGCCCATGCGCTCGATCCGGCATCCGGGTCCCCCGTTTCTTGTCTGCATACTGTTTTTGAGCGGTTGACGGTATTGAGCGTAGCGTGATAATTGTGGAGGGCTCCTCGCCCTCCACACCACCCCGGCAGGGTCACAGGACCCTGCACCTCTGCTGCGGATGCCTGACGGCATCCTCCGCGATCTTTTTGAAGAGAGGGGGGAGCGTTGGTTGCCGCGTCAGACCAACCAGACCACGACAGAGCCGCCGCCCTTGCCGGCCACGGCTGGCGGGCGCCTCCGGGGACGATTCGCCATCGTCCCCTGCTACCCCTGCGGGGACCTACTCCTGTAATCGGGTCTATCGCTACGAGTATGCAACGGTGATCGGCTACGGGAATCGACATAATTCGAGCGTTGCCGTCTTTTTTTGTCGTTCGGCTATTGACTTTTGCGGTGACTTAGGCTATAATATGATTAACGTTAAGCAATAGCAGCAGAGATCGACCGTGAAAGCCAAAGCCGCCACCTTGAAAGACGTCGCCCGCGAGGCCGGATTCAGCGTGATGACCGTTTCGCATGTGCTGAACGGGAATAAGCTGAATCACGCCAGCCCGGAAAACCGCGAACGGATCCGGGCGGCGGCCGAACGCTTGCACTACCGTCCGAATCTGACCGCCCGGCGGCTGGTCACCCGGAAAAGTAACGTGATCGGCCTGCTCATCGACAGCGATTCCCCCCAGTTTTACCGGGAAGTGATGACCATCATCGAACATCTGGCGGCGGCGGAAGGCTTCCGGCTGCAAGTCGGCATGCTGCACAACAGCCTGGAATCGATCCGGCAGTATGCCGGCGACTTCGCCGGCTCCGGCGTCGACAGCGTGATCTGCATGGCACACAGCTACCCGGAATTCGGCAGCGAGGTGCCGGCGCTGTTCGAACTGTTCAAGCATGTGGTCTTTCTGGAGGAGCCGCTGACGCCGACGCGCTTTCCGGTCGTCGGCGCCGACCACTACGCCAATTATCTGGCGGCCGCGACCGGACTGTTGGAACGCGGGCGCCGCCGGATCTTCTGCATCCGCAGCGCCTACTGCGACCGGGCGTTTTATGCCGCCCGGAACGGCCTGCGGACGGCCTACGAGCAATTCGGAACACCGTTCGAAGAGCAGTTCTGGTGGCTGTGCGAAACCGAATGGTGGCGCTCTGCGGAGCAGACGGAAAAGATGCTGGTGCCGGTATTGGCGCAACGGCCCGACGCGCTCGTTGTCGGCAACGACGAATCGATGTTCTGGACGCTGCGCGTACTGCATTGGCACGGCATTCAGGTGCCGCGCGACATCGCGTTGTTCAGCGCCGAATTGGGTCCCCATGCCGCCGCCGCCATGCCGTCGTTTTCCGGTTTCGACTACGACGCCGAACACTTGGGACGGGAGATTTTCGCCCGGCTCCGGAGCCAATGGAGCCAGGAAGCACTGCCCGGATCGCCGCTCGGATTGTTCCCGGCTCATATCGTCTGGGGCGAGTCCAGCCAGGAGGGGAACGCCCGGTAGAATCGATACTTTTTCGGATATGTTATGCTTAACGATAAGCAATCAAACCCAAACAGGAAGGAAGAAGCATGAAGAACGTGTTCAAATGGATGACAATGTCGGTATTCGGCGGTGCGCTCGTCGCCAACGCGCTGCCGGTCACGCCGGACCAGACCGATTTTCCGGCGGGAACGTATGAGGTGACACAAAATATCACCTTTACCGCTCCGGTCACTTTCGCAGAGGGAGCGATCCTGAATATCGCTTCCGGCGTCACCGCGACCTTCAGCGACGAAATCACCGCCGGAACCGGCCAGGTATTCGCCGGTGACGGCAACGTGGCCGGGCTGCATAAACTGACCCCGGAGTGGTTCGGCGCCAAAGGCGACGGCAAAACCAACGACACCGCCGCGTTTCAGAAGGCGCTCGACAGCTTTTCGGACCCCGACATTCTGTTCGGCGTGGATTATGACACCAACCGGCTGCTGCTGCGCGGCGCCTACCGGGTCGACATGCTGGAAGCCCACACGCTGAACTTGAACATCCACTCGGAAAACGCCTGGTTGATCGGCGCCCCGGAGGGCAATTATCCGTATTTGCTCCACTTCACCAAAAATCATTGTTCCATGACCGGCTATCTGACCGTCGAGGGCAACTACAACCTCGGATACGACAGTATCATCAACGTCAACGCCCGCTACTTCCGCTGCGACAACGTCGTCATCTGGCGCGCCAAGCTGGCGTGGCGTTTCGGCAATCCGATATGGGCGGAGCAGCCCTCCCCGCTGCAGGTCGAACTTGGCGACAGCGAAAACACGCTGAGCGGCTGCTCCACCAGCTGGTGTATCCGCGGCGTCGAATTGATCGGCTCCGAAACCATCGTGGTATTCAACAACTCGCTGATTTACTCCTACCCGTGGACGCTGCCCGAGGGCGATCCGCGCAAAGCGGCATGGGAAGCCGAAGACGCCACGTTGGTGCGCTGCATCGGCGCGATGGTTTACTTCACCGGCAGCAAGCTGTGCAACTTCACCACCTCGTACCCCGTGATCGAAGTACAACCGCTGAAAAACACCAACCGGCAGTATTACAGCAAATACGGCGCCGCGTTCCTGTTCAACACCCACATCGAAGGCGGCAACTTCTTCAAGGCGGTCAATCCGAAGCAAATCCCGACCCAGGGCTGGAAGGGCGTTCCGGTGGAGCATCAGTCGATCTGTCTGAGCCTGATCTCCTGCGGCGGCTACGTCTCCGGCGCCGTGGTGCCGATCAACACGGACCCGTTGTTCACCGGTACGATCGTGGTGCAGAACTGCAACTTTTACACCGACATTCTCGGCGGCGCCGACTACGAATCCACAGTCATCGCCAACATCGGCAACCCGGCGGCGCCGGTCAAGATCGACAACCTCAGTTTGCGCAACAACTACATCAACGGGCTCGGCGCGATTGTCGGCGGCATGCCGCTGTTTGAGGACCGGATGATCTTCGACGGACATCAATCCGCCCAGAAGGTCACCGTGGCCGGGACACGTCTGGTATTCACCGCGCCGACCGTCACCGCCGACACGCCGCACTTCGCGGCCTGCTACAATCCGGCGACCGGCGAGTTCACCGCTCCGGTGGGCGGACTCGACAACGTCCGGATCGCCATCGGCATCCAATACGCCGGCGACGCGTGGGACGAACAAAGCCAGGTGACGCTCCTGAAAAACGGCAAGCCGGTCTACCGCGGCACCGTGGCCGGACCGGCCGGTTCGGTCAATGCGACGCTGGCGCGGCTGGAAGCCGGCGATGTGATCGCGGTCCAGGCGCGCACCCGCAATGCGGAACGGCTCCTCGACGGCGACAATGAGATGAATTTTTTCCAGATCACCGCCAGCAAATATTGATTCAACCTCAAAAAAACACCGGCCCGGATTTTCATCCGGGCCGGCTCAGAGGGGGAGAGACAACACCGGAGAACTCTCCAGTGTATCGCTATATACATTATAGCACGAAAAAAATACGAAACAACCCTGCGAACCCGCATCTGCCCAAACGAGCAGATTTTCCCCTCAAAAAAAATTAAAAATAATAATAATTTTATCAAAAATTCGCTTGACGCACTGCGTTCAGGAATGATGAAAGTCGTGCCGGAAACGCAACGGCGTGGTCAGACAGCGGGTCCGGAACTGGCGGGAAAAGTAATTGCCGTCGTTGAAACCGCAGCGCAGCGCCACTTCGGAAACCGCCAGATCGGTATGAATCAACAGCTCCTTGGCGTGACGCAGCCGGATGTCGAGCAGGTGCTCGATCGGCGTATTTTTCAGGTAAAGCCGGAATTGGCGGAACAGATTCGAGCGCGACATATTGGTCCGGCGGCACATCGTTTCCACCGTCAGCATCTCCGCATAATGCTCCTCCATGAATCCGGCCAGCGCTCCGAGCCGGTGCGGCACGCTCTGCAAATGCCTCGCATTGCAGTTGTCCGAATAGGCCTCCACCAGAAATCCGAGCAGCTCCTGAAACGCGTTGACCGCATAAAAACGATAGCCGGGTTCGCCGCCGCCAAGCCTCCGGTTCAGCTCCTCGGCCAGCTCCTTCGCCCGGCACAACTGCCGGTAATCGAGCCGGAAGCGGTTGTCGAAGCGGTCGTCCATCGTCGACTTCGGGTCGATCGTGAACAGTACCTGATACCCCGGACAGCTGCTCAAATCGTAAAACGGCAGCTGCAATTTGCCGCCGTCGAAGAGAACATTGTAAAGCACCAGATTGTCGACATGGCAATACGCGTGTTCGCGTTCGCCGAGGATCATGAACACATCGCCGGGGCCGATCGGATACTTCATATTGCCGACCACATGCAGCGCATGCCCCCCGGTCACGATCACCAGCTCGCCGTAATCCTCGTGGCGGTGAAAGTCGTATTCGCCCTGGTCGTCGATGATCTTCACCCCCAGCGGCAGTTCCCGCTGGGGAAAGACATAGGAGCGCGACATCACATTGTGCGGCCGCATGTCACCCCCTCCCCGGCGTGCTGTGCAAGTACTCCAGCAACGCCGGCTGCCAGGCCGGACGCTTGAAATCCAGTACCGCGTCGATCTTCCGGCATTGGAGCCAGCCCGGAAAAACCGGGTCCAGCTCCGGCGTCGTTTCCGACGCCTCCAGCACCGGCACCCGGGACTTCAATGCCGTCCCGACGCAAGCCGCCGCCTCCGCCCGGGTCGCGCAGCCGCGCGCCGCCAGATGAAAAATTCCCTCCGCCCGGCGCGCCAAAAGACAGCGCAGGCCCCGCAGCACCAGCGTCAGCGAAGTCGGCGTCCCGCTCATTCCCGGCTCCGCCACCATCGGACGGCCGGCCGACGCCGCCAGCCTCCAGCGCGCGATGAAATCGCCGTCGGGCAAACCGTACAGCCAGCCGAGCCGGAGAATCGCCCCCGGCGGCCGATGCAGCAGAAACGCCTTCTCGCCGTTGGAGCGGCTGCGTTCATAGCCGTCGATCGAATACGGCTCATCCTCCTCGGCGAAAGGGTGCGGCTGCGGCAACCCGCCGAAGACGGCGGATGTGCTGATATGAATCGCATAACGTCCGGCCTGCGCCGCCAGCTCGCCGAGGTGCCCCGGCAGCATGATATTGGCAGCGAAAGCCTGGCGCGGCGAATCGCTGCGCAAAAAACGGGCGGATATTTCCGCACAATTGATCCAGATGTCGGCGTCGCGGATCACCCGCTCCATGGCAACAAAGTCCCCGCCGTCGAATTCCGGCAGGTCGTATTCGCGGACGGCATAATCCGCCGATCGCAAATCCGCCGTGACCGCCCGGCCCAACCGGCCCCGGCTTCCGATTATCCCCACCGTCGTCATTCGTGCCCCATTGTTTTCTCTGACAATATAGCCGCCGACGGCGAAGATTGCAATTCGGTATCAGCAACTGCGCAAAAGATCTTCACGCAACGCGCTTTCGGGCCATTGAAACTCATAATGCCCCGCCTCCAGCTCCATGACGGCGCCGGTGACCGGGACGGAGCCGGAAACCGCCGCCGGCTCCGTCACCGGAAAGATGACCCGGGCGCTGCAATTCGCCGGAATCCGGCAACGCCACCGCACCAATCCGTCGCCGCGCTCCCACGCGCTTTCGATCCGTCCGTACGAAGTCCGGTAATACCCTTTCGCCCAGCGCAGCCCGCCGCCCGGCAACGGCGCCAGTTCGAAGTGCTGGAATCCGCCGCCCGGCAGCGCCGCCGACTTCGGTCGCCGGATACCGGCGACGCCTTCGTACAGCCAGTCGACCACCACGCCGTAGGAATAGTGATTGAATGAATTCATCGTCTCGCTTGCGAAACCGCTTTCGCAAGTGTAGCTGTTCAGCCGTTCCCAGATGGTGGTCGCCCCCTGGGTGACCGGGTACAGCCACCCCGGATAGCCGGTCTGACGCAGCAGCCGGTACGCGACATCGGCGTAGCCGTTGGCCGCCAGCGCGTGGCACAGAAACGGCGTCCCGAGAAAGCCCGTGCTCAGATGGCCGTGCCGCAAAGTAACGATATCCTCGACCAGCGTCCGGGCGATATCGGCGCGGTACTCCTCCGGCACCAGCTCCATTTCCAACAGCATCGCGCAGGCGCTCTGCGTCCGGAATATGAGATAACCGTAGGACACGAATTTCTCGTTGAACGCGCGCCGGATCCGCGCCGCCAGATCATCGAAATACCTTCGGTCCTCCTCATACCCCAGCACTTCGGCGATCCGCGCCACCAGCTGCGTTCCCCATGCGAAAAACGCGGTGGCGACAAACTCCGACGGCAGATCCGCATGCAGGTTCAACCAGTCGCCGTAGCGCAGCGAGTCCCGGATCAGATCCTTCGCGCTCAGCTTCTGGTACTCGATCCACTGCACCATCGCGGGATAGTGGCGTTCGAGGATGCGCTTGTCGCCGTAGTGCCGGTACAACTGCCACGGGCACACGATCCCGGCGTCCGCCCACCCCGGCGCGCCGATGATGGTATCCCATTCGACCTTTTCGGGATCCTTCGGCATATAATACGGCGCGTAATGCGGATAGGCGCCGCCGCGGTTGCGGCACAGCTTCAGATCCTCCAGCCACTTGGTGAAAAACGCCGCCGTATCCATGTTGTAGCTGGCGGCGTTGCAGAATACCTGCGCGTCGCCGGTCCAGCCGTAGCGTTCGTCGCGCTGCGGACAATCGGTCGGAATGTCGATGAAGTTGCTCTTCTGGCTCCACCAGGTATTCGCGAACAGCCGGTTGACCAACGGGTCGGAGCATTCGAAATCGCCGCTCGGCTCGATGGCCGAATGCAGCACATAAACCTCCAGACCCGCCAATTGCTCCCGGGACGCCAGGCCGGAGATTTCCAGGTAACGGAAGCCGTACCAGACGAATTCGGGCTCGAACTCCTCTTCGGCTTCGCCGGAGGCGATGTACACTGTTTCGGCGCGCGCCGTCCGCAGGTTGCCGGTATAAAGAGCGCCGTCGCCGTACAGCATTTCGCCATGGCGCACCCGGATCGATTGTCCGCGCCGCAAGCCGTGAAAATACAGCCGTTCACGCCCGGCCAGATTCTGCCCCAGGTCGACGATCCAGGCGCCGTCCGGCGCCGCCGTGAAAAGCTCCGGGCGCAAACATGCCATCCGCCGCACCGGCATCCCCGCGCTCCAGGCGCAATGAATCTCCCGATGCGCCACCTCCAAAGGCAGCCAGCCGGAATCATCGAAGCCGGGCGCATTCCAGCCGGGCATCTCCATGCGGGCGTCGTAGTCTTCGCCCATATAAATATCGCTCATCCGCAACGGCCCGGCGTCGCTGTAGCGCCAGGCGCCGTCCGCGGCCACCGCCTGCGAAGTGCCGTCGGCATAATCCAATTGCAGCCACGCGGTAAAGGAGGGGCGTTCCCCGTACGTCGGTTGCTCCTGCGAATAATGCCGGGCGATCCGTCCGGCATACCAGCCCTCGACCAACACCGTTCCCAGCACGTTTTCCCCCGGCCGCAGCAGCGCGGTGACGTCGAAGGTTCGGTACAATACCCGGTGAAAGTAATCGCTCCAGCCGGGCAAAAGACAATCCGACGTCACCGCTTCTCCGTTCAAATACGGCATATACAGGCCGAACGCGGCCGTATGCAGCCGGGCGCGAACAACCGTCGTCGTCGCGCGGTCCATTTGGAATGCCCGGCGCAGATAACGCGCCGGCGCCATCGGCTCGGCGCCATGCGGCGGCGTCAGCCAGCACTTCGCCCAATCGCCGCGCATCCAGCCGGTTTCAAACCACTGCTCTTCGCTCCACGGCGCCCACAAACCGGCGCCGTCGGCGATCCGGACCCGCCAAAAATAGCGGGTATGCGGCCGTAAAGCGCTTCCGGCATACTCCAGCTGAACGGACGCATCCGAGCGCACCACACCGGAATCCCACACCGTTTCCGTTGCGTCGCGCACCTCCAACTGCCAGGCGCTCTGGCGGGCGCCGGAGCGGTCGTCCAGCATCCGCCACTGAAAGCGCGGCTTCGGTTCGTCCATGCCCAGCACTTCCGTGCGATACTCCAGAGCCAGATCCGTCACCCGGGCGGGGGACACGGCGGCCTTTGGAGCCTGCGGCGCCGCAGTGACCTCTGTCACCAAATTGACCATAATCATTTCCTGTCGAAGTTGAGCGTGCCGAAGCGGTTGGGGGCGTAATTCGCCGGAGTGAACGTCGGGGACCAGCAGCTGTAAACCAATTCGCCGCCGATGGTCCGGCCCCGGTAAAAGTTACCGGTGAACTGGCGCAGCTGCGCCGGATCGCGGATTCCCAGATCGGCCAGTGGAATGGTCACGTCCAGAATCCAGCGGTTCTCCTCTTTCGACCCCTTTGCGGCAGCGCCGGGGGCGTTCCATTCGGTGCTGGCGATGCCGCCGAAGCCGTGTTGCGCATCCCAGACGGCGCCGTTGGCATTGATGATGAATTGGAAACAATATTCCGCGTTGGCCGGATCGGGGCTGAGGAAAATTTCGATGGTGTCCTCCTCCCAGATGCCGAATGCGTCGCGTTCGCTCCGGATGGCCTGCAATTGCTCCATCTGCGATTCGAAGCAGACGAATTTCAAGTACAGATTCCGGTCGTCGTACCCTGCGGCGAACCAGGTTTGCTCGGGCGGCGGCGAACCGTCGCGGGCGACAAAGCGCTGCGGATTGGCGGCGGCGTCCAACTCTTCCGGCGTCGCCACTTGCGGAATGGAAAACTTCTGGCTGCCCTGCCGGATGAACTGGGTCAACGCTTCGCGCGCCGGATCGAATTCCTTGCGGACCTGAGCGATGCGCCGAAGATACGCCGAATCCGCCGGAGCCATGCCCTCTGCCTGTGTCAGGCACTCGTCCAGTTGCGACAGCACCGCCGCCGGGTAGGCGTCTTCGGGCACCAGTGTGCTTTTGCCGTTATCGCCGACCTCTGCTGCGGCCGCCATGAAACTGGCGCTCGCGGTTTCCCAGAAGCGGCGCATCGGCTCTTCCGCCGGCCCATAGAACAGCCGGTAGTATTCGTCCAGCACCGTGTCGAGATCGAAATCCGGATTCCACAGCGCGCGGCCGGTGATATAGAGATTCAGATGCTGCATCGCCGGGTGGCCCATCCGGGACATTTCCTCCAGCGTCGGCGCGGAATTTTCCGCCTCGATGAATTCGCCTTTCCAGACGCCGAGGCTGTCGAGATAGCGGTATTCGTCGCGATACAGCTCCGGCGTCGCGATCGGCAGGCCTTTCCACGCACCCCAATGTTCCAGATACCAGTTCCAGGTATAGATATTGGAGGTACGGCCCCGCCATTCTTCCAAACGGCTGCGCACGGCTTCGCGTTCCTTCGGCACCGCGGTGAAGGCGCGGGCATAGCACAGCATCATGATCACATTCGGCTGCAGTTTTTCGATCCGGCTCGGCGGTTCGGAATAGCTTTCATACGACAGGCAACCGATAAAGCGGTCCGGGTGGGTTTTGATGACCTCGGCGGCGACTTTGTTGACGAAGCCCCAGATGTGATTGGAAAACTGCGCCGGGCGCGGCAGGTCGTAATCGATTTCCGCCTGGCACGCCGGACAGCCGCAGACCCGGGTGAGCCCGTCCATCGGTACCAATGGATACACCCGTTGGTCGGGGTTGGCGTCGAACCATTCACGGATGTCTTTGATCCACTGGTCGATCACCGCCGGATTGGTCAGGCACAAATGGCCGCCGCCGCCGATGGCGCAAGCGGTGGTGAAGTCGCGTTTGCCGTCCACCAGGGCGAAATACTCCGGATGACTGTCTTTGTACTTCTGGAAATGATGGTAGCTGTGGATGATGTAAACCGGGACCAGGCCGCCGAAGTTCGCCCGCCGGAGCCACAGCAGCTGCTCGCCGTCCATCTCCCCGAGGCAGAACCACGGATAACGGTAATGGAATTTCGGCGCGTCTTCTTCGGTGAACAACGGAACCTCCAGAAGATCGGTCTCCCGGATCACCATGCCGTCCGGACCGGGCCAATACCAGCGCACGCCGGCGACATTTTCGAGGAAGTGGTTGACGCCGTACAAGGTGCCGGCTTCGCCGAACGCGTCCAGCCCCAGCCCGGCATTCCACACCTCCAAGGGACGCCACGGGTTGACCGGCAGCGAAATCGGTTCTCCGGTATGGTCGCGGCCGACGATACCCAGATAATCCGGGGCGGACACGATCCGGTAGCCTTCCGGCGGCAGATTGTCCGCGGTCACGCCCAACTGCGCCGCCAACGGCCCGGCGCCGACCACGATCACCGGGCGAGCCCCGGAACCGACGCCGTTTTCGACGATCGGAATCGTCACCCCGGCGGTCAACGCCAGATGCTTCTGCAGTTCGCACGCCGCCAGCTTCGTCATCGACGGCGCATCCGCCGCCACCACGATTTCGCGATACGCGGCGCCGTTGACCGGGCGCACCTCGCCCGCCGACGCCGCCATAGCCATCCATCCGGCGAGCAATACCGGAAGCCATCGTTTGTTGTGCATAGATCGTACATCCTTTATCATGATACTGTTTTCGGGGCCGCGCTCTTCGAGAGTCGCGCCCCGGCAACCGCGGGGGCGCAGCCCCCATTCCCCCCGATCACTCAAGCGCCGTTCGGCTTAGCGCGGACTTGCCGCCGTCAAGCCGGCAAGTCCTTAGACCGGTTCGCTCATTCCCTGCCGGTCATTCGCTCGCGTCTGCTCCATGGCCGCAGGGGCCACGGCGCTAAGGCGCCGGCGCCGCTTCGCGGCGTACCCGTGTGCGCTCGCAGGCGATTGGGTGCCAGAGCAGGAGTGCAATTACGGTTTACTTTTTTTATTTTTCCAGAATCAGCTGCAATGTGCCGTTGTCCACGGTTACGCCGGTCGCGGCGTTCTCCGGATTGGCTTCCCGCTCCGCCGTGGCGCTCGCGATCCGAAAGGTCGTCCAGCCGAAGCCGCGCCGCAAATCCCGATTGACCGCCTCAGTTACGTCGACGATCATCGTCAGCTGCCCGGCATCTACCTCGGAAACATAATTCGCCAGCGTTTCCGTCTGGGTCGAAATCAGATCCTTCCCGCTCAACATCCAGCGTTCGGTGAGGAAGTGTTCGATGATGATCTCTTCGGGGCGGTACCCGAACGCCGTCTGACGGTAACACAGCCACGCTTTTTTCACCGGCCCCGGGAATACCCACGGACTCAGATCGAAACGCACCGTCACCTTGTCACGCCGGTTCAGGAGATTCGGGTTCCCGACCGCCAGCCACCGGCCGTCGATGCCGTTCAAATACCACACCGTGTCCGGATTGCTGGAGGCTCCGGAGGCCAGATCGCCCTCCTGCGGCGTGACGACGGCACCCTGGGGGTATGCCGTCGCCAACGGCTGCAACTCGTACTCCTGCGCCATCACCGTCACCGCGGCGACGGCCGCGGCCAGCCACCGGATCAATCGAGATTCCATACCAGATCGTCCTGCACCGACTTGGCGTATTTCATCGATTCCGCGTGGCCGTCGGCGAAAGTCATATTGCAAATGGTATTGCCGCCATGTTTGTAATTGCGGCTCTTCGGATAACCGCCCGATTGCACGTAGTCGTAAAAGTCCTTGCCGTCCGTGCCGAAGCAGAATCCGGTCGCCGAAGTCCCGTCCGCATCGAGTACCGTGATTGACGGCTGCTTGGCCTGCGTAACCCTGCGATACGGATTGTCCGGCCCGCCGGGCAATCCGCGGTCGTATCCGGTGGTTCCGACCGCTTGCATATAGCTGACCGGATCGTCCGCCTTGCCGCCGTTCAGCGCGTACGGGGTATCGAACTGCCACTTGATTTCCGCCGTCGCCGACGGGCAGTTGAAAAATGCGGAGTTGTTGACGTAGGTATTCAGCGACGCATACCACGTCCAATAGCCGCTCGGCGGCTGGATCCCCGGCGCGAAATAATCGTCGTTGTCCTGCGCATACAGCAGATGCGCCAGGCCGATCTGCTTCAAATTGCTGGTGCATTTGATCTGCTGGGCCGAAGCCCGCGCCCGCGACAGCGCCGGAAGCAGCATACTCGCCAGAATGGCGATGATCGCAATCACGACCAGGAGTTCTATCAAGGTAAATTTACGATTGGGAACATTCATGTCGTCTTCTCCTTTTTTTCATTTCGGATTACAGGCCGGGTTATGTCTCTGTATCATATTATAGCGGATTTGATGCCGGGAATCCTTAACAATGAGACCAACATTTAGCATTATCGTCCCAAAGTGATTTTCCCGCCGGTTTTTTTCCCGGTCAGATAAGCCGTCACCGGTTTCCACACCGACGGCAGCGCCACTTCGGCTGCCAGCCGGTCGATGGGAACCCACACGACATCCTCAAACTCCCGCTCACAATGAAACTCCCAGACCGTCAGACGCCACTCCAGGTGACTGAATACATGCGTATAGCTCCCCAGATTCCGGACCGGAACCGCTCCCGTCCAGGCTTCCGGAAGCACCGGCGCCGCGCCGGCCTGCCCCCATTCCCGGTGCGAAAATTCCCATAACCCGCCCAATAATCCGGATTCGGGGCGCCGGACGACGGCGACTTTTTCCCCGCAGCGCAGCAGAAAAACCGTCCGATCCTCCACCCGGCGCGGCTTGGCGGAAGCCTTCATTGGCAAGTCGGCACAACGGCCCGATTTCCGCCCCGCGCACATCGTCCGCAACGGACAATCGCCGCACAACGGAGCGCCGTTGGGCAAACACACCGTCGCTCCCAGCTCCATCACGCTCTGGGTGAAATCCCCGGCGCGTCCCGCCGGAATCCGCACCCGCAGCGCTTCGGTGAATTCTTTCTTCACCGCCTGTCGGGTCACCTCACGGGCGTCATCGCCCACCCGCGCGATCACCCGCAGGACATTGCCGTCCACCGCCGGGACAGCTTCGCCGAACGCGATGGAGGCGATCGCCGCCGCCGTATAGGCGCCGATACCGGGCAATTTTTCCAGCTCCGCCGCGGTTGCCGGAAACACGCCGTCGTATTGGCCGGCGATCTCCCGCGCCGCCAGCTGCAAGTAGCGGACCCGGCGATAGTACCCCAGCCCCTCCCACAGCTTCAGCAGCTGCGCTTCCGGCGCGACGGCCAGCGCCGTGACATCGGGAAGCGCCGCCACGAAACGTTCGAAGTACGGCTTCACCGCCTCGACCCGCGTCTGCTGCAGCATGATTTCGGACACCCACACCCGGTAGGGGGTCGGCTGCGAACGCCACGGCAGCGCCCGGGCGTGCGCATCATACCAGGCCAACAGAGCGGAAGCGAATTCCGCCGGAAGCATCAATGGCTTCATAATTCATCTCCTCCGTCCGAACCGATTTGCATAATTCCGCTCAGACGGCTAAAGTATTGACAAACATGCACAGAACAATTCGGAAAACCGGCCTCCCATGCTGAATAAACTGAAATACAGGCTGAAACAACGGCTGCCGCGCGGGCATTGGCTGTTTCGGCTGCACCATTGTCTGCGGCACCCGTATCAACGCCGGGACTACCTGCTTTACGCTTTCCCGCCGGAATCGGCCGCCGCGCCGGCTCTGCCGTCGGCAACGGAAGCCATGCTCGAACAACTTGCCGCCACGCAAAAGATGTCGCCCCGGGAATATCGCTTTGCGCTTCACTGCCGCGAATGCCACCAGAGCGAAATGCCGGTCATCCTCGACGAGCGGCAGGAGCCGGCCGGCTGGACGCTTTTGAGCACCTTCCCGCACCGCAGCGCGTATTGCGGTATCGTCGCTTCGCCCCGGCGGGAAAGTTGCTACATCCACAATACCAAAGTCCTGCCGTATGCCCGGGGACGCGGTTTCGGTATGGAACTCAACCGGGAAGCACTCCGCCGGGCCGGCCGCCGGTGCGCCTACTGTCTGGTGCGCGCCGACAATCCGGCCGCCATCCGCAACTGGGAAAAGTGCGGTCACACTCCGATCGGCAGTATCCGCTGCCGCCGCTGGTTTCTTTTCCGCTGGCGTCACCGGCTGATTGCCGCCGCGCCGTATTGGCGCCGGACCGCCCTCTCCGGCCGGCGGGCCGATCTGGAACTTCACGCCGCTCCGGCCGAATGGGAATCCGAGCACCTCCGCATCCGTTGCCGCCGATAACAAAACGGGGCGGTTTCACGCCACCGCGCAAACCCGCCCCGCTATAAATACGGTAATTAGCCGCCGCATCTATATATGCCCGTCAATACGGACCGGGAATTTATTTTTTCTTTCCCATCGCCGCTCTGACCCGCGCCTTGCAGCGATTCAGATAATTTTTCCGGCGGTTGCGCTTGGCAACTTTACGTAATTGCTGACCCATTTCGATCTCCTTCCAATTCAAATTTCATGACAGCGTTATCCTTATAAGATAAGCGGTCTTCCGCCAATTTTCAAACTATAAAGCGTTTTTTATTTCACTTTTTCCGGATTCCGGAGTATATTACCCCGATTAACAGCACGAGATAGGGAGATTTTATGGGATTTTTCCGGCCATTCACTTTGGCACTGCTGCTCTGGAGCACCGCCGCCTCCGGCGAAGTGCCTTCCGGCGCCGAGCGCCCTTTGACGATACGCACCCAGGCGCAATTCACACCGGAACGCGAGTTAAAGGTGCAGCTTGAGGTGGCGGGCGCGCGGGAAGCCGCCCCGGATTGGGACGCCGCCTTCCCCGGGGCCGTGACGAACGAGCGGCGGAGCACTCCGGATTACGAGTGGCGCGAACTGCAACTGGGGCCGGTACTGGAGCTTCAGGGCTCTCCGGCGGTACTGCCGGTGCCGCGTCTGGGCGACACCGGTTCCGCCGATTATGTCGACGAGGAGATCGTCATCGAACTGCCGCCGGGCTACACGGTCACGGCACTGCCTTCGTACCGCGAAGTGCAAAACCGTTTTTTTCACTTTCGCCGCCAACTGCGCCAGGACGGCAGCCGGCTCACCGAAACGACGCAATTGCAGCGCAAACCCGGTTGGGACAACCCCGCGCTGCCCGGCCACCGCGAAGCCGCCACCGAGCTGGCGAGCGAACTGCGCCAGGAGATCGTCGTCGCCTATCGGCCGGAACCGCCGCCCGGCGTCGGCTGGATGCTCTCGCGTGAACAGCGCGCCGTGATCCGGGACCGGCACACCCTCGAAGTGACCACCGCCATCCGCTGTCAGACCGGCGGCGAGACGGAAATTCTCTGGCAGGGCGCGGGTTTGAACGCGGAAACGCCGCCCCGGCTGATCGCGTTGACCGTCACCGATGCCAACGGCCGCGAAAAGGCGGCGGCGCCGGCGTGGCACCCGGTCCCGGTGATGTCGCCGGATTCGCCGGTGCCGTCGCGGCGGCGCCTGATCCGCGACGATTTCGCGTTGACCGTACCCGCTGCGCGGACGGGCGACCTGGTGGAATTCACCATCCGCCAGGAGTTCGCCGTCGACCAGCCCGCGTTCGCCTGGCAGCCGGGCACGGGAAGCATCGCCGTCGCCCGCGACAGCTTCGAATTGCGCTTTCCGCGGGAAATGGCGATTGCGTTCGCCCGCCCCGCTCCCGATATAACGGCGACCTCCAAGGTCGACAGCGACACCATCGCCCTGCGTTGGGAGGCAGCCAATCCGAAGCCGGAAGCTCCGGCGCTGCAGGTCGCCCTCGGCAGTTACGCCGATTACGCCAGCGCGTTGCTGGCCGAAGTCGCCCGCTGTACCGAAGAGCAGCCGGAAGCCGCCCGGCTGGCCCGCGAAATCGCCGGAAATGCCGCCAGTGAAGCCGATCAGGTCCGGTTGCTCCGCGACACCGTCGCGAACCGGATCGCACTGTTGCCCGGCGTCGAACGGCTGCGCTTCGCCGATCTGGTCTGTGCCGACGATACGCTGCGGGCCGGGAGCGCCACACCCTGCAACCGGACGCTGTTGTTGTTCAGCCTGCTTTCGGCGCTGGATATCCACGCCGAAGCCGTCGCCGTCGCCGACCGTTACGCGGTGGCATTGTCCGACGCGCAATGGAATACCTTCACGCCGATGTGGTGCGATCTCCTGCTCCGGATCGTGCCCTCGGACGGAGCCCCGGAATATTATCTGGGCGACGGCGATGAATTCACCCCGCCCGGCAGCACCGCCTGGGACAGCTGCGTCGCGCTGGATTTGACGGCGCGGACGCTCGACACCATTCAGGTCCCGGAGGAGTTGAAGAGCCGGAACGAGTGGGAGCTGCGTCTGGAGGTCGAAAGTACCGGCGACGCCCGGCTGCATTGGCGCAAACGCTATCACGGCATCGACTACGCCCGGCGCAAAAAGTGGCTGGAAGAGGCCGACGACGATACCCGGATGGAAGACTTCCGCAACCGGGTAGCGCGGATCGCCCCCGACGCCGGGGTGGTGCAGCCGATCGTCCACGCCTTCGACGGTTACCCCGGCGAAGAGTCGTTCGTGCTCGAATTGACCGACTGGACCCGCCAGGCCGGACCGGCGCAATATGCCGAACTCCCCGGCCTGGGCGAATTTCTCGCGGCCCCGGACCAATTGCTCGCCAGTGCCCGTCCGGGCAATTGGAGCGGATCGTTGGAGTACACGGTGACGCTGCCGCCGGCAGGCGATTACGCGTTCAGCGCGTATCCGGCGGAGGCGTGCTGGACGGTACCGGCCAACGGCGGCGAAATTTCATTCACCAGCGCCGCCGCCAGCCCCGGCGAATGGAAATCGACGATGCACGCGACCATCACCCCGGCGAAGTGGCAGAGCACCGACCTGCCGGGATTGAACGTCGGCAGACAATTGCTCGGCCAATGGCGCCGCCCGTTCGTCTTTTTCCGGAACTCACTCCAATAGGCTGCTGTTGGTGTTGGTGAACGAGACGGTGATCTCCGCCTCTTCCCCGGTGCCGGTCACGGCGAACGCGTACGGTTCACCGCTGCGCACGCCGAGGCTATGGCCGTTGACGCACAGTTCCACCACATGGCCGTCCCCGGGAATCCGCAGCAGCGACGCCCCGGGCGGCAATACCATCCGGCTCCGGTACTCCGCCGTCCCGGCGAAAAACGGGAATCCGTCCTCGCGCCAACGCCCCAACCGGACCGGCGTTGCCGCTTCTTCCCAGCCAATGCACCCATGCCGCAGCCGGAAGCGCCCGGCCAGCAGCACGGGATGCAGCCGCCGTTCCCATTCGTGCTGCAGCGAATCGCAGATGATTTCAATCCGGTTGCCCCCCAGCACCAACAGCGCGCCGATTTCGGCCTCCGACATATAGCGGTCGAGATAACTTCCGGGGTGAAACGCCGGAACCTTCTTGCCGTTCACCCGGCACTCCACCCGGGCACCGAAGCCTCCCGCCGCCAATTCGTTGCGACTCATCTCCAGATCCAATACCAGCGTCAGCGCCGGCGGTCTGGCGTCAATGTCGAATTCGAAACAATGCCGCTGCCATTTGCCGTCCGCTTCCGTCCGCCACTGCCGCAGCGGCAGGACATTCGGTTGCAGCGTGGTCAATTGCCATGATTTCGGAAGCTTCAATTCCCGCGCGGGCGTTGCCGGCGGCTCGGGACAATACGCGGCTTCGCGTTCCACCAACAACAGCGCCTCCGCCGAAGCGAGGCGACGCCGCCCGGCATGCCAGCGGAAACGCGTTCCGGTATCCGCGTCGATCCGGTCAAATTCCAAACCGTCCGCGAAAGTGATCTCCGTTTCCTGCTCCGTCATCGCCGGATTGAACACCAACACCCAGGTTTTTCCATCCTTCGTCCACATCCGCGACGCCAGCTCCGGGTTGGTGATATGCCGGGTGCGCGGCAGTTGTGCCAGCCACCCGGATTCTTCGCGGCGCCATTGCGGCCACGAAGAGGCTTCCGCCACAATCCGGCAGCCGCTTTCGATCACCGTGTCCGGCGCCTGGTCCAATACGATCACTCTGCCGCCGGCTTCGCACCACTGCGTCAGCTTTTCCCATGAGGAGCGCTTCAGCAACCGGCACGACGGCAGGAGCAGCACCCGGACGCGCTGGTCGAATTCCGGCTTTTCCGACGGCACCGTCAACGTGCCGTCGGCTTCGATCCGGCTCCGCCCCAGCAACACTTCATCGATGATTTCAAAATCGACGTGCCCGGCGAAAAGCCGGTGCACCGTATCCCGGAAACAATCCTCGACCGCCATGGCCGCGTCGCCGCGGTCGCCGGAAACGGCCTTGACACCCAGCTCCACCGTCGCCTTCAGCGTCTCCACCGGATACAGCAGCGCCACCTCGGCACAGTTCGCACCGCCGGTCGAAGCCTCGGAGATCCGGGCGATCCAGTCGGTCCAGTGCCGGTAATAGCGCCACGCGGGCGTATGCAGATGATCCGGCGTGCACTCCCATTTGCGGTGTCCGGCGATCGAATAATAAATACCGTGGGGGACGAAGACATTGACGCCGGCCACCGCCAGCCACCCGGTGATGCGCCGGACTTCGTGCAGCGTCAGCTTCCAGCACTCCCCCGCCAATCCGAGGCATTCGCACATCACCTCGTCGCGGCCGAGAAAGCGCGCGCACGACGCGGTCAACTTCTGCGGCAGCCAGCCGGCGTCGTCGCTGCGCCGCGTCAGCGAATCGCCGATTTGCAGCGGCCCGAGATCGTCGACCGCACAGTACGAAAAGTGCCGCATCACCTCGAAGTAATCGCCGATCTGCCGGACGTGTTCCCCAAGCCCATCCTCGCAGGCAAGGTGACCGGTGCTGTGGATGCCCGCCTCGCGGCAGTATTCGCCGATCGGCGTGAAATAGCTGTCCAGATAGGCATGCTGGAAGAAATCCCAGAACAGCAGCCGCGACCGGACACTGTCCGGCAGCGACGCGTCCAGCAACCGCGGCAGATGCGCCTCGATCCCCTCCCCGGTGTAAGCCCGGAAGCGTTCGGCAAAGTCCCTGCCCCACGGAATCGAACGCCGGACCGCCGCGAAATTGCCGCAGGTGTTATCCGAAAAAATCCCCCGGATGGTCTTGCCGAAGTCGGCTCCGAAGTGCTCGAAATACCACCGGTGGGTCAGACCGATGAAGCGTTCGGTCAAATCCGGGTCGGTGTAATCCGGGAAGCGGTCGAATACCGAAACCGGATTGGCTTCCCAGCTCATCTGCGCCAGCATAAACAGCTTCGCCTCCGGCCATGCGTCCGGCACCCGCCACGGCACGCCGGGCGCCAGCGCCAGCGTCTCCCCCGAATCCGGGTTCACCGCATACGCCAGCTCACCGGCCGGAGTGACCTCCTCTCCGGATGCCGCGACGCGCTCTTCGACCACCTTCAGCGTCTGCATCGACTCCTCCGGCGTCAGGTTCATCCGGAACCCGGCCGCCCCCGACGGATAATGGAATTCGTCGTACAGCCACACCTCCAGGTTCAACACCTTCGCCACCCGGATCACGTGCGAGAGACACCGGGCGAAATCCGCCGACAGATAATCCGTCCGCATCCCGTCGCGCGCATGCAGCATCACGCCGCCGAAGCCCTGCTCCGCCATCGTCCGCAGCTGCCGCTCCAACTCCGACTCTTCCAGAAAATGATTCAAAAACCAAAATGCCACCGGCCGGTACATATAGAAACCTTTCGTAAATTGAAAGTTGAGCCCTTGGAAGGGAGAGCGAAAACCGTTTTGAGGAAACGTTTTTCGCTCTCCCCTCCAAACCTCCCCTCTCACTTTCCCAAACCTTTTAAACGTAATTTTTTGCCTCGTTGGACAAAAAATGAGAACTTTATTTACCGTATACTCAATGTGACGTCATCGAACCATACTGTACCGGTGGCGCCGAGGATATTCAAGTAGACGGTGACTTTATCGGTGGCCGGGCCCATTTTGCAGGCGTCGATTCTCAACTCCTGCCACAGGCCGTTGGTATCGCCGGCATTGATTTCATATTTGGTGTCTTCGCCGAGAACCCAAACCCGCACGGAACCGGCGTAACCGGGTGTCGTCCGGTACCACACCCGGAAGTCGTATTCGCCGCCGGGCACGACCTCCGCCTCCTGAAAAATCCGCATCCAGCTCTTCTCAAAGAGATTGGCGCCATGCGGATCAATCTCCTTGCACTCGATCCGGTAACTGTACTTTCCGGTGTGCGCGACATCGGCATCAAAACCGATAACGTGGTCTCCGGCCGGTCCGTGCGACGGCCAGAAGCCATCGGGGCGTTCACTCTGTCCGGCTTCGAAATCACCGTTCCTGAGCACATTCTTACCCGCGGCCGGACGGGAGCAGCGCACCCATACCGGACGCCAGATGCCGCCCTGCCCGGCGGTGTCCACCACTCGGACCGCAACCGTGTTGGGCGCGTCGAAGCGGACTGCCGCCGATATATCGATATCGAACGCCTTCATCCAACTCCCCTCGTCCCCCCGGTACGGATATTCGCGCTCCAGCACTTTGACACCATTGATGTACACCGTACAGGCTTCGTCGACCGCGCCGAAGGTCATCGTCACCGTGGAACCCACCCCATCCGCGGGCAAAGTGAATTGATTCCGATACCAGCCGACGCCGTCATAATCCTGTCCGTTGTGCGCCTGTTTCCAGGCCACCCCCGGCGGCTGTTTTTCCCAGCCCGAATCGATTCCGACCGGATACCAGGCGCTGTCGTCGTACGCGACGGCGGCAAACCCGGCCGCCGTGCCGCGGTCTTCGGGATCCCACATCAGCCGCCAGTTTTCAGTCAACGGTTCCCCGGGCGCCTGCAACAGGAAGCGCAGCGAATCGCGATCCCAGGTGACATTTTCCCAATGAAACAGATGGTTCATATTGGCGATATTCCGGGGTTCGATCGCGGCGCGGAATTCATCCAGCTTCGTGACCGCCGCCGCCAGCGCGTATTTATCCCGGCTTTCGTAAGCCGACTGCGCCAGCGCGGTCAGTTCGGCACCGCGCAGGCCGTCGCGCAGAAATGCGACCCGCGCCGACGCGGTTTCATCCCCGATGGCGAGCTGCGCGGCGCGTTCCAGAATGGCGAATCCTGCCGCGAACACCTCCGGCGTATAGATCGCCGGCGCCACCATGTAGAAGTAATTCCAGCTCCCTGCTTCGACGCCGACCGGATTGTAGACCGATGCCGCATCGATTCCGGTGGTCGCCTCCGAATCGGAAATGCGTTCCCAGTAATCCCAATAGTCCCGGATCGCCGGCGCCGCGGCGCCGAAGGCATCGCAGTATTCGGCGTAAATATCCTCGTACGAAAGCTCCGGACGTCGCGTCATCCGCGCCATCACGTAGTAATTCAGGCCGTTGCCGCCGTATTGCCCGATATTGGAATCGAATTCGGTGCCGATCATGCCGTTGTCCAGGCACATCTGATACAAGGCGTGGAATTTGCGGGCGAAATTGACCGGCATGTTGTGCCCGTCGAGCATGAAATTCGGCCGTAGGATCATCGTCGCCCCGGCCTCGCGCCAGCCCCGCCAGCAACGTTCGAACGCGTCGATTTTCGGCTGCGTCCATGGGTACATCAGCTCGCCGACGAAGGCGGCGACGATGTCGGAATTGAGCTTGCTATATTGCGGCGGCTCGTAATAGTTGCCGTAGGCCGCCCAGCCGATCACCTTGACGCCGGGATCGGTTTTCTTCGCCTCCGCCAACGCTTTCAGGTAAAAGGCCATATAGCGTTCGGTGACGTTGCCGAGTTCGCGTTCCCAACCTTTCGTCCCGGCGGCAAAGGCCGCCTGCGCCCGTTCCAGACGCTCCGGATCATTGGAATGATCGGCCGCCAGACACGCCGCACAGCAGCAGCTGCCGTTGGCGTCGCTCTCGCCCAGATACAGATTCGGCCCCCACGGGTAGCCGGTCGCGCGCTTTTCCCGCCAATCCCGCAGCACTTGTTGCAGCAGCGCGTCGGAGCTCGGGCAAATGCCGATGAACGACGCGGCGCCGCCGACATGGTACGGATTGGGACGGCGGGTGCCGTCCGGCAGCATGTGGAAGTATTCCGGGTGCGTTTTTAAATACAGATTATGGTAGTTCCAGCCTGGATGGGTAAAGGAGTGCTGCGAACGCAACGCGGTGTCCCACGAGAAGCCGTGCCGGATCAGCCATTGGTTGTCGTCCCGGTTGAAGTTTTCCCACGCTTCGCGGTTCTGCCAGCCGGCTTCTCCGGCATTGGACGGGTGAATCCGCGAGCTTTGAATCGGCTGCCGGACGGCGAGATCCAGCACCGGCAGCACGATGGTTTCCTGTGCCGGAATCACTTCACCGAGCGTCCCCGGCCACAGCCAGCGGACGCCGAGATACTCCTGCAGCAGGTAGTAAACCGCTTCGCGCACCCCCTCGCCGCGCCCGGCCAGATGCAGGCCGTCCCCGGCGGTGCGGATGAAAAATCCGTTGCGACCGGCCGCGTCCCAGTCGTAATCCCCCGAAGTTTCCAGATAGATTTTCGCCAGCGGCGATTGCCGCGCCGTCGCCAAATCCAGAATCGGCAACTCCGCACCGGAAGCGCGGTGCAGGTGGTATTGCAGCTCCCGCGCCGCCTCCTGCGCATCGCCGTCGGCGGCCGGAGCCACGATCACGGCGCGGGGATTCCCATTCGCCGCCAGCTCCACCGCCTGAACCAAAGCTCCCCAGACGGCCAGGACCGCCACTGCCATCGCTTGTTTCCACATGATGTATTGTCTCTCTTACTGCTTGGCCGGATCCCACAGCTTGCCGGGCGCCCAGGTGCCGTTCGGATCGCAGATCGGTTCGTTATGCAGCGTCGCATGCCCGTCCACCCACGCAATCGTGGTGGCCTTGCCGCCGGAATGCCGGTAAAAGGTGGTTTTGTAATCGCTATCCGAAATCATCAGTTTGACGGGATCGCCTCCAGTCTGAACCAAAGTGGTGTCACCCTCGGCATCGACATAGAGAATGGTGCTCGCCGTGCTTTTGATCGAAGCCGTGCTGATGCCGCCCTCGGTATTTCCCATCAGATACCAGTTGCCGACATAGCTGAGCCCCTCCCTGCCGGCGGCGCCATGCGTCGGCCCCGGCGGATAGGCGAAAGGAATGCTGCTGTGCGACGGACAGGCGAACAGCGGCAGCGACGGCGCGTCGGCATCCATCGGGAAGTACTTCCACTGTCCCAACCCCTGCTTCGGCTCCATCCCGATGTACGGGGCAATCCGATGCGTCCACAGCGCGTAGCCGTTGGCGATCGATCCCTGTCCGGGCAAATAACTTTCGTCATTTTCGTACATCGTGGTGCCGAGGCCCAACTGCTTGCAGTTCGACAGGCACTTGGTCGCCTGCGCCGCCGCCCGCGCCTTGCTCAACGCCGGCAGCAGCATGCTGGCTAGAATAGCGATGATGGCTATCACCACCAACAATTCGATCAATGTAAAAATCCGGTTCCGTGTTTTCATTCATCCGCCCTTTCCGTTATGAATTATGGTTTTCGATACTGTTGCGATACTCCGGGTGGCCGACCACATGGGGGGCGACCGCGACGTGGTCGGGGGTCCGGTGGCCGCAGAGAATGCGACGCACCATGCGGACGATTTCCCGGCCGATGCCGTCGTTATCTTCCTGAATGCTGGTCAGCACCGGATCGAGTTCCATGCAGAAACTCATATTGTCGAAGCCGATCACTTTCACATCGCGTCCGATGACGATGCCGTGGTCGCGGCAGTAGTCATAAACGCGGAGCGCCAGTAAATCCATGGTGACGAACATGCCGTCGATGCCCTCGCCGAACAGCTCCGCGACCGGCTGCATCGACCGCGGCAGTTGGTTCGCGGGGTACTGATAGCCGGTAGTGAACAACCGCAGATCGGGATGCTCCGCCGCGAACTGTTCGACGCCATGCTGGCGCATCACGATAAAACTGGTTTCGTCCTCAATGTCGTCGGCGCGCAATAAGCCGAGACGCCGGCAACCGGCGCGGTAGAGCAACTCCGCCGCCAGATAGCCGCCCCGGACGTTGTCGCTGCCGACCCGGAAACCGCCCGGCAACGGACGGCAGTTGCAGGCGATCACCCGCGTCGGATCCAGTTGCGCCAGACACTCCGGCCACCCCTCGTCGAACTGCTGGCACAATACCAGCACATCGTACTGATTGGCAAACGCTTGCAATTGCGACAAGGTGTTCAGGAAAATCAAGTTGCAGCGTTCGTGCTCCAATTCGCGGCGGATCCGGTCCAGCACGCCCATCTGAAACGGATCGGTCATGCGGCCGTCACAGATGAATATCGCCACACACTTCTGCGCCAACGGGTTGAAGTCGGAAGCCGGGTTCACGAATACGCCCTTGCCCTGGTGGCCGATGGTGAACCGGTGTTCTTTCAGCAGCGCCAATGCTTTTTTCACGGTATTGCTGCTGACGTCGTATTCCTGCTGCAATTTTATCAGCGACGGCAGCTTGCCCGAGATCTCGCCGCTGCCGATCCGCTCCCGCAGACTCAGAAATACATCTTTGAATGTTTCCGCCTGATCCATTGCCGTTTCCCACTTGTTTTAACTTGGGCGCCCAAGTTGTTATCTATATTATAGCGTAAAATGAAAATTTTGTCAATACCCGGAATGGAAAAAAGGCGCTTTTTTTCCATTCTTTTCCGGCATTCACCTCTTGACTTTTTCTTTTTTTTACCTATACTATAAGTAAAATCACGCAACCAGTTGCATTGACACACGGACAAAAAAACATTATAACATGGCAACAATCAACGACATTGCCCGGATTGCCGGTGTGAATAAATCAACCGTATCACGGGTATTTTCCCGCTGCGAACCGATCAGCTCCGAAATGAGCAAAAAGATCCGGGGCATCGCCGCGGAGCTGGGTTATACGCCGAATCATCGGGTCAAGAAGGAGCAGGCGAAGTTCTGCATCGGTATTTTGCTCAGCGATCTGATCGTCAATCCGGCGACGGAATTGCCGTTCGGCAGCAATCTACTGTATGCGTTGATCCAGGCGGGCAGCGAACGGCATCTGCATTTGATCACCGAGCCGTATGACTTCGAGGCGGCGCGGCTGCGGACGCCGCGGTTGTGCCGCGAGCAGCGGGTTTCCGGCCTTATCGCGCTCGGGTTGTCCAGCCGCCGGGCGTATGAGAAGCTGCAGCAGCTGCAACTGCCGTGGTGCAGCATCGGCTTCACGCCGGAGGAAACGCCGCCCGAGGTGTATGCCGTCGAGGCCGATTGCTTCAGCGGCAGTTGTGAAGCAGTGGAGTATCTGATCATCCTGGGACACCGGAAGATCGCGATCATTCACGGCGGGTTGTTTCACAAACAGACCTTCAATAAGCTGGAGGGTTACCGGAATGCGCTGCGCGCGCACCGGATGCCGGAGAATCCGGATTACGTCCTGCAATTCGACGAAGGCTGCAACTCGTATTGCGAAAGCGAACAGCAGACCCTGCGGTTGCTGCAACTGTCCGATCCGCCGACGGCGATCTGTTACGCCAACGACCTTTGCGCGATTGCGGGTTTGTCGGCGATCCGGCAGCGGGGTTTGACGGTGCCGGAGGACATTTCGATCGTCGGCTTCGACGACAGTTACCTGGCATACCAGGCGCGGCCGCGTTTGACTTCGGTGAATATCGACTTGGGGGAGCTGGCGGCGCAGGCGGTGGAGCTGGTGATGCGGCAGATCCGGCAACAGCCAATCCCGGAGCGCCAGATCACGCTGCAGTCCCGTTTGACCCAACGCGACAGCTGCGCGCCGCCAAAAGGAAAAGCAATTTAAAAAGAAAAAAATTAAAAATAGAGCCGCGAAGCGGCGGTCTGCCCTCCGTCATACGGAGGTACCGGTCCAGCAGGTGAATTCTGCTGGTCGCCCCAGGCGGCAAAGCCGCCTCGAAAGGGGCGAAAGAGAAGCAAGCGAGCCGGGAGTCGATGCGAAGCGAAACCGAGGGGCTTGTCCCCGAGGGGGAAGAGCAAGCTCACGAATGTGAGCGTAGCGAGAGCGGAAGCCGCCCGAGGTAGCGATGATGCAGGGAGAGCGAAGCGATTCCCGGAATATAGAGCGAACTCTGGCGCCGCACCGGCGGCGAAAAACAGACGAACGACAACAAAGAAAAGTCACAGAATAACCCAAGAAAGGCTACCGAAATGAAGAAGACATTCACACTCATAGAATTGCTGGTCGTGATCGCAATTATCGCCATTCTCGCCAGCATGCTGCTGCCGGCCCTGTCGAAAGCGCGGGCATCGGCGCAGAACATCAAATGCGTCAGTAACAAGAAGCAGCTGGGACTGGCGTTCAACATGTACATCGGCGACAATGACGAATTTTTCCCGTACGGCAACGTGGTCCCCGCGACCGGGGACAAGTGGTTCGACGCCATCTACGAATACGTCAACAACACCGGCACCTACGATTGCCCGACCGCGCCGAATAACCTCGACGTGGGGTGGGTCAGCTTCAAATACGTGACCCCGACCACCGGCTTCCCGCTGACGCTGGCCTACAACAATTACCTTCACAACGAAACCGAATTTCCGATCGAGTCCATTCAGAAGCTGAATCAGGCGAAATCCGCCTCGAATCTGCCGGCGATTCTCGATTTCAACAATCATTGGTTCTTCAACGACACCAGCGCGATCGGCCTCACCGCCAACGCGACGTACAGCAAAACCGTCAACAACGCCCGGATCGGTTTGTGGCACAACGACAAAGCCAACGTGGTATTCGCCGACGGCCACGTCACCAATATCAGCTACAACCTGATCAAGGCGAACAACTACACCACCACCGCGCTGCCGTTCTGCCTCGGCACCGACAGCATCAATTGACCTTATCGCGGAAAACCATTGTATATGACCCAGAGCAAAAACTTTTTCCTGACCCTGCTGGTCGCCGGAAGCGGCATCGCCGGCGCCGCGGCGCCGGTCTATGACTTCGCCGCCATCACCCCGGAACGCTTCAAAGAATGCACCAGCTACGGCGACGATTGCGCCATCGCATTGGAAGACGGCGCCCTGACCGCGCGCTTCAGCAACAAGACTCCGATCGACTGGTGCAACCAGGGCTTCGGCATCGTGTTCGCGGAGCCGTTCGGCTGGAACGATTTCGACGTCATCGAGCTGGATTACCGCCGGACGCCGCCGATCAACGCGATCGGGATGCTGTTGCACGACGCCGCGGGCAACTGGTTTTTCACTTTTAAGGCGCGCGACCTGAACCGGGAAGAGCGCAACCGGGAATACTTCGCCCGCGACGACTTCCACTTCAGCTACAACGACGATCCCGCGATCCGGGAAGCCGTCCCCGGCGAACACCCGCTGCGCAATATGATCGTGTATCTGACCACGGCGGAAATCAACACCGGCCGCAATTATGAGTTCCAGGTCGACCGGGTCGCGTTTCAAGCGCTGGCGGCCGCCCCGGCGCGGACCTTGAATCCCGACGCCGCCGCAGCCGCCGGATTCGGCGAAGCCGGGAAGCCGGATCAGTTGTTGAGCGGCAGCGTCGCGGTCGAACGCGCGGACGAAGCGTTTTCGATCCGCTTCGACGACAGCGCTCCGGATTCGGAATGGTTTCACAAAGGGGTCAAAGTGACGCTGCCGGAGCCGGTTTCCTGGGACGACTTCAATTTTCTCAGTTTCGACTACCGGATGGAACCGGGTTTCGTCACCGTCGGCGTTTATGTGAGAGACGCGAATCAGGTCTGGCACGAAGCCTTCCAAAGCCGGGACCTGGTGACCGGCAAATGGGCCAACGTCATCTTTGAAAAGGAGGCGTTCCATACCGGGGAATTCAACCGGACGCCGGATCTGCCGCCGGAGGCGAAAAGTTCCGCCCCCATCGAAGAAGTATTTCTGTATTTCGGCAACATCGAAGCCAATCGCGGCCGGAGCTATCAGGTTGCCGTCCGCAACCTGACCTTTTCCGGCAACCTCCCCGGTTACGACTACCGGTATGAAATCAACGACGACTACGCCAACCAGTGGCGCAACGACCGGATCAATGCCAAAGGCTTTCCGGTGGTCGACGGCAAGCCGTTTTTCCCGCTGCTGCTGTACAGCTGCATCGGTATCGACCGGGCCTCGGGGACCGCGCCGATCTCACTGTACACCGGCGAATTCGACGACGCGATCAACCGCCGCCGCTTCCGGGAAGTGCGCGACGCCGGCTTCAACGCGCTGATGACTTACACCTTGAACCTCTACGGCCAACCGGTTCCGCCCAACTGGAACGGCGACCGCGGCGCCTTTCCCGGCGAGGACGGCGAAACCACCGAGGAGCTGTACCGCGAAGGCGCCCGGCGTTTCCTCGATTACTGCCGGGATGCCGGGTTGCAGGCGATGGTCGGCGCCTACAGCACCTATTCCATCCCCAAAGCACTGCCGCTGATCGGGAAAAAATTGCGCTGGGAAGAACAGAAAGAACGGCTGAAGCGCAATATCGAAGGCCTGAAAGCGCATCCGGCCCTGCTGTGCTGGTATATGATCGACGAACCGTCCAGCATCAGCCTGCCGGAGCGCGATCTCGCGCAGACTTACCAGTATATGAAAGAGCTCGATACCGGACACCCGTTCCTGATGGCGGCCGCCGATCCGCGCCACGACCTCAAATACTTCCGCGGCGTCGACGTGGTGGCGCCGGATTCCTATCCGTTGGCTTTCGGCAAGCCGATCCTGACCGACTGGGACAATCTGGATATCTACGGTCGGCAACAGCAGGGCAATCCCGGCTATCCGCTGCTGTGGCAGATCGTCCAGATCTGCCAATGGCTGGAGGGCAAAGAGCTGCCGTCGGCGCAACTGATCCGGCTGCAGGCGCTTCTGGCGCTGACCCGCGAAGTCAAAGGCCTGTGCTTCTATGAGCACAAAAACTACCCGATCCGCGAACCGGAACAGTGGGTCGAAATCAGCCGCGCCGTCAACAGCCTGGCGCGCCTCACCCCGGCCATTCTGGACGCCGAAGGCGTCGGCTCCGACTACACCGCCGACCAACCGGCATTGAAAACGATCCTGTACCGGGGAAGCGGATTCGATCTGTTGATCGCCGCCAATCCGACCGCGGAGACGCTGGAGGCGGAATTCACCTTCGCCAACGGTGTCCCCGCCAAAATCATCGCCGTCGACGAAAACGCCGGAGGCGAATTCACGCCGGATTCGGAACGCGACATTCAACCCGGACCACGCGGTTTTCGCGACCGCATCCCCGGCATGACCGGACGCGCCTACAGGATCCATCATGCCGACAGCAACCTTTGAGCTCACGCCTCCCGCCGGCGGCGAACTGTGCGACTGGCGGGAGCTTTTCGCACAATTGCGGCATATTCCGGGCCCCAAGGAGCTGATTCTGCGCCCCGGTTGTTACCGCTTCGGCAGCAGCCGCGCCATCCGCTGGAGCCAACCGGCCACCAACAGCCTGGAGGCCGGCTGCGATCCGACCCGGCCGGTGGCGCTCTATTTACAGGAGATCGACGACCTGACCATCCGCGGCAACGGCGCGCTGCTGGAAATGCAGGACGATCTCACCGCGCTCGGCGTCGACCGCTGCCGCAACCTGACGCTGTCCGGCTTCCGGATCGATTACCGCCGTCCCCGGGTTTCGGAGATGCGCGTCGAAGCAGTCGCAAATACCGCGCTGACGGTCGCCGTCCACCCGGATTCGACCTACCGGATTCACCGCGGGCGTCTGGAATGGACCGGCATTCCGCACGCCGCCGCCGACCTGTTCCAGATCCTCGATGCGGAATCCGGCGCCAATCTGCGGACGCTCTGGAATCCGCAGCGGGATGCGCTCCGGGTGAGCGAAACCGCACCGGGGCGGCTGCTGTTTCAATTGCCTCCCGGCCCGGTGCCGGTTCACCCCGGCGACGTGCTGCTGTGCCGCACCGTGGTGCGGGACCGGATCACCGCGTTGTTTCATGAAAGCGAAAATCTGCGGCTCGACCGCCTGCACTGTTACGCGGGGACGGGACTCGGCTTCACCTTTCAGATGTGCAACAACATCGCCGTCGACGCGATGTTTTTCGCGCCGGAACCGTCGAGCGGACGCAACAACAGCGCGTTCGCCGACCATCTGCATTTTTCCGGCTGCCGCGGCCGGATCGCCGTCACCGGCAGTTATTTCGCCGCCGGGCAGGACGACCCGATCAATGTCCACGGCACCTACCTGGCGGTAACCGCCGCCACGCCGGAAACCGTGACGGCGCGCTTCATGCACACACAGAGCTGGGGCTTCAATCCGTTTCACCCCGGCGACGAAGTGGCATTGATCGATCCGGAAACGCTCGTCCGGCAGGCGGTCAACCGGGTACGGAGTTCACAGCTCGCCGACCCGCTCCATGCCAAAGTGGCACTGGAAGCTCCATGGCCCCCCGGCATCGATCCCGCCGGGAAATTTCTGGAAAACCTCAGCGCCTACCCCGAAGTAGCGATCCGGCAGTGCCGCTTCGCCTGCTATCCGACCCGCGGCATCCTGCTTTCGAGCGCGAAAACTTCGGTGATCGAGGAGTGCGAATTCGAGCAGAAGGCCCCGTTCGCCGCCATCCTGATCGCCGGTGACGCCCGCAGCTGGTACGAATCCGGCGCCGTCACCGACGTGACCATCCGGCGCAACCGCTTCCGCGACTGCCCGGTACCGGCGATCGAAATCAACCCCGAGGTCGTTCCCGATTCCCCCTACCCGGTGCACGGCACGGTGCGGATCCACGACAACGAATTCCACCGTTGCCGGGAACCGCATATCTCCGCCCATCACCTCCGGAAACTGGAGTCAGGAGCGGCGCTGTTTTTCGACCCGCGGGGAATAGCCGAAGAAAGCGGAAAACTCGCGTGAAAATTCGTGGATGCGCCGGTAGCCGAGCGCGGCGGCGACCTCGGAGACATTGCAGTCCGACAGCCGCAGCAGCGCCCGCGCCTCCTCGAGACGCCAGAGCTTGAAGCAGTGCATCGGCGTCATCCCGGTGGCGGCGCGGCAGTCGCGCAAGAGCGTCGCCGGGCTGGTATGAAACCGGCGGCACAGCCACGCGGTGTCCGGGTGAAACATGCGTTTGCGTTTGACATACTGGAGCACCCGCCGCCAGCGCTCCACCCCCGGAACGGGCGCGGCCGCGACGGCGCGGCGCGCCTGCTGCACCGTGCGCAAAATCTGCAGCATCGCCAGACCGGCCTCCCAACGGTCGCCGTGCCGGAACGCCGTTTCCAATGCGGCGAACCAGCCGCCGCATTCGGTCAAACCGCGCAGCACCCGCTCCGCCGGTTCGGGAGCCTCCCACGCCGGCGCGTCGAACGCCACCGAATAAAACACCAGTTCGGAGGTGAAGCGCGAACGCACCTCCTCGCAGCTGCCGTACTGGATCACATCGCCGGAAAGAATATTCCAATTGAATTTTTGCCAGGACAATTCGTATTCGCCCTCGACGATATAATGCAACAGATGTCCCGGCGGCGTCGTCGCCACCGACACGGCGCCGGGGCGGCGCTCGAAGCGCCAGACCCCGGTAATCCGCTCCAGCGGCATTTCCAGTGTGGAAGAAAACTGCGTCGTATTTTTCATCATGCCTTTCAACATATCCCCACGTTGCCGCAAACACAAACCGGAATGACGGTTTTTGCGAAATAATGACGATTTCTCCGAAAGAAAAATTCCGTTCCAGCGATTATGATATGGTAAGCAATATGGAGGTGACTTTATGAACCGTCGCGAACGCATCATGCGCAGCATGGCCGGACTTCCGGTCGACCGCCCGGCTGTCTGTTTTTACGAAATCAACGGCTTTACCGAAAACTGCGGCAACCCCGACCCGTTTCATATCTACAACGATCCGAGCTGGCGCCCGTTGATCCAACTGGCGGCAGAGCGCTCCGACCGGATCGCGATGGTGGGCGCCGTCACCCGCCACGAAGGCCGCGACACCGGCATCGTTCCGGCGGAGCTGATGCAGTGCCGGACCGAAGAAATCGGCAAACGCCGTTATTACCATACCGCGATTCAAGCCGGGAAGCGCACGTTGACGCAAGTCCTGCAGGTCGATGCCGACGTCAACACGACATGGAGCATCGAGCACCTGATCAAGGACGCCGACGACCTGCGAAGCTGGATCGAGTTGCCGGAGACCCCGCTTGTCGGCAGCGCCTTCACCGACGAATTTCTGCGCTGCGAAAACGGCATCGGCGATACCGGCGCGGTGTTGATCGATACCGCCGACCCCTTGTGCCTGGTCGCCGGGATGATGCCGATGGAGGAGTACACCGTAGTGGCGCTGACCGAGCGTGAACTGTTTCTGCGCGCGCTCGAAAAGGCAGCGCGGTATCTGTTGTGGAACACCGAACAGGTCGCCCGCGCCCTCCCCGGCCGGATCTGGCGCATCTGCGGCCCCGAATACGCGTCGCCGCCCTACCTGCCGCCCGCGCTCTTCCGCGATTACGTGACCGCCTTCGACCGCGAAATGATCCGGATCATCCTGCGCTCCGGCGGCTATCCCCGGATTCACTGCCATGGCAATATTCGCGAAATCCTCGACGACATCGTCGCCACCGGCTGCGTCGCCCTCGACCCGATCGAACCGCCGCCGCAGGGCAATGTCTCCCTCCAATACGTCCGGGAGCACTACGGCGAGCGCCTGACCCTCTTCGGCAACCTCGAAGCCTCCGACCTCGAAAACCTCGACGCCGAAGCCTTCCGCGCCAAAGTCCGCCAGGCCCTCCGGGAAGGCACCGCCGGTTCCGGCCGGGGCTTCGTGCTGATGCCCTCCGCCTGCCCCTACGGCCGCAAACTCACCGCCCGCGCCCTCGGAAACTACGAAGTCATGCTCGAAGAGACCTGCCAATAGTGACCGCCACATCCTGCGCAACCCCATCCAACCGGTAAAGTTCTCAGAACAACCGGTTTTTTTTCGCGGCAACGCTTGCAACCCGACAATGACGGTGCTATATTGTAAAAAATGTAAACGTTTTTAAAAATATTCAAGACGGTCATGAAAAAAATCACACCTCCTCCGGCCCGGGAATCCTCCATCGAGGATGTGGCCAAACTGGCGGGCGTCTCCTGTGCTTCGGTGTCCCGGGTCGTCAACCGGCTGGGCAATGTGAGCTCCAAGATGGAGGAGCGGGTGCGCCGGGCGATCGAGGAGCTTCATTACCGTCCCAACTCCTACAGCCGGACGCTGCGCTCCGGCAAAACCAACACCGTGGCCATCTACCGGACTTCACTGGCCCAGAAAGACGAATTGTACAGCGAAACGCTGATTCAGAAGCTGACCAGCCAGTTGAGCAGCCAGAATTATCGCGTCGTGCTGGAGTTGTTGCGCAGTCAGCCCGACGGGCGGCACACTTTAGACGGAGAAAACGGTCCCAACCGGGAAGTGGACGGCATTTGCGTGGTCGGCCACACCGACCAGGCGGATCTGGAAGTGATGAGCCGCTGGGATTTGCCGGTCTGTCTGCTCAACCTGACCTTCGACCACCCCAATTTCATTTCGGTGAGCCTGGCCGACAGCGCCGGCAGCGCCGAAGCCGTTCAATACCTGTTTGCGCTGGGGCGGCGCAAAATCGCCTTCGTCTACGGCAATCTGCAATGGCCGGGCCCCCGGGGACGCCTGGAGGGTTACCGCGAAGCCCACCGCAAATTTGCCGTCCCGATGCAGCCGGAATTCCTGGTGCAAGTCGACTTGGACGAACAGAACTACACCGGCGGCTTTCACGCCGTGGAGAAACTCCTGCAGCTGCCCGACCGGCCCGACGCGATTCTCTTCGTCAACGATTGGTATGCCGTCGGCGGCCTCGCCGCCCTGCGCCAGCACGGCGTCCGGGTCCCCGAAGAGATCAGCATCATCGGCTTCGACGACAGCTGGCTGGCGCCCCAGGTCTTGCCGCCGCTCTCCACCATCAGCCTGGAGCCGGAGGAGCTCTGCTCGGTGGCGGTCGAGGCACTGTTGAAAAAAATCGAACAACGCCCGCTGTTGCGCTCCGAATACCTCATCCGGCCGCGGTTGATGGTGCGCCAGAGCTGTTCGCCGCTGCACCGCACCGAACCCGTTTCCCGGGCAAACGCTCCGGAGATTTCGCCTTGAAAAGATAATCCGCAAAGAATTCTTGGAGTTTATTCCATTCGCCTATTGACTTTTTCGAATGATTCGCTATAATTAATAATGTAAACGTTTTCAATGTTTTGCAAAAATCGTTTCTAACACCAAAAACCATATTGCTTCGGCACCAAAGAAAGGCGCAAGACCATGAAGGAAAAACGCAAGATCGAAAAATTCACACTGATCGAACTCCTGGTAGTCATCGCGATCATCGCCATCCTCGCCAGCATGCTCCTGCCCGCTTTGTCCAAAGCCCGGGCGAAGGCACAGCAGGCCAAGTGTCTCAGCAACCAGAAGCAAATCGGCCTGGCTTTGAACATGTACACGATCGACTACCAGGAATGGCTGCCGCCGGGCCGGGTCCTGCGGGATTGGGGCGGGAGCTACAATCGAGGTCTGGGCACCACGCTTTACCCCTATTTGAACAGCTACACCGTCTGGGTTTGCCCCTCCAACGCGACCACCACCGGAGGCCAATATCCCGGCGTTTATGTGCCGGCGGACGGCACGGTGCACGACGGCACGCCGATCCATTACGGCATAAACGATCTGATCCTGGGTCTGATCAATGACGACAAAGCCTCCACCGACAACCCCATGAATAAAATCAGCAACCTGAAACGTCCGGCGGACCTTGTGGCCGCGCTGGATGCCGAAGCCGGCGGGGCCCAGTCGTACAACGGGTTCCGTACTTTTTGGGACGCCGGGCAGAGAACCGGCTACACGCTGCATTCGGGCGGGTTGAACGCCAGCTTCGCCGACGGCCACGCCGAGTACGTCGCCAAGCCGGGCGATCAGCTGGTCGAGCGTGTCTGGAACCCGAACCTCAACTGATTCCGCCAGCCCCCTCACCGGAGAAAGAACGATGAAATTCCTTTTGATCCCGGCGGGGGCGCTCGGCGCCGCCGCGCTCCTCGCCAACGACCCGGTCAAGCTTCCCGACGGCAGCGACTTCGTGTTCTGGGAGTCGGATGCGGCGCCGGCGCGCACCTACCATGTGGCGCAGCAGGTTGCCAACGCATCCGACGACAACGACGGCTCCCCAAACGCCCCCTGGCGCACCATCAATCGCGCCGCCCGGCAACTGGAGCCCGGCGAACGCGTCCTGATCCACCGGGGCGTCTACCGCGAGTGGGTCAAACCGGTACGCGGCGGAACCGCGCCGGACCGGATGATCACCTACGAAGCGGCCCCCGGCGAAGAAGTGATCGTCACCGGCAACGATGTCTGGACCCCGGAATGGCGTCCGACCCGTTACTTCAAGCCGCTGGAGGGGATCGTCACCTGGGAGGCCGCCATCGACCCGCGGCTTTTCGAACGCGCCAACACGTTCAATCTCCAGAACTTCCCGGTTCAGTCCGACGATAATGTCTGGAAAAATTATACCGTTTCCGGCTACCGGCGCGGCGCGATCTACGCCGACGGCAACCCCCTGAAGCAGGTTCACGAGTATCGTGACCTTGCCCACGAAGCCAACTCCTTCTGGGTGGAAGAGGACGGCATGGCCATTCACGCCCGGATGCCCGGCGACCGCGATCCGTCGGAATTCACCCTCGAAATCACCACCCGCGAGCAGGTTTTCGCGCCGCTTGAGTTCTATTGCAACTACATCAAAGTCAAGGGGCTGAAACTGCTTCACGCCGCCAACGGCGTACCGATTCCGGGACCGCAGCGCGGTCTGGTGAGTACCTCGCTCGGCCATCACTGGATCATCGAGGACTGCGAAATCGGCTATGCCAACACGCTGGGAATCGACTGCGGCACCAAATGGTGGGGCCAGAACTCCTACCGGCTGGCCGAACAGTACGGTCACCACATCATCCGGCGCAACTACCTCTACAACTGCGGGGTCTCCTCGATGTCGGCCTGGTTCGACCTGCCGAACAAGGGGCTGCTGATCGAGGATAACAAAGTAGAGAATTGCGCCACCATGCCGATCATGGATCACTGCGAAAACGCCGGTATCAAGCTGCATTATGTGCTCGATTCGGTAATCCGGCGCAACATCGTGCTCAATTCCGGCAACACCGCCAGCCTGTGGCTGGACGCCTACTGCGCCAACACCCGGGTGACCCAGAATCTGTTTTACCATGACACCGACACCCTGTACGGCAACGTCTTCCTGGAAATCACCGCCGGTCCGATCATGGTGGACAATAATCTGGTGCTGTCCAGCGCCAAACGCGGCATCTACGAGCACGACGCCGCCCGCAACGTCGTCGTCAACAACCTGGTGGCCAACGGCGCCGAGACTGCGATCTTTTTGAGCTACGGCTCCCCGGAACGGGTCATCAACGGCAACCCGGACAAAGGCTATGACGACGATCAGCGCGTCTGCGGCAACATCATGACCGGATTTCAGGATTATATCCGCATTCCCACCTGGACGGCCTGGTCGGACTACAATCTGTTCGGCGGCGCCGCAGGCGACGCGGCCAAGTTTTTCTCCCAGCTGGAGCGCAACGGCGAAGTGCATAACTTCACCACCGCCGAATGGCAGGAAAAAGGCATGGACAAGAACAGCGTATTTCAGGATTTCCAGGTGGAATTCGATCCGGCCACTTTGACGTTGCGCTGCCGTTCGGCCGCGCCGCTACCGACGTGGCCGGCCTATCCGGAGATTCCGGTCTTCGCCACCCAGGATTACATTTTCGAAGAGAACCGCTTCGAATATCCGGAATTCCGCCTGATCACTCCGCTGGCTCCGCTGCCGGAATTGCTCACCGCCGATTATTTCGGCGCGGCGCGCCCGGCCGACACCTACCAGCCGGGAGCAATCCTCAACCCGCCGCTGGACGGAACGCCGATTTCGGTGGACCCGCGCCGGCTGAACTCCCGCTGAAAAATTTTACCATGAAGTCTCTTTCTCCGCAAAAGCAAGTGGAAACCGCCCTCCGGGGCGGTTTCGCCGGCCGGATCCCCTTCACCATGTACGAGTATGCGATCGCGCAAACCGGAATGGAGCGCGAACTGCGCAACCGTGGGTTGTGCATCGTCAACCGCCGGATACCGGTGTACAAAACCGTTTGGAACGACGTCAGGGAAACCAAGTTCTCCAGCTATGAAAACGGCAAATATCTCGAAAAGACCATCCTGTCCACCCCGGTCGGGGAAGTGAGCACCGTGGTGGAGCCGGCCGGATTCACCCTGTGGCGGCACGAGAAGTTCTTCAAAACCAGAGAAGACTACAAAGTCATCAAGTTCATCCTTTCCCACGAACATTACATCCCCGACTTCGAACCCTGGCTGCGGGCGGAAAAGGCGGCGGGAGGCGATGTGATTTTCCGGGCCGGTATCGGTCTTGAGCCGCTGCAGAACTTCATCTCCGGCGAGTGGATGGACATGCAGGATTTCTGCTACGAATGGATGGATTCCCGCGATGAAATTCTGGACATCGTCGGAATCGTCCGGGAAAACCGCCGGAAAGCAGCGGCCATTGTGGCCGATTCTCCGGCGCTGCACGCCAATTACGGCGGCAACGTGACCCCGGAGATCATCGGCAAGGAGGTTTTCGACGCGTACTATGTGCCCTGTTACAACGAGGTGGCGGACATTTTTCACGCCAAAGGCAAGCTTCTCGGCTGCCATTTCGACGCCAACAACCGACTCATCGCCGACAGCATCGCGGCAAGCGAACTGGATTACATCGAAGCGTTCACTCCGGCCCCCGACACCGACCTGACGCTGACCGAAGCCAGGGAAATCTGGAAAGACAAAGTGTTGTGGCTCAACTACCCTTCGTCGCTGCATTTGAAAAGCGATGCGGAAATCGAGGAGTTGACCGTGGCCATGTTTCAGGACATCCCGGATCATTCGGGTATCCTGATGGGCATCACCGAGGACATTCCTCCGGAACGCGAACTTTACAGCTGCCAGGCCATCATGAACGGCCTGGACCGGCTGCAACGGTAAAAAGTGCAAAAAGAAACCGATTTCAGTGGCAATGCCCTTCGCGGCATGATAAAGTATTTCATAAAATCCGTTGACATGGACACCATTCAATTATGAGCATCACCATCGATTCCCACGCCGTATACCTCAAAAGCCCGTTCCTCACCCGAACCATTCAGTTGGACGACGGCCCATTTTCCTGTGATATTTTCCTCCAGCCGCCGGGTACGAAAGTGGCGAAACCGCTGCACCTGGACACCGGCTGGGGCCTTCCCTTTGAAGCGGCGGTGCAAATCGGCGACCGCTGGCACTTCTGCGGCATCCGCCGCCAGAAGAGCGAGTTGTGGCAGGAGTTGACCAACGATTTCGAATTGCAAGCCGCGGTGAAACGCGAGGGACGGCTCGGCGATTGCGCGGTGTTGACGCTGCATTCGGCGTCGCTGGCGCTGGAACTCGAAATCGAATATGAACTCTCCGACCAAGTACCGGTCCTGCGCAAAGCCGTACGGGTGCGCAATACCGGCACCCGGCCGGTGGTGATCGCCAACCTCGCCGTGGAGCTGATATACCGCTCCCGGGTCGGTCAGCTCCTGCATTTTCTGCACGACTACCGGCAGGAGGTCGAGGGGCACGAACGCTTCTTCGCCGGCTACTGCGATTTCCGCTTCCCCGGTACCATCGACGTCGAACTGGCCCCGCAGCAGCAACTGGAAAGCTTCAACCTCTATGAACTGTTCCTGCCGGAATCCGGGACAGCCCAGGCGGTGTGGCGCAGCCGGGTGCTCAAAGAGCTGGCGCCGTGGGCGTTGGATGCCCGGGCAACCATGTTTCAATTCAGCGGCGTCCGCCCCCTGCCCGGCTGTACCGGAGCCGACGCCTTTTTGCCCTTGCTGGACAGCTGTGCGGAAGCCGGGTTCGAGCAAATCATGTTTTTCTGGGATCAGCTGTTCACCAATACCGGCGACTATCAGCCCCGGCCCGATCTTTTCCCCGGCGGCGTCCCCGATCTTCTGGGGCTGGTCCGGGCCATCCGGATGCGGGGCATGAAGGCCGGCATTTACGCCTCCTACAGCATCGCCCTTCCCCGCAGCCGGGTACGCCTCGACCATCCGGACTGGGAATGCTGCGATGAAAACGGACTCACCTTCGACCCCGGCGCCTTCGGCAATATGTGTTTTCTGTCCGACTGGGGCGACTATATCGCCGACATCTTCGGGACGCTTTGCGACTGGGGATTCGAGGAAATCCAAATCGACGGGCCGACCGATATTCCCTGCTGTCGCACCGGTCACCGCCACTCCTCATTGGGAAATTACCATTACTATAACTGGCAATGGGAAAGAGAGCTGTTCCGAAAGCTCCGCGAACGCCGGGTGGCGTTTACCATTCCGCGCGGCATCCCCTATCTCTTGATGGGAGCGGCGGCCATTCCCGGCGGCTACAAAGAAGAGGACTTCTGCCACAACGGCGGAGCGGACTTGCTGTGCAACTACCGGGGCAGCATTCACGCCGCCCGCCCCATGCTCCCGGCCTGGTGCGCCTGGGGTTTCCTCGCGGTGGGCAATTATCACGGCAACCGCGTCGAGGTAAGCGAAAACGATCCGGCGCTGTTCGAACAGGGGCTGGCTTCGCTGTTCGGCTGCGGCCATAACCGCGCCGTATCCGGAGACCGGGTGGCGGCGGGTCCCGTGACCATGAAGATCCTGCAACGCTGGCTCGGTTGGTTCAAATGCTGGCGGAATCTGTTCGACGGCGACTCCATCGAGCTCGGCGTTCCCGGCGAGGACGGCGTCGACGGTTTGCTGTTCGTCGACGCCGGGCGCCGGGAAGCGCTGTGCGTGCTGATCAATCCGACCGCGGAAGCGCGCCGGCAGAGCCATCTGCTGCCGCTGGGCTTCGCCGGTCTCCGGGGTGCGCTCGAGGTCAAGGAGTACGAACGCGACGCCGTCCGGACGCATTCCTGGGAAACCGACGAAGCCGGACAACTGTTCTGCCGCGTGGCGTTGGAGCCCGGCACGGTGAAGCTTCTGCATTTCACTTCCAGCCCCCGTCAAGGAGTCGTATGAGCAACCAGAACAAGCCTCTGAGTTTCCGGGACAAGGTCAGCTACAGCATGGGCGCCTTTACCGAAAGCACCATGCAGAACGCCGTGGCGCAGATGATGCTTCCGGTATTCAATATCATGCTCGGCGTGAGTCCCGTCCTGCTCGGAATCGCCGCCGCCATCACCCGGGCCTGGGATGCGGTTACCGACCCTTTGATGGGGTATCTGAGCGACAATACCCGTTCCCGCTGGGGCAAGCGCAAGCCGTATATTCTGGCCGGCGCCGTCATTTCGGCCATCTTTTTCGCCTCCATCTGGATGCTGCCGCCCGGCTTGAGCGAGACCCGTTACTTCTGGCACTTTCTGATTTGCTCCATACTGTATTACTCCGGGACCACGCTTTACTGCGTACCCTATATCAGCATGGGGTATGAACTGAGCGGCGATTACCATGAACGGACCCGGCTGATGGGGTACCGGATGTTCTTCGTGGGCATCAGCGGCATCGGCATCGGCTGGATGTTCCGCTTCACGCAGCTCGGCTGGTTCGGCAGCGGCGTGGGCGGCATGCAGGTGCTCGGCATTCTGACCGGGGTGATGTTCATTCTTTTCGCGCTCGGTCCGGTGTTTTTCCTGCGGCGGCGCGGCGCACTCGAAAGCGCCCCCAAAAAGAAAGAAAAAATCACGTTGCTGGAAGCATTGGGCGTCTTCCGGGTCGGCCCCTTTGTGCTGCTGTTGGCGGCGCTCGGCATCGGGACTTTGATGACCTCCGCCCCCGGCGCCCTCGGAACCTATATCGTCATTTATCACGTCGCCGGAGGCAGTCTGGAATTCGGCTCGACCCTCACCGGCTACACCGGAACCGTCGCCGGCATTCTGGCCATCGCGGTGATTCCCCTGGTCAACCTGATCTCCAGATATTGCGGCAAGAAGGTGACTTTGATTTTATGCTTCGCCGTCGGAATCGCCGGTCTGGGCGGCAGCTGGTGGCTCAACACGCCGGACTTTCCGTATCTCTCCATCATGGTGGGGAGCCTGGGCGCGATATGCATGAGTTCGATGTATCTGCTGATTTTCGCCATGGTCGCGGATGTCTGTGAATACGATCTTCATCGCAGCGGCCTGGACCGGGCCGGCGTCTTCGCCGCGGTGCTCTCCTGGGTGATCAAGTTCGGCATCATGCTGGCCATGGTGCTGTCGGGATTCATCCTGGAGTACACCGGATTCGACCAGAAGCTCGGGGCGGACCAACTGCCCGAGGCGATTCTGCGCATGCGCCTGATCTACGCCATCGTCCCGGCTTCCGGCTTTGTGATCAGCGCCATCCTGGTGGCATTCTTTCCGTTGAGCATGCGCAAAATGAATTTGCTGCGCGAACTCAAAGGCTACGAAGAGATGACCGAAGACGTACCGAAACAAGGACCTGGAATTTAACATGAACCAGCGACAGATGTTGATCGATTTTCATCCGCAATACCTCCATCGGCATTGCGGCATGGACTTCGGCCGCGATTACCATATGGACCCGCTCCTGCGCCGCCGGGAAACCCTTCGGCAGCAGGAGGCGCTGCACCGGCGTTTTCCCCGTTACGGGACGCTCTTCCCGGCGCCGCCGAAACCGGACGCCGAGGTGCGGGAAATCGAATGGATCGGCGTTCAGCCGCTGGATTTCCTGAATGCGGCGCTGGGCGGACGCCTGGAATTTTCCGCCGAGGAAGCGGTCTGGACCCCGGACAAGCCGCTGGCCCGAATCGAGTCGCTCGACGACATCGCCGGCCTTCCGGAAATCGACTGGGATACGCAATGGCTGTACCAGAACTTCCTGCGGCAACTGGAAACGTTGGAAGCGCTTGATCCGGGCTGTCCTTCCGCGGGCATCCAGGGAGCCTGTTCGCTGGGCAACGGGCAGGCAAAATTGTCCACGCACTCTTCTTACACCACGGCGTTCCGGCTGATGGGAGAACGCATTTTCGAATGGATGTTGCTGGACGAGGAAGCGGCCGATGCGCTTTTCCGGTATATCTACCGGCAATACCGGCGCCAGGCGGAGCACTTCTGCCGCCGTCAGGGCTGGCAATTGACCCGGATCCACTTCGGGGATTGTGCCGCAACCATGTTGTCTCCGGATCTGTTCCGGCAAAGCAACGCGCGCATCGCCCGCGACATTCTGGCCGCGGACGCGTATCAGGGTTGCACCCTGCATTCCTGCGGACCTTCCACGCATCTCCTGGAAGCCTTTCAGGAGGTTCCTCTGTTGGAGGAGTTGCAGCTCGGATACGGAACCGACCTGGGCCGGGCCAGAAATATCTTCCCGCAGACGAAAATAACCGCCTACTACTCGGCGGCGGCGCTGCTCACCGAAAGCCCCGCTCAAATCCAGCAGAATCTTGAACGCATGACAGCCGAGCTGCAGGATAACTTCGTCGTCTTCGCCTCGTCCATCGACGCCCGGACCCCGGAAGAAAGCCTCAACGCGTTCCTCGACTACGCCGAAGCGCTCAACCGGGCTCAGCTTTGAGAGGAGTGCGAGGGACTCCTCGTCCCCCACACTATTGCTGGCAGCGCGGTCCCGAGTGTGGTGATTTTGACGGTGTACGCGGGGCCGCATTGCGCCCCGGCAATCGCGGGGGCTCCGCCCCTCCCAACCCCGATGCGCTCAGGCGGCGCTCGCCTTACACGTTTTTGCCGCCACCGGGCGGCAAAAACTCTCTTCGGTCACGAAAACGCTGCCGCGTTTTCGCGACCGACCCCCTCAGCGCACTAACGTGCGCCGTTCGCCGGGGGAGGCTCCGTGCCGCGCTCCTTGGCGCGAGCTTCGCTGCGCCAATTCCTAGCGGCACGGTCGCGCCTGACCGGCGCTCCCCCGTGCGCGCTCACAAGTAGATGGTGTTGTGATGGGTGCGCGACCACGGTTGAATTATGTTGAACCCGCATCGACGGCAAACATTCAACCAAACAAAACGTGGGGGACGAGGAGTCCCCCACGTTTCCGAATTGCACTTACTCGACTTCCGGACAGCGGATGCAGTCGAAGGTCAACTTGTCATCTTTCTTGTCCACTCTCAGGATGTCGCCGTCGACCAGTTCGTTGCCGATCAGGAGACGTGAGACCGGGGTTTCGAGCTCCCGGATCACCGCCCGCTTCAGCGGGCGGGCGCCGTAGGCCGGATCGTAGCCGACTTCGGTCAACATCTTTTTGGCGGCATCGGTGATTTCGAATTTGATGTCGCGGTCCTTCAGGCGCTCGGCGAAGCGCGCGACCTGAATGTCGACGATCTTCAACAGATCCAGCTCCGACAACGCGTGGAAGATCAGAGTTTCGTCGATCCGGTTCAGGAACTCCGGGCGGAAGTGATGCCGCAATTCGTCCAACACCTGATCCTTGACCCGCTCGACGTGCCCCTGTTCTTTCAGGATCAGGGCGCTGCCGAGGTTGCTGGTCATGATGATGATGGTGTTCTTGAAGCTGACCACCCGTCCCTGCGAATCGGTCAAACGTCCGTCTTCGAGAATCTGCAGCAGAATGTTGAAGACATCGTGGTGCGCTTTCTCGATTTCGTCGAACAGAATCACCGAATAGGGGCGGCGGCGGACCGCTTCGGTCAACTGCCCGCCCTCTTCATAACCGACATATCCCGGAGGCGCGCCGACCAGGCGCGACACACTGTGCTTCTCCATGTATTCGGACATGTCGATGCGCACCATCGCGCGCTCGTCGTCGAACAATTCCTTTGCCAGCGCCCGCGCCAGTTCGGTTTTGCCGACGCCGGTGGGGCCGAGGAAAATAAAACTGGCAATCGGCCGGTTCGGATCCTGCAAACCGGCGCGCGCCCGCAGTACCGCATCCGATACCGCGATCACCGCGTCCTCCTGTCCGATGACACGGGTATGGAGCTGCTCCGCCAGCCGCAGCAGCTTGTCCTTTTCGCTCTGGACCAGCTTACTGACCGGAATGTGCGTCCAACGCGCCACGATTCCGGCGATGTCCTCGTCGTCGACCTCCTCCTTCAGCAGCCGCTGACCGCTGTCGGATTTGAGTTGGCGTTCCGCTTCGTGCAACTGCTGCTCGATGCCGGGAATGGTGCCGTGCCGCAGCTCCGCCGCTTTTTCCAGATTGTATTCACGCTCGGCCTTTTCCAACTGCTGCCGCGCCAGTTCCAGCGTTTCCCGCAGCGAACGCAATTGATCGATGTCCTGTTTCTCATTTTCCCAGCGCGCTTTCAGTTCGGCGCCGCGGCTCTTCAATTCGGACAACTCGGTGTCCAGCGCTTCGCGCTTTTTGACCGATTCCGGATCTTTTTCCTTTTTCAGCCCGGCGATTTCGATCTCCAGCTGCATCACGCGCCGTTCATTTTCGTCGATTTCGGTCGGCGAACTTTCGATTTCGGTGCGCAGCGTCGCGGCGGCTTCGTCGATCAGGTCGATGGCCTTGTCCGGCAGGAAGCGATCGGCAATGTACTTGTCCGACAACACCGCCGCCGCCACCAGCGCCGAGTCTTTGATTTTCACTCCGTGGTGAATTTCATAACGTTCGCGCAAGCCGCGCAGGATTGAAATGGTATCTTCGACCGACGGCGGGGCCACCAGTACCGATTGGAAGCGCCGCTCCAGCGCCGCGTCTTTCTCGATGTACTTGCGGTACTCGTCCAGCGTGGTGGCGCCGATGCAATGCAGTTCGCCGCGCGCCAGCAACGGTTTCAGCAGATTTCCGGCGTCCATCGAGCCTTCGCTCGCACCGGCGCCGACGACGGTATGCAATTCGTCGATAAACAGAATGATCTGACCTTCCGCGCCGGTCACTTCTTTCAACACCGCTTTCAAACGCTCTTCGAATTCGCCGCGATATTTGGCGCCGGCAATCAATGCCCCCATATCCAGCGCGATCAGACGCCGGTTTTTCAGGCTTTCCGGGACGTCGCCGCGGATGATCCGGCGCGCCAGGCCTTCGACAATGGCGGTTTTTCCGACACCGGGTTCGCCGATCAACACCGGGTTGTTCTTGGTTCGGCGGGACAGAATCTGGATGACGCGGCGGATCTCCTCATCGCGGCCGATCACCGGGTCGAGCTTGTCCTGCTGCGCCATCCGGGTCAGGTCGCGGCCGTATTTGTTCAACGCGTCGAAGGTGTTTTCCGGATCCGGGCTGGTCACGCGCTGGTTGCCGCGGACGGATTGCAGCGCGGTCAGAATTTTTTCCGGCGTCGCGCCGACCGACTTCAAAATCTCCGCTGCCTTCGCGCCGTGATTCGCCAATGCCAGAAACAAGTGCTCGACGCTGACGTACTCGTCGCCCATTTTTTCGGCTTCCGCCGCAGCGTCGTTCAAGACTTCGCCGAATTCCCGCGAGGTGCCGACCTGGCCGGAACCGGATCCGGCGCCGGAAACCCGCGGCAACGCATTCACCGCTTCGGTGACGCGTGCCTGCAAGACGCCGGGATTGATCCCCAGCGGCTGGAGTAAACTCACGATCAGGCCGTCGGTCTGGGACAGCAACGCACTCAACAGATGCACCGGCCGCAATTCGGGGTTGCCGAGTTGCGCCGCCATCTGTTGGGCCGCCATCAACGCTTCTTTGCTGCGGGTGGTAAACTTCTCAATGTTCATACATTCCTCCTCCAAGGTTGTGTAAGTTCAATGAAAATGTGCACGAATCATGCCAAGTAACACCGTACGGGAAAGATCGTCTCCGGCGGGACATTTTGTCTCTTTTGGCCGGAGGCGGGCCGGTGTGACACAAAGTCCCGATTACCGGAACGGCGGCAGCAGGATGCCGCGCTCGGTGATGAAGCCGGCGATCAGCTCCGCCGGCGTGACGTCGAAAGCCGGGTTGTAGACGGCGACATCGCGCGGCGCGGTCCACTTGCCCATACCGCACCGGATTTCATCGCCGCCGCGCTGCTCGATCGGAATTTCCGCCCCCGACGCGAGAGTCAGGTCAAAGGTCGAATACGGGGCTGCCACGTAAAACGGAATCCGGTGGTAACGCGCCAGAATCGCGACGCCGTAGGTGCCGATCTTGGGCGCGGTGTCGCCGTTGGCGGCACTCCGGTCGGCGCCGACGATCACCAGCGGCACTGTGTTTTCGCGCATCACCTGCGCGGCCATGTTGTCGCAGATGGTCACCACCGGGACACCGGCGCGGGTCAGCTCCCACGCGGTCAGGCGGGAGCCCTGCAGCAGCGGGCGGGTTTCGTCCGAATACACCGTCACCTGTTTTCCGGCCTCTTGCGCCACATAAACCGGCGCGAGCGCGGTTCCGTAATCCGCGGTTGCCAGCGCTCCGGCGTTGCAGTGGGTCAGGATGCCGCATTGCGCTGGAATCAGCGTTTGCGCGTGCGTGCCGATGGCGCGGCACATCGCGATGTCTTCGGTGAGAATCGCCAGAGCCGCCTCCAGCGCCGCCTCCCGGATATCCGTTCCCGGGTGGTCGTGCAAATATCGGATCGTCCGATCGAGCGCCCAAAACAGATTTACCGCCGTCGGCCGCGATTCGGCCAGGCGCGCCGCCGTCGCTTCCGCCAACTTCAAATCCGGCTTCCCGGCGGCATTCAATACCGCCGCGACGCCGAGTGCCGCGGCGCAGCCGATCGCGGGAGCTCCGCGCACCACCAGACGCCGGATCGCGTCGAAAATCGCCTCGGTCTGATTCAATTCGACGTAGCAGACGTCTTCCGGCAGCAAGGTCTGGTCGAGCAGGCGCAGTGTACCCCCCTCCCGCGCCAGGCCGGGGCGGTAGTCAGTGCAAATCTCCCCGGAACGGGTGATCCAGCGTACGGCATCCAACATGATTTTTCTCCGGTATTATTGTTCGCCGCTGATGCGGCGCCTCCGTATGACGGAGCGCAGCCCGCCGCTTCACTCGCTACGTCCTGCGGACTCGCTCTTCCCTCTCGGGGACAAGTCCCTCGGCTTCGCCATCGGCTCCATTTTTTACTTTTTATTCAAATACAGGCGGGCTACCAGTTCGGAGCCGGCGTTTTCGCCGTCGATCCGGGTGCGGCCGTAATCGCGCTGGGCGTCGACGACACCGAACACTTCGCCGGTCACTTGCTCCACTTTGAGCGTCACCTTGCCGTCCCGGATTTCCGGCAATTCCACCGTCCGCACTTCAAAGCCCGGACGGGTGAAGTCGAGAAGCTCACGCCGTCCATTCGCCAGCAGCATCAGCCGTCCCGGCCGCGCCACCTCGAGCGACAATTCCAGTATGCCCCCGGCTTCGGACGGCACCCCCGCAAAATTCTTCTCGATCGTCATGCCGCGCTTGAGCTGAAAACCGCTCCAGGCGCCGAAGCTCTGCGGGCCATGGTCCAACACCATCTGGCGCCCGTCGGCCATCCACTCATTCACCCCCTGCGGCCGCACCTGACGCATCACCGCCGCCTCCCATTGCGACCGGTACCAGTCGTTCGCGAAAAAAACCACAAACGTCCCGGCCAACACCGCCAGCAGCCAATACAGCCAGCGCTGCCGCCAAATTTCGTTTTTCCGGCCGTCCCAGAACACCTGTACGGCCACACCGCCGAATACCGCCAGCTCCGGCAATAGCGGCGCCCGGAAGCGCGCCAGAATGTAAAACGCCGTCGTCCCCAGCCAATACGCCGCCACCCAGTAATACGCCATCGCGGGCGCCATTGCGCCGGGTTGCCGCAAACGGCTCAACGCCAGCAGCATCCCGGCGATTCCCAAAGCCAGAATCACGCCGGTCGGCACCACCGCCAACCGCAGCAGCGGCGCTTGATCGGCTTCGCCGACGATCGGCAGACCGGGGATGTCGACATGAAAACCGATGTTGTTGGGGATTTCCCGGTAATCCCAGAACAGCAGCGCCTTGCGGAAATTCAATTCGATGAATGCGCCGGGTTCGCGGCAGAACCATTCCCACATCCGATGCGGGACCGACACCTCCGATTCCGTCGCCATCCAGCTGTGCCAGACCGGCGGGTATTCCATCGGTCCCGCCGGCAGACCGGGGTTGCGTCCTCCGGGCGGCGCCTCCGGGGTATTGCCCAGCGCCAACACCTTGCCGGACGCGGTCGAAGCGCCGGTGAGCGTCCCCTTGACCGCGGTATTGCGCCAGATAAATGGAAGCTGTACCGCCGCGATTGCCGCCAGCGCCAGCAATACATAAGCCAGGCGCGCACGCAGGCTCTTGCCCGCCACCCACAGTGCCAGCAGCATTCCGGGCGCCAGGAAGTAGACATTGCCGCGGGTCAGAATCGCGCTGCCGCAGACCAGTCCCGCCGCCAGCGCCCAGTACCACCGGGGTTGGTCCAACGCCCGCAGCGTCAGCCACAGCAACAGAATCAGCCAGAAGCCCTGCAGGGTGACAAGCAAATGAAACGGCGTGTACAATACCAGTGTCGAAGACAACGCCGTCAGCAGCGCCGCCGCAATCCCGGCGGCGAAAGCCGGCTTCTCGTTGCCCTCCCGATGTCCGAGGCGGCAGCCGACCAGTCCGGCGATTCCGGCGGTCGCCGCGCCCAGCAGCGCCTGCACCGTGATCACCAGCCACAGCGAACTCCCGAACAGCCATTTTTGCGCCGCCAGAAATACCGCGTAATAAAACGGCTGGTAATCGAATTCCGTGGTAAATGTCCCGGCCGCGACCTGCGTCGACAGCTCCATATACGTGCGCATATCGGTCAGGCTCGACGGATTCACCACCGCGTTGTTGCCGCCGTTCCATGCCGCCAGCTGCCAGCTGACGGCCAGCCGCAACGCAAAAGCGGCGACGACGATCGCGCCCAGAATCCAATAAAAACGGCGACGCTCGGAATGCTGTTTCATATCCGGTACTCCCGCGGGGTATAAAAAAATAAGGCATGGCGTTGCCGCCATGCCGTTTTCGTCTCGATTACACCGTCATCAGTTCCCGGTCTTTTTCGGCCGTGATCTTATCGATGTTGGCGATGCAGTTATCAGTAGCGGTCTGCAGATCATCCAGCAGGCGCTTCAAATCGTCCTCGGTGATCTCGCCGGCTTTCTGGGCTTTTTTGGCGACATCGTTGGCGTCGCGCCGGATATTCCGGACGGCGACCTTGGCGTCTTCGGAGCGGGCCTTGATCTGCTTGACCAGCGACTGGCGGCGCTCCTGGCTCAATTCCGGAACCGGCAGGCGCAGAATCCGGCCGTCGGAGACCGGCATCATGCCCAGGTTCGCGGCGATCAACGCCTTTTCAATCGCGCCGACCACCTTGGTGTCCCACGGCTGTACTGTCAGCAGGCGCGGTTCCGGAGCGGCGATATTCGCGAGATCGCGCAGACGCGTCGGCGTCCCGTAGTATTCCACCACGATATTTTCCACCAGCGACGGGCTGGCTTTGCCGGTGCGAACTGCTGCGAAATCATGCCGCATTGCTTCTTCCGCTTTGGTCATCTGGGCTTTGACCGACTGCTTCAATTCCGTTACCGGTACGCTCATAATGTCCTCCTTTTCAATTAATCCAATTCATCCAAAACCGCGGGAGTCAACGGTTGCACCGATTCAAGCACACAGACCCGGTCTCCCGGAACCGTGAGCCTGCTCCCTGCTTGGTGTCCATAAATTGCTTCACCCAAACGCGTTTTGTACGAGAGCCAGTTGCGTTCCGGATTCCCGTCCCACGCGCCGAGCAGTTGATATAGCTCCTGCGAACCGTCCTCGAAGCGCAAGGTGACCGTACAGCCGATCACCGCGGTATCCGACACCGAAACGGTACGGAACGGCACCGCCTGTACCCGGAGGATATCGCGTTCCAACTCGTTGCGGCGGCGCGACAGATAATTGCGCCGCTCCTTGGCCGCGTCGAATTCCGAGTTTTCCCGGAAGTCCCCGTGCGCCCGCGCCGTTTTCAGCGATTCGCGGTTTTCCGGCTGGTGGATGTTGATGATGTCGTCCAATTCCTTCATCAACCGCCGGTGCGAAGCCGGCGAGGTAAAGAGCGGTTCGACGGTTTGCGCCGACGGCGCCGCCTGCTCCTTGGCGGAGGCGAGCATCTGTTCGCCCGCGCCGCTCTCGAGGTGCTCCCGGATCGCGCTCGACAGGCGCGACAGCTTGACCAGGAGACTCTGCCGTTCGCCGGCCACGAAGAAATTCGCCCCCTGCAAGCTGCTGATCACCGCCGAGGCCACGCCGCCGGCGGCGTCGATCATCTGCTGCTGAAAATCGGCTTTGTCCATCAAATGGGCACGCAGATCGCGCTGCCCGGCGCTCCACGCTTTCGGCAGACCGTCCAGATTCAACGCCCGGACCACGTTTTCGATATTGACCACCGTCAGCAGGTCCGCCGGCATTTTCTTGCGGTTCTTCCACAACCACAGCATGAAATCGCCGCCGGCAAAGCGCACGGTGCGAAATGTATCGCTCAAAATTTCCTGATCGATGCCCTCGCAGAACGGCGTCAAAGCACGTTGCGGCAGGTTGACCGCGTATGCCGCCAGATATTCATCCGGGAAGATCGAACGGGTCGCCGCCGCCAGATCCGGCAGATATTTGGCCGCGAGATCGCCCCAGACCGTCAGCGTGGCCGGAGTCAGCCGACTCAGATCGGCCGGCCAGAACGGCGCCGTGTCTTCCAGACCGGCAAAGATGTCTTCCAATTGCTCCGGGCGCGCCCGCTGTACCGTTTTGGCGATGGTTTCGCCCAGAAGCTTGTATTCGCGCGCACACAACTCCGGCTTCAGATTGCTGTAAAAAGCGGCGAATTTCGCCACCTCGCTGTCATCCAGTTTGGGCGTATTGGGGTTGGCCAGTTCGGCATCGAGCAGCAAGCCGACCTCTTTGAGGCTGCGCCCTTCGCAGGAACGGCGCGAAGCGCCGGCGACACCGGCGACGGCTTGTGCCTTCCACCACTTTTCAAAGTCCTCCGACGAAAATATTCTGGGCGTCATCGTGGCTTTGGCGATGTCGCGCAATTTCTCGTCGGCGAGTTCCTGAAGAGCCTTTCGGCGTGCCAATGTCCGGTAATCGCCGGCAGTCATCGCCGGTTTGCGGACGCTGTCGGCCAACTTCAGAATCTCCGGGCCCGGAGAGAAAAATACCGCGTGGTCGAGCACGATATTCATCGGCACCGACAGCGAACCGCCGCCGGGCAGCACCGTGATGCCGACCGAAGCGGTCAGGCTGTTCAACGTGGCGATATTGCCCCACTGATTGGAGCTGGCCAGATACACGACCGTACCATTTTTCAGCAGCGACAGGCTGTCGAAACGGCGCGCCACCTGGGTCGTCGGGACAGCGCTGTCGCGAACGCCGAGGCTGCGGACGAACTGGGTCTTGTTCAGATAAGGCGGCAGCAGCCGCTTGACCGCCATCGAAAGACCTTTGCGCAGCGTCGCGCTGTCCGGCACATCGAGCGCGGCCAGCCGCAGGAAAAACACCGCCTGCTCGGGGTCCATCCGCGAACCCGACTCCTCATCGGATTCACCCAGATTTTCCAACAGGAAATCCAATTTTTCAGTAAAACCGGCGCCGCCGCCATCCGGTGACTGGGTCAGACGGGCCATCAATTCCTTGAACACCTCCGCACTGGGGTCCTCCGCCGCAATAATCCAGAGGTCGTCCGTCGAAGTTTTGCCGAGTAAACTCATATAACTCTTTCCTGTTTTTTCCCAAAACCAAATTTTGCTTTATTAATATAAGTCCCGCTCGGCCTTAAATCAACTTTCCTCCCCGAAAAAAATCCGGTTTTTTGCCGGAATCCGGGCAAAAAAATTCCCGCGGCCCGTCTTATGGCGGGCCACGGGAATCGTGCCATCAGAAAGTCAGCACGATTTCCAGTGTCTCATCCACAGTACCGGCAAGGGTGGCGCCGTCGAAACGGAATCCATCCGGCAATGCCGCCGGGACCTCCGGCAACACCAGCTCCACCGCTCCCGGCGAAGCGAAGCGCACAGTCAGGCGTTTGGCCGCCGCGTCCACGCCGGTGATTTCCCGGTCGGCATCCAGCACCGCCGGAAATTCCGTGACCGGCGTCACGGTGAAAAGGCGGCTGGCGTGCGGCGCCAGGGTCCCCGCGAACGACGCGCTTTCGCGGCTCACCCGGCAATCCCGGACATCGCAGACGAAGTATTCGCCCGGTTCGAGGCCGAGATCGGCGAAGGCGACCGCGAAAGACTTTTCCTCCTCGCCGAGATTGAACACCGCCACGGTGCGCACCGGCAGCGCCGGATTGCCGCGCAGGTGCGAAAAATAGGCGCCCTGACGGAAAAATTCCGTCGGCGGCCGGTGTCCGGCGCGGTAATCGAAGTTGACGAACGAAACATCGCAGCCGTTTTCGGGGCAGCAGGCCGCCTTTTTCAACGGTTTCAGCCGAGGGTGGTCCTGATGTCGGTACAGGTAGCCACCGATTTCGACCATCGAGCCGGTGATCAGGCAGTAATTCAGACAGAACTGCGCTTCGTCGTCGGAGAGGCCCGGAAACAGCCCGACCGCGTCGCTGTTCGGCACGATCAGATCTCCGGTGTGGGTGGCGAAGCACGCCGAACCCCACAGGAAGCTGGCGGCGACATGCTCCCAGTTGCCGCTGCCGATATCGATCCCGTAACGGTAATTGGTGAAGTATTCGCCGAGGAACGGATTGCCCATCACGATATCGCAGCCGGTCTGCAGATAACCGTCGGAGGCCAGGCGCTTGCGCAACTCTTTCAGCCACCAGTCGCGCAATTCGTATCCCGAGTAACGGTGTTCGCGCAACAGCGGTTTGCTGTCCTCGAACGCATAGCTCCAGAAGTCATGTTTCATGCCTTCGCAGCCGCAGCCGGTCAGCAGATAATCCAACGCTTTGCACATATAGTCCCGAACCACCGGCAAGCTGGCGTCCAGCACCCGGAAATAATCGCAGCGGTAACTGTAATCGATGAACCATTCGGGGTGTTCCAGGGCAATCGGCGCCGGCAACGGACTCGACCCGCCGATCCAGATCGCCGGACGCAGGCCGCGCAGCCGCACCTGGTCGAAAAACGCTTTCAAGCCGTGCGGGAAGCGGCGTTCGTCCACCCCGGCATCGCCCTCGTACGGCATGCCGAGACCGTGGGAGACGCCGGATTCCACCGCCACTTTGGCGTAGCCGTCGTCCAACTGCATCCATGCCACCTGCGGAAATTCCCGCTGCAGATATTCGGCCATCTCCAACAGATCCGGCTCGTAGACGTCGCGGAAGATGCCGTCGTTCCACGAACCCCAGACCAGTTTGGTCCGGTTGAGCGCGGTGGCGCCGTAGTTGGCCGGGAGCACCCGGCGCAACTCCCGGGTGTAGCCGTCGAACAGGTGTTCGATCTCGCCGGCCTGGGTGGTGGCGCCGAGGTACCAGACATCCTCGAGAATTTCCCCCGGTTGAATTTCGCGCCAGTCCAGCGCTTTGAACGCGGCGATGAGTTTCCATTGCAGTTTGCCGTCGCAATGGGAGAGTTCGTGGCAGTGATAGAAAACCTTCTGCGACAGTGACCCGTGCACCACGCCGTCCGGCAGCGCCGCGTTGGAGATCAACAGCGCCGGAAACGGCTGGTAGGGGCTGCGGCCGATCCGGAAGTGCACCGTGCCGGGGTCGGCCCAACGGTTTCCCGCCACCGTGTCGACGCCGGAATCGCTGACATCGCTCGCCACCCGGTCGAAGTCCACCGGGATGCAGAATTTTTCATAGATCCGGGGATTTTCCAGGTGGTAGAAGTAATCCAGAGCCGGATCGCCGCCGAGCGTCCAGCCGTCGATGCCGGTGACGCACTCGCGCAGATGTTGAACGGTGTCCGAGAGATTGGTCAGCTTCCGGGTTACGGCGATGCCGCCGTCGCCGGTCGGAATCACGCTCCACTCCTCGCGGAACAGCTCGCCATATTCCAATACCGTCAGCAGCCGTCCGGTGGTTTCGCAATACGTCTCCTGCGTTCGTGTCGGGTGTACACTGCCGTGTTCCAGCTCGAGCACGGTGGAGAGCGTGATTCCGGGGACGCGCATCGCCGCCGCCATCATTCGGGTCAAGTGTTTCATCTGTTCTCCTTCGTCTTTTTCGTCATTTTATGTCTTTTGCGTCTTTTGGCTTTTCAACGGTTGAAATCCGGGTTGGAGAGGCGATTGACGACCGGCGCGTAACTTCGGATGCCGCCCAGCGGCTGCTCCGACAGCAGCAGCATCGCCGCGTCCCGGCAGATCTGCCGGTAATCGTAATCGATGAACGGCAACTGCGGCGACAGATTCCGGTTGCAGGCGTATTCACACTGGGTGATGATCTTCACCGTCTCCGGCAAACCGATATTCGCCGCCATGCTGTAACGCAGGTCGGGCTTCAACTCGACCGGCACGTCGATCACCAGGCCGTCGAAACCGGTCCGGCGCTGCATTTGCGTCAGGTGATCCCGGAATTCCGCCACCCGTTCCCGCTCCCAGTCGAAATCCCAGACCAGCGCCGGATCGACGGCGATGCCGTAACCATGCAGCCCCCGCCGGAAGCCTTCCCGCGTCGGATTGCCCGCTCCGGCAAGATCGCGCGCCACCAGCGCCGGACGGCGGCAGCCGAGACGCAGCAGCTCCGTGACCGCCAATTCCGTGTCGGACTGGCCGATCTGCAGTTGCAGCCACCCGTCCAACTCCCGCAGCAGCGCCGCGCTCCGCGCCGTCCCGGCATCCAGATTTTCATTGTGGAAGAACGCCACCCGGCAGCCGCGCTGCCGCAGGAAAGCGAAACCGGGCCGGAACCAGCGCGAAGTGACGAACACCGCCGCTCCGGGTTCGATCATATTCATCACCCCGTAGTCGATGTCCTCGGAGCGGTTGGTCGGCGAATACGGCAGCGCCGCCACCCGGCAATCCAGCCGCGCCGCCGCTGCCAGCAGGCCATTGTGCAAATGATTCAAACGGCAGGCCGAACTCATCCCGGACACCATCATGAAATCGGAGCACGGCACCAGAAAATAGATACACCGGCCGGAGCCGGGCCGGGGTACGCACTTGAAGGTGCCTTTGCCGTGAATCCGTTCGATCTTCCGTTCGGCTTCGAGCTCGTCGAAGGCGCTGCGCAAGGTCTTGCGCGCCACCCCGAAGCGCGCCGCCAACTCGGTTTCCCGCGGCAGACGGCCGTGCGCCGGACACGCGGGGCTGTCCAGATACAACTTCAACTCTTCGATCAATTGTTCCCGCCGCGGCGCGCGGCGCATCCGTGAAATCCGCATAGGATACCCTATAGTCTTTAAATGTCGTTGCTATAAAGTATATCATGAGGTCTCCTCTAAGGACAAGTGCGAAACGCATAAAAAATCGTTTTTTTTGTTTTTTTCGGTTTGCATTTACTAAGTCACTAGTGTAACTTAGTTATGGATCCACACGAGACAGGGAGATGCGGCATGAAAAAAATACCGATTCCGGAGAGTGAACTGGAGTTGATGAAAGCGTTGTGGGAACGCAATCCGCAGACGCTGCCCGAGCTCACCCGCATGGTGCAGAGGAGCAACGCCTGGGAGGGCGTCACCGTCAAGACGCTGCTGGGACGGCTGCTGAAAAAAGGTGCGGTAAGCCAGACCGGAACCAGGCGTTATTATCAATACCGTCCTGAAATCTCCCGGGAAGAGCATCTGGAATGTGCCAGCGATTCGTTTCTCGCCCAGACCTTCGACGGCGCGGCGTCCGCCATGGTATCGTTCTTCGTTCAAAAAGGGAAATTGTCCGCCGCCGATCTGACGGAGCTGCGGAAATTGATCGGGGAGTTGGATCATGAGTGAAACCATCCTTGCTTATCTCGCCGGGACGCTGTGGCGCGGCGCGCTGCTGTCCGGATTGCTGTTGCTGTTGGAGGCGTGTTGCCGCCGGAAGCTGCTGTTCGCCCGCGCCCGCTGGTTTTACTGGGGCTGGCTGCTGCTGGTGCTGCTGCCGGGATGGTTTTGGCCGCGGCTGGAAATTCCGCTGCCGGCAGCGGCGCCGTCGCCGGTCTTTTTCTCGGGAAATGATGTCGCAGAGCCGGCCGGAAGCGACTTCCCGGAAGCATTGCCTCCGGAAACGGCTGCCGGGGCTCCGGAAGCGCTCCCGCGGCCGGGGTGGGCGGATTGGGGGCTTCTGGTTTATTCGGGAATTGTGCTGGTTTTGTCGGCAAAGCAGATCCGGCAATTCATCGGATGGCGGCGGCGGGTCCTGGCGTGTCCCGCAATCACGCAAGGGCGGGTGTTCGACGTGTTCCAGGAAACCACCGTTCTGACCGGGCAGTCCGAAACGCCGGTTGCGCTCCGGGACGCAGGCGCATTACTGCCGTCTCCGGCCAGCTTCGGCTATGGGCGCGATCGCACGGTGCTTTGCCGTCCCGCGGACATGACGCGACACACCGACGCGGAGTTGCGGATGCTCCTGATTCATGAGCTCGGGCATCTGAAATACTTCGACAACCCTGCCGCCTGCCTGTCCGGCGCCGTGGCCCGTGTCTGGTGGTTCAATCCCTTCGTCGCGTGGATTTTGAAGCGCGCGGCATTCGCCGGGGAATTGAATTGCGACCGGCTGGTCCGCGACACCCTGCGGCTCGCAGGCAACCAGCGGAGCGTTTACGCACGGCTGCTGCTATTGTACCAGCAGCGTTCCGCTCCGCACTCCCGACCGGCATTTTCCCCGCTCGGAGGAAGTGCCGAAAACCTGAAACTGCGTATCCTGGAGTTTGCCATGAAAAACAATCGCATCCAACTTGCCGTGTTGTCCGGTCTTGCCGCCGCCGCTTTTGCCGGTGCGCTTTTGTTCACCCCGGTGCTGCGGGCGGCGGATAACCCGGTGCCGCCCGCAGTTGAAGTTCCGGACGGCAATCCGCTTCTCGCTGCGTTGAACCGGGCCATCCGCAATACGCAGAAGCGCAGTTACCATGCGTTTCTGGAAAAGGAAGTCCTGGGCGACGGCATGGCACGGACGGAACACTTCTACCAACTGGTGGATCCCGAAGACGGTTTCGTATACAAGCGCCGGGATTTCGGCCGCAGAAAACCCGGAGGTGCGGAAATCATCGATCAGACCAATCTGGTTACCCGGAGCGGCAATTACATTTATTCGGCGACCAACGCGATCAAGCGCCCCGGGGCGACTACCAGTTGGCCGCCCGCGCCGGTTGCCGGCCCCGGTATTACGGTACGCGCCGAATATCCGGCGCCGTATCGGGGAATTCCCTGTGTTGTGTACACGGTTACCCATGCCGAAATACCCGGAACCCAGGTGTATTGGGTCGGCCGCGACAATGATTTCGTTTACTCCCGGACGGATTTCGGTGCCGATGGGAAGATTTTACCCGGCTCCCAAGCGCTGGGCGAGGTCGACTTTCAGGCGCGGTTGACGCCGGAATTGTTTCAAGTGCCGGACGGCATTCCCGTCACCGAAGTGAAAAACACCGATGAGGTCGCGCCGATTCTGTTTCCGGGAGACTTTCCCGAAAAACAGAAGTGACATGCGAAAAAAATCGGCGGCAGCGTAAAAAATACGCTGCCGCCGACACTGGTTGCCGAACGGTTACTTGGACTTGCCGAGCGCCTGTTCGATCGCCTTGCGGATGTTATCGAATTCCGCATGGTTGCGGAGCTGATCTTCGGTGGTCAATCCGTGAGTGAAACTGCAACGGTCGATCACCATGTCGCCGACGGTCACACAGACGGTGCCGTCATCCTGCTGGCGCGAGCTGAACGCGGCTTCGATTTCAACCCGGTCTTCAAACCCGCTCTTTTTGACGAAGTCGACGATCAGGCCGAGCAGCATCTGGCCCGGACAATCGTCCTGATTGGCACAGATGGTGACGCAGATCGGCAGCAGCGGCTCCTTGGTCCCGCGCAGCACCGGCACCTTCGCGTCGAAGAGCTGGCTGCGGTTGATGTAGTGCGTATGCAGCGCATGGTGCGCTTCGTGCGAACCGGCATGACCGCCGAGATGTTCGGCATAGCACTTGTCGATCAGGTAGTTTTCCTGCGGCTTCTGTAGCTGGCGTTCCTTGTCGGTCCGGTAGAGACCGGCGGCGCGTACCTTGCGGAAGCCTTCGTAGTTGGCGATCGGCTGGCCGCCGCCGGCGACGCAGCCGCCCGGACATGCCATCACTTCGATGAAGTCATAGGCCACTTTGCCGGCTTTCATGTCGTCGAGCAACGCCCGCGCATTCGCGAGACCGTGGACCACGCAAACCCGCACTTCCTTGCCGGCGACCGTGAGCGTCGCTTCCTTGCGGGTTTCCAGACCGCGGACGGCCTTGAAGTCGACATGCTCCAACGGCTTGTTTTCGAGCTTCTCGACCGCGAAACGCAACGCCGCTTCCATCACACCGCCGGTGGCGCCGAAGATCACGCCGCCGCCGGTGGAAAATCCGAGCGGAGCATCGAAAGTTTCGGGCTCCAGTTCACCCAGTTTGATCCCCATCGAATCGATCATCCGGCCGATTTCGATGGTGGTCAGCACATGGTCGACGTCGCGCTTGCCGTTGGTCGCGAACTTCGGCAGCTGCGCTTCGTACTTTTTGGCGGTGCACGGCATGATCGAGACCACCACCAGATCCTCCGGCTTGATGCCCAGCTTGGCCGGCAGCACTTTGTGCGCGATCGAACCGAAGATCGCCTGCGGCGAACGGGTCGACGACAGGTTCGGCAGGAATTCGGGGTAGTAGGTTTCGATGAACTTGACCCAGCCCGGGCAGCAGCTGGTGAACATCGGCATCACGCCGTTGTTCTGAATCCGGTCCAGGAGCTCGGTGGCTTCTTCGAAAATCGTCATGTCGGCGGCGAAACAGGTGTCGTACACATGATTGAAGCCCATTATCTTCAACGCCCGGATAAACTGACGCGCGACGTTCTCGCCGTTCTTCATGCCGAACATTTCCCCGAGGCCGACGCGGACCGCCGGAGCGACCTGCACCACCACGGTCTTGGACTTGTCGTACAACGCGTCCCAGACTTCGTCGCACTCCGACTTCGGCACGATCGCGCCGGTCGGGCAGACCGCGGCGCACTGGCCGCAGTTGACGCATTCGACGTCATTCAGATCCTGGTTGAACACCGGGGTCACGACCGCGTTGGCGCCGCGGTTGGCGAAGTCGATCGCGCCGATGCCCTGGACTTCGGCGCAGACGCGGACGCAGTCGCCGCAGAGGATGCACTTGTTCGGGTCGCGCACCAGCGACGGCGAGCTGTCGTCGATCGGCAGCGTCTTCTGGGTCTGCTTGTAGCGGACCTTGTCGACGCCGAGCTTGCGGGCGACATCCTGGAGCGTGCAATTGGCGCTGCGGACGCAGGAGGGGCATTCGCGGTTGTGGTTGGCGAGCAGCAGCTCGATGTTGATTTTCCGCATCTGCCGGATTTCCTTGGTTTCGGTCTTGATGACCATGCCCGGAACCGGGGCGGTGGAGCACGCCGCCATCAGACCTTTGCCTTCGACTTCGACCAGGCACAGGCGGCAGGCGCCGTAGATGCTCAGTTCGGAGTGATAGCAGAAGGTCGGAATTTCGATATTCGCCTTGCGGATGAGTTCGAGCAGATTGCGCTCGCCGTTGATGGCAATTTCATTGCCGTTGACAATCACAGTATTGGCCATTTACAATAAATCCTTCCAAATAATTTGTTCAGAGCCCCATCACCGCGTCGAACTTGCACACGGCTTTGCAGGCGCCGCACTTGATGCACTTGTCGACATCGATCGTGTGCGGCTGCTTGACTTCGCCCGAAATCGCGTTCACCGGGCATTTGCGCTTGCAGGCGGTACAGCCTTTGCATTTCGCCGGGTCGATTTCCGGACGCGCCAGCGCCTTGCATTCGCCGGTCGGGCAGATTTTTTTCAACACGTGGGATTCGTACTCGTCGCGGAAGTAACGCAGCGTCGACAGCACCGGGTTCGGCGCGGTTTTCCCGAGGCCGCAGAGCGAACCCATCTGGACCGCTTTCGCGGTCTGCTCCAGCAGCACCAGCGTTTCGCGGGTGGCGCGGCCTTCGATGATGTCGTCGAGCAGCGCCAGCATCTGCTTGGTTCCTTCGCGGCACGGCACGCATTTGCCGCAGGATTCGTTCTGGGTGAACTGCATGAAGAAGCGGGCGATGGTGACGATGCAGGTCTGTTTGTTCATCACCACCAGGCCGCCGGATCCGACCATCGCGCCGACGGTTTTCAGCGAATCGAAGTCCATCGGCAGATCGAGCATATCCGGAGTCAGACAGCCGCCCGAAGGTCCGCCGATCTGCACCGCTTTGAAGTCATCGCCGGTGATATTGCCGGCATCGTCGGTGACGCCGCCGCCGATGTTGTAGACGATTTCGCGCAGCGTGGTGCCGAACGGCACTTCGATGAGGCCGGTGTTCGCCACGTGTCCGGTCAATGCGAAGGTCTTGGTGCCCGGAGACTTTTCCGTCCCGATCGCCTTGTACTGCGCCGGGCCGTCACGGAAGATGCCGGGGACGCTGGCCAGGGTTTCGACGTTGTTGATCACCGTCGGTTTGCCCCACAGACCGCTCTGGGCCGGGAACGGCGGCTTCGGCTTCGGCATGCCGCGCTGTCCTTCGATCGACGCGATCAACGCGGTTTCCTCGCCGCAGACGAAAGCGCCGGCGCCTTCCATCACGTGCATGGTGAAATTGAAATCGGAGCCGAACAGATTGTTGCCCAGGAGCCCCGCGGCTTCGGCGTCCTTGATCGCCCGGCGCATCCGCGACACCGCCAGCGGGTATTCGGCACGGACGTAGACGAAGCCTTCGTCGGCGCCGATCCCGCGGGCCGCGATCATCATGCCTTCGATCACCGAGTGCGGGTTGCCTTCCATCACCGAACGGTCCATGAACGCGCCCGGGTCGCCCTCGTCGCCGTTGCAGATCACGTACTTCTTGTCATTCTGACTGGCCAGCGTGAATTTCCACTTGAGACCGGTCGGGAAGCCGCCGCCGCCGCGGCCGCGCAGCCCGGATTCGATCGCCGTCTGGCAGACCTGTTCCGGCGACATTTCCAGAACGGCCTTGCGGGCGCCGAAGTAGCCGCCCTTGGCGATGTATTCCTTGATGTTCTCCGGTTCGATCATGCAGTTGGCCAGCACCACGCGCTTCTGCCGGTTGTAAAACGGGATTTCGGCGTCGCCTTTGCTGATCTTGCCGGTGACCGGGTGGACGTACAGCAAACGCTCGATGATTTCGCCGTTGAGCAGCGTCTTTTCGACGATTTCGGCGACATCGGCGGGCTTGACCTTGACATACAGAATGTGTTCCGGTTCGAGGTGAACCAAGGGACCCATCTGGCAGAAGCCCTGGCAGCCGCTCTTCGACACATAGGTGCCGTCGAACGGTTTGGCTTCGTCGTATTTCAGTTCGACTTCGGCCGCGAGACCGGCTTTGGCCATTTCCTTCATCAGGACATCGCGGACTTCCATCGAACCGTTGGCGATACAGCCGGTACCGCCGCAGAGGGTGATCCGCCGTTTGAGCGCTTTGCGCGCGGCATTGAACTCGGCCGCGATTTCTTCAAGATTGATTTGCTTCATAACTCTATATTACCCTGTAGTTTCCTTAGTTCGCCTTTTCCGCCGCCAGCGTCTGCTCCACCAGTTCCAGAATCTGTTCCGGGGTGGCCTGTCCGTACACCGCGTCGTCGTACAACACCACCGGAGCCAGGCCGCAGGCGCCCAGGCAGCTGACGGTGTCCACCGTGAACGCCAGATCGTTGGTGGTGCGCTTTTCGTCGGTGAGCTCCAGACGCTTGAACAACGCGTTCAGAATGCCGTGCGATTTTTTCACATGGCAGGCGGTGCCGTCGCACAGCTTGATGATATGGCGGCCCTTGGGCTCCAGCGAGAAGTGCGCGTAAAAAGTGGCAACGCCGAAGACCCGCGACGGGGGCACGTTCAGCGAGGTGGCGACGTAGCTGATGATGTCCTTCGAAAGGTACTTATATTCTTCCTGGACGGCCTGAAGAATCGGAATCAGGCGTGCCGAATCATGATTGTATTCTTTCAGGATGCGGTTGACCGCCTCGAGGTGATGGACCATTTCCTTGGTCTTGTTCATGGTTTCCTGCATAACTTCGCTTTCCTTCGCTTTGGGTTTGTTGTTTTATACAAAACGTATGTGAACTTCTTTTAAATATTTGTCCTGCAGCACCTGCGCGACGCGCTTGATGATGTTGCGCCGGATCTCCAGGTCCAGCGGCAGCTTCGGATCCTGGTGCGCTTCATTGATCCGGGTGCCGACCACGATCTCGATGATGTCGTTGGAGAGCAGCAGCTCCACCATCCGTCCGGCCGGATTGTCCGGCGTCCGTCCGGGGCCCTTTTCCAGATACTGCGCCGCCTTGGTCAACGTGAAAATTCCTTCCGTCACCAAATCCACGCCTTCCAGGCGCGACATCGGCGGCAGATCGCCTCCGACCGTGCTCAGGTCCATCACCACCGGCTTGCCGAATTCCCGGCTGATGATGTCGGCGGTGGTGCCGCCGGCGACGATCTTGGCGCCCTTGAAGTCGCGCAGCAGTTCGGCGCATTCGTGATCGCGCCCCCGGTCGAACGGCGGGCCGGTGAATAGCATCAGCCGCCGCGGCGTCCGGAAATAAATCACCGCGCAGGTAATATCGTCGCCGGCCTTGTGCTGCTCCTCTTTGGCAATCGCCTCGTTCAAAATCCGCTGGGCCAGCTCGTGGGCGGAAATATCTTCCCGCCGCGCCACCTCTTCCAGCGCGTAGTTTTCACACCCTTTCAAGCGCCACCCCAACGGGAAATTGCGGCTTCCCATCCCCGCCTGGGTGATCCCGTCGGAGCAGAAAATCAGCCGGTCGTGGGGTTCCACCCGAAAGGTATACACCTGCATCGTGCGCCCCTCGTGCCGCGGCGACTCCAGATCCTGCGACTCGATCACCTCGCGGCGGCCGTTGCGCAACAGCAGGAACTCGGGGTTGCCCATTTCGATCACCCGCGTCTGCCCGTCCAGCCGGGTATCGACGATGGTGAAGGTCGCATAGCTGATCCGCCGCTCCCGGCAGACCGGCAGCGCATCCATGATGATCTCGGCGGAGTGCACGATTTCCTGATCGGCGGCGACGAAACGCAATGCCATCGTGGTGGTGAGCGAGGCCAGAATATTGGCTTTGACTCCGTGCCCGAGCCCGTCGGACAATACGGCGATAAAGCGCTCCTCCGCCGCCAGGCGTTTGAACGCGATTGCGTCACCGCAGATCATTTCCCCCGCCCGGTTGCACTGGGCGAATCCCATGTCGATGAAGAGGCGCTCCGTATTCACTCCGGCCGAACCTCCCCCGTGCCGGATTTTTTCTCTCCGGTCAAATCCTGCGTATGGGCGTAATCGTCGGCGATCGAGCGCAGCAACAGCTCGGTATCCGCCATGTGTTCTCCCAAGCGGCAGGCGATCTCCTGCACGGTATCCAAGTTTTTCGTGATCACCTCCCGCGCCCGCTCCGCGATCTGCTCCCGGTGCAGCTCGGTTTGCGTGACGTCGGAAATCACCGCGCCGACCACCTCGTGCGGCTCAATATTGAAAATCGAAATCTGCAGCAGCCGCCGTCCGTCTTTGAGCGCGTCCCGGTGCAGGTCTTTGCCGCTTTTCAGTACGCCGTCAAAGAGATCGGCAAAGGGCACGATCCGGCGCAAATCCGCCCCCGCGAGGCCCGGGCACGCGTCGAACGCGTCCAGCGTATCCTCGCCGAAATTGGCCGCGAAGCGCCGGTTACATTCGATGATTTCCAGATTCCGGTCGACGATCACCACGCTCGACGGGATGCAGCGCAGAATCGCGTTGGCCTTCTTTTGCGCCTGCGTTTTCAAGTACGACACGCACATCGACGGCTCCGCCCGGCCCGACAGCAGCGCGGCGGCGAACTTCCGGCAGGTATCGTAACCGCAGCCGTTGCAGTTCAGCTCATCTTCCGGCTTCACTTTGCCGACCCGTTTCAACGCGTCGCGCAATTCCAGCGCGTTCGGCGGCTCCGCCGTCACCGGTTCGGGTTTGAATTCCGCCGCGATCGCCGGCGCCGGCGTGACGGCTTCGCCGGTCAGCGGCCGCAGCGAGTTCAATACCTTCAGCCGTTCCATCAACCCGGCTCCGTTGTGCTTGGCGCAGGGGCCGTGGACACACCCGCCGGGGCAGGACAGCGTTTCGAGAAACACCGGAATATTGACATTTTCCGGAAACAGCCCATCCAGCGCCATTCCCAGATTGGCGAGGCCGGACACGGTGGCATAATTGACATCTTTGTTTTTGCACTGCCGCTGGATCGTCTCGTTCATGCCGCCGTCGACCGGGTACAGCACACCGTCGTGCGCCAGCCGGGGCACGAATATATCTTCTTTGGCCGGAACCATCTTTGCCGGGTCGATGCCGGCTTCGCGCCACCACTGGCGCAGCTCCGGATAGGTCAATGCCAGCGCCAGCAGCTCCGGGTGCCGGTCGGCTTCGTTCTTTTTGGCGATACAGGGGCCGATGAATACCACTTTGATCGCGGCTCCATAGGTATCCTGCAGCAGTTTGGCATGGGCGAGCACGGGGCTCAACACCTTGGAGATGCAGCCGGTCATTTCCGGTACATATTTACGGATATAGTCGACCGCGGTCGGACAAGCCGAAGAGATCCGCAGTCCTTTGGGCAGCCCGCCGAATTCGCGCGCAACATCGGCGGAAACCACCTCGGCGCCGAGCGCGGTCTCGCTGACCCCGGCGAAGCCGAGCGCGCGCAGCGCCGCGATCAGCTGTTCCGGTTTGCAGTCGCGGAATTCGCTGACATAGGACGGCGCCAGCGACACATAGACCGGGGTGTCGCCGGTTTCCAGCAAGTGGCGGGCGCGTCCGAGATCGTTGCGCACGGATTTGGCTTTGGCCGGACAGACCTCGACGCAAGTACCGCAGGCGACACAAAGCTCCGGGATCACGGTGGCATGGCCATCCTTGACCCGGATCGCTTTCACCGGACAGCGGCGAACGCATTTGTAACAATCCTGACACTCGGTTTCCTGTGTCCATACCGGATAGCCGTGATTCATGCTTTTTCTCCCTTGAGTTTCTGATTCAGGAGATCCAACAACGCTTCTTTATCCATCTGGTGAAAACTTTCACCGTCGATTTCAATATTCGGTCCTTCGGAGCAGCGGCGCGCACAGCCGCAGCCGACCAACTCGATCTGCGCCGACAAACTGTTCTGCGCCAGAAACACCTCGATGCGGTTCAGGTTTTCGGCGTTGCCGCGGGCAAAACAGCTGCTGCCCATGCAGATCACGATTTTATGGCGCTTTTCACTCATATTCGGCCTCGCTGATTTCACCCTTTTCATGCCGCAGCCGCTCGGCCAGCTTCACCGACAACACCGCCAGGTCACCGGCCAGATTGACCCGCTGCAGCACCACTTCCGGCGGCAGATGCAGCGGCGTATTGGTGAAGTTCCAGATCGCCAGGATGCCGCCGGCGACCATCCGGTCCGCCGTCTCCTGCGCGTACTCGCAGGGCACGCACAAAATCGCCATCTGAACTTTCAGCCGCTCCGCCAGATTGGCGAATTGCGACATGGCGAAAACCGGTTTGTCGTGAATCACGGTGCCGATCTTTTTCTCGTCGCAGTCAAAGGCGGCGACGATATTCAGCCCGTATTCACTGAATCCCTTGAATCCGAGCAGCGCAGTGCCGAGGGCGCCGGCGCCGACCAGAAAGATATCGGTGGTGTTTTTCCACCCCAGAAAGTTTTCGATGCAGTCGATCAGGGTTTCGAGATGGTATCCCACCCCCGGAGAACCGCTCGCGCCGGTGATCTCCAGATCCTTGCGCACGACAATCGGCTCCAGATGCAGCCGCTGCGCCAGCATCGTCGTGCTGACCACCTGCCGCCCGTTGGCCTGCATGTTTTTCAATTCACGCAGATAACCGGGCAGCCGTTTGATCGACGGCAGCTTTTGTACCTTGTTCACAGATGGTTTCATTGCATCGGGCATAGTTGAATCCTGAAATATCGATATTTACGTACTCAATATAATATACCCGTTTTCAGCGACTTTGCAACCGTGAAATTCGAGATTTTTTATCATTTTTCAGGACGTACACACGCTGAGATGCCGCCGCTTCGGAAGAGGGGGCGGTTTGGCGTGATTTCCCGGAGCGAAAGGGCAATCAGGGTGCTTTTTTCAGGTCCACTGCTTCGCCGGAGACGGTGACGACCTTGTGCCAGAACAGCCACAGCGTCATCCAGCCGCTCGAGCGTTCGCGGACGCTGCGGATCACGACACGGTCGGCGCCGAGTGCTTCGCCGTAGCTTTCCAGCATGGTCCGGGCGATCGCCGGTTGGGCCATGTTGCCGAAAGCCTTGTAGGTGGCCGAATTCGGACGGTTGGCGTTTCCGGTCAGCAGCGGCAGACAGCCGAACATCAGATAGCTGTCGATGCTGCCTTCGAGATTGGCGACCACCGTTTCGGTCTCCCCGGTGCCGAGCAGCGGCTGCTGATCCGGTGCGGGCGGCGTGCGCGTGATTACCGCGGCCGGACAGCCGCACAACATGCTTCCCAGCATCAATGCCGTCAAGCCGATTCCAAGTTGTCGTTTCATACGTTCACCACTCCTGTGTTCCAATGCTGATTCCAATTTTCACAAGCCTTCGTGCGTCCCAGCAGCAGCAGCCGGTCGTCGGTCTGCAGTACAAAATCCGCCGGCGGGAAGGCCAGAAACTCTTCGCCGCGCGCCACACCGATGATGCTCAGGTCGAACTCCTCGCGTATCCGCGAATCGCGGATGGCGCACTGGTTCCAGCGGGCGTCCGGAGCGATTTTCCAGGCCACGGTGCCGAAAAACTGCATGAACAGCGGGAAGCCGTAGCGGTCCATCCGGTGCGCGTCCTGCTGCAATAATTCCGGTTGAACCCGGCGCAGATAGCCGTGCACTTCGGGCATGCTCCAGCCCAGGGAATACAGCACCGCGCGCATGGTTTCGCAGGCGGCGGCGATTTCACTGTCGATGACAGCCACCTGCGACAACTGCTGCAGCCCTTCCGGTTTCTCCTCTGCGTTGTACCAATGCACCAATACGGCAAGGCGCGGATTCACGCTCCGCGCCGCTCCGATCAACACCAGCGCTTCGGTCGTGGAGCCGGCCGACAGGATCAGCAGCCGCGCCCGGGCGGCTCCGGCGGCCTCCATGATCTGCGATTGCAACGGATCGCCGAAAATCGCCGAATAGCCTTGTTCTTTCAGCTCCAGGAAATGCTTGTGGTCGGGTTCGATTATCACCTGCCGGTGCCCGATCTGGTTCAGCAGGTTCGTCAGCGGCCGCAGCTCCTCTCCGGTCAGGATCAGGTGATCCGAAAGCTCCGTCGCCGGAAGCGATCGTTCCCAGGGCAACTGTTCGCCCTGTTTTTCCGGAAAGAGCCGGCGGAACCAACGGTATACCGGCGCGGTCGCCCCGGCGAAGAGCGGCCCGGCCAGCATCGACAGCACCGTCACATTGAGAATCAGATTGTACAGCCGTTCGGAGATGGCCCCGATCGACATGCCCTGCTGGATCAGCACGAAAGCGATTTCCGACACCGGCAGCATGCCGAAGAGGACCGCCACCGGGATCACCCGGCGGTATCCGAATATATAGGAGATTCCGGCCAATAGCGCCCCCCGGCCGAAGGTCGCGATCAGAAAGACCCCGATCAGCAGCTGCCAGTCGTGAAAAATCAGCATCGGGTTGCACAGCGTTCCCACCGAAACGAAAAAGATCAGTACGAAAATATCGCGCAGGCTGCCCAGTTCACTGACCGCCCGGTGGCTGTAGTCGGATTCGCTGAGCACCATCCCGGCGATGAACGCGCCGAACGCATACGACAGTCCGAAGCAGCTGGTCAGGTAGCCGACGCCGAGGCCGAGCACGCTGACGACCAGCAAAAACAACTCCCGTGAATGCAGCTGCGCCACATAATACAATACCCGCGGCGTCAGCCGGGAACCGATCACCATCATCACCGCGACAAAGATTCCGGTATAGATAACCGGCCGGATCACCTCGAACCAGCCTTCGGCGGCGCCTCCGGCACCGGGCGCGAGGTGGCACAAGAGAATCATGATCGGCACCACCGTCAGGTCCTGGACGATCGACATGCCCAGCATCAGCCGCCCCGACAGCACACCGGCGTACCCCTGCGACGACAGGGTTTTCAAAATCACCGCGGTACTCGAGGAGACGAACGCGGCGCCGAACCACCAGCTCTCCGAATTGCCGAAGCCGAGCACGATTCCGAAGGCGGCGCAAAAGAGCAGCGTCAGCGTCACCTGGATCAACGTTCCCCCGAACGCGATTTTCCGGATCGGCTTCAGGCTTTTCAACGGGAATTCCAGCCCCAGCGAAAACAGCAGCAGCGCGGCGCCGACATCCGCCAGCACTTTGACCTGGTCGATGTTGCCGATGGTCCAGCCGGGTGTGTGCGGGCCGACCGCGATTCCGGCGATCAGATAGCCGAGCAGCAGCGGCTGCCGGAAGAGCTGGGCGACCAGGCCGCCCACCAGCCCCGCGGCCACCATCAGCAGAATATCCAACGCAATCCCCGTCATCCGTCTACCTCACTTGGTAAATTCGATGAAATCCGTTTTCCCACATCAACGCGGGAAGCGCGCGAAGCCGGAAACGCTCCCGCAGTTCCGGCAGCATTCGTTCCGCCTCGTCCGCCGCCAGCACCACCAGCGTTCCCGTCCGCAGCGTCCGCTCCGGCGTATTCCATAATATATAGCGCGCCTCGGGGCCGTAATACAACAGTGCGAACGCATCCGCGTCGAAGCTCAAATAAACCGGCGTCGTTGCCCGCTCCGTGTCGGCCAGAAACGCCGCTGCCGGCCGGATCGCATAGCTGTCGCGCCGGTAGTATGGCGCGAACCAGTCGTCCTGGCTTGCCGTCCAGCGGGCGCCTCCGGCCCAGCGCGAAAGCGTTTCGGCCGTTTGCGCCTGACGTTGTCCCAGGGCCCAGGCGACACTCAACAGCGCTCCCAGAAGCAGCAGCGCATAGCGGGGCTTCCGCTTCAGCTTCACCAATGCCGCGCGCCACACCATGCCGATGACCAACAGCCACACTGCCCACAACGGAAAATAAGTGCGCGGAAACGGCGCCGCCGTCAGCAGCAGCGCCGGCAACACCGGCAACAGAAATGCCAGCGCGCGAATCCAGTTCCGCTGCCGGCGCCAGCCGCGCCACGACAGACACAAGATCGGCAGCAGCGCGACGGCGAAGCCGAGATAGAGCGCCGCCAGCGACCACCAACCGTTTGCCCACCCCTCTTTGAGCTCCATGGCCTTCGCCACCGCCGGCGCGATCGGCGCGTAAAACGCCATCAATGCCGCCACCGGGATCACGCTCAATCCCCAGAAGCTCTTGCGCTGCAGGAAACTCCAGCCGGCGCCGGTTTCCGGCGCCGCGAAAAGCACCACTCCGGCCAGCGCAATCAGATTGCTCGGAATCACCGCCACCGCCGCCAAGGCCGTTGCCATATAGGCCGCCCACGGCTTCCAGCCGCCGTTTTTCACCGCCGCCAACGCGGCTTCCAGCGCCAGCACGGTCAGGAAAAAGCTCAACATATAACCGCGCAGCGCGGTTCCATACAATGCAAACGGCAGCGACAGCGAAAAACAGCCGAGCAATACCGCCGCCGCCCAGCGTCCGCCGAGCCGGCGCCAGTGCCGGAAATACAGTATCATCACCGCCGCCAGCGCCGGCAGCATCGAGCCGAGGCGGCCGAAATAATCCGCTTCCAGGCCGAAGTTCCAGTTGCTCCACAGCTTCAGGAGCCACGAGTAGCCGATGTGATTGTTGGGGATGGTGTAATTGGTGTAAATTCCGGCATAGTCCAGGGGGACGAACTGGAGCATGGTCAAAGCTTCATCGCACCACAAATCGCGAATCCAGCCTTGCGACAGGCTCCATAGCGCCGCCAGCGCGAGCGCCAATGCCGGAAGTTGCCGCTTCACTTCAGCCCCAGCACCAATTGCATCAATTCCATCCCGCGCATCGCGCCGAGAGCGCCCGACGGCGCCACCAGCTCGCTGTAGCGGTCACAACCGTCGGCGGCGATGCCGGGGCCGCACAATGCCACCGGCACCGGGTCGGTGGTGTGACAGCGCAGCTTGATCGGCACCGGGTGGTCCGGGAGCACCGCGAAGCGCACCTCTTGCCCTTCCAGCGCCCGCAGCACCGGCGCGACGACTTTGGCGTCGAAGTCGGTGATGGCCCGCATTTTCAGCGTCAGGTCGCCGGCGTGGGAGCATTCGTCGATGGCCTCGACGTGAAGATAAACGAAGTCGTGGGTTTCCAGCGCTTTCAGCGCCGCTTCGACTTTACCGGCGTAATTGGTGTCGATGTAGCCGGTCGCGCCGGGAACTTCGATCACATCCATGCCGGTGCATTTGCCGATGCCCTTGATGACATCGACGGCGCTGATGATCGCGCCGGTCTTGCCCGCATAGCGTGCGGTGAAGCCGGGCAGCTGCGGCTGACGGCCGGGGCTCCACGGCCAGATCCAGTTGGCGCGCGACTGCCCGCACTTGAACAGCGGGTGTTTCTCCAACAGCGCCGTCGCCCGCGCTCCCAGCTGGTTCAGGAACTCGACGGTATGCCGCGCTTCCCGCGAACCGTCGTTGGCTTTCAACTCCAGTTCGCTCACCGGCAGGTCCTGCGACGAATCCGGTTTGTGATAGTGAATCGCGTTCGAAAACTCCTTGCCGTGCAACACCACCAGATTGCGGTAGCTGACGCCGGAGTGAAAGGTCACTTTGTTGTTGCCGAGCTCGCGCTGCAGCATTTCCATTAATTCCGCCGCGATCTTCTGGTCGATGTGCCCGGCGGAATAGTCCAGCAGAATTCCCTCCGGCGACACCGACACCAGATTGCAGCGCCACGCCACGTCGTCGGGGCCGAGTTCGATATTCTGGCTCACCGCCTCGATCGGCCCGCGTCCCGGATAGAAGCGCTCCGGGTCGAAGCCCAGCACCGACATATTGGCGACATCCGAGCTGGTCGGCAGACCATCCGGCAGCGTCAGAAACGTTCCGCAACTGCCGCGCCGGGCGATCGAATCCATCGCCGGGGTATCGCATGCCTCCAATGGCGTCCGGTTGTCCAGCTCCGCCAATCGTTCGTCGGCCATGCCGTCGGCCAAGAATATCACACTTTTCATTTTCCCGTTTCCCGTTATCCTTCGAAACCTGTATGTTTATGTCGTCTGTCATGGCGGCGCTGCAGCGCAACCGTCATTTATGCGCCGCTCTGCAACTAATCGCGGGTGCGGCGGCCGGTGTCGGGCTCGAAGTCGGTCCAGCTGCCCTCCGCGCCGTCGTCGCGCGTCAACAATTCGATCTTCCGCTCCAATGTCTCCAGCCGGGCCCGGCACACCTTCGCCATCTCCATCCCGGATTCGTAACGCTCGATCAGTTTTTCCAACGGCAGAGAGCCGGTCTCCAATTCCTTGACCACCTGCTCCAATTGCCCGAGCGCCGCCTCAAAGGTCAGTTTTTCCTGTTCATCCGCCATCGCGTCACCCCTTTCCGGCTGCCAGCCAATCCATCAATGCGCCGCCCTGGCTCAAGCCGATTGCCAGCAGCGCCGCGGCCAAAGTCACATACCATCCCGTAGTACGTTTTTCCCCGAAAAAACAGACGCTCATCAGCGCGCTCGACAAAATCGACGTCGCGCTGATCACCGTGAAAACCAACGCCGCCGGCGCCGCGATCGCCACGTTCTGAAAGAACAAGCCGCCGATCGTTCCCATTGCCGCCAGCGCGCCGGCCCAATAAAAATACTTCGACCGGTACGGCCGCTCCCGCCGGATCGCGATCTCCAGCGCCGCCGGGATTACGACCCCCAGGTACAGCAGAAACAAATACACGCTCGTCACCGCCGCGAAATCCGGCACCATCGCCTGCAGCCCCTTGTTGACCATATTCGCTTCGCTGTTGGTCAACACCAGCAAGATCAGCAGTATCACATAGACGATCCGCGTCCGCAGCTTCTCTTTGTTGCTGGCGGTCGCCGTGGTGTGGGTCTGGGTCGCCGCCGCCACCACCGCTCCCGCGGCCGCCGCCATCGCCAGAATCTGCCAGACGGTGCACGCTTCGCCCAGATATACCCACGCGAACACGATTGCCGGCACAAACGCCAGCATCATCGCGCACCACAACGGCGACAACGGGCCGCGCTTCATGGTCGGCTTTATCAGCTTCATCATGGCGTACTGCGTCAAACCGGTCGTCAGCCCCCAGAAGTAAAACCAGCCGGATACCTTTGAGAAACTGCCATAGGAACCGATGCCGAACACCACCATGCCCACCATGCATGCGAACAACATCACCTGCAATGGTTTGATGCCGCCGCGCTCCCCGACCTTAAACGATATTCCGATAAACGAATACATGAAACCGGAAAGCATCGCCACCGCCGCCATCCACCCTACCGAATTCAACACATTCCTCCCGTCCCGAACCGTTTGCCCCGTTCCGGCCAAAAGACCGGAATTATTTTGAAACCATAATATAACACGTTTCCGGAAATTTAAAATCCGCATTTCCCCCGAAACAGCCGGAAAGCCATGAAAAAAGCCCCTCCGTTACTTGTTTTGTTGGGTCCCGGGTGTATTTTAATACATTATATTCCGAAAACCGAAAATATGAGTCTGTTTATGAGTGAAACTGTCGTCGTTCTTTTCCTCGCCGTTGTCCAGGGCATTGCCGAATTTCTTCCGATCAGCTCCTCGGGGCACTTGGCCGTGCTCGGCCAGATATTCGGACTCGACCCGGAAAGCAACGTCGATTTGAATATCATCCTCCACGCCGGAACCCTGCTGGCGATTCTGGTATTTTACTTCAAAACCCTGCTGCAGCTGGTGACCGAGGTCAAGGAGTGGAAGGTGATCGGCATGGTGATCCTCGGCAGCATTCCCACCGCCGCCGTCGGCCTCGGCATCAAAAAGTGCGGCTACGAGGAGGTGTTGTTCAACAATCTGTGGATGCCGGCCATCGGTTTTCTCATCACCGGATTTCTGCTGCAATTCGCCACCCGGGCGGCGGCGCGGGAGCACAACAGCCTCGGGTTGACGGATATGAATTGGAAGCAGGCGCTCGGGATCGGTGTCGTCCAGGGCATCGCGGTCACCCCCGGTATTTCGCGTTCCGGGTCGACCATCTCCGCCGCGCTGTTTTGCCGCCTCAAGCCGACGGAAAGTGCCAAGTTCTCGTTTCTGCTGGCGATCCCGGCCATCGGCGGCGCCGCGTTTCTCGATCTCTTGAAAGCGCTCAAACCGGCGGCCGACGCCGCCGCCAATCCGAGTGCGCTTCCCGTCTGGCTGCTCACGGCCGGATTTGTGGTGTCGGCCGTGATCGGATATGTGTCGCTGGCTTTTCTGATCCGCATTTTGAACCGGGGCAAGCTTTCGGTATTTTCGCCGTATCTGTACACCGTCGGCGCTTTGACGCTGGTGTTGGCGATCTACCGCTGCTTTTACCCCGCAATACAATAAGGATAGGATACTATGACTGCATTTCGTTTTGCGCTGCTCGGCGCCGGCAAAATGGCGACGGCGTTGACCCGCGGCTTATTGCATGCCGGAATCGCCGCTTCCGAAATTATCGCCTACGATTCGGACCCCGAAGCCGCGAAGGCATTCCGGGAGGCCACCGGCGCCGCCATCGCCGCTTCCCCGGCGGAGCTGGCCGCGCCCAATCTCATTCTCGCGGTCAAGCCCCAATATCTCGAAGCCGCGCTGCAGCCGGTGGACGCGGCCGGCAAACTGGTGATTTCGATTGTCGCCGGTGTGCCGCTGGCGCGTTTGTGCGCGTTGACCGGGGCGGACGCGGTGGTCCGGGCGATGCCGAATACGCCGGCGTTGATCGGTGCCGGCGCCGGCGCCTACGCCGTCACCGCCGCCGTTTCCGAAGCCCAGCTGCAATTGGTGGCGCGGGTGCTGGCCGGGTGCGGTTCGTTTTTTCCGGTGGCCGAGCCGCTGCTCGACGCGGTGACCGGCCTCTCCGGTTCGGGACCGGCGTATGTGTTCACGTTTATCCAGGCGCTCGCCGACGGCGGCGTCGCCGCCGGGCTGCCCCGCGATATCGCGCTCAAACTGGCGGCGCAGACCGTCGCCGGTTCGGCGCAGCTGGTATTGGAAACCGGAACCCATCCGATGGCGCTGTGCGATGCGGTGATGTCGCCGGGTGGGACGACCGCGATGGGGGTATTGGAGCTGGCGCGGGGCGCCTTTTCCGCGGTTGCCGCCCAGGCGGTATTGGCTTCCGCCGCAAAATCCGCCGAACTCGGCAAACGTTAACCGAAAAGGATGGGACAATGTCGAATGAATTGACCGGACAGCTCAGTGTCGTGATGCCCGTTTATAATGAAGAAAGCACCATTGAAGCCATTGTCGGCCGGGTGCTGGCGCGGCCGGAGGTCGGTGAACTGTTGATCGTCAATGACGCGTCGACCGATCGCACTCGCGAACGGTTGGAGGGGCTCAAAGGCGATCCCCGGATCCGGATTTCCCATCAGCCGGTGAATATGGGCAAAGGCGCGGCGGTGACCCGCGGCATCGAGGAAGCCGGACTCGCGTATGTGATCATCCAGGATGCCGACTTCGAATATACGCCGGAGGATTACCCGGTGGTGCTGGAGCCGCTGGCGTCCGGCAAAGCCGACGTGGTTTACGGTTCGCGTTTCATGGGGACGCCGGGGATGGTGCGCTATTTCCGGCATGAGATGGGCAACAAATTTCTGACCATGGCGTCGAATTTTTTCAGCGACATCCATTTGTCCGACATGGAAACCTGCTACAAGGCGTTCCGGCGCGAGGTGGTGCAGAACCTCAACCTCGAATCCAAGCGCTTCGGCATCGAGGTCGAAATCACCGCCAAACTCGCCGCCTGCCGCCGGCTGCGGCTCTGGCAGGTGCCGATCAGCTATCTGCCGCGCCGCTACCATGAAGGCAAAAAAATCACCTGGCGCGACGGTGTGGCGGCGCTGTGGCACATCTTTCATTACAACGTGATCGCCGACGCGAAGAAATTTTACAAGCAGGATTGGGATACGGTACTGAAAGGGGTGCAGGAGTGACACTGGTACTTCTTCTCGGCATCGGCATCGGCCTGGTTCCCGGAATCTGCGGCGCCCTTTTCTGGTACCGCCGGAGCCGGGAAACGGCGGCCGCCTGCCGGCTGCAGCTGGAGAAGTACCGCCGCGAACATTTGCACATGGCGGAAACGCAGACGGTGTTGGAGCAGGAAAAGGCCGGGCTGGACGACCTCAAATTCGATATCGTCGAACGCAATCTGGATATGCTCGAACTCAAAGAGCAGCTGGAGGTGGAGAAGGAACGCTCGGAAAAGCTGCTGCGCAACATTCTGCCCGAGCGCGTGATCAGCGAGCTGCGCGCCACCGGCAAGAGCGAACCCGAGAGCTTCGAAGCCGTCACCGTGTTCTTCTCCGATATCGTCAACTTCACCGAAAAGAGCGCCAAGGTCGAACCCCGTATCCTGATCGAGGAGCTCAGCGATATTTTCACGAATTTCGATCATATTTTCGTCGCCAACGGCTGTGAGCGGATCAAAACCATCGGCGACGCCTACCTGAGCGTGTCGGGGCTGCCGGTGCCGTGCGCCGGCCACTGCGACAACATTCTCCGTGCCGCGATGGCGGCAATGCGTTACCTGGACGAACGCAACCACGACGGCAAACACCTGGTCTGGGAGATGCGCATGGGGGTGCACACCGGACGGGTGGTCGGCGGCATCGTCGGCACAGAAAAATACATTTACGATGTCTTCGGCGATACCATCAACACCGCCAGCCGGATGGAAAGCTACTCCGAGCCGATGGCGATCAATGTTTCCCATGTCACCCGCGAACTGGCGCGGGAGGAGTTCTGCTTCACCGAGCGCCCGTCCTGCAGCGTCAAGGGCAAAGGCGCACAGAAGATGTTCTTCCTCTGCTGGCGCCCTCAATACGCCGACAGGTAAATCCCGGCGAAACCAAGTCCCGGCACCCGGAGCTCGTATTCGAACGCCGGTTGTGTTTCCGCTGTTGCCGCCGCCCCGGAAAAGATTTCCCGTATGCTGAATCTTTCACCGCGCAATCCGTACTCCGCGGGATTGACCCGGAATTTCACGATCCGCTCTTCGTTGTCCAGATTTGCCAGTACCAGCGCTGCCGAATCGCGGCTTTCCGAGCGCCAGACGGCGCCGGAAATCATCGCTTCGTCGTGTTCGGCACCCTGCATCCGGTGCCACTTGACCCGGAGCGGCGGATTCGCCGAGAGAATTTCCGCGTCCCGGAGCAGTTCGCCGTCCAGCAGATACGGCCGCAGTTCCCGCCGCCAGTCGATCACCCGGTTCAGATAGGCGATCTTTTCCGAATGGTTTTCGCTCCATTTGTCCGGCGTCTGACCGTACAGCCAGACCATCCAGCCGGGCTGGTACCCCCACAGAACGCACCGCTTCTGGGTGGCGGCGAAGCTCCGAAGATCATCCTCCGGGAACGACAACGCGCCGAAGTAAAAGGCATAGTTGTTATATACCTGCGTCAGCCCCGGGAAATCATCGCCGGTGATCTCGGTCCAGACCAGAAAACTCGAAACCGTGTCGATATAGGGTTCCGCCGCGTTTTCACTGGCGAGAAAGACCTTGCCGGCCGCTTCTTTCAATACCGGTTCCAGCATCTGCCGGTAGCTTTCGGTCCACCAGCCGCCGCCGCCGGCCGGATGGCCGTGCGCGGTATCGCAGCACGCCATCGGCGCCAGTTGGCAGATCTGATCCAGGTAAATGCCGTTGACTCCCATCGCGATCAGTTTCCGGCAGTTTTCCTGTATCCGCCGCTGAAAAACCGTACTCGCCGGGCACATCGGCGCCAATGCGTGATCGGAAGCGTAATGCTCCAATGCGATCGAACCGTCACGACCTTTTACGGCGGCGGCGGTACCTTCGGTGCGATAACTCGCCAGCGTGCTGTCCCAGCAATGGCCGTTCAGGTACGGGACCACGAAATCGCCGTTGGCGGTGATTTCGCGCACCACCTCTTCGAATCCATCCTGCGCCGGAAAGTCTTCCGGATAGCCGGTGTCGAATGGAACCATGTTCCAGCCATACCAGTGCACCGCCACCACCCGGGCGGAGGTTTCCTGCTTGACCCGGTCGTAGACCGCTTTCATCTCCGCCGGCGAACCGGAAATATTGACCCAGACTTCGATATCGCGGTAATTCGGCGGCAGGTCGGTGCGCTCTCGCAGCTTGCCTTTTTGCAGCCACGGCTGCTGCCGGGCATAGTCCCGGTAAATTGCCGCCGCATCCCAGGCCGTGCGGAGCGGCGCCACCACCCACGGATAGTTCACCGCCCGCCCCGAACCGATCACCCCGGCGTCCATGGCCGTGGTTTCCACATTGAGCGATACATCCGCCCCCATGGTGATGCCCTTGAAGCCGGCGTTGCGGTCGTGGAACCCCCAATACAATCCGCCTCCCTCCGGCCGCAACAGCGCCATGAACGGCATCTGGGCGATGATCGACGGGTACAACAGCGAATACGGCTGAAGGTTGTTCCGGAAAAACTGGGCGCCGTACGTCCAGCGCGGCAACAGCACGTCGTAACTGCCCGCCTCCGCCATCGGCGCCAGATACGGGAATCCGGTGCTCTCCAACGCATAGCGCTCCGATTGCAGTTCCAGGGTCATCTGCGCCGTCAGGTTTCCATCCGGCTGCGGCAATTCGAATGCGACCGTGACCTCCATGCGGCCGGCCGGATCCTCCGGCAGCGCCACCGCCGACCACTTCAATTCGAGAACTTCGCGGTTGCCTTCGCGGTAGTGGCGGAACGAACGCTGCGCCCGGCAATGGCGGCTGTCCAGCGATACGATACCGGTGGCGGGATTGATTTTTTCCGAAATCAATACGCCGCCGTCGGTATACCGGGAGGTGGTTTTTCCGTCTTCGAAGCCGCGTTCGGACAGCCGTACCAGCCACAGGGTGGCGGCGGCGGCATCGGGGGTGCGAAATGAAACCGCGTCCCGGAGGTTTGCCAGCGATACCAGGCCGAGCCCCTGTTCCGGAGGCTGAAAGACCGCTCGCAATTGGTTGTTCTGCAATATCACCTCTTGCGCCGGGCACAGCAGCCACCCCGCGATTGCCAACAGAAACGCCGTTCGCTTGCATGTCATTTGCTTCACTCTTTCTAAAAACCCGAATACGGGGCGATGGTGGTGCATGACCCGTCCAGTAGCACCGCATTGGTTCCGAGTGCGCTGGTTCCGTCCAGGCTGCCGTTGTGCGCTTGTTCCACATCCCGCACCCCGCCGCCGAGGCCGACGAAAATATCCGAGAACAGGATATTTTTCGGACAATTCGCCCCGAACCAACTGCCGCTGACCGCGCCCCAGAAGGTTTCCGTATCCTGGCCGATCATCAGCGATACCCGGTCGTACGGCGGGTATTGTTCCTTCCAGCCGAAATAATCGTAAGCGAAGCAATCGTTGTCGGTCGTTTCGACCGATTGCCCCCACATGCCCAGTTTGACCGGACAATAAAAAATCCGTGGATTGCCGCCGGCTTTCGAAGTATCCGCCAGCTTCTCCCGGCCCGCATACTCCCGCAACTGCCGCGTCGTCATCGGCTGGCGATATCCGTAGGAATCATCCAACATTCCGCCGTTTTCATCGACTCCGCCCTGCGGCGTACGGTCGTTGTTGTCGCCGGCATACATGAACACGGCCAGCCCCAGCTGCTTCAACTGATTGATACAGGTGATGCTCCGGGCTTTGGCCCGCGCTTTCGACAGTGCCGGCAAGAGCATGCTGGCGAGGATGGCGATGATCGCAATCACGACCAGCAATTCTATCAATGTGAAAATCTGTTTTTCCTTCACGGCTCCATCTCCTTACATTTTTTTCGACTGCATCTTGACGCGGGTTCATTCGTGATGTATTTTTAACCTGCATCCGAATGATTGTTTCTTTCTATCTTATACTGGATAAAAGTGGATTTGAGAATGGATAAAAACCACAAAAATTCATTAAAAAATACCGGCCCGGTGCTGGAGAAGTTTCTCCGCCATACCCAATCGGGACTGGGGCAGGTCAAATTGCAGAATCACGGGTTGACGATCCTGTACGCCAATGCGGGACGGGCCACGGTGAACCGGGCACGGGAAATGCGCTATTTCGACTACTATTCGCTGGCGCATCTGTATGACGGCGAGGGTGTTTTTCTGGTTCCGGGGCGCAAAGAGATGCGTATATCGCGCGGGCAGGGCATTCTCATCACTCCGGGGTTCCTGCATTACTATGGCCAGGGCGACGGCGACTTCTTTGAGGACAATATCTGTTTCGGCGGTCCGGTCGCCGATTTCCTGCGCCAGCAGGGGTTTCTCGCCAGCGGCATTGTCGAGGTAGGAGAGCTGCGGGCGCTGCTGCCGATCTGCGAGATGTTTCACGACAACGGCATCCTCAGCAAGCTGAAAGCCGGGCTGGCACTGCAGAATCTGCTGATCGGGCTGGCGGAGAAAGGCAGCGGCGCGACGGTAGCGTCGCAGCACTCGAAGCGGAATGTGATCGAGGAGCTGCTGGCGGTGATCGCATTGAATCCGATGCGCTGGTGGACGGTGTGGGAAATGGCGGAGTATTGCGGCCTGGAGGAGGAGCGTTTTCGGCGTTTGTTCCAACAGACCACCGGTCAGCGGCCGAAGGCATATCTGGATGCCTACAAACTGCAATTGGCGCAGAACTGGCTGCAAAAGACCAATTGGACGCTGCGCACCATCAGTCACCGGCTCGGCTATCAGGACCAGTATCATTTCAGCCGCCGCTTCAAGCAGCTCCGGGGGGTGTCACCCGATCAGTTCCGCCGCGGCAATCCGGTGCCGCGGGGCGCCGACGATATCCTCACGGAATGACTTGACTTTCCGGAATCGGGTGGTATACTATAACGACATTTCCGAGCAAAGGAGGTTTACTATGCCGCAAGAATTCGAACCCGTCATTCCCGTTGCATCTCTCGATCAGGCGCATCCGCCGGTGGTCTCCAGCGAAGACGACAGCTGGTGGCTGGTCGCGTCCAATCCGACATATCAGGTTACCATCCCGTCCACTTCCACCGATGTCGATATGGATATCGTCGATTACGACTGGGTCGGCCAGCAGGACTCGATCGATTTTCGCCAGATCCGGGTGGATATGGCCGGAGAATACACCTTTCAGTTGAACGGCCTCAGCAACAAAGCCGTATTGACCATTTATTCCAACGATACCAAAAAGATCCAGAAGGTCACCGGCAAGGCCGGCAAGAGTGTCAGCACCAAAGGGCTGTTTCTGCTCCCCGGCGTTTACTATATCTCCGTCGAAGCGCCGGGATGGAAGAAAAATCAAAATACCGGGTACAATGTCTCCGTCGCCGGCCAGGTTTTCAACCGCGGCAACAACCATGACGATGTGCCCTCCAATCTCGCGCCGGAATATCGCGTCTCCATCGACGGCACCAATCCGGCTGTCGCGCAAACCCTCGTCGCCGACGAATGGGTCGGCTATGGCGATGCCGTCGATTACCGGCAAGTGACCGTCACCACACCGGGCCAATACAGCTTCAACCTCGGCGGGTTGAACGGCAAAGCCAAGCTGACGCTGTATTCGTCCGCCATGAAGAAAATCAAGAGCGTCACCGCCTCCGCCGGCAAAACCGGCGTCATCAAGGATCGTTTCCTCTCGGCCGGAACCTACTATATTTCGGTCGAAGCTCCCGGCTGGAAAAAGGGCCAGTCGTCGGATTACAATGTCACTGTGACCGGTACGGCTTACAACCGCGGCGACAACTCCGACGATACCTTGACCACGGCCAAAGATCTCGACCTTTCCAGCGGCGTGCTCTCCGACTGGGTCGGCTTCGGCGACGCCATCGATTACCGGAAATTCACGCTGTCCGATACCCGGACTCTCAGTTTCGTATTGAGCGGCAGCGCCAAAATGGCGAAGATGACCCTGTCCCGACTCGACGGCAACGGCAAATTGAAGACGGTCAAGAAAACCACCATCGCCGCCAACGGCCTGATTCAATGGAACAATCTCGAACTCGGCCCCGCCAATTATTATCTCGCGGTCGAGTCCGCCGATAAAGGCAAAGGCAAGAAGAACACCGATTACAGTTTGAACATCGCCGGTTACGAGTCTGCCGCGCCGCAAGTGGCCGCCCTGAGCCTCGACGCCGGTGCCGGCGGCATCGATCTCGGCAACTGGCAGCAGCTGCCCGAACTCGGCTGGGCTGCCTCCAGTCTGACCGAATCCGCCGTTGATGATTCCATCGCCCGTCAATGGGGCACTCTGATCGGTTGATGGAGAGGAAGTCACACGTTTAACGTCAACCGCTAACCTGTGAGCGCGCACGGGTCGGAGCGCCGCTTGAGCGCATCGGGGTTGGGAGGGACGGAGCCCTCACGTGAATCGGGGCGCAATGCGGCCCCGCGTGCACCGTCAAAATCACCACACCCGGAACCGCGCTGCCAGCAAATAGTGTGGGGGACGAGGAGTCCCCCACATTCCGGGAGTTCCATTGACCGTTACTTGACTGCGGAGTCAATCAACGCTTTCAGGTGCGCGACATAGTTCGCCGCGCCGCCCTCTTTGTAACCGGTGATCAACGGCTTGTCCACCGCCGCCATCATGGTTTTGCCGTCCGAATTCACCAGGATGATCGTCGGGAATCCCTTGACGTTATACGCCTTCAACAGTTTTTGGTTGGCCTTGGCTTCCGCCGCCGGCAGTTTTGTCTTGCGCGGGAAATCGATCTTCAACAGCACCAGGTTATCCTTGGCATAATCCAGGAATTCCGGCTGCGAGAAGACTTCCTTGTCCAATTTGATGCACCATCCGCACCAATCCGAACCGGTGAAGTCCATCAGGATCGGCAGCTTTTTCTCGGCCGCCTCTTTTTTCGCCGCGGCGAAATCGGTGAGCCACACGGCTTGCGCCGGCGCGGTTTCCGTCACCGCCGGCTGCGTTTCCGCGGCATGGAGCGTCATCGCCCCGAAGCACGCCAGTCCCAGGCACCAGACACAATTCATCCGTTTCAACATGTTTCACCTCCTCTATAGGCTTTCGCTCCGGCTCCCTTCCGGAACAGCAGCAATATACCATCGCAAACGGGCAAATGCAAATTTATTTTTCGGCACCAAAAATAAACACTTTAAAAAATGTCACTTTTATCAAATACACCTATTGTTTTTCTTTTTAAAAGTGCTATACTTATAGGAAACACAGATTACAAACGTTTGCAACAGGAAAAAAACATCATGGCCGGACGCAAATATCAGGAACTGCTTCGCCGCGACATCACGACCGGAACCCTCGGCGCCGACGGCGCGCTGCCGACGCTGCGTCAGCTCGCAGAGCGCTACCATTGCAGTTTGTCGACCATCCGCCAGGCGGCGGAGGCGCTGCGCAAAGAAGGGTTGATTTACAGCGTCTCCGGCAAGGGTACTTTCATCGGGACGCCACCGGTGCCGCCGGCGGCCAAACGCTTCCGGATGGTCGGCGTCATCACCTTGCGCTATATGAATTACAGCGTCGTCGAGGACTTCAAGGATGAATGGCAGCAGCGCGGCTGGCTGATCTGCAATTACAATGCGATGAATGACTTGCAAGCCCCGGCCATGGAGCGCGAATTTCTGTTGCAGGCGAGCTCCTGCAAGTTCGCCGGCGTGGTATTGACCGCGACGCCGTTGGAGCCGTTGAACACCGAGCTGTACCGGAAGCTGCAGCGCAACGGCATGAAGATCGCCCATACGGTTCCCTATTGCGACGACATGAGCAAAGACTGTTTTTTCTGCTGCGACTATCGCGCCGCCGGACGCCTCGGCGTCGCCACCGCGCTGCAGCAGCGATGCTCGCAGATCGCCATGCTGGTCAACAATGTCCCCGCACCGTTCATGTCGCAAACCCGCAGCGGCGTCGAGGAAATGACCTCCGGAATGCAGCTGCCGCCTCCGGTAACGCTGCGCTGCCCCAACTGGACCGCGGACTGGGAAGAGGATTCCGAGCACGTGCGCTGCAAGTTTCAGGAGCTGGAGCGGCTGTTGCCGGAATTGGAAGCGCTGCCGTCGCGCAGCGCGCTTTTGTGCTGCGGCACCGACATGGCCGGCAAACTGCGCCGGCTGCTTTCCGAAAAGGGCCTGATGCAGCGCAAAGACTTCTTTATCATGTCGTTGAACAACGGCGCCAGCAATCCGGCCGGCGAAGGCGGCATCTATTTCGACTTCGCGGCCGCGACCCGCGCCGCCCTCGAATACGTCTGCGACGACACCGTCGATTCCCATAGCCTGGTGCAGCGCAACTTCGCCCCCGAAGTCCGTGACATCATCCCGCCGCCATCCATATAGACACTATCAAAAAAGCTACACTTTATAAAAAAATGTCATTTTTCATTAAATCGCCTATTGACTTTTTCATAAAAGTGCCCTATAATAAGCATATCGAACCATCGATGTCGAAAACCAACCAATGGGAGATTATGGGAAAATGATTCGAAAACACTTCACACTGATTGAACTCCTGGTCGTGATCGCCATTATTGCCATCCTCGCCAGCATGCTTTTGCCTGCGTTGAGCAAAGCCCGCGCCGCGGCACAATCGATCAAATGCGTCAGCAATCTGAAACAGATCGGCCTGACCCAATTCCTGTACACCGGTGACAACGACAGTTACTTCATCTGCGCCGGCGAATCGAGCGACAAAATATATGCTCCGTGGGGTTATACTTTCGTACACAGCTACAGTGTGGCGCCGGCGTTGCTGAAGTGCCCGTCGAGCGGCTATCTGACCCACAATGAAACCAACGGCGCCAACGATTGCGTCGCCAAGCCGGATGAACTACGTCCGTACGACCTGCTCGCCTACGGCTACAACAGCTGGTATATCGGCAGTATTTACGGCGAAGCCGCTAAAACCGGAAAACCTTTCGTCGAGGAAGAGATGAGCCAAAATCAGAAGGTCGAAAAGGTCGTCAATCCGTCCAATAAGGTGATGTTTGCCGACTCCCGGCTGGACGCGGTCAATCCGTACGGCTACCACAAGATCGGCCCGACCGGCGGCAGCGCCATTTTCGACGACTTCCGTCACAACTACGGCGCCAACGTCTGCTGGGTCGACGGCCATGTCAGCCACCAGCGCGAACCCAGCGCCAATCTGCGTGACGGCGGCGACTACGAGCACAGTTTCTGGAAGTGGATGAGCAGCTGGGGAGAATAATCGCAATGCCGCGTCATATCATACAGGGACTGGGCATGCTGGCAATGGGAATGACATTCGCGGCCGGAGCGGGGGAGCTGCTGATCAACGGCGACTTCGCCATCCAGAGTTGGACCGAAGGGGCAGCGCCGTTCGGCTGGAGCGCCCCGGCGTACAATCACCGGATCCTTGCCGCCGACGGCGATAAGCTCGGCTTGCAGCTGGTGTATCCCGCCAGCACCCAGCCCGCGGTCTATCAGGCGTTCGCGCTGCCGGAGGGAACGGAGGAATTCACCGTCCGCGCCCGCTACCGGTGCCTGGCTCCCGACGCCAAAGCCTTCGTACGCATTCGGGAACATCGCAACGCCGACGATGGACATGCCCGCTTTTTCAACGGTAACGCCTGGGGCCGTACCGCCGCGCCGGTGCGCCGGACCGACAATCCGGCGAACTTCGAGCAGCGTTATCTCCAGGGCGACGCCTCCGGCATCACCGCCGATTATTCCGCCGCCGGCAATGCGCGGGAATGGAGCGAACTCAAATTCACCGTTCCGCGCCTCGCCGATGCCGCCGGTTACCGGATCGAACTCGGCGCCACCGGCGCCAATGGCGACCAAGTTGCGGCTCCGAGCGTCGAATGGGACGATGTGTCGGTCACGGTCGATGTGCCGATGCGTCCGTTGATGACGGCGGATTTCCGCCTCAAGGGGCCGGGAATCGACGCCGACCGGATTCTCGCCGAACCGCCGCCGTTCGACGCGAAAATCGCCGATGTCAACGGCGTCGCCGGATTGGTCCTGAACGGCAAACCGCTGAATTCGCTCGGCTGGGACTGCATCATCAACCGCAATGTCGGCGACCAGGAGATGTTCGACATCCTGAACACCACCGGCTTCACGCTGGCGCGCTTCGTCTTCGCGTTGGGCGAGAGCTTCTATCACGGCTGCCCCTACGAACCCACCTGGACCGGTCCCGATCAATACGACTGGAGCTATCTGGATACGGAATTGGCCCGCATCCGCAACGCCAATCCGGAAATCAAGATCATGCTGAAGCTCGCGCTCGACGGCACCGACTGGTGGTGTGAAATGTACCCCGAAGCGACGACGGAGCTGGCGAAAACGGTTCTGGGCAAGCCCTACGGCCCTACCGGCCGGGTCCCGGATTATCTGTCGCCGGAGTGGCGGCGCGATTCACGCGAATTGGTGCGGCAGATGATCGCCCATATCGCCTCGGGGCCGTTTGCGGATATGGTGATCGGCTATTGCCTCTTCAACGGCATGTCGCTGGACTGCAACTGGGAACCGGACATCACCGGCAAATACGGCGTACAGGAATTCCGCAACTTCCTGCGGCGGCGCTATGCCGGCGACGCGGCGCTGCAACAGGCGTGGAACGATGCCACGGTGACGCTGGCGACCGCCGTGCCGGATGTGACCTTCACCAAAGCGATGAGCCGCTATCCGTTGGTTTTCGCTCCGGCGGAACACCGGAGAGTCGCCGACTCGGAGGATTTCCGCTCCTGGTGCGACGCCAAATTCATCGGCGATCTCGCGCATGACGTCAAAGAAGCGACTCATCGCCGCGCGGTTTTCGGCGCCCGGACCGGCAATCTGTTGTTCGGCGGCTGGAACGGCGAAAGCCACGGCTACGGACCGGCGTTCAACCTCGGCAGCGACCGGCAGGAGTACATGGACAATCCGGACTTCGACTTCGTCGATCACTGGGCCAGCTATCCGGGCCGCTGGCTCGGCGATTACGGCAGCTACGCGCCGGTGATGCCGAACGTCGGCTTGAGCAAGCGCAACAAGATGTATATCCTGCAGAACGACGTCCGCACCCATGCCAACAGCGATCCGGCTTATGCCCAGGTGAGTACGCTGGCCGAGTGCCTGGATCAGCAAAAGAGCGTCTTCGCTGCCGCCCTGACCATGGGCATGTATCCGTACTTGTGGCAGATGAGCTATCACTTCAACGATTCCGGGCTGATGCCGATGTGGCTGAAGCAGCGCGAGGTATTCGAAACCTCGCAGTACCTGCCGCGTGAAAGCAACGCCGAAATCGCCTTCGTCGTCGACGGCGACCTCGGCCGCTACCTCGGGCGCGACTTCGAGGTCACCGGACCGACGCGCGGCTTTTACCTGATCGACTACGGCCGTTACTTCTGGGCCCGCGGCGGCGCCAATTACGACATGATCTATCTGGACCAGGTCAAGGATTCGAAGTACAAGGTCTATGTGTTCTATCTGACCTTGCACTTCGACGACGCGACGATCCGGGAGATTCACGAGGCGCTGCGCGCCAACGGCGCCACCGGGATTTTCGTCTGGAACGCCGGGATCATCGACGGCAACGACCGCTTCTCGCTCGCCAATATGGAGAAGGCGCTCGGAATGAGCCTGTCCATTTCCGCGACCGACCTGTCATGGCAGATGCAGCCCACCAAAGCGCTGCAGGCGCTGGGCTTCCCCGCCTCCGACCGGCTCGGCGTATTGACGCAGCGCGAAAGCTGCGAGCCCGCCGATGCCGAAAGCCATACCTATCCGCCGTCGGTGTACGTCACCGATCCCGCGGTGACGAAGCTCGGGCTGTCGCAGGATACCGGCGTGGTGACGCTGGCCGAAAAGGATTTCGGCGATTACCGGATCATCTATTCGATGTCGCCGGTGGTGCACCCGACGGTGCTGCGCCATGCGCTGCGGTCGGCGGGCGGCTTCGAATATCTGCCGAGCGACGACATCCTGTATCTGGACGCGTCGTTCGCCGGCGTGCATACCCGTTCCGCCACCAGGCAGATCGAGTTGAACTTCCCGGAGGCGACCGCGCTGTACGAAATATTCCGTGACGAGGAGCTGCCGAAGTCGGCACATTTTGAAATTCCGGTCGAACCGAAATCCACCTATCTGTGGTTCCGGGGCAGCCGGGCGGATTGGGAAAAAATCAGACGATGACGAAAACAATGACCTCGCGAGAGCGAGTGGTTGCCGCGTTGAATTTTCAAACGACCGACCGGTTGCCGCGCGACCTCGACGGCATGGGCTCCAGCTCCATCAGCGCCTTTGCCTATCCGGCGCTGGTACGGGCGCTCGGCTTGCCGCCGCGCCGCCCCAAAATATTCGATACCAGCCAGATGTTGGCGCTGGTCGACCGCGACGTGCTGGACGCGCTCGGCTGCGACTGTGTCACCGTTCAGGGGGAGTTCTGCAGTAATGCTTTCGAAGAGAGCGAATTGTGGCACGATTACGACTTCAACGGCCGCCTCCCGGCGCGGGTGATGTACCCGGAATCTTTCCATACCCAGCCGGACGACGGCATCCGTCAATTCGTCTGGGGCGAATGGCAGACCATGACACCGGACGGGCACGTGTTCAGCCTGGAGCACGGTGGGCAGGAGGTGGACTGGTTCGGAGAACCGCGCCGCCCCGATCCGGGCTCGATTCCAACCGGCGGCTTCCGGGCCTCCCAGTTGGAGCGCATGGAGTATCTGTGTTTCCGGGCCCGGCGCGAATCCGGCGATCGGGCAGTGGTATTTTCCGGCCTCAACACCGGCATGGGCTTCTGGGGCGGAATGGCCAATTTTTCGATCCTGGCGTTGCAGGAACCCGAACTGATTCACACCTATCATGAAGCGTTGCTGGAGCAAGCGCTGATCAAGGTCGAACAATTGCTGCCGCGCATCCGCGATTCCGTCGATGTGCTCCATGTCGCCAGCGACGATCAGGGTACCCAGCAGTCGACGATTCTGCCGCCGGAGGTGTACCGGGAGTTGTTCACGCCGTACTACCGGCGCTTCAACGCCGCAATTCACCGGCTGGCGCCGGAAGTCAAAACCTTCTACCACAGTTGCGGCGCAATTTATCCACTGCTGGGCGCGATTGCCGACGGCGGCTTCGACGTACTGAATCCGGTGCAGTGGACCGCCGGAACGGCCGACGCGGCGGCGTGGCGCGAAGCCACCCGGGGCAAGGTTGCGCTGTGGGGGGGCGGCGTGGATACCCAGCACGTGATGCCTTCCGGCAGCGTCGCCGACGTGGCCGGGCAAGCCCGGAGCACGGCGGCGGTACTATCGCAGGGGTCTGGATATGTCTTCTGTGCCATTCATAATCTTCTGGCCGAAACCGCGCCGGAAAAAATCATTGCCATGTACGAGAGTGTGTGAATTCATGAAAAAAATGGTCTTTCATTTGTTGCCGAACGCCCATATCGACCCGGTCTGGATGTGGGATTGGCGCGACGGTCTGAGCGAAGGCGTGCGCACCTGCCGAACGATCCTCACATTGATGGACGAGTATCCCGAGCTGACCTTCATGCGCGGCGAATCGGCGATTTACGAGCATATCGAAGCGCGCGACCCGGAAACCTTCGTCCGGATCAAGCGGCAGATCGCCGCCGGGCGCTGGGAGCCGGTCGGCGGCCAGTACATCCAGCCCGACAACAACATGCCCTCCACCTGGACGGCGCTGCGCCAATTCCGGATCGGCAGCGACTACTTCCGGGATAAATTCGGCGTCACGATCGAAGCCGGCTGGCTGGCGGACGCATTCGGCCACGGGCGCGGCACACCGGAAGTTTTCACCGCCGCCGGACTCAAATACTTCGCTTTCTGCCGCCCGCAGGAACGGATATGCGCGATCGGTTCGCCGCTCTTCCGCTGGCGCGGCCAGGGCGGCAGCGAGCTGTTGTGCGCCCGCGTCCCCGGCGGCGCTTATGCCAGCGAGCGCGTCGAGGATGACGATTACTTTCCGGTCCGGGTGATCGAGCGGGTGATGCGCGAGCAGGCGGATTCGCCGCTGTGCCATCAATTGATCCCGTTCGGCCTCGGCGACCACGGCGGCGGCCCGACCCGGGAACACATCGACACGCTGCTGGCGTGGCGGGAGAAACACCCGGAGGTCGAAGTCCGCTTTTCGACGCTGCACGAATACTTCCGCTGCGCCGAAGCCGAAGCGGCCAAAACCGACATTCCGGTATTCGAGAGCGAAGTCAATTTCTGCCAGCGCGGCTGTTACTCCTCGACGATGAAGCTGAAGCGTCTTTACCGCAAAGCCGAAGCCCAACTCGAGCGCGCCAACAAGGTGCAAACGCTGCTGACCGAATACAATCCGATGAGCGAGGAAGTCAAGGGGATCTGCTTCAACGCCTTCCACGATATCCTCCCCGGGACCATCATCGAAAGCGCGTTGCACCAGCAGCTCGAATGGCTCGGCGGCATCATTCATGCCGGCCGCACCGCCGAATTCCGCGCCCTGACCAAACTGGGGAGCAGAATCGACACGCAGATCCCCTCCCCCGCCGCGCCGAATCTGCCGGAAGCGACGCCGTATGTGGTATTCAACCCGTGGCCGTACCCCTGGCGCGGCCTCGTCGAAATCGATTTCGCCATGGACAGCCGCCCGGTCTGGGATTACCGCGAAGTCGACGGCCATCCGCCGGTCGAGGTACGCGACCACAGCGGCAACGCCATTCCGTTTCAATTGCTCGCGCCGGAAAGCCACGCGCTGGTCGAAATCGCCCCCTGGCGCAAGCGGGCGGTGTTCGAGCTCGCACTTCCCGCCTGCGGCTGGCAGGTGGTGACCCTCGGGTACCAGCCGCAGCCGGAAATCGCGCCGCCGCGTCCGGGAATTCCGGCCGCCGCCGTCGATGCCACCACCATCGCCAATGAATTTTACCGCGTCGCCGCGCGCTCCGGCGACGACACCATCCGGATCCGGCATGGGGAAAAAGAGCTCGGCCTGCGTCTGGCTTTGTTCGCCGACCCGACCGGTTCGTGGGGGGATATGAGCGAATTGCCGGAAAACTCCCACAACCTCGACGAGGTGGAACGCTGGCATATCGAACAGGCGAAAGTGATCGAGTCGGGACCGCTGCGCGCGGTGCTGTGGGTACGCTTCGCCGGAGCAAAGAGCCGGATCGAATTGACCCTCCGTCTCAACGCCGGGCGCGAAGCGCTGGATATCGCGGCGCGCTGCTACTGGATGGACCGGTCGAAACGTCTGAAGCTGTTGCTGCCGCCGGGCGAGTGGGTCGATTACGATGTTCCGGGCGGCGTGATGCGCCGGGGCGAAAGCGCTTCGGTGCCCGGCGGGCGCCACCAGCGGGTATACCGGAACGACGGCAGCGGTTACGCGTTGCTGACCGATACCGGGTACGGATTTGAACACGAGGGCGGTCACTTCGCCGCTATTGTGGCGCGCGGCTGCCGCCACTCCACCGATGTATTGACGCAGGAAAACGACTACCCCGAACACCCGATCGCCGATCACGGCGAACTGTTGATGAATTTCGTGCTGGCGCCGTTCACGGCTCCGGTCGAGCGTCTGGCGGAGGAGTTGGAGCAGCCGCCGGTATTCTGGCTGGAAGCGTCGCATCCGGGACCGCTCGGGCGCCTCGGCTCCGCCGGGCTGGAGTTCCCCGATCCCGTGCTCAAATTGCTCGATATCGACGCGGACGGCCTGACCGTCCAGAATCGCGGCGACACCGCGCTCACCTGGCGCGGTGTTCCGCTGCCGCCGTGGCGGATCGTCCGGGTGCCGTATCGGAACACGCCGCCGTCATGATGGCAGCGGCGGATTTCTTCCTGTCCCCCCGTCGCGCCAGCGACCGGGGGGAAGTCCGGTTTTCTGCCGGAACAGGCGCATGAAATAAAACACATCGCGAAAGCCGAGGCGGCACGCGGTTTCCTTCACGGAACACCCTGCCGTCAACAGTTCCTTGGCTCGGGCGATCTGCCCGGCGAGGATGAATTCACGCGGATTCTGCCCGGTCAGCTCCCGGAACAGCCGACGGAATTGCGCTGTTCCGAGGTGACAGCGGGCGGCACACTCCTCCAGCGACGGCGGCTCGTGCCTATGACGGCGCATCCAGTCGATGGTATCGAGCAGCTGCCGCTGCCGCCCGAAATCGGACGCTTGCCGCGTCTGCAGCGATTTGATCCGGCTGACGAAGGTCAGCAACAACCCTTTGCGCCGCAATGCGGCCTCCGCGCTCCACTCTTTCAGCTCCTCTTCAATTCCCGTCCACAATTCGGCAAAACAGCCGTCATCCGGTGACAACAGCGGACAATCCGGCGACAGATAACCGTGGCGCTCCAGCCACTCCGCCTCCCGTCCGCCCCAGACGATCCAGCGCGAACTCCAGACATGGTCCGGGAAATAACAGTGGCCGACCTCCGGAAACAGCAGCAGCACGCTCCCCGGCCCCACCTTCGCCTCTCCGGACCTTTCATTGAAAAAAGTCCCCTCCCCGGCATCGATCCGGACCGCGGCATACAACCCCAACCGCCGGAGGGTGACGGGCACGCCGGAAAAACCTTCATCGCGTTTTTCGCCGATCCGGTCGATCCATAACCCCAGCGCATTCTCCCACTCCCCCACCGCCCGGAAGTGATCCGCGTAAACAATGTCTGAAAAATCCATATCAATGTAATTTTATTGCATAATGACGCTTCTTGAAATCATTCTATTCTGCATATAAGGTAAATCCTAACGCAACAAAAAGCAAGGAGGTACCATGAGTTTCCGGAATGATTTCGTCCGAACATTGCAGTTTGATTCGTCCGCCGCCATTCCTCTGCTCCCGGGAGGCGGACGGCAATCGACCGTCCGCCGCTGGCACCGGGAGGGACTGCCGCCGGAAGGCAACGGCGACAACGCCGCCATTTATGCCTGCCGCCAGGCCGGCATTCCGCCTTATGAAATGGAGTACGGTCCGGGTTTTCCGGTCGACTTCAATATGCGCCCGGTCTTTGAAGAGAAGGTGATCGAGCGGGGAAGCAACTCCCAGATCGTCCAGGATTGGAAGGGCAACATCTGCGAAATCGGCCTGGAATTCACCCCCGAATACCTGCGCGCCGCCATCGACTTCGTCACCCGCCGCTGGATCAAATGCCCGGTCTCCGGGCGCGGCGACTGGCCGGAAATGCGCCGTCGCTACGACAGCGCCGACCCGGCGCGCCTGCCGGCCGACGCGGTCAAACTCGGCGAACAGCTGCGGCAACGGGACTACCCGTTGGTGTTGAGCTTTTCCGGCCCCTACTGGATCCTGCGCGAATGGTGCGGCTTCGAGGGGTTGAGCATGCTGTTTTACGACGATCCGGCGCTGGTGGAGGAGATGATCGAGTTCTGGGAGCATTACGTTCTCGCCATGATGCGGCGCGTCTTCGCCTGTTACACGCCGGACATGGTGCACTTTTCCGAAGATATGGCATACAAGGGACACGCGATGCTGTCGATGGAAATGTGCCGCAAGTTCCTGCTGCCGACCTGGAAGCGCTGGGGCGAATGCGCCAAAGCGCACGGCGTGCCGCTCTATGGCATCGATTCGGACGGCTGCATCGACGAATTGATCCCGCTGTGGATCGAAGCCGGCATCGACGTCTGCGATCCGGTCGAAGTCGCCGCCGGCAACGACATCGTCCAATTCCGCCGGAAATACGGCCGCGACATGGCCTACCGCGGCGGCGTGGACAAGCGCGAAATGGCCAGGGGCGGCCGTTTCATCGAGGCCGAGCTGGAGCGCCTGAAACCGGTCATTCACTCCGGCGGCTTCATCCCCGGCTGCGATCACGCCATTCCTTCCGATGTCGGCTGGCCGGAATTCGTGCATTACATCCGCTGTCTTCATGCCGCCATCCGGAAGTAATCGAGCAGGCAAAGACAAAAAAAACCGGCCCGAAACGTGAATCACGCTCCGGACCGGCTTGAACTACGCCGGAATTACCAGCGGTTGCCGCCGCCGCCACGGCCGCCGCGATCGTTGCGATCGCGGCTACCGCCGCCGAAGCCGCCGCTGCGGGCCGGACGGTCTTCGCGCGGACGCGCTTCGTTGACCACGAGGGTGCGGGCGCCCATCTGCTTGCCGTTCATGCCTTCGATCGCCGCCTTGGCTTCATCGGCATTGCCCATTTCGACGAAACCGAAGCCCTTGGAGCGACCGGTATCGCGATCGTTGATCACGCTGGCGGAATCAACGCTGCCGTAGGCAGAGAAAGCTTCCTTGAGTTCGGCTTCGGTGGTCGAAAACGCCATGTTTCCCACATACAATTTCATTTGTGGATCTCTTTCCGCGGCATTGCCGCATCTGCTGTAAGCAGGACAAACGCTGTCAGGTCGCGCGGTCTGACATTTGCCGAAAGAGAAATGGAAGAGTCGGACTCTGCAAAACTATCGATAAAATGATTCAAACTGTATATTCCGTCCGAGCGGTATATCCTGTACGTGAATGTACGCTTGAAACCGGAACGCCCCCATGGACATCCGGCTGTACACTCCGTTGCTCATTACTTAATATACAGCACATCGGCAAAAATACAAATAAATTATCGTTTTTTCTTTTATCGCCCCCGGAAAGGACTCCCATGCCTGTCAGCGCACGGCCGTGCGGACCTCAGCGGTTCCGGAATAATTCCGGAATCGAGCGTCGCCGCATCTATATTCCCCGGTGCAACAACACGAAACTCTGATTTAACCGGAAAACAACAATGGGCTCACCGGAATTTGACATGGCTGTGGTATACTATAGGTAACGACACAAATTACGGGGCCGATCCCCGGGAAAGGAGAAGGTTTTTCTTATGTCGTACCTGAATCAGATGTGGCGGCGCTGGCAACTTCGCCGGGACACCCAGGACAACACCGTAACCGAAGAGGAACAACTGTGGTGGCTTCAGGCGGAAGCCTCGCATTCGTTCCCGAATCCGTCGCCGAATCAGTGATTTTCGCGACGCGCCCGTTTCAGCGCCGTCAACCGGGAAACCGGCATTCCGGCTCCGTCACGGGACAGCCAGATGAAAAATTCCCAGCTCAGGCGCGGCGTCGGTGTGAAAGCGATTTCACGCAACGGCGACAGACCGAGACGGTATAAGTCCTCGACCAGAATCCGGAATGCATACGGCGTGAAACACCAGCTGTGCAAATCCCGGTACTGTTCGGGAGTCTCCCGGAGAGCCTGTTTTGCCGCTTCCTCCGAATACGAAAAGCGGTACTTGCCCGGGAGCAGACGGGCGGGCAGCCGGCGCCAGGCAATCCGGTCGTTCCGCGTCACCGAATAGAGCTGCTGCTCTGCCGTTTCCCCCTTTGAATGCAACCGGTGATCGCCATTCCCGTGCACATCGATCACCCGGGCCAGCGAGGAAACCGGCCGGAAGGTATCCATACAGAAACGCTTGTCCGGAATCGCCAGCGCCAATACTCCGCCGGGCTTCAGCAGCCGGTCGCACTCCAACAGAAACCCCAACAGGTCGGTCGAGTGTTCGATCACATGGCTGGCAATCACCCAATCGTAGGCGTGTTCGCGTCCGGTCAAATCGGCATAACTCTCTCCGTGCCATACATAATCAACCTCTTCGATGCGCGCTTCCGCTTCCGCTCCCAGAAAACGGTACTTCTCCACCAGCTCCTCGCGGGTACAGCAATCCAGCGTCTCCACGTTGAAGCCGTTCCGGCGCGGCGCCACCGGCGCAATCCCCGCTCCGATTTCCAACCCGCGGCCCTGCCGGTCGATTCGCGCCAGGATGCGGTCCGCCCGGGGAATATATGCTCCGGACAACTTCAATAACTTTTTGACGATCATAATGTTCATAAAAAAATGAATAAATTAAAAACAAAATACTATTAATATGACATTAAAAATGAATATACCATATTTTCCAGTAAATACAAAGACAAAAAAGCAATTTGACAAAATCTTTATCGGAGGCATATTAATTGGAAGCAGTTAAAGAGGAGTCCACAATATCATGAAAAGCGCATTCACCCCGGTCACCATCAATCACTTGAATATCCCGAACCGTTTCGTCCGCTCCGCCACCTTCGAAGGCATGGCGGACGCGGATGGGCACGCCACCCCGGCATTGATCGAATACATGCGCCGGCTGGCGCAACAGGAGGTCGGTCTGGTCATCTCCAGCCACGCGTTCGTCGCCCCCGAAGGGCGCGCCGGCAACTGGCAGCTGGCCTGCGATTCCGACGATTGCCTTCCCGGTTTGAAAGCCATCGCCAAAGCGGTACACGCTGCCGGCGGCAGAATTTTCCTGCAGCTGGCGCATGCCGGAGGGCAGGCCGCAAACCGGGAAACCGCCGCCGGTCCGTCGCCGTTTGCACCGGACAACTGGCGCTCCCGCGACGCCGCCCCGTGCCAGGCGTTCGATGCCGCCGATCTGGCCATTCTCGCCCACCAGTTCGGCGTGGCGGCGCACCGCGCGATGACGGCGGGTTTCGACGGCGTCCAGATTCACGCGGCGCACGGGTATTTATTGAGCCAGTTTCTCTCCGGCTTTTACAACCGCCGCGAAGACAATTACGGCGGCTCGCTGGAAATCCGCGCCCGCCTCCTGTATGAAGTGCTCGCCGAAGTGCGCGGGCACGTCGGCGCCGATTACCCTATAATGGTGAAAATCAATTCCGAGGACTTCGTTGCCGATGGCTTCTCCCGCGCCGACTGCGTCGCCGTCTGCCGGGGTTTGGCCGAGCGCGACATCGATGCCATCGAACTCTCCGGCGGCATCCCGGCGGCCGCCCCGGAGTGTACTCCGGTGCGCACCGTGGACCGCGGAGAAACCGACCCGGCCTATTACCAGGAAACCGCCGCCGAAATCAAAGCGGCCATAGCCATCCCGCTGCTGCTGGTCGGCGGCATCCGTTATCCCGAAGTTGCCGAGCAACTGCTGGCGGACCATGTCTGCGATATGATTTCGCTCTCGCGCCCGCTGGTATGCGAACCCGAATTGGTCCGGCGCTGGCACGCCGGCGACACCCGCCGCGCCGATTGCGTCAGTTGCAACGGCTGCTTCCGCCCCGCCCTCACCGGAAAAGGCATCTACTGCACCCGCTTCACGCAGAAGTAAGCGTCTCGGGGAAGGGAGAAGGGTCCCCTTTTGAGGAAAGGGGCTCCCTTCTCCCTTCCCCGAACCCCATCCCTCATCCCCCTCAAACCTTTTAAACGTACGATTTCCATCTTTGCCACGCAAAGATGGAAATCGGAGTTTGTTTTTTGGGGAGATTACTCGGCGACTTCGGCGTCCAATGAGGCGCCGTACAGCCAGATGACCTCGCCGTCGCCGTCGTTGGTTCCGGTCAATCGCAGCGTCAAACGCCCGGTGTTGAGGTACTTCGCCGGGATCGCGATCGCCCCGGTCGCACCGGCACCGGCGTGATCGGCAATCAGCTCCGGTTTGCCGTCCAGCAGCGCATACACCTTGATCCCCGGATGCGCCAGCGAAAACGACACCGTCAACGCGGTGATTTTCCCCTCGGCGGCGGCAATCGTCCAGTCGAGCTCACCGGTGGCATGCGCCGGAATGCCGAAGCCCCACAACCCCGTATTCAGATTCCGGCGTTCGCTGTAAAACTTGAGCGAACTGCCGTAGAGCAACGTATTGCGCCACGACGATTTGCCCGCCGGCAACGCCTGCAAGTTGACCTGGACCGCCGCTTCGTAGCTGTTCAGGTTGAACATATTCACCACGCGCTCTTCAAAGGCGTAACGTCCCTGCTCGGTTTTCAGAAACTCCTGAATCGCCTCGAAGTTATCCTTGCAGCGCTGCTGCGCCTCCGGCGTTTCCGCAGTGGCCAGCAGGTGAATCGCCTCGGCATACAGTTTGGAATAATGCCAGCCGGCCAGCAGCAGCCGGGCGCGCCATTGCTGCGCCGCGTCCATATCCGGCACCGCGGCGGCAAACTCCGCCATCGCCCGGTCGCAGTCGGCAATCACCGGCGCCGGCAACAGCTCCTTCACTTCGATGCCGTTGCCGCAGATGTACGGCAGCCGGTCCATCTGCTGCTGCTGAATCGCGAAATAGCGTTCGGCGGCCGCAGCGCCGGGGCCGTAGGCTTTCGCGCAGAACTCGCGGATCAGCCCGGCGGTGTCCGCTTTCGGATTCCACAAGAGCTTCGGAAACAGATACAGGTTCAGCGGCTGCGTCGCCCAATGCAGATGGCTTTCCGAATTCATCCCGATGAAATTCGGGTATTCGGACATCTTCTTGAAGTCGAAATCCATCTGCGTCGCCATCGGCCAGCCGGTGAAGATTTCGAAGTGCGCATAATACGGATACACCATCACCCCGGCGGTATTTTTCGAAAACCAGTCGAATACCTCCGAGAAAATCCGGTTTCCGGCCGGATCCATCAACGGCTTGGCGTTGTTGACCGCCAGCGAGTTGTAGGCCGTCCACGCGGTGATAAAGGCATAGACGCCCGGGGCCACCGCCACTTTGGTCGGCACGCGTCCATAGCTATGATAGACGTAGTAGGTGACTTTGACCGCGGGGTAATATTCGTGGACCTTCTCCGCCACCATGTTGGCGAAGTGCAGCACATTGCTGGAATAATAACCATCGGTGTCGATCATGGCATTGCAGCGGTCGCACTGGCAGAACACCTCATGGTCGTTCGGCGAGACGAACAGGACGATGTGCTCTTCGGCGACGCCGGAATTCAGAGTGTTTTTGATCTCCTCCAGCGCGTTGCGGGCGAATTCCGCCGCCGCTTCTTCGCTGTTGAAGCAGATCTGCCATTCGCTGCCGGGCTGCTGACGCTTACCGTCGCGCAGGCCGAACCACTCCGGGTGCTGTTCACCGTAGCGCTCGATCGGCAGATAGACCGCGTATGAGTGGCCGGCACCGAGCATCACGTACGCATCGCGCGCTTCAAGAGTATCATCATTGGCATTCAGCCGCATCCGCCACGCGAACAGCCGCGCCGCGTTGATGCCGTGTTCCAGCTCTTCGGAGAAAAGCCGGGGGGCGTTCGCCTCCAGCATCCACGGTTCCCCGGCGCCGGCGTAATTGGTGCTGGAGCGGAACTCCAGCCCCGGGCTGTGAAACTCGCGGAAGTCATCCACCGCCACGGTGGACATTTCCGGCACATAGGTTCCCATTTCGCCCGGCATCAGCCATTCCACCCCGAGCCGTTCGAGGAACTCCCAGCCGCTGTACAGCAAACCGCTGGCGTGCGGCGCCACAAAGTGAAGCGTGTCCCCCTCCCCGACCAGCGCGAAGCGGTCGTATTGGGTCGACTTCGTGTCCAATTCCGCCGCGATCGCGGCATTGGCCGGATGCGAACCGATCACCAGCGCCGGCGCATCCGGCAGCGCGTCGGCGGCCTGAATCGGCAGCGTGGCGCCGGTGATGCGGGTCAGATAGTTCTGCAGCTCGACGGCGACGAAACGCTCCGCCACCGTCGGCTCGGACGGGATCCGGATTTCCGCGGCCGCGCGGCCGCCGGTGACGACCGGTACCGCGGCAAGCCCCTGCCACAGCAGAACCGCGGCTCCCAGACTGAAAAGTATTTTATTCATTGCAGTTCTCACTCTCTCGAATTTACTTGCGCCAGTGCTTCACTTCCGCCCACGGATCCTCGAAGTCGCCGCAGTCGACGGCGCCGCCGGCAGCAGCCACGTGTCCATCCGCATAAGCGACATTCGGTGCGAAAGCGCGGCCATGATAGGAGTAGCTCACATCTTCACCCAAGCAATTTCCACGCCGGTCATACAGCCATACCGCCTGGCTCGGCTGGTACACTCCCGAGGCTTTCACACCGCTGCCGCCGTCCCGGTGCATGATCGAAATCGATTGCGTCATCTCATAAGAGGTTCCCCAGGCCCACCAACTGGCGTCATCGCTGTTCTTGTACTCCACTGTGTCCGCATAGCCGGCCATCCCCCGGACACTCGGGCACGCCGTCAACGCGGTCACCAGCCCGTAATTGGCCGCTTTTAAAGGCGGCCGTGAACCGATGAAATAAGGGACGAGCTCATCCTCGAGGAAAGTTTTCAATTGGCCGCCTTTGCCGAACCAGCCGTCGGACGGAAACTCCCCCCACCAGCGCGCCACCCCGTACATCCACGCACTCGATGCGCCTTCGCAGGCCCAAAAGTCGTCGTTGTCGGTCGGATACATGTTGTTCGCCAACGCCAACTGCTTCAGGTTACTGGCGCACTTGATGTTCTGCGCCGCTTGCCGCGCCTTCGACAGCGCCGGCAAGAGCATGCTGGCCAGAATTGCGATGATCGCAATCACTACCAGAAGCTCAATCAGTGTGAAATTGTGTCTTTTCATGGTGTCCTCCTTGTTAAAAAGTATTGTTCACGGTTTCAATAAAACGAGCACTGACAAATTCAGTCTGATTCTCGGCAAAAAACGAATACGGCTTCTCGTAAAACAAATGAACGCTCCGGGTCAGAATGTTCTCTTCGAAAGCCACGCAATGGAAGTTTTCGAGTCGCCCGATATCCATCGGCAGATTCATCAATTCCTGCACCACCACGATCGGCAGATCATGCGGCAGCAGCCGATGCGCCGGAGCCAGCAGGAACGGCAGCAAAGAGCCGGTTTCGATCACCAGCAGCCGGATTTTGTCGGCATAGCGTAAAATCAACTCGTTCACGGTTCCGATCGCCGTTTCCAGCGGGACATGGACCAGCAGCGCCTCGTTCACCGTCGATCCTTCCCGGCGCGCGGTCTGGTGGATCAACTCCCGCAGCAACGCGCCATACGTCGACATAACCAGATCCGGCAGCAGAAACGCCATCGCCTGCCGGTCGATCTCGCCGAAACGCTTGAAAATAATCCGGAACACATCCTCCCAGTCGCCTTTGACCTTGGCCAGCGAGTTCGGCTGCTGCGATTCGCCGATCTGCAGCAGCGGCTTGCCCAGACTGCTCAGACACTCGATCCAGGAGGTATTGATGTAACCGGTGACCGCGATCTTGTCGAACCCACGCAGCTCATTCAGCACTTCCGGTTCCACATCGCGTTTGACGTGAAACACCTTATGCGATGCGTGGTATTTTTCCAACGCCTGTTCAAAGAGACAGATCGTCGGGGAATCCGGGTACAGGGAATCGCCGATATTCACCACCGCCACCCGGCTGGAACAACTCTCCAGCGCCAGATTGCCGTTGTAGAACGAGCCGATCCCGGAAACCTTCCGCACGATTCCGGCATCCTGAAACTCCGCCAGCGCCCGGCGCACCGAGATGATGCTCATCCCCAACTGATTCGCCAGCTCCCGCTCCGAAGCCAATTTATCCCCCGGCCGCAATTGATTCTGCTGAATCAATTGCGTGATTTTGAGTTTCGCTTCGTTGTATTTCAGTACCCGTACCATGCCCCGGCTCCCGTTTATTTCCACCACCTGCTATGCTTTTATAATAGCATCTACATATAGTATAGCAAATCTGGAAATAAAGTCAAGAGAGAAAATGAAAAAAAGCGGTTTTTTATCGTTATTGCAGGGTGGAGATTGGGCGCCGCCGGTGCGGCGGGTGTGGCGAATTATGATAGTGGACGCGGGGAGACTCCGTGCGCACTCACAGGTCAGCGGTTGGCGTTAGAGATGTGAATCATGTCGAGTCCCGCAGCCGTTTGATATTGCATATTCGAGGCGGCTGGTCCGACGACAGGCGTGGGTCCTGAAGGAGGTGCAGAGAACGCAGCGCGAAGCGCAAGGGCGAAAAGTAAGCTCGCGTCAGCGAGCGTAACGCGGGTCACCCTGCCGGGGGCGTGGGGGACGAGAAGGCCCCCACATTTTCCCTCCCTCCGCTATTCAAACCGGAACAGGACTGTGCTCATCGGCTCCAGCTCCACTTCAAATCCGCCGTCTTTCAACGGATATTCGCGCCCCGAAAACAGTTCCACCGCTTTCGTCCGATAGGATGGCGGCGCCTGCAATACCCGATGGCCTCCCGCCGCGGTGTGAATCCCCAGCAGCCGGTCCGAGGCATAGGTGGCGTCCGCGCCATTCGGATTGGCGATGTTGATTCCGGCGTCGGCCGCCGCCGCCCGCAACACCTCCCACGACAGCTCCGGCACCGCGGAGTAATACACCGTATGACCGGCAAATTGCTTCCGCACCAATGCGGGCAAGCCGGTCGCACCGTTATGCCCGATCACTTCGCCCTCCTGCGGCACAAAGACCGGGCCGAGCGGTTCCCGGCTGCCGTATTGCTTGCCGAAGCGCTCCCGGCTGCCGGCGGCAATCGTGACCTGGGCCGGAGCCTCCTCCTCGCGCACCTCCATGGCAATTCCGGTCAGCGCGGCGACCCGTTCCGGCCGGATACCGTCCGGTCCGGTGATGCCGGGCGCATAGACGAATACCAACACCTTGCCGTCGCGCTCCAGAGTTTCCCGGATGTGCGTTTCCTGCTCCGGCGTCATCACCATGGTGTTCAGGAACACATAGCACTTATAATTCGGCAGCCGCTCCAGGTCGGACAACAGAAAGGTATCCACGCCGCAACCGGTGTGGGCGAACGCCGGCAGCTGCAGCGTGACCAGCCGGTGATGCTGCGACGCTTTTTGCGCGGTAAACCAGCTTGCGGCATCGTCCATGATTACCGCGATCGAGGTTTCGAAATCCAGGCGGTTGACGTCGGTATTTTCCAGTTCGATTTCGCGGGCGCGGCCGATGATCTGCATCAACCGGCGGTCCTCGGCGATCCAGCCGTTGCCGAAATAGCCGAATTCATAACCGCAACCGGCAATCAGGGAATTGACGAATTCGCGTTTGATCACAGCGGCGCTTTCGCGCACATCGGCGCAGCGGCTGTAAACGGCGTCCGGCGCCTCCGGCGACACCCGGTGAGTACGGGTGTCCGCCTGGACAAACGAAGTTTTCCCATGCAGCAGGAACGAGCCTTCCGGGTGCATGAATCCGCCCTCCAGCCCCGGACGGCGGGTGTCGTAGCTGGTCAGGCAGGTCAGATAATCGACCTCGGGCGCATCCAGAATCCGGTCGAGCGCGAAGTGGCCGGTTTCGCTCCACGACGGAAAGAGCACATAGGTGACATAGCCGTAGAAGGTGCCGAAAAGCATCTTTCCCGCCGAAGTTTCCTTGACCGTCCGCGCCAGCGCCAGAATCGCCTCGGCCGTAACCGTGGAAATATACTCCCGGAAGTCGATCGTCCGGGCGCTGCGTTCCGGGTCGAGAAAGCCGAACCAGTCCCCGGTGTCGCGCTCTTCCACCGTCGGCAGCGCGATCTCTCCGGCTTCGGCATAACCGGTACGGTAACGGCGATTCAGCTCCGCGAGCGTTCCGTATTTCGCCAGCGCCCAGCGCTGAAACCCGGCGCGGAACGCCGGACTGTAATCCATCCGGTAAACGCCGCCGCCGGTGTCGAACGCACCCCAGTACATCCATTCGAAGCCCATCCCGGAAACCGGAGCCAGACCCAATACCCGGTCGCGGTACGGCGCGGCCTGAATATGCTCGACCAACCCGCGCACCCGGCGGCACTGTTCGTCCAGCCACACCGTCGACGCCCAGCTCGGGACGGTGGAATCGGTGCCGTGAATACGGAAACGGGTATTGCCGTCCGCATCCTGCGCCCAGATTTCCGGATGTGCTTCCGCCCACGCCCGCTGCTCCGGATTGTGGCTCTGGTCGACCGCGATGAGAAGATTCATTCCGGCCTCGGCGTCCAACGCCAGCAGTCGTTCGCAGAAGTTGTCCACGCCGGAATAATCTCCGCCCCAGTTGGCCGTCAGCGTCCCGAAGTACCAGTGAATGCCGTAATCACGGCAGAAGCCGATCTTCTCTTCGGTCAAGGAGCCGATACCGCCGGTCCAATGATGCAGCAGTCCCGTGTTTTTTCCGGCATATTCCAGCATGCCTGCATGATCGCGGTTGAAGACGAAGCGCGCTTCGGCCGCTCCCCCTTCCGCCTGGTGCGCCGCGGCCGCCGAAAACGGGCGCGACTGCTTGTTCAAATGCCCCCAGGCGGTTTTTCCGGTCGGTCCGTGACTGGCCGCCGCCGGCCACCCGGAGGAATCGAAGTCCGGCTCCTGCCAACCGTCCGGCGCCTCCGGAAGCGCCTGCCAGAGCTCAGAAGTCCCCAGCGAAAGCATTTGCCCGTCGTCCAGCTCCACATCCAGATCGGCCAGCACCCCCCCGGCACTGTCCTGATTGGCCGCGGCGATCGCCAGCACATTGGCCCCCTGCCGCAGAAATCCGGTGACATCGGTCGCGTCCGCCGCGTTGTACATACGGGCATTCGGCCCCAGGGGAACACGTTCGCCGTTCAGATAAATGGCTTCGACGAAATTATCGGCGGTCAGCGTCAGCGTGCCCCGGCGCGCGGCCGACGGCAATACAAACGCATAACGGAAAAACATCGCATCCGGCTCCTGCTCCTTCGGCGCCGGCTGTATCCATTCGCCGCTCCACTCGATCACATCTTTGATCTCCCGCAGCGAAAAACCGGAAAGAAGCGTCTTCCCCGCCGCCTCCGCATATCCCGCCAAAGTGAGCTGGTATTTCATTGTTTCCGGCGGCACCTCGAGATCGCCGCGGTACGGATGCGGCACGCCGTCCCCGGCCAATTGCCAGGTCAGCACACCATCGCCGATTTCGCGTTCCAACGCGTCGAAGGCGCGCCATCGCGCCTCCAGCGTCATATCCCGCCCCGACGCGGCCTCCAGTGAAATCCGCCACACGCCGGAAGCCGGAACATAGTCCGGGTAAACCGGATCGGGAATCAGCCGGAAACCACCGGTGCCCGCCGCCGCCAGAGCATTTCCCTCCTGCGTCAGCCGCATGCCGTCCGCCTCCCAGCGCCACCCCTCCACGCCATCTTCGCCATCCCGCAATTGCCAGTCGGGGTTGCGCAATACTTCACCGTCGGTCCCGGTCAGCTTCAGCAGTCGGATTTCGGCGATTTCCACGGCGATACCGGCCTGAAACAGTAGATCCAGCCGCAGCCGGCCGATGATTCCGGTCCATTGCGCGTGCCGCAAAGGAATGCGCAGCCAATGCCACTGATCATCGCCGCCGGGGGTAGTGAATTCGATTCTCCGCTCATCCGCAAGCGCCTGTCCCGGCACCGCAAAAAACAACCGACCCCGCCCGGAGGAGGCTGCCTTGAGCCGGATTTCAAGCAGATTGCATTCGGCGGCGGCGACATTCAGCTCCGGCGAAAACAGGTACGGCGTCGTCACCCCGGCCTGATATTCGGTGACGCCGGAGATGCCGGCGGCGTTCGCGGCCGCATCCCGGTAGTTTCCCATATCCCACTCCGAAAGCCGGTCGCCCCGCCACACCATCTCGCCCGTCGCCGTCATTACGGCGGAAAACCCGACTCCAAGCCCCAGTAACCTGCTCCAGATAGCCATTCTATGTGCGCTCCATTCCATCTCCCGGCTGCCGCCATCCGCATTGGTTTCATTTCTTGTCATACATTACAGGCGGAAAGTTGAAAAATCAACACGAAATTACAAACAAAGCGTCGCAGTCCGGCAGAAGAAATCCGAATATTTTACAGTCGCGGCTTGACAACCACGGTAAAATGTATTAACTTTTTTTTGTGGAGCGACTAAAAACCAACCGGAGACAATACGAATGAAAAAAATCTGGAATTCCGCGAGCCTGCTGCCCTTACTCTTTCTGACACTGGTCTTCATTGCCGCAAGTGGCGCAGCCCAAGCGCAATCCCTGGCGGATTTCGACGGGTGGTGGTTCCGTCCGGACGGTTACACGACCGAGGGGATTTCGCTGGTCGACATCTTCAAGGTGGATGCCGAAGCCGAAAACTGGACGATCTACAACAAGCACGGCATGGCGCGGAAAACGCTCTCCTGCAGCGCCGACGCGAACAGTCTGACGTTGGACCTGGATGCGCTGGGCGAGATAACCTTCGCCGCCGACGGCGAAACGCTGGTGAATGAGGAAGGGAATGTGGAGTTTGTCCGGGGCGAGCCGCTGGAGCTCTTCGACCCCGCGGCTTTCGCGGGCAAATGGTACAAAAGCGGCGATACCGCCTCCGATTACTTCCTGCTCGAGGATGATTCCTATCAGAAGTTCGCCTCGTATCTGCCGGATGAGCCGCAGGAAACCGGCACGTGGAAAATCGACGATGTGATCAGAGTTTTCGAAGACGGTTCCAATGCCGAGGAAACGCAGCTGAAATTCGAGATCCCCGGCGATATGTTCGGCGGCACCAGTTACCGGCTGACCGAGGACAATACCGCGCTTTTCGACGGCTTCCACAAGGAATATTATCTGAAAGAGTCCATATTGGGAACTCCCGCCGAGAGCATTGCCGTCGCCAAGTTCAAGTTGATGTGCCATGACTGGAAGGGCCCCGACTTCGACAGCCCGTTCCTGAACTTCTCGGATTACGGCACATTTACCATCACCACCTTCAATGAAGAGGGCGAAGGCGTGCGCGAACCCGCCGGCACCTGGAGTCTGGACGAAGACGACAAGCTCACAGTCGAATTCAACGACGGCCCCACCGAAATCATTCCATATGACGGCGAAAGCATCACACCCGAATACTATGGAATGACGTTCACCAGAAACGACTGATATTCCCGGCAGCGCAGAAATATCCGAATATTTTATAGCCGCAGCTTGACAGCCGCGGCAAAATGTATTATTTTGCAACTGTGGATCGATTAAAAAACCAACCGGAGGGTACGTAATGAAGAAAATCTGGAAACCGGCAGGCCTGCTGGCCTTACTTTTCCTGGGACTGGCATTCATTGTCACAGGCTGCGACGCAAAAGACGAAGACAGCACACCCAGCGAATACTCCCTGAACGACTTCGACGGTTGGTGGTTCCGGCCGGAAGGCTACGTTTCAAAGGGAATTTCCATAGTCGATATCTTTAAGGTCGATGCCGAAGCCGGAAACTGGACGATCTACAACAAGCATGGAGCAGCGCTGGAAACGTTTTCCTGCCGCGCCGACGCGGATGGATTGACGCTGAATTTGGACGCTCTGGGCGATGCGACCTTTGGCCTCAAAGGCCAAACGCTGGTGGATGAGGAGGGGCGTGTGAATTTTGTCCGGGGCGAACCGATGGAGCTTTTCGACCCCGCGCCTTTCGCGGGCAAATGGTACAAAAGCGGCGATACCGACTCCAACTATTTTCTGCTCGATGGCAATTCCTATCAGAAGTTTGTCACGTATCTGCCGGACGAGCCGTCGGAAACGGGAACGTGGAAGATTGAAAACACGACAAGGATTTTCGAAGACAACTCGAGCGCCGAAGAGACGCAGCTGACATTCGAGGTTCCCGGCGATATGTTCGGCGGTGACAGTTATCGGCTGACCGAAGACAATACCGTGCTTTTCGACGGCTTTCACAAGGAATACTACGTGAAAGAATCCATATTGGGAACTCCCGCCGGGGATGCGGCCATCGCCAAATTCGAGTTGATCTGCCACAACTGGAGAGGACCCGAATTCGACAGCCCGTTCCTGACCTTCTCGGATTACGGCACATTCGAAATCACCACGTTCAATGAACAAGGCGAAGGCGTACGCGAATCCGCCGGCACCTGGAACCTGGACGGTGACAAGCTCGTAATCGACTTCAACGACGGCACCGGCGAAATAATTCCGTACGCGGGGGAATCCATAGCGGTCGAACGCTATGGCATGACCTTCACCAAAAACGACTGACGTCCGGAGCGATGCGAAAGAATATCCGGCTCCGATATTCTTTCGCCGCTGCACAAAATCCGGCTCAGAAGCGCGGCTCGCGCAACTCCGGATGCTTCCGGTGATGGGCGTCGAGCCGGGCGAAGAGGTCGGCGAAAATAGCCGGAACCTCCAGAGCTTCATTCATCCACCACATCGCGCCGGTTTCTTCGCGCCAGGTGAGATCGGCAAAGTCGATCCGCCGCTTCGGCACCCGCGCCATCCGCACCCGCTCCGGATGGCTCAATGCGACGAACGGCGCGATATCCCAGATCGCCGTCGCCGCCGTCGGGGCGCCCCCGGTCATCCGGGCGAAACGGTTGTACAGGAAACGCCCCAGCGCCCCGCGCGAAAGCAGCTCCCGCCGCGCGGTTGCATCATCCAGCCACAGGGTTTCCGCGATTCCGGCACATGGAAACAGATGGACCGGCAGCGCCGATTCCAGCACCGATTGCGTCGCTGCCAGGTCGCCGGAAAAGTTGAATTCAGCCGGTCCGCGTTCGTAATTCTGGCTGCCGAGCCAGAGCATTTCGCAGCGCTCCGCCAGCGTCGGATCCAGTTGCAGCGCCGCCGCGATGTTGGTCAACGCCGCAATCGCGACAATATACAACGGATGCTCCGCCGAATACGCCCGCGACAGCTCCACCAGATGCCGCGCCGCCGGATTGTTTTCCCTCCCCCCATCCGCGAGGAAACCGGTGGCCCCGGTGAACACCGGCGCCTCCGCCTCCGGAATCATCGACACCAGCCGCCGGATCTCCGCGTGGCTCTCCATCATCCCCTCCCCCGCGGTCGCCACCCGGAAATGCAGAAACGGCGCCGCGTAAATCGCCCGGACCCGGAACGCCTCCGGACTCAACAATACCAACGCGATCGCAAACTGGTCGTCGGTTTCATTGCCGGTATCCGAGTCGATCACGATATCCCGCCGCACACCGCCGGGGAACAAAGACTGCCAATCCGATTTCATATTCCGCCCTTTCCGGTTTGTTTTTTACCTGTTTCTATGATACAGTATTTTTTAACGGAATGCAATAGCAAGCAAGCAGAATATTTCATCAAAAATCAGGACTTTTTTATGGTCGAGCTTCATTTTGCCGGATTCTACGAGGGCAGTCAGTCCGTCGACTGGCATCAGCATGAAACCGGGGAATTCGTCTACCAGCAGTGCGGCGTCTGCCGCCACCGTCTCCCGAACGCTCCCGAAATGGAAACCCGCCCCGGCGACCTCTTGTACATCCCCGCCGGAATGCCGCACCATCAGACCAGTGTCGAATATGCCGAAACCATTTATGTCGGCTTCTCGGCACCGCACGGCACCGCCGCCGAAGCGTCGGTTCTGTCGGATCCGTTCACCGGGAAATGGATGGTTTTGCTCCATGAAGCGTGGCTGAGCAGCCACCCGGCGCGTCTGCCGATGCTCACGGCCGCCATGGAAATGCTGCTGGCGCTGTGGTGCCGGGAAGAAACGGAGCATGCGCTTCCGCCGAATCTGCGCACCGCCAAACGCTGTATGGATGAGCGCCTCGGCCAGGGCATCACCCCCGTCGAAGCCGCGCGCCGCTGCGGCATGAGCCCGAGCTACTTTTCCGCCCGGTTCCGGGAATTTTTCGGCGAAACACCGATCCAATATCTGACGCGCAAACGGCTCGAACTGGCCGCCCGCCTGCTCGCCAACCCCTACACCGACCTCGAACGGATCGCCCGCCAATGCGGCTACCGCGACGCCAACTACCTCGCCCGCCGCTTCCGCGCCGCCCACGGCTGCTCCCCCTCCGAGTACCGCAAGGGGTTGTAGGTTGTGTGTCCCGGGGGAGGGAGAAGGGACCCCTTTTGAGGTAAGGGGCTCCCTTCTCCCTCCCCCGAACCCCCCCCCTCATCCTCCTCAAACCTTTTCAACGTAAT
>JAVBQJ010000051.1:0-90773 GCA_031549115.1 Victivallaceae bacterium
TGCCGTTCAGCCCGTCGCGCTCCTCGGTCAACTGGAACTGGTTGTAGACGTAGACCGTTTTCGCCGTCACCGTTCCCGCGTCCGAAACCGTCTTCGAACTCCGCCGCCCCGCGTAGTCGTAGGAGAACGCGATGTCCACACCGTCTTTGACGGCCCGGACCAGGCGGTGTTCGACGTTCCAGGTGTACGTCCAGCCGTGCCCCGTCAGCATATTGCCGTCGTCGACGTAGGTGAACGGACGCTTCGCCGCGGGCACGGTGTAGCTCTGTGCTTCCTTTCGGATCAGGTCGCGATTCGGGTCCGTCGGGTCCGGCTGGATCGCGTACACGTGGTAATCCAGCGTCACCGGCCCGGCGCTGTTGTCCACCGGGAACATCCCATGGAAGTATTTCCCGGCACGCGACGGTGTCAGCCCGAATTTCGGCGGGTAATGCACGGTGTCGGTGGCGCGAATCGCCTTCACCGTCGCCGTCGCCGCCGCTTCGCCGAATACCGGCACCAGCCCCGGAATCACCTCCTGCGTGTATTGATTCAGCGCATTCCCGTCGTAACGGTAGGTCATCTCCTCGAAGCCGGTCTGCGCGCGCAGCCGGTTCCCGATCGTATCGTACTCGTAGCCGAAGTACTGGCCCGGTATCGGCGTCGCCGCCGCATCCTCCCGCCAGCCGCGGGAGACCTGGCCGAGTTCGTCATATTCGTAGTTCCAACTGAAGCCGGACGGCTCTTCCCATTTGGTCCGCTGGTCGCGGTCGTTCCAGGTATAGATACCGTGCCGCGCCGTCTGCTGCGGCACGGAGCTGCTGATGCCGGTCAGGCGGTGCCGGGCGTCGTAGGTATACGTATTGGTCAGGAACGTCGTGCCGCTCCGCCGCATCGCGATCTCTTGCACCAGCGCCAGCCCCGGACGGTATTCGTACGCCAGCGCATCCAGGCCCGCCGTCAGCGACTTCACCCGGTTGAACGCATCGTAGCCGTAACCGGCGCTCTGTTCCGTCCGCGTCCCGGCGCGAAGCTCGTAACCGGACAGGTTCCCCATCGTATCGTAGGAGTACGCCAGCAGGTTGCCGGCCACATTCGGCACCGTCAGCGTACTCAGCCGCAACTGCGGATTGTAGGTGAAAACACTCGTCCCCACGCCGTCGGCCACCTGCAGCAGCTGGCCGAGATAATTCCGGGTATAGGTGATTTCCGGCGTCCCATCCGAATAACGCACCCAGGCCGGGGCGCCGAACGAATCGTAACCGTAGGTGGTTTCCACCCCCCGCGCCCAGCGGCGCAGCGTCACCCGGCCATCCAGGTCATAACCGTATTCGACCGCCTTGCCGGACGGATCGGCGATCGCCGTCACGTTGCCGACGGCGTCGTAGCTCCAGCGCGTGGTCTGCGGCTGCGTGCTGCTGCGATAGGTCGTCAACGCCACCCGGCGCCCCTGGTTGTCGTATTCGTACTCGGCCGTATAAGTCCCGGTCCCGGAGAGCCGTTTCAAGTCGCCGGTCGGATAGTACTGGAAATGCCGCCGGGCATTGCCCGGTGCGATTTCCTGTTCCGGCCGGCCCATCACGTCGTAGACGACGGTGGTCTGCCGGCCGTTTTCGGTGGTGGCGGTGAGCCGGTCCGCCGCGTCGTAACCGAAGGTCGTTGTATCGACCACCGTCTCCCCGATCTTCCGGGTCAGGGTAGCCTGCCGGTCGAACTGGTCATAGGTGAAAAGCGTCACCGGCCCCGCGCTGCCGTCTTTGCCGAAGGTCTCGAAGCGTACCGGCAGATCGTTGCGGTAGTATTGTTTCTGCTTGCTGCCATCCGGAAAGACCATCTCCACGGTGACGTTGCCGCCGCCGGTACGCTGCCGCGTGCCGGTGACGGTGATGCCGTTTTCGTCGGTGAGCGACCAGGTCGAGCCGTCCGAAGCGGTTTCCGCCAGCGACATCTGGTGCGAAGCCGAACCGTAGCGGCGTTCCTTCCGGACCACTCCGGTGGCCTTTCCATTTTTGCTCGCGTAGGAGTAAGTCGTCGTATCGACCAGGTCGGCCGCGTCGATGATGCCGTTCCCATTCAGATCCAATGCCGTCTGCGTCAGGCGCCCCATCGCGTCGTAGCCGTAAAGGTAGACTTTTCCGCCCGGCGTCGTCGCCCGCGTCAGCTGCCCCTTGGCATTATAAACCAGATTCCGCGAAGACTGGTTGCCGAACTCCAGTTTGACGTCGCGTCCCAGCCAATCCGTCGTCGACGTGACATTCTGCGGCATCACTTTGACCCGGTCGACGCCGTATTCGAACGAAATCGGATAGACCGAGGTTCCGCCGATCGCCGTCACCAGACCATTGTTCCACGAGGAAACCCAGGTGGAACCGTCGGGATTGGTGATCGAATCGCCGTGATCCGCGAAACGCGTGACCGCCCCCAACGGATCCGTGACCGACAGGCAATTCCGACCCAAATCGAACGTCGCAACGGTCGTCTGCTCGGTATTATCGCGCCCCTTGACCGTCTGCGTCAGCAAATTGCCGGCATCGTCATAGCTCAGAAGTCCCGAAATGCCGTTACCGGTCGTTCCCACCAGCCGCCGGCTGGCGTTGTCGTACAGGTAGTCGGTACGTACCCCGTCCCGGTTGACGACCCATTCCACCCCGCAGCAGCCGTAGCCGCAAGTCGAGGTGCTGCCATCGCCGTAGGAAAACGCGGTCGGGCGGCCGAAGCTGTCCTGAGCGGTCACCGTCACGGACTCCAGTACCAGATTGGTGGCGATATCCCGCTTCTCCTCAAAGAGCGTCACGCCGTCCGGCGAAATGCGGGTGGTGGTCTTTATGCCATTGCTGACGGAGCAGGTACCGCCCGAAGCCGTAGTCGGCGCCCCATCCGATTTGACCACGGTTTCATAATCCGTCTGCCGCTGGTACGTGTATGTGGTGACAGTCCCGTCCGGGTGCCGGACCAGGCGCGGCCGGCCGTAAAACGGCGAAGCGCTGTCGGACACATAATAGGTCTCCGCCACCATGGTCTGGGCGCCGGAGGCATAGACGGTTTCCCGGGAAGGTTTGCTGTAATCCGTGTAAATCAGCGCCTCCGTCTGGCCCACCTGCGTGGCGCCGTTGAAGGTCTTGGTCACCGTCCGGCTCCCCGTCACCCGGATGGTGGAATTGGCGCCGACGCCGGAATAAACGAAATTACCGGTCGTGGCGTTGACCGGAGCTTCCAGCTCCGCGCCGTCGACCATGGCGCGCTGGAAATAGGTATAGTTTTTCCGCAGCTCCGAGTCGCCGGTGTATTGGGTCAGCGTGGCCAGCCGTCCCTGTTTATCATAGGTATAGGCTTCCGAATTGCCTCGCGGGGAAGTCACCGACCTCAGGTTTCCGTAAGCCGTTCCGTCGGTCCGGTCGGTGTAATAGGTGTAAGTGGTGGTCTGATCCCCCTCCGTTTTGGACATCAAACGCTCGAAAGGAGCCAATTCGTATTCTTCGACACGCTGGTATACGACCGGGTTGCCGATGGTATAAGTCTTGGTTTTGTGCCCGTACAACGACTCGATCTCCGTCTTGGAGATGACGCCGTTATCGTCCAGGACCAGAACCCCCGGCGACGGAGCGGTGAATTTCGCGGTGCGCACCACCGTCCCGGTGCCGCCCGACAAGGTATTGGTGATCGTCAGCGAACCGACCTTGCCGCCGGAAATGTCGCCCAACAGAAATTGTACCGTACGGAACGGGGACGCCGTGCGGTTTTTAGCGAACCTCACCACGATTCTGGTAATGTAGGATTTCCCGTCGATCGTCTGCGACGAATGCGTGATGTTCGCGCAAATGACTCCGGTATCGATCGAAGTGATGAGTTCGGAAGCATTGTACTCCACCTCGCAGGTGCTTCCCGGCAGAATATGGAAAAAGTCTTTGCTCAACAAATCCAGGCTCAACTCTTCGGCGTCCAGCTCGATCTGTCCGGCGCTGCTGCCGTAATCGTTGGTCCCTAGAGTCAAGCTGTAATGCACGGAGCTGTTCTGCGCCTGTTCCCGCCCGGGCATGCAATTGTCGAGGCAGGCACAATCATACCAGCTCGAAAAATGCAGAAAGTCCGCCGATTCCGACTGTGAAACGCTTTTGCTGAACTTTATGACGCCGTCATTGATCAGGGCGTTGCAAGTCATATACAGCGTCAGCTCATCGCCGCCATTGAACGCCGCAGCGAGCTGATCATGGAAAAATTCCCGGGTCAATTCCGCGTCATAGTAGAACTTTATGCCGTCAACGGGAACCCCTGCGGTGGAAAGCGTCAGCGTTCCCTGGCCCCCGCCATTGGTTTTCAACTTGATTTTGGCGACCGCCGGGGATTCGCCGGGAAATGTCACCGGAATCAACAGACTCTGCGGATTGTCTTCCCGGGCCTCCGGAATCTCCACACCGCTGGTGTTCCGGCCATTCATGTAATAGCCGATAATATTCACCGCCTCCATGCCGATACAAAGCTTATCGCTGTAGAGGGTATTGATACGGCCGTTTTCGTGAATATAGGTCAACTCGACGTCGATCTTCCCCGGGACCAGCGGCTTGATGTAAACCGTGGCGCTGCCGTTGTTCGCCAGTCCGGGCAGCCGCCCGCCGGTGGTGCCGGCGCCGGTACCGATGTCCGTACCGGTACCGCTCTGCCGCTGCGACAGCTCAAAAGTCGGCCCGGTCCCCAGCAATTGCGTCATCTGCGGATCGGAATAGACGGCGAAATTCGGTTGCGGAGTTCCCGCCAGGGCTTTGACCGTAAATTTCAGGCTGCCGTTCAGGGCGGCGACCCCTTTCAAATCGACCTGAAAAGGTCCGGACACCAGATAATAATCCCGGTCGTCCTCCAGGCTGTCTTCCACGGCTTTCCCGCCGATGCCCCAGTAACCCGTGAGATCCGGAGGAGGCATGGTAATATTAATCGGGCTGGAATCGGAAACCGGAGTACGTTTCGGGTCGCGATAATGATAAATCAAGTTCAGGCCTGAATCGACAGGTGCCAGTGGCTTGATGTAAACAGGCTGATTGCAAAGATATGCGGCAATTTCCTCCTCGTCTTTCAGTCGGTGCTCTTCGAGCATTTCCGGCTTATAGTATACTTCGAAACACTCCGGGTAACCGATACGAAATGTAACCTCATCGTAGCGGTCCTGATCCAGATCTTTGCCGGCGTTCAGCCCCGCCTTCGCCTCCTCGATTTTTTGAAAAGTGGGAACGCGCCGTTTGATAAATTTCTTCATCGGTTCCGCGATGCGCCCCAGGTTGGCCAGATCAAGGCCGGTATAGTTGTGATCCAATTTAATGTCCGGCGTACATTGGACCTCCAACTTGAACTCGTTGGTGTCCGTTCTCGGAAGCATCAACGGTTGATAGCCCCGCACCTCGAATTTATACAGGCAATCGATCAACTCTTCCGGCAGGATACCGGTGACTTTTCCCCAATTATCGATATCCAGGAACGCCGGCTTGCTCAATACCGAGAATGTCGGTTTCGGGAATTTAGCGGGGGAAGTGGTTTGGATCTGGTAGGTATAATCCTCTTTTTCCTTGCCTTTGAGGTATTCGTCTATTACCTCGAACTCGTCGAAGTAAACATAAACGACGGCCAACTGCTGGAAGCCTTCCATATTCAACCCGGTGACCGCGACATATCGCCCCGGTTCTACTACCTGAATCGTTCCCTCGAAACAATCCGTGCTCGTTTCTTGGTGAGTGTGAAACCAGAATTCGCCTCCATTCCGGAATTGCGCGTCCTGCCGGGGATTCTCCGAGGTCCACTCAGGAAGTTTGGTTTCTCCCTCTTCAAGTTCCGTCCAGAAGTCACCATTGGGAGCAATCACATGAAATTTGGCGCCAAATACCGGCACCGTGCCTGTCAGCAGAAATGCCAGAAGGCACCCAAGCATCAGAAATTTTCGCATTTTCTTCGTTTTTCCTTGCGTAGTCTATATTTATATTAATAATTCTTGTTGTAAAAATCATAGAACAATAACGGGATGGAGTCATCCGGCAAATACGACCGCTGCGGATCCGGTTTTATGATGCTCTTTTCCAGGTTGGTCAGACCGTCGTTGTTGTAGTCATCGCCGGGAAGCTGATCCTGGTTGCCGAAGTTGGTGATTTCCCAGTAGTCATCCAATCCGTCTCCGTCGGAATCCGAGGACGCGGGATTGGTATGGTGGATGAATACCTCATCGTAATCGGACAAGCCGTCGCCGTCACTGTCGACATCGTTGAGATTGGATGACAGCAACCATTCATGGTAATTGCTGATGCCGTCATTGTCGAGATCCTGGCCGGCATCGGCCGCGTCCTGCGGGTCCAGGCCGAAGAAGGTCTCCACCACGTCGGGAATGCAGTCATTATCTGCGTCGCCATAGAAAATCGCCCCCAGGCGATCCAGCTTCACCGTCCCGTAAACTTTAAAATACGTGACCTGTTCCAGCAGCAATTCATCCTTGATCTTCCGGATATCCATGAACAGATCGCGCACACACCAATAACGGTTCCCGTCATCTGCCCACGCGCCAAGCCCGAATTCAGCCGATCCGGCACCGATCGTATCGGTCGCGCCGGGAACCAGACGGACAGGATAAATCGTATCGTCGCCGAAAGCCTTGCAGCCGACTTCGATCATGAACGGCGAAGACGATTGATAGTAAAAACTGATTTTGGGAGCAAAGCGCGGATAGTCTTCAAACGAGAACGTCGCGCCTTGCGTCGGCGTTCCGGAAAACGACCATACCATGGCGCTGTTTCCGGGATGAATTTGCGTAAGGACACATTCGATGTCGATATTATCCGGATTGTCCCAGGCAGAGACCTCCGGCGCCGCCGGAAATTCCGTGCGTTCAAAGTAATACTTCACACCGTAGTAGTCCACCTGATAGGTATACTGAAGCGGATTGGTGGAATTCATGACCTCCCAGAAGTCCGACAGCCCGTCATCGTCGGTATCGGCTTTATACGGATCCGTGTGATAGCGGCCGTATTCCAACGCATTCGACAAGCCGTCTCCGTCGCTGTCGACCTCAGCGTCGGAAACAAGCGGATCGGTACCATTGGCAATTTCCAAACCGTCGCGGATACCATCCCCGTCCGTATCCGGATTGAGCGGATCGGTATGGTAAATATGAATCTCGTCGTAGTCCGATAATCCATCCCCATCGGTATCCACCTTGAGCGGATTGGTGTGGTAAACAAGACACTCTTCCCCATCCGTGAGCCCGTCCCCGTCGGTATCCGGATTGTTCGGGTCCGTAAGTGATTTCAGTGTTTCGAAATAATCCGAAAGGCCATCCCCATCGGTATCGCGGGATACATAAATCGTAAAAGGCTGTATAATACCGGTCGCTCGGAAAGTATAGATCCCCGGCGGTACCTGAGGGAATCTTATGGTTCCCAGACCCTTGCCTTTTGGTACGCGCACAGAGACGCTCTGGATAACTGTAGATCCGGATAAAAGCTGAACGTCAGTCCTGGCATATTCGAGCGGATCCCCCTCCTCGCCACATAACGAACAATGCAAGATTCCGGGATTTCCAGTCATATATACCATGAATGAAATGTTTTCCGGCAAGAAAAAAAGAGGAGGCTTATCAAACGACTCAAAAGCAACCAATCCCGGAGCTTCGACCCAGTTATGACTACAGGCAACGTTTATAGTTATCGTCGAAGTTCCGGAACAGCCTTTATCGCAGGTTACCGTGACTGTAAATGTATTATCACCGTATTTGGTACATGAGCCTCCGCCAGTCACCGAAGCTGCATGAGCCACAACCTTGTCCCCAAAAATAACTCCACATTCCACACAGGAAGTTTGCGTTACCGTAAAACCGGCTGTTTTTAAACTGGCGGTCACCGAACTTCCGATTCCTGCAGGTTTTGAATAATCTACCGCGATTTCACAACCGGCACCGTCAATGTCCTCATCTACCGTCTCCTCATGTGTGCATGGGGGCGGATTATCCTCCGCCGCACCGAATGCCGTCAAAGAACACATCCATATCGCACTGCCGCAAACAACCATTCGGGAAATATATGACAAATGATTCATTTTGAATGCTCGCTGCTCCTTATATATTTATTTTTTATTGCAAAATCAGCTATACTACTTCGACTCCAGACGCCGCAACGCGGTTTGAGCCGCTTGCCTCAAAGGCCCTTTCCGGCTGGAGGTCTCCTCCAGCCATGCTTTCGAGTCATGATCCGCCAGTTGTCCCAGAGCCGCAATTGCGGCAATGCGCAAGGCCAGCGAAGTATCTTCCTCCCAGGCCAGACTGCGCAACAAAGACAGATCGCCATACCCCAGTGACGCCGCCGTCTGTACCGCGGATACCCGGGCGCCCAACTGGGCTTCGGGTGTTGCGGCCAACGCCATGGATTGCGCTGCAATCGCTTCGCCGGAAAACTCCGCCGGATAAACTCCGCTCAAATAACGCAATGCCAGCAGCGCACATCCGCTGACCTCCGATTTTTCCTGCAAGAGCTGCTCGTAAATCTGTTTTATACGTGCGTCTTTCGTAACCTCGAACAATGGCCTCAAATGTTGTACCGCATAAGAACGGACCACAATATTCTCCCGGGGATCTTCCGCCAAACGCAACAATGTATTCAATAATTCCGGGTGAAGCTCTTTCTGGTCCCGCAATTTGTTCATGATGTCGTTTTTAATGCCATACTCCCGTGAAGTATTCTCTCCTGCATGAAGGTAATCCAACAGCACCTGGCAATCCCGTTGCGACAGATCATCCGGCAGATCATTCAACGCCAGAATCCTTTTTTTAAACGGCCCGGAATTCGCCTGGGTCACGATGAATTCTACGGTACTGTTATCGCACTGTACCGGTGGGGAACTTTCCGGAATCAGGAGAGTATCTTTCTCTTGATCGGGGAAAGATGACTTTTCATGTTTTTCCACAGGAACCGTAACCGGGGAGTTTTTTTGGGGTTCTTCGTTCTTTTCGCGCAACGCTCCCCAAAAAATTGCCCCGGCGGCAATCGCGGCGATTCCCAATATCACACAGATGCCTGGTTTCATTTCGAACGGGTCCCAATGTATTCGCCGGATTGATATGCCATCAGGTTATGGCATACCGAGGTTTGGGTGCCTGCGGCATATAAAAAGTTCACTCTGATCATTCCCAGCTCATCCAACTCGTTCGACTGAATCGTTTTACTCAATGTACCGTCTTCAAACAGAACTCCCGATACGAAAATATTGAGTCTCAGCTCCACATCCGGGCGAGGTTCACTGACAACAATCAGCATTTCATAAAGCTTCGTGCCGTCCGCGTATTCCTGCAGTTCGCGGACATAGGTGAAATTGGAGGAGTAAATTCCCATTCCGGTAATCGTTTGTACAGCCAAAACCGGGCCGTCTTCCCCAATCCGCGCATTGGCATACCGTACTTGATTGTCATCGGCAAAAGCCCGAATCCAAAGCTTACCCGCCTCGACGGTTTGCTCCGCCGCCAACAGGCGCGAGTCAAAATTCAGCGATGTCCCGGAAGGCAGCATCGGAATTGCCCAGTCGCGCCCGCGCCCGACCCAACATGCCGTATCGGCACGCGCAAAGTCATATTGCAATACTTCTACTGTGATTGCAGCCTCTATGGAGTTCCCATCCGCGTTCCGGCACTCCCCGGAAAGGCGGAAAGTTCCGGGAGTATCGAACAGCAGGGGATGCGCAATTCCAGCCTCCCCTTCGAGGCGGACTCCTCCGGCTCCGGTAATCTTCCAGTTTCCCTGACAGGAAGCATTTCCCATCAACAGCAACAAAGAATCATTTCGCCGCAGCCGGATATGTTCTCCATCGTGATCCAGCAAATTGAATGCGTTCCACTTCAGTTCGCGCTTCATCTGCAAAGCATCATTTTCAAAGGAAATTGTCACAGTTTCGGACGCATCCTGGTTCAGCGGAACGTCACGATACCACTCTTGCGCCCCCATGATGTTGACGGACTCTCCATTTACCTGCACCAACGCGGGATAAAGAGCTGTTCCGGTCAGGCAGTATGGCGATATGAAGCTTTCCCGGATATCGGAACAGCTATTGCGCTGCCGCAATAATTCCTCCACTACCGCAGCCCATTTCCCGGAGTGCGAATCCGATCTATGTTTGTTGTTTTTTGCCGATTGCTTCCGCCGCCCATCGAACTGCGAATGCACCTGGGTAACGGTAATGGAGTCAATCATCAGTGGCTCGATACTCCGGTAATTATCGCGGAAAATTTTGATTTTGTGAGTACCGGGCTGAAGACTCGGCGTGTAAACCGGCAACACCACAGCAGTATCCACATTCAAGTCGGGGCAAACACTCTTGATCAACAGGCCATCTATGAATATATCCAGCTCCGAACACAAGCCGGCGAACGGAGCTTCACGGCAGGCGATATCGAGGCGCAGAATACCTTCTGCCTCCAACGCGAATTCATAGGTCGCCGAACCTCGCCGCTCCAATAGCATGACGCTGTCATTCAACGTCTTCCAACGTCCGCGCGTCTCTTTGAACTCCTTCCCCGCAATGGTTGTGACCGGCCGGAAAGTCAGCGAGTCAAGTTTAATATCCCCCCCGAACGTGTTGACTTCATCGTAATCGCTGATGCCGTTCTGATTGGTGTCCTTCTGGTTGGGATCCGTCCCCCAGGTATAAATCTCCTCGCCGTCACTTAAGCCGTCGCCGTCCGAGTCGGGATTGAAACGGTCCGTTCCATACAGAAACTCCAAAGCGTCGGTTACGCCGTCCGAGTCGGAATCCTTCTGATGCATCAGATATTCCCGGAACTCCGGAGTGATTTCGGAGCAGTACCAAAGTTCACTGGCTTCGAACGAGCGGCGCGAAAAGTCCGGACCGCTCCAGGCCAGCTGCAGCCGCGCATTGTGCGTCAACTCCACATATTCGACCCGGAAGGAGTGAATTCCTCCGGTGAGCATGATACTTTTCAAATATTCCTGCTGACTGCCGGTGAGCTCATTACTGGCGACCAAAGCGTCATCGATATACCAGCGGCAACTATCGTCGCTGGAGATAAATAAATTGTATTTCCCGCTCAGGGCGGTCTCGAAATAGCCTTCGACCACCATGCCGACGTTGTCGGTCAGATGGCTGTTCAGAACCTCCCCCGAAGTATTGTCGAAGCAGAAATCTGCTCTGATTTCTTCCGCATAGGGAGCCATTTTTGAAAAATCCGGCAGCAAATTCATAACATCGCCGAAATAGGATACCTTCACGCCGGGAATTTTACCGTCGACAACCGGCTCTCCCGGGGCTACCAGCGGGTTGGAGCCAAGCTGGAACTCCTGCCAGTTGGTCAAACCGTCGCCGTCCGGATCGTCATCGGCCAGGGTCGGTGTGTTGCCGAAGTATTTCTGCTTCCATTCGAAATATTTCAGTTCCTCATCGGAAAAGTCCGGCACCATCAGCAATACCGGGCTGCGCGGCGATTCGAATCCGGCCGCGTCCGCCGCGCTCACACTGTAAGCATAAACCCCGTCGGCGTATACTTCCCGAGGGATCCCCAATGCCGTCGTACCCGGCACCGAAGTCACCGGGACATCGCCGCGGTACACATTAAAGTGAGCCACCGCGGCATTCTCCGGGACGGCATATTCCCAGCTCAAATCAAAGGTGTCCGGATGCTTTTCCGCACGCAGATTGTAAGGGAAGCTCACCGGGTAATACGGAATCTCCAATTCGGATCTTCCGGCGTTGCCGGCCAGATTCCGCCGGGTCACTCCGCCAAACGCGTCCGCCGTCACTTTCATGTTTTTGCCGAAAACAACCGGCTCAAACGTATGCTTCCACTCCGGGCCTCCGGCTGCCGCCGTGTACAGGCTTATCTCATAGCTGTGCCCGACGTAAATCGGAATCGAAATGTCGGCACCGTTCAGCCGGAACTCTCTGGATTCCTCCGGGAAAGACGTTCTCCGCCACGGACTTTCCGGCAAACTGCCACTGACATTCCGGATTTCCAGCCTGCCGTCCGTTCCCGCCCATGTCACCGTCAGCGACGTCAATTCCCACGCGGCGATCTGCCGCCGCAACCGCTGTGCCGCTCCATTGGTAAAATCCCGGCTGGCCAAGCTTGTCGCTATTTGCATGGTATTGTCGAAAACATTCCGATCGTAATTATCGTAGTGCAGCAACCGGGGGAAATACCGCCAATAATCATGGATGACCTTCCGGTGCGGTGTCCCGCTCGAACGCAACGGCAGGTTGGGGAAGTAATCGTAAATCCGGAACTGCGTATCCCGGCTTGCGTCCAAAGCGGCTTTGATATCTGCATTGGCGGCGTCTTCCGGAATGCTCTGAACACGCATGAATCCCATCCGGGTCAAGGCATTTCCCACCGTGATTTCATGATCTTTCAGAAAATACAGCGAGACATTGTAGAGCTCTTCGGCGGCAACGAGATTGGCAGTATTCGCCGGATTGATCTGGTATGCCCGCCAGTGCGTTTCCGCCAGATCGGCAAGCTTGCCGTTGATGTACACTTCTTCGAAAGAATTACCGGCCCATTCCTTCTGCATGAGCTGATCCAATTCATTGCGTGCCGCGAGCTTTTCCGCCAGGGTCATGCTCGGGGAAACTTCATTCAGAAACGCCAACTCCTGGGATACCAGCTGCTCCAGCAGGTCCTGGTTGACCACCGAAAAGGCGATCGTCGTTCCCGTCAGCGCTTCCATGCCGCTCTTTACCGCGGAAATCAGATTTGCGCCGGTGTAGTCCAGGACATCCAGTTTGACGAAGGCATCGACCACCTGCTGTACCTTGTCTGCCTCCGGATATGTATGCGCCCGCTGGGTACGGAAGGTATTAGGGTTGCTCCAGTCCGTCGCCAGCGCAACCGGAGAAACCAACCGGACCTTATACGTATAGGCCAGTCCGGGGATCAGATTGACATCGGTAAACCAGGACGAATGGCTGGTTGCGATAATCTGTCCGTCGCGGCTGATCTGGTATTCCACCCCCTCCGCATCGCTGACGCTTTCCCACTCGAACGTGAGCTCATTGAAGCCGCGGGGGCCGGCAAATGGGGTCGGACACGGCGCTTTAGTCGGGTCGGTGCCGTTCAAAAATTCGTGATAATTATCGACGCCGTCCCCATCCGGATCCAGATAAGAATACATCTCCTGACCTCCGAAATAGCTTTCCATCCAAGCGAAGAAATCCGCATACCGACTTTGATCGCCCGGGTATACGGTGATGCTTCTGCTGGAAACGGAGGGATTGCCGTCATGATCGTAGGCCACTACTGTGTAGGTATATTCGCCTTGTGCATTATCGAGCGCGATACGCGCGGAGTTGGTCGTGGTCGAAGCCACCTCCGTATCTCCGCGGAATACCTTGAAGCCGGCAAGCGCAAACCCGCCGGCAGTATTCCATGACCACGACAGGTCAAATACATCCACCCCCCGGTCTACCCGCAAATTGTAGGGATAATTCTTCGTCTCGGGCACCACAATGTCCACGCGCGACTGCGCACCGGCCGCAGCGGTCGCGCTTCCGGTCCGGTAATCATAGGTAAAATTCTGTCGTTTGCCGAAGTCGAACGAAGGCAATTCGTAAATCAGCTTGTCGCCACCGTCGACGTCGAGTTCAACGCACCCTTCGTAAAGATGTCCGGCATACACCGGAACCATGGCTGTGCCGTTGGCAAGTGTGAACAATCGCTCATCCGGAAGGATATTGCGCGGGAAAAGATACTCTTTTCCGTTTTCGGCCGAAACATTGCGGATCTTCAAAACGCCGGAACGCGGATTGCCGTTTTCATCCGCGAAACGTACTTGAAGCTGGAGCAATTCCCAGGCCGGAATGATCTCTTTCCAGGACTGCGACTTCGCATCGTCCGCATCCAGACCGGCCAAGCGCTCCACCATCTCCTGCGCATTTCTCCAGAATGTCACGTCGTAATTGTCGTACTCGAGCATTTTCGGGAAATATAAAAAATAGTAAAACAACGGCACATGAAGATTTTGCAGTGTCAGAACCGATGGTTCGGTTTCCGGAAAGAACTCGAAATAGCGCATATGGTAGTCTTTGGTCATACCCAATTTGGCGGAAATCTCGGCGGCCGAACTGTCCGAATTCAAACCACTCCGGGCGAACCATGCCAGACGGCACAGACTGTTGCTCACTGTGGTTTCATCGTCGCCAAGATAGTTCAATGAAAATTCGTAAAACAGCTTAGCCGCGGCGACATGCCCCCTGGCCCAATGCATTTCGCCGATCTGGGTAAGCTTCGCGTTGATATAAAGGTGATCAAACGTGTTGCCGGAAAAATCATTCTCGAGCAACTGCTGCAGTTCCGCCCTGGCACCGATCTCCTCGGCGTCCGTCAACGCGGGAGTTACCGCGGTAATGAATGTCAGTTCCTCGACCACCAGTTCCGTGATAACCTCTTCGTCGATCACAGAAAATGAAATTGCAGTTCCCAGAACCGCCTCCAATCCGGATTTGACTGCGGACATCAAGGCGACGGCCCCTAAATCACTCGACGCATCATGCATGGAATCCACTGCGGTTTCAACAACGGAACTGTTTTCAAATTGGGCCGAAGTCAAGGTGTGAATCTGCAATTCGCCGGTCAAGTCCGAACTCTCTCCGCCAACCGTAACCGCCTTCACCTGATAAATATACATCATGCCAGGCTGTACATTCGTATCGGTATACTCCAGCGCATTTACCGTAGCGATTTCACTGCCGTCACGATAAACCTTGTAATTTGCAATTTGCGTGAGACTATCCGGAGGCTGCCAGGAGACAGTGACCTTGCGGTAAGTGGCACGCTTCAGCTTTATGTCCTTAGGAACAAAGTTTTCCGCCAAAACCATATTCGCTAATATCACAACGAGAGCGCACGCCACAGCAAGAATACACTTTTTCATTGGTTTTACTCCAAACCATGTAATTTTTTTATACCGAAAATATCAGAAAGCAACAAGCACCCCTACGATAATATCACTTCTTGATAATTCAAGTTTATTTTTTTCGAAAGTTTGATTTTATTTGATAATTCGTATATATTCTAGAAAAAACAAGATTCTCAAAAAGGCGGGTAAAGATGAGCAAATCATCCTCTGTATTATTGTTTTTATTGCTACTTGTGACACAGGCACAGGCAAAAGAGGCTGTGTGTGGTAATTTTTTCAACGCCCTAAAGCACTCAGATAAGATAATTGTAATTAAGATTGCAGCGAATGGAACTATTGAAGCTTTGGAGAAGCTAAACGGTGATGTTTTTGCGGAAACAATTCATCTGCCGGATTTTTTTCGCCGCCGTTTCTCGTCGCCAGGAAGTTATCTGTTGCCTATCAAAGAACAGGAGGCGATCCCTTTCTTTCCCCCCATGCCACATGCGGAAGCGTCCTATTCCGCTACCAGTCGTCTGCTCGAAGAATACCCCCAGAAAGCCACAAACAATGAGTTCTGCTTTTTGAAAGAATTGGTCTGCGCAACCAATCAGGCTTTGCTCCGGGAAGCAGCCTTGCTGGAAATGCGGGAAATCGGCATATTTGACTCTCCACTTGACGGCGTTGATATTGACTTTTTTCTGAAGCTCTACTTTCGGTCGGAATTGACAATTCCGGAGCGGCGCCTTTTGCTTGAAGAGTTGGGCAAGTGCAATTTTATGGCTATGCCGGAAGTGTTCCGAGATGCGCTTCAAGACCTGCGCCTGAGCGCATTGGCCGGCCGGATTTTCGCCGAAAACGATCCGCAAGCCTTTGCTTCGTTGTTGCAACAGTACATCCGGGATGACGAGCGTTGGGCAAGCGCAATTCGGCATTCCGAATTCATGATTGCCAATATGGATTTTTGTCAGGCCGCTCTGGCTCGCTACAATTACGACGCCCCTCCGGAAAATGCTGCAGGCTTTATACCGTTGCTGCTTTGCGCAGAAACGGACAGAGGAAAAAACATCATGGCCGTAAAATACCTGCTAACCCACAGCAAAGATACCAACGCTTTTGAACTCTACCGGAACCTGGGTTCGTGGTTGAACAAAACCGATCCGGAGCCTTATCGGAAAGAGATAGAGTATTTTCTACGGAACAACAGGAAAAACGACTATATTTATAATAGTATCGTTTATCCGGCCATGCTCGCGGCATTCTGCAAAACGGCCGATCCCGGGGCAAGGCAGATGGCCGTGAACTATCTGCAGTACCTTCGTCAGGAAAACAATCTTTCACTGAGCGAAGCCGTGTGCTTGCTATTCAAAGGGCCGGAGCAGCCCAATCCATCCTTGGATGAGCTCATCGAAACATTGACCGCGCTCCCTTGATCCGACTCAAGGGACAACAGCAATGCGGAGTCTGCAATTTTTCTCCTTACGCCGCCACGAAAGCGATAAAAAGGCAAGATAAGATGCGGGCAGTATCGCAACCATGCCAAGATATTTGGAATACTTGAGCGATACAATCGGATCGACCCCGAGCCATTTCAAAATGATCGGAAAAACAGTCCCCAAGGCAAAACCGATGACAAATGCCAGAAGAATGAAACGCCAGAAGTACAGAAACCAACTCCAGAGCTTCGGAAAAAAACCCGAAGCCCGAGAGCCTGGATGCAGGACCAGATCACTGCCTTTGAACTTTCTTCCGAAACAGTATATCATGAGCAACAGCGAGGCCGCCAGATTGGCAAAAATGCCAAAGAATATGGCGACAATGTAGAGCTGCGCAGGGAAAAAAATCCCTCCATAGTTAATGATAATTCCTCCCGAGGCATTCAGCAGGATGAAAACGATGGCATAGCGCCAAAAAAAATGCCACCACACAGTATTGACAGCTCGAATTTGCACTCTTGCCATGAAAACGACTCCTTTTCCCTTATCATATTGTTGTGCGACGATAATATATCGGGAAATATACAGGATTGTGGAGTAATGTCAATCTTGTCTTTCAAAAAAATAGGTAACACAACAATTGAAAACAGAAGGAGCTTTGAACTCAAATAGAATTGTGCGATTTCCTTATGTTGAGCCCAGAAAAGTTTTCTGTTTTTTAAGTGCGAATTTCCGCATTTCCGAGATCGAAAATTTGATGGATACAAGCGGCTTTTCGTTCCCACCCTTTGGGAAAACGCAGGGCTCCCCGCGTGTGGAGTATATGAATACGCACCACAGCCCGAGCAGCAAATGCGAGAACTTATGATATAGCATAAAATATAAAATGTAGTTCAAGTAGTTTTACTTATATATTACGTCTCCGCAAACAACAAAAAGCCTTCCGTCGCGGTCCATTCGGGACTGCGGCGAAAGGCTTGATTTTTATCGGGAGGTAATATGAAAATCAGAAAAAATGTGTTGGCCGATGCTTTGAAGGTGTTGGGGAAGGTTTGTTCGCAGACTTCGCCGGTGGAGTTTCAGCGGATGGTCCGGTTTGTGGGGACGGGTTCCGAAGCGGTGTTGATGGCGACGGATGGGGTGGAGGTCGTCGCGCTGACGGTCGAGGCCGAGGGGGTGTTTGACTTTGGCGTAGAGTTGAAGGGGTTGCGGGAGGTGGTTCGGACTACGAAGAATGAGGTGGAGTTGCAGGGCATTCCGGTTGAATGGCCGGAGGTGGCGGTCGTGCCGGCCGATGCGGTCGAGGTTGCTTTGCCGGAAGATTTCGGGAACTTGTTGGCCTTGGCGGCGCCGGTGGTGGATCGGTTGGAGGCGCGAAGGACGTTGCAGGGGATTAATTTATCCTGCGACGGGGTCACGGTAACCGATGGCAAGCAGTTGTTGAATCTGCCGTGCAAACTGGATTTGCGCGAGGAATTCACGTTGCCGTTTCCGCATGCGTTGTTGGCGGCGAAGCCTGCCGGAAAAGGCGTGCTGCAGGTTTGGCATGTCAAAGAGGAGCGGTTATTCCGGCTGGAGATCGGCGGCTTCGTTTGGCAGGGGAAGGCTTTGCCGGGAGCGTATCCGAATTGGAAACAGGTGTTGCCGATGGAGCGGTCGCTGGATTGCCATTTGACGATTTTGGAGCCGGAACGGGTGATCAATTTTCTCAAGGTTGTGCCGGATCAACCGCCGTTTCATGCGGTGGAGTTGCAGATGATGCAGAAAGAAGTGACTTTCATCCCCGTGGTCGCGCCGAATATGAAGCTTCAGGTCGAAGCCGAGTTGATCGGGACGGCTCCGGTGAAGCTCTTTGCCTTGAATAAGCATATCTTGCTGCGGATGCTGCAGCAGGGGTACAAAACCTTTGCCACCGGTTCGGACGGCAATACCCCGGTGCTGGCGACCGGCGGCTATGGCCGCTTCATCGCCATGCCGGTTCGCGCGATTCCCAACAAAGTTACCCATATTCAACCCGTAATTCAGAAGGAGGAACCCAAAATGGAAGAAAGTAAACCGATTGAAACCGTCGAATCCGTCAACGTGATGGATGAGCTCAACGCCGCCGTGGACGATCTGCGCGGCAAACTCAAAATGCTGTTCGACGAGTCGGCGACGCTGACCCGAAAAGTTAAGGAGGCCGTGTTGGCGCAGAAGCAGAAAGAGCGTGAGTTCATTCAGGCGCGTCGTGCTATCGAACGGATCAAGATGGCGATTTAAGTTGCAAACACAAATGAAGCCGGAGAGCCGGGGGCGGTGATGCCCTCGGCTCTTCGGCGTTTATGGAGGTGAGATTATGTTGAAATTGAACGCGTCGTATTCGAAAAAGGTGCCGGCGGAGGGGGAATATTCTTCGCAGTCGTTTCATGCGTCTGTCGAGGTGGAATTGTCCGACGGGCTTTCCGGAGAACAACTCCAGGCGCGGATTCATGAAACCTTCGAATTGGTCCGTAATTCGGTGGAAGCGGAGTTGAACGGCACATCGCCGTCACAGTCAAACGGAGCGCAAAGCGGGCGTCAGGGCACTCCCCTGGCGAGTCCGAAACAGCTCCAGTATCTGACACAAATCGCCGGAACGCGGGGGATAAATTTGAACCAATTGACCGCGCGTTTCCATTTGAACGACATCCGGCAACTGAGCCGACAGCAGTGCAGTTCGCTGATCGAAGAACTTACCGGGAGGAATCGCTGATGGCCACCATCAATGAACTGCGGCGGGAGCCGCATTGGAGCTACAGCGCGTTGAATACCTATCTCAATATCTGCCAGCTTCAGTTCTTTTATCGCTATGTGGAGCAAGCCGAGGTCGAACGGACTTCGGTTTGCTTTCCGTTCGGAAAGGCCTTCCATGCGGCGCTGACGGCGCAAGCGTGGGAATGCGTGATGGGCGGTTCGTTGACGCGCGAGGAGATCGTGGAACGGTTCGCCGAGACCTTCAAGATTGAAACGGAGGCGATGCCGAACCTGATTTTCAAGGAAGGCGAAAGTGCCGACACAATGATCGAATTGGCGGCGAAGATGCTGGATGTGGCATTGGCTTCCTGGTCGGATTTCTATACGGTCAAGGGTGTCGCTCAGGCGTTCAAGATCGAGGTTCCGGGGCTGGACAAGCCCCTGATCGGAGAATACGATCTGCTGGTCAGCGATGGCCGTGATCCGTGTATTGTGGACTGGAAAACTTCGGCCTCCCGCTGGCCCTCCGGGAAAGCCGACCGCGATCTTCAGGCGACCGTGTTCAGCTACGCCTACCGGAAGCAGAACGGCACGACTCCACTCTTCCGATTCGATGTCGTGACCAAGACCAAGAATCCGAGCTGTGAGTCGCATTACACCGGTCGCGGATTCTACGACTTCCGGCGCTTCGAAGCGTTGGCGAACCGGGTTCAGGATGCGGTCGGCAAAGGCGTGTTCCTGCCGAACGAAACCTCGTTCGCGTGCGGCGAGTGTCCTTACAAAAACAGATGCAGAAATTGGAGGTAACTTATGGGATTGATGATGTGCGAGGGGAAATTTGTCGGTCGCGCTGAAATCGCGTTGGTACCGACGCCGGAAGCGACCGCAAGCTGGAAGCCGGTGCCGCATATCGACGTGATCGACGCGGTAACCGAAGTCGTGAGGACGCACGATTGGCAGATTCTGGACGAACAGTTCGGACTGGCCCGTGACGGGCAGAAGCTCTTTGGCGTGATACGGATCAATCGGAGTTCAAGCTCGGACTGGAGCCGTTGCATTGGCATTCGCAATAGTCACGACCGCAGTCTTTCGGTCGGGTTGACGGCGGGGATTTCGGTACTCGTGTGCTCAAATCTCTCATTTGGAGGAAGTATGGTTCTGAAACGGCGCCATACCAGCCGGATCGAACTTACCGGACTGGCCATTGAAGCCATTGACGCACTCGAGGAGGAATTTTTGACATTGGAAACCGTGGCCGAAGACCTGAAGCTGATGTACATCAAGGACGACCAGGCGCGTGCCGCCATCGTCAAGGTGGCCGAAGCCGGTGCAATCAATTCGAGCGATATTGTGCCGATCTGGCGGGAGTTCAAAGAACCGCGCTACGAGGAGTTCGCCGATCCAACGCGCTGGAGTCTGTTGAATGCATTCACCGAGAATGCCAAGAAATACAGCCCGGCGCGAGCTGACGTTTGCTATCGTAATCTGACCCGGCTGTTCGGCCTTGACGGCCAGACGCCGACGTTGTGGAAATAGCGCCCCGCCAAGGGAGGCCCTCTACCGGAGATTGGTGCGCCCAGTAGAGTATCAGCACCCCGGCGGCTTCGGCCGCCGGTTTTTAACCTGAAACCAACAAAGGATTATTATCATGACCGAATCATCTGAAGACCGGGAAAACAAAGATTGTTTTCCGCCGCCGCATTCCAGCAAAGAATGGTTGACCTGCCTGTCCATCGGCTTCTCGGCCGGCGTCGCGGCGACGCTGACCATCTTGCGTTTGGTTTGCTCTGCCTGCCGGAAAAGTTGAGTTGCCGAGCGGAAAGATTCCGTATAATCGCACGTCCAGCAAGATACGGTTCTTGACAATCTTCTGAATGTGAAGTATTTTATGATAGGCGCTCACTCCGCCTGGTTCATTCTAAACCGTATATTTTTAGCAAAATACTTCTGAAAACCCGCCAAGTTTGTACGTATTTGCCGTAGATGAGTTGAAAGTACCCGGTAGGATTGTGTCCACACACATTCTATCGGGCGCTTCCTTATGTTCTACGGCTGGCTCTTGGCGGGGCCTTCAGAAGTGGCATCTGGGAGCGTCCGTCTTTTTCTGTTCCATTCCGGACCGCTTCACGCATATTTTGACGTGAAGCTTTTTTTATTTTCCCCGACGTTTCCCGATGCCTGTTTCATTGAGTTCAATATTCTCAACAACAGGAGGTTATATGTCGAATTCCAGAAAATGCCCGGAATGTGCCGAATCCATCGGAACGGAGGTTGCCGTCTGTCCCTATTGCGGCAGTAGGCTCACAATCAATGCCGCCACCACGGTCAGTGGACAACCGTCCTTCTTCAATCCCGTGGTTGCGAGCTTGTGGTCGATCCTGCTGACGCCGGCTTTCGGGGCTTACATCGTTCGCAAAAACTGGCAGAGTGCCGGAGAAACGGCGAAAGCCCAAACCGCTTCGTTGTGGTTTTGGGGCGTCCTGATTTCCTCGCTCATCCTGCTGTTTTTCTGGATGTTTTCCGCATGGCTGCTGATTCTGCCGGTATGGTTCTTCTGTCAGGCCCGGCCGCAGATGAAATTCCTGCGGGATAAATACCCAATGAGTCCCCGCAGGTCATCCGTGAAACCGGTGATCATCGGCCTGGTGATTTATCTCGGGGTCTGTTTTTGCGCCAGTTGGATGTTGGGGAACGAGCCGATAATGGATTGTTCTTCGCGGGACGCTTTTCAGGAAAGCTGCGTCGATGTCATCGCCTATCTGGCCGAAGAAGGCAAAGAACTGGAGGCCAAGGAATTCACCGGTACTTTTACCGACGCCGACTGGGAACGGGTGAAAGATCTCGACCGGGCGGTAAACCGTCTGGGAATCCTGGCAATCTACGGCAATGGCGAAGATGTTCAGGAACTCGACGGAATGACCCCGGATGAGGTGGTTATCTACTTCAAGCAACAGGAACGCCGATGAAATCATGCCGGTTCTGTGGAGAAACGATCCAGGATGAGGCCAGGCTTTGCCGCTTCTGCCGTAAGCGGCAACAGGCGGTCGGCGGTTCCATTCTGGACCGAATCGGGCAAGCCGGACGGCTGCGGCCGGGAGGGGGGGTCGGCAAATCCATGAGGATTTTTGCCGCAGCCAATGGCGCAGCCGTGGTTTTCCTGGTGATTCTGGGAAATTTTCTGAGCCCCGATCTCGGAGTCATAGTTGGCATCGGAGCGATCCTGATTGGTGCGACGGTCCCTTTCATTCTGTTGCTCTTCTCCAAGCAGCTCGCCTGCTGGCAGTATGGTATCAAAACCATTCAACCCGGCCATGCCGGAAATAGCGAACAGGAAAACTTCCTGCTGGAGTTGGTCACGACCCTGTCTGATCGGGCCGGGTTGGAAAAAGTTCCCGAGATCGGGATTTACCCCGACAAGGAAATGAATGCTTTCGCCACCGGAGCATCGCGCAACGACTCGTTGATCGCTTTCAGTTCCGGCCTGTTGGTAAAGATGGACGCGGAAGGCATTGCCGCGGTCGCCGCCCATGAAACCGCCCACATCGCCAACGGCGACATGCTGACGATGACCCTGCTGCAGGGGCTGGTCAATGCGGCGGTACTCATCGTCGACCTGGCAATCAGCATGAGCGATTGGTACGGCGAAGTCCGGGAACGGTCGGGCTGTCTGGCCGGGGTGATACGGTTCATCGTTGTCAATATCCTGATGCTGGGTGGCGATCTTGTACTGCTGTGCTTCTCCCGCCATCGTGAATTCGAGGCGGATGAAACCGCCGCCAGACTGGCGGGAGTCGAAAACATGATCAAGGCGCTCCAGCAACTGGAAGGAGACGCCGATGCCGGAACCCGAACCCGTCCCGGTGATCCGACTGCGGCCATGATGATTGCCGCGCCTCCGGGCTGGATCGACATCCTGAGCACGCATCCGTCGACTGAACGAAGAATTGCCCGAATTGAGGTATTGACATTGGAGTAATCATTCCCAGGAGGAGGGTTTTCATATGTAAAAAGAGAAGTCCATTTACCCGTTTCCCAACAAGCAAAATGAAAGGAGAGAACATGTTTTCCAACAACAATCAGACGCAAACCGCAAATCTTGGATCAGACAGAATACTCACCGTGACCGATGTGTCGGCGCAGATCGGTATTCTGCTGGTCGGTGTATTTGGCATCGTCGCCGCTATTTTCGTCCCGATCTTTTCCGGCTACTGGCTATTTTTGCCTGTAGGAATTGTCGTGGCAGTCGCATGCTTCATACGTTTCCGGGTGATCAAAGACGGGATCATATTGAATCTCGATACGGGACGGTTGCAATTCCCCGGCGGCGGGATCGAGGCCAATCAGCTCACTGATTACATCAATACCCAGTTTGTCATGCAATGGTTCAAACGTTTCGATCTGGCACTGAATGAGATTGCGCAGATTAGTAAATCTGTCAAAACCAAAGTCGATAAAGGGCATGTAACGCGGAAGTATTACATCCATTTGACCGGACCGTTCGGCAGCGCTGCGATGGTGTTCGAATCGGAAGGCAAATGCGATCAGTGCTACGCCATGATCGTCCAGGTGAACCAGATGGGAATTCCCGTTGTCAACCGCTGAGTTCCGTTTGATTCGCCCGACAGGGACTTTTGTGTCGAATATATCACAATTGACACAAAATCCTTCCGGAAAGTATAAATCCGGTTTCGGCTTTCAGGTATAAAACTATGCCTGAAGCCGAAGCTGTAAAAATTCCATTTTTCGCGAACACGACGAAATATCGTCAAAAGGACCTTGTATACAAGGTTCTTACAAGCCCAAAACTACCCCAAAATACCCCCTGTCCACCGTACGGTGGACACCTGGATTTTGAGGTAAAAATGTCTCATTTCGTGGGTCCTGAATTAAAGGTAAAATTTGCACACAAAATAAGGCAAATCGACTTTGATGCTGCAACGGATCTGATTGTACAGAAGATCAGTCAAGCGCTGCTAAAGATTGGTAAAACCATGGATGTTTAAATCATTCCAGTCGCAGCGAGCGTGTCCCTCCGGTCTCATGGAGTGAGTACCATCATCCGCCAAAAGAATGCATCGCTGCTGCTCGGGTCCCACTTCTGACGGATAATGAACCGGATATAATATTCCAGCATATGCGGGTTGGCCCACACAAGAAGCTCCCACTCCTCACGGTCGAATTTGTGCAGGCAGGGACACACAAGCGCCAGGCACGGCGAGTCAATGAGGCAACTCCACCACATCTCTTGTGTGAAGTCTTTTTTGCACGGACAAGCCTCCCAGGCCTCCGGCTTATACTTGACGACCCAGAACCAATCGGCCAGGGAGAAATCCGTAGTATCGACCTCTTCGATGGCAAGGCTGCCGCTTGCCAGTAAACCGCTGCGTACGGCCGGATCGTTTGGAATTTCGCAGTATTGCAATAGCTCCGGTCGGCCCTGAAGCAGCTCACGCCACGTGTCCGGGGTAAACTGATTCCAGGAACTGCAGCAGAACGCGAATTGCGGCTGCGCCTTTAAGAGCCGTCCCCAGTTGTACACCGTGAAACTCTCGAAGCAATCACATGCTTCGGCAAGCTCCGGGTATTCCGCCAAAATCTTCGCCCATCGCGAAGCCGAAAGATCCTGCGGCTCCCGACGCTCCGCTTTGGGCTTCGTGGATTCAGCCCATCGTTTCAGGCTGATCGACAGCCGCTCCAGTTGCAACCATCCGGTTAATTCTTCATTCGTCATTTTTTTTGCTCCTTTCCATGTTTTCAGAATTCTGCGTCGTAATGCTCTGTTACATATAATGGAGAAAGAATCGTTGGGCCATGACCAATTTCTTTCAGAGACAACTGTGAATGATGGTATAATCCAAAAGAAGAAGAAAACAATGTTCTAAAAATGTTCTAATTGCTGTTCGGGGAGCGGCAAAAAGCAGGGTGTTGCAGCTTGAAATGAAAACACCCCGAAACGGTGGTTTCGAGGTGAAGTTCGGTAGTGAAGTGGAGCCGATGAACGGAATCGAACCGTTGACCTATTCATTACGAGTGAATTGCTCTACCGACTGAGCTACATCGGCTTGTCAAACATTTTTTAAGATAACCCCCTTTTCGGAAAATTCAAGTTCAAATGATGGTTTTTTGCGATTATTTTCCCTGTAAGGAAAAACTGCCGTCTTTGAGGCGCAGGCTTGATTTTTCCGGTTTGCGCTGTATATTATTTGCAATGTTAGATAAAAAAATATCCATCTTGATGGCAGCGCGAAGGAATTATCATGGATAAACCTCAAATCGTCATTTGTCTCGGCAGTTCGTGTTTCTCCCGCGGCAATGAAAAAAATGTTCAGATCGTCGAAAACTATCTCAAACAATGCAATCTCATGGACGAGGTCGATCTGGAGCTTTCCGGCGCCCTGTGCCAGGGCCGCTGCGCCGAAGGGCCGATCGTCGCCATCAACGGCGAGATCTTCGCCGCCGTCGATCCCGGCGTGATGCTGGAGTTGCTGAAAAAATATCTGCCCCGCAAAAGCGCCGGAAATCCTGGAGTGTAACTATCATGAATCACAGTTCGCCGGTTTTTACCATGGAAAACAGTTGTCAGGACTGTTATAAGTGCGTCCGGGAGTGTCCGTGCAAGGCCATCCGGATCGTCGACGGCCGCGCCGGAATCATTTCGGAGCTCTGTGTCGCCTGCGGCAACTGCGTCCGTGTCTGCCCGGCCGATGCCAAAAAAATCCGCTCCGATCTGTCGCGCGGCCGCTTTCTGCTCACTTCCGAACGGCCGGTGTATGCCTCGGTGGCGCCGAGCTGGGTCAGCTATTTTCACAACTGTTCATTTCCGATGCTGATTGGCGCGTTGAAAAAGCTCGGCTTTGCCGGGGTCGGCGAAACCGCCGTCGGCGCCCAGATGGTCAGCGCCGAAACCGGGCGCTGGCTGAAAGCGCAGCCGCCCGGGGTCTATATTTCCAGCGCCTGCCCCGCGGCCGTCGATTACATCACCCGCTACGCTCCGGCGTTTGCGCCCCGGATCGTGCCGGTCTTTTCGCCGCTGTTGGCGCACGCCAGGCTGCTGCACCGGTGTTATGGTGACGATATTGCGGTGATTTTCTTCGGTCCGTGCGCAGCCAAGAAAAACGAAGCCGACCGGCATGGCGAATTGTTGAATCTGGCGCTGACCTTCGACGATCTGGCGGAGTGGCTGAAGTTGGAAAATATTCAGCCGGAAACCCTGAATACCGCCGGCGCCGTGCCGGTCCCGGAGGCGGCCGACGAAGGACGTGTCTATGCCATCGAGGGCGGCATGAACGACACGCTGCGCGGCGAACCGGATGATTCCGTCCATTACGTGGCGGTATCGGGGCTGGACAATCTCGAGCGTCTGCTGCGCGACGACCCCGACGCGGCCAAGGATATCCGCTGCAAACTGTTCATCGAAGTGCTGGCCTGCCATGGGGGCTGTATCAATGGCCCGGTAATGCACGGCAGGAAAACCTCGCTGAGTTCGATCATCGCCGCCGCCACGCAGTACAAGGGCGGCAACAGCATCGGGCGCAATGTACCGGTGCCGATCGACGATGATATCAGGCCGGCTCCGATCGTGGAACCGGCGGTCCCCGAGGAGGTGATCGTGTCCGGGCTGCATGCGATCGGGAAGTTCGACCGCGCCGACGAGTTGAATTGCGGCGGCTGCGGCTACAACACCTGCCGGGAATTTGCCCGGGCGCTGGCCGCCGGCAAGGCGGAAACCGCGATGTGCCTGTCGTTTCTGCGGCAGTTGGCGCAGAAGACCAGCAACGCGCTGTTCCGTTACATCCCATCGGGGGTGGTATTGGTGGACAAGAATATGAAAATCGTCGAATGCAACCGTCATTTTGCCGAGTTCTTCGGCGAGGACGCGACGCTGGCCTACGAGGCGGAACCGGGGCTGCCGGAAATGCCGATCGACAAGATCGCCGACCTTTCCGAACTGCTGCAATGCGCGCTGGATTCCGGCGGCGAAATCGAGCGCTTCAATCAGGTTTTCGGCGACAAAATCTTTCATATCAGCGCCTTTACCATCGCGCCGCGCCAGATCGTCGGCGCCATCATTCAGGATGTGACCCAGAACGAGCTGCACCGCGAACAGGTTTCGGCCAAGGCGCGCGAGGTGATTCAGAAAAACGTCGCCACCGTCCAGAAGATCGCCCGCTACCTCGGCGAACACATGGCGGAAACGGAAATCCTCCTGCGCGAGGTGGCAGGTTCCTACGGTGAAGGCGGCGAGAAAAAATGAGCCCGGAAAGCATCTTTGTCGAACTGGAATGCGCCTGCCTCACCAAAGACGGGGAAAGCGTTTGCGGCGACGAGTTTCAGTGCATGCGTCTCAACAACGAAGAGCGGACGATCGCGGTGCTGTCCGACGGCCTCGGCAGCGGGATCAAAGCCAGCCTCCTGGCCAACATGACCTCGACCATGGCGCTGAGTTTCGTGCGCAGCAACATGGATATACTGCAATCCGCCGAAACCATCATGGATACGCTGCCGGTATGTGAAGTGCGCAAGATCAGCTACGCGACCTTCACCATTTTCGACGTATTGATCGGCGGCAGTACCCGGGTGGTGGAAATGGGCAATCCGCCGTTCATCCACCTGCGCAACAACTGCGATCTGAATTGCGAGCGCCGGGTGTTGGTCTCCGACCGCTGGCCCGACCGCCAAATGGAGGTGTCGCAGCTCAAGGTGGTGGCCGGCGACCGGCTGATTGCCTTTTCCGACGGCGTGACCCAGGCGGGACTGGGCAGGGTCGGTAATAAGTTCGGCTGGAGGCGTGAAGGCGCGCTGGAGTTCATCCAGGGACTGGTGACGGCCGATCCGGCGATTTCCGCGCGGGAGCTGTCGCAGGCGGTGGTGACGGCGGCGCGCCGCTTCAATCACGACGGCAAGTGCCATGACGATACCAGCTGCATGGTGATGTATCTGCGGCGCCCGCGCTGGCTGCGGCTGTTGAGCGGACCGCCGTTCCATGAGAAGAACGACGCCGATTTCGCGCGCCTGGCGCAGACCGCCCCCGGCAAGGTGATCATCGCCGGCGGCACCACCGCGAATCTGATTTCGCGGGAGTTGCAACGGCCGGTGGAGGTGGATTTGAAGTTGGCGATGAAGGCCGGCAAGCTGCCGCCGCCGGCGAAGATGCGCGACATTGATCTGGTCAGCGAAGGGATTCTGACGCTGACCGAAACCGCGCAGCGGCTGGAATCCGGCAATATGTCCGGCATGCCGCTGGCGGCGCAGCAGATGATCGATTTGCTGCTGGACAGCGATGTGATCGAGATGATCATCGGCACCCGGGTGAACGAGGCGCATCAGGATCCCAGTTTGCCGATGGACCTGGATATCCGCCGCAATATGATGCGCCGGTTGAAGGACATTCTGGAAAGCAAATATCGAAAAACGGTAATAACCCGCTATTTTTAGCAATTTGGGGAGAGGAGATATTTTATGAAGAAGATCAAGGTGGAAATTTGTCTCGGAACGACCTGTTACATCCTCGGCGCGTCCAGCCTGCAGGGACTGGAAAGCTTTCTGCCGCCGGAGCTGGCCGACCGGGTGGAGGTGGTGGGGTGTCCTTGTCTGGGCGGGTGCCGCAGCCGTGATTACGGCCAGGCTCCGTTCGTCCGCATCAACGGACACGTATTGGTGGAAAGGGCCGATGTGGAGCGGGTGACCGAAGCCATCCGCAAGGAGTTGGAACTATGAATAACGCCGCGGAGAGAATCCGCCGGGAATTGATGATCCGCGTGATCCGGGATTATTACGCCGGAGACCTGGCGGGGAAAATCGACCATATCCCGTACGAATTGCGGCCGCGGGCGATGCAGGCGAGCCGCTGCTGCATTTACAAGGACCGCGCGGTGCTGAAGTACCGGCTGATGGCGCTGCTCGGCTTCGGCATTGAGGACGAAACCGACGAGTCGACGCCGCTATGCGAATATCTGGCTTTGGCGGAAAAGCGCGAAAAGCCCGCCGGCAAAGTGTTGACGGTGATCCCGGCCGCCTGCCACGGCTGCATTGAGAGCCAGTACCTGGTCACCAATGCCTGCCGCGGCTGCTTCGCCCGCCCGTGTACTTTCGTATGCCCGCGCAAGGCCATCGAAGTCAAGGACCAGAGGGCGGTGATCGACCGGCACAAGTGCATCGACTGCGGCAAATGCGTCGGCGTCTGTCCGTACCACGCGATTATCCGAACGCCGATTCCGTGCGTCGAAGCGTGTCCGGTCGGCGCGCTTTCGAAAGACGAAACCGGCGCGATGACCATCAACTTCGATCGCTGTGTCTCCTGCGGACAGTGCTTCAAGGCCTGTCCATTCAGCGCGGTGATGGAGCGTTCGAGCCTGATCGACATTCTGCAGGCGGTCAAGTCCGGGCGGCCGGTGGTGGCGCTGGTGGCGCCGGCGGCGTTGGGGCAATTCCCGGGAACGCTCGGGCAGCTCTTTTCGGCGATGAAGGAGGCCGGCTTCGCGGATATCATCGAGGTCGCGCTCGGAGCGGAACGGACCACCGCTCACGAAGCCGAAGAGTTCATCGCGCGGATGGGTGAAGGGGCGCGGCTGATGACGTCGTCATGCTGTCCGGCTTACGTCGAAGCGGTCAGGCGGCATGTGCCGGAGCTGTTGCCGATGGTGTCCACGACGCCGAGCCCGATGCGTTTCGCGGCGGAAATCGCCCGCGAAAAACATCCGGACGCGACGATGGTTTTCATCGGCCCGTGCATCGCCAAGCGCTACGAGGCGTTGATTACGCCTGAGGTCGACTGGGTGATGACCTTCGAAGAGCTGGGCGCATGGCTGGCGGCGTTGAATGTGGATATCAACGCGATGCCGGAGTATCCGCTGGATCGCCCGGCGGCCGAATACGCCCGCAACTTCGCCCGCAGCTGCGGCGTCACCGCGGCGCTGATGGAGAATATGGATTCTCCGGTCAAGCTCGAAGAAAAAACGATCTCCGGCCTCGACCGCAAGACGATGACGCAGCTGAAGCTGTACGCGCAGGGAAAAATGCCGGGCAACTTCCTCGAAGTCATGGCCTGCCAGGGCGGCTGCGTCGGCGGTCCCTGTTCGCTGGTGGAGCCGCGTCCGCCGAAAAAATAGGCTACTGCGGTAATTTCAAAATTACCTCACTGATAAACGACGAGATTGACCGCGCCCCACGGCTGAACCGGCGGGGAGCCGGACAGGAGGGGCGGCAGCCAGCCCCCCTCCCCGTCCGCCGAAAATTCGGTATCCGGGCCGGAGGCGAAGAGGATCTCCTCTTCGCCGCAGCGGACGGAGCCTTCGAACAGGAGGCCGGAAAGGCCGGCATGATTGATCAGCTCGAATGCCAGCTCATTGTCCTTTTCGCGCAGATACGGCGTGATGTCGAATTGATACGCAATGGTGTGATTCGACCCGCTTCCCACCGCTGTGCCGTTGACCGAAAAACGGAACGCGTCGTCCCCGGTGATACGGATGACGCCCGCTCCCGGGCGTCCCGGCAGCTTCAGCGACTGGCGGGCGAACGTGCTGCGCTCCGGGGTATTGTACAACGCCGGGTGCGCCGCCCATTGCCCGCGCCAGGCGACCGGATTCATGCTGCCGGTAACCGGACCGGAATGGAGCGCCGAGCGCGGTTGAAAGGCGCCGTGCCTGGAGATTTTAACCGGAACCGTCGACAGAATCACCACACCATTGGCCTTCAACTCGACATTGCCGCCGGCGGCAAAGGCGCTTCCAGCCGGACTGAGGAACCATGGACGGTTTCCGGGCAGCCGCGGTGTGACCCGCAGCGGATTTTTGCCCTCGTTGACCAGAATCGCCAGATACTCGCCATCGGCCTCATAACCGGCGATACGGAGCTCGGGCGGCGCCGCGTCGACATGTACCGTGACCGGAGTACCGGTGGAGACAAAGCTTTCGAGCGCCCGGAACTCCTGCAGCACGTCGGCCAGGGTTCCCATGTAATCGGAGGCGGTATCGCGCCCCAGCGAACCCGGACCGTAGAAGATCCAGCCGGTGGCGCCGTGGGTCAGCGCATTGTAACACATGAAACGCAATTGTTCGTAACTCGGGCGCGGATTGCGCGCATCGGCTTTGCCGCCGCCCTCTTCCCCCCAGGACCCGGCCTGCAGCACCATCCAGACCGGTTTCTTTCCCGCCACCGTCGAACGGACCAGATCGGTGTATTCGCCGACGCAGCTGACGGTGCGGTTTTCCAGCTCGCTGTGGCCGCCGCCCTCCGGTACCGGATAGATGTCGACACCGGTGACATCACAGACCTGGGAGTAACGCCGGACGTTGGCATAGGTGCCGTAAGGGCCGGAAGTGGCGGTCAAACGCGGTGCGTGATTCTGCCACACGACGTATTCGGGGGCCGCCGCGTAGATGACACGGTAAACGTTGGCCAGATTTTCCCAGGGAATCAGCCGCATTTCCGATTCGTCGTCGAGCCAGCCGATGAAGTTGTCCAGCGTCCGGGCGGTGGCGATACGGGAGGCCAGCCGGGCCGCCACCTCTTCCAGCGTGCCTTCGGCGCGGTCGCCGGGATTGCCCCAGTCGACCACCGCGAGATCGTAGCGGGCCGCGGTCTGCGCCAGATAGCGGGCGGCCTCCGGATTGACGGTGAGCGAACCGAAGGCGATCGAATTGAAACCGGCCTGCTGATAAACGCTCAGGGCATCCTCCGACATTTCCGGAGTCAGCACCATCAACGGAAAGAACGGTTTGCCGTTCAAGGTCATCCGGTTGGCGGCATCGAAGCGTACCCCGCGTTCATACGGTTCGATGATGCGGAAAAAATCGCTGCCGGCATCGCCGTAGTTCAGCTCGTAGCCGCCTTTGCCGAGCTCCGGCAAGGCCAAGGTGACGCTTCCGGAAACTTCCGCAGCCGTTTCTTCGTAACGCCGCAGCTCGCGGCCGTCCAGCGTCTGCAATACGACCGTGAAACTGCCGGGCCGGGCCAATTCATACGCCAGCGTCAGCGACTTCGGCCGCTCCGGCGCAAACCATGTCGCCTGCGGCGGGAAGTCGGTCACCCGGAAATAGTCGACCGCCGCCGCCGGGAGCGCAACCGCGCTCGACTCCTCCCGTTTGCCGAGATAGAGATCGTCGAACCAGACGTTGCCGGGGGTCAATAACTGCAGACACACATAAGCGGAGGTCGGCTCCGTTTCCGGCATGATGAAATCGACTTGAAACGGCTTCCAGCCGACATCGGAGCTGACCGGCGGCGAAATAAAGGTGCCGATGAATTCATCGCCGCGGCGCAGCTCCAGATAGAAGCGGAAATGAACCGACGGATTCGAACCGGTATTGGCCCACAATGACAGCGTCATCGGCGTGCCGGGGGGAACTTGCCGCAACGCTTCGGCGAGACCGTTCTGTTGCCACCGCACGTAGTGCCGGTCGGAGAGCTCCGGCAGATCGCACCGGATTGCCAGGGAGCGGTTTCCGGTATGGGTAACCCGGTCGTCGACCGCCTGAAAACCGGCGGCGAAATCCAGCTGCAACGGCTCCCAAGCGACCGGCAGACCGTTGCCGTCAACCTCCTCGGCCGACGGGTTCCGCAAGAGATTGCCGTCGGTTCCCACCGCAGCGGGAGCCTGTCCGGCTTCGCCCAAATAAACATTGTCGAGCCAGAGTTTTCCGGTATTCAACAGCTGCAAACAGACGAAGGCGCTTCCGAAACCGCCGGTTTCCGGCTGTTTGAAGCGGAATACCCGCCGCTCCCAGCGATCAACCGGGGCGGAGAAATCCGGCGAAATGAAGTTGGTCGCCGCGCCGGCCGTGGTGGCGCCCTCCAGATACATCCGGAAACGGACGTCGGGAGAGTCGGCACGAACATCAGCCGACAGCTCCATTTCGGTTCCGGCCGGGATCCGGTTCAGCGGGGCGGCGAGACGGTCCTGCATGAACAGCACGTACGACTGCACGGTGACGGCCGGATCGCGGTTTTCCAACCGGACCGACCGGGTGCCGTCGGAGGCCATGGCGTCGTCGAGGTAATGATGTTTGCCGAGCGTCAGATGCTGCATTTTGTTCCAGCGTTCGGGCAGCGCGGGGTTGTCCGGATCGGCCGCTTCGAACGAGGGATTGTCAAGCAGGTTTCCGGCCGCCGCCGTCAACGTCAGCAGCGCGGCAAGAAAAAAGTAGTGACAGCGCATGATATCAGATCCCATCGTCGCGAATGTCGATGTTTTTGTTCAGGACATCCTTGTGCTGGATACCGGCGGCGTGGCCGTCGAGGAAGACGCTGTTGATGAATTTATTGTGCACCTGTTCGGGCAGAATCGACCGCGAAGTGTCGGCGGTGATGTCGAAGTGGGAAAAATAATACATGATCCGGGGCGATCCGTCGGTATTGGTGCCATCGTCGTAACGGTTGCTGCCGTCGGTGATCTGCATTTTTTCGGAAGGAGACTTCACGCTGGACAATTGGACCCAGGTGCCGGGCGTATTATAACTCTGCCAGCCGCAGCGGCCGCTGTAGGAATAATTGACGACGCTGTCGTTCAACCCGTAATAGCCGCCGTCGTTGCCGACGATGGTCGGGCAGGTGAAGACTTTGCTGCGCACGTTGAGAAAATTTTGTTCGGTATCGCCGGTGCCGCCGGCGACGTACGGAGTCAATGACGTCCACCACGGAAAGCCGACGTGAAATACCGCCGGCGGGAGGGTGTCTTTCTCGTCGCCGGCATACATGGCGCTTCCGAGACCGAGCTGCTTGAGATTGCTGACGCATTTGATCGACTGCGCCGAAGCGCGGGCTTTGGAAAGAGCGGGAAGCAACATGCTGGCAAGGATGGCGATGATGGCAATCACAACGAGGAGTTCAATGAGTGTGAATTTCTTTTTCATTTTCCTGACCTTTCCGCTGACGCGTTGTTTATCCGGTTGATTCCGGTTGCCCGGAATATTGCTTTCGCTTCATGAAATCGGGAGATTCGAATTTTTCGCGATCCATTGCCGGGTCCATTCGATCGCCGGCAGCTCCATTCCGATCAGCGGGCTGCCGAGGATGACGATATCGTCGACACTTCCCCCTTGCAGGTGACGCAAAGCGGTTTCACATTGGTACTCCATGAGCTCCGGCGGAATTTCCCGCAACGCGCCGAAATCCCACAGATAACAGCCCAGCGCCAGCTTCTTGTCCGGCATCTTTTCCCGGACGGCGGCGATATTCCGCTCCAGATGCCGCAGGTCGGCGCCCTCCCAGGTCCACAAATTGATCACATCGCACAGCGCCAGTTTCTCCCAGATGCCGGGCCATTCGAGCTGGCTGGTGTACAGCACCACCCACAACGGCAACTCCGCAGCGCGCATCTTGCCCGAGATCGTCGCCAGATCGAAATCGCGACCCGGATGGAAGAAATCGTCCATCATGCCGCCGGTGATATTGGAGTATTGCTTTCGCAACGCCAGCACGTCGTCGAGATAGGCGGTGTCGTTGTCGTATTTGCAGGCGAGGTCTCCGATCACCGACCAGACCGCCTTGCGAAAGGACCGGAAACGCTCGTGATAGGCGGCGAACGGCGGCTTCGGGCTGCCGTTGTAGGTCACCATGATGATATTTTCGATCCCCATATGGTTGGCCGCTTCCTCCGGCGGGCAATGCGACTGCATGTTCAAGTTGGGATAGGAATTGTAGACGCCGGCGTCGTGACACCAGAAATAAAGATGGTCGCGCAACATGATTTCCTCGGGACATTGAATTGTATTTTTGAAATGTATGCTTAAATTATAGGATAAAAGCATGCCAATGTCAATAGCCGGATGGTTTTTTGCCGGGAAAAAAATGTTGTACTTTGTACTTTTCAATTCATACAATCGGGAGAAGTCGGAACATGAGCAAGGAATTGGCGGTGTTGAAGTATCTGGTGGATACATTGCGGCAGAATGGACAGACCCGGGAGTTGCTGCTGCCGAGCGAGGCCAAGCTGGTCCGGACGCTGAAGGTGTCCCGCACCACGGTGCGCAAAGCCTTTGCCCGGCTGGAGGAACACCGCCTGATCGAGCGGACGCCGGGGCGCGGAACCCGGCTGATCCGCCATGTCGAAGAGTGGGAGTGGAACAAACTGCTGCGTTCCGCCGAGGAGGAGCTGGACAGCCGCGGCATGTACCCGTCGCTGGCCAATGTGATTGTGGCGCAGCGCAGTTACAAAATCATCTTTTTTCACGACTGTCCGCCAGTAAATCCCTGCATGGTCAAGAACCTGGAGGGTGTGAGAGCGGCGGCCGCTCCCCGCAATCACCGGATCATTCTCGGGAAATTCCGGGTGGAGTATTCCATGGTCAACCGTAAATGGTCGCGCGAAGTATGGGATACCGATGCCGACGGGATGATCATTCTGGCCACCTTCGGCGATGAGGAGATGTGCAACTTCGATTCGGTGCGCAAGCCGTATGTGATGATCGGCAACCTGAACGTCAACAACAGTATCATGATCAACGGCTCCGGCTCCTACGACTATGTGTTGCGGCGGCTGATTCTGTCGGGGCACCGTCATATCGCCATTCTGAGCTACTCGGTCGATCCGTACAACGCCAATCTGGCCGACCGCGCGGTATGCGGCTGGCGCCGGTACGACCCCCACTACGCCGGAGTGGAGTGCCATGAAAATATCGACGACCTCGATGCCTTGCTCCAAAGCCACCCGGAGTGGACCGCCATCTATCTCACCGAAGATCACAAGATGGCGGAGCTGCTGGCGGCGCTGCGGCGCCGGGGCCGGACCCCCGGACGGGATATCGAAGTGGTCGGGTTGACCAACAACGACCTGCCGCCGGAGCTGCCGCCGGAGGTGGCGCAGATTGCGCTGGACCAGTACGGCGCCGGTGTCCTGGCGCTGCGGACGCTGGAGCAGATGCTCGACACCGGAGCGCGCGCGTTTCCGCCGATTTCACTGTCCGGGCTGTACATCCCGGCGGAAAAGAGGCGCTGAACGGCGCTATCGGATCAGGTCATTGCAGTTCAGAATCTTTTCCAACAGATCGTTGGGAGTGTAGAAGTAGTGGTTGCTGGCTTCAAAGCCGATACGGGCATCCTGCCGTTGCAGCCGGAACAAACTCCGGGCCAAGTCAGCCTCTTCTTTCAACAGCTCCGGCGCCGGCGGCTGCGTCTTTTCGTGCCGCATGGCCGCTTCGATCTGCAGCAGCGAGCTGCGCCAGTGAATGCCGGCGGCTTCGGCCAGCCGAAAGTTGCTTGCCCAGCGCGCCCGGACACCGGCGTCGTCGGGAAGCAGCGCTTCCGCCCGGCGCCAATGCCGCAGCCCCTGCTGCCATTGATCGCTCAGACGTTGAAACTGCTTCCGGAACACCGCTTCCGGGAAGTGATTGCCGCGCCATGCCGTCAAATCGTCGTAAGGAAATCCGACCATGGTGGCGTGGTATCCGGTCGGTTCCCGATACAGCAGCGCGGACGGCCCGGCATGCTGCGGCCCGAAGTAAATGGCGCCGACCGAATGAAACGGGAATGCCGTGAACGCGGTTTCAAAATCATGCCATGCCGCCAGTATTTCCGGCGCGGCTTCGGCGCCGTAATCGCGGATCGCCAGCTGCCGCGGCGTGTGATCCAGCATTTCCAGATTGCCGCCGGGGTAACCGCCGTGGGTCCAGCTCAGCATGAAATCACGGACGCCATGGGTGCGCAGCCGTTCCAGATGGTCCCGGACCAACCCGGGGACCGCCAGATAAGGGACCGCCGCCAGCTCCCAACTGTTGTTGACCTGAACTTTGACCATCACCCGGCGCCCGGCGGCGCGGGCGCACTCCAGCAGCCGCAACGCGGTCGGGCCCGGGCCCGGCTTGGAAATCGAATAATCCAGCACAGCTCCGACGGTGTCTCCGGCATGGGTTTCCACGCCGGTTTCACTGACCAGCATCAACCGGATGTCGGCGGGAAGCGTACGCGCCAGCGTTTCATCCCAGGGCTTCACCCACCCCCAGTTCCAGGCGATCAATTCGCCGCCGGTAGCGGCATCTTTCTGTCCGTCGCGAATCGCCGACAGCACCGAATGGACCAATTGATCCGGGGTCTTTCCGGTACAGCGCGGACAGACGGCAGCGATGCCCTCCGGCGCATAGGACTGGCAGTGGGTCAGATTTTCGGACATGGTGATGGCGATCAAACCGCCGAGCTGCGGGACCGCCTCGTGCAACTGCCGGATGCCATGGCGAAGCGCGTCCAGCATTCCCGGGGCGGAGGGGCACATGGCGATGCAGCCGTGCACCCGGCCGACGGCACCCTGCCAATCCGGATGGAAGCGGAAGAATTCTTCCGGCATCGCCCGCGGTTCGTTGATATACAGAAATACCCGAATGCCATGGCGGGCGGCGCGTTCGGTCAACCGGCGCAGCGCTTCCAAGCGCTCGCGCCAGCCGCGGCTCCATGACGTTTCCCCCGCCCACGGGACCAGCGAATACAGCGGCGTTTGAAACCAGATGCCGTTGATCCCCTGCCGCCGGTAGCGGCGCAACTCCCCGTCCGGGTAAAACTTCTCCGGGTCGCCGAGCAGCGGATCGCCGTACAGTGCGGTGTACGAGTAAATCAGCCGCAAATCGTCCGGCTCAACTTCATCGCCCGACTCCGGTTCCAGCACGAAATCGAACGGACGGGCCGCCGGAGCCGGCGCGACGGCCAATTCCCGCCGCAGCCATTCACGGATGGTTTCGGTCCGCCGTGCTTCTTCCGGCGTCAGTTCCCGGTAGACGACCGGCTCGCACTCCGGTTTGAGCTGGCCGAGTTTGATCCAGAAGAAATCATCCTCTTTGAGCACAAACGCCAGCCGTTCCGGCGTCCAGTCCAGCAATTCGAGCAATTGTTCGTAATTCAAAAGATGCCAATTGCGGCGGATCAAAGTCAGAAATCCCCGTTCCGCCCACACCGGATAGCCGGCCGGGTCCGGCGTTTCCAAACCCAGCGCTGCCGCCGCCCGCAGGACTTCGCCGCTCCCGGTCTGCAATACCAGGGCCAGCCGTCCGGGGTCGACCAATCCCCAATTGCGCCAGATTACGGCTTGAAAACGGGTGGGAAAGTGCGGCACCGGCAATGCCGGGGGCTTGCTCCCGACCGGCAAATCTGCAATTGTCATCATTGGCTCCATATGCTTATCGATTCGGGACTGTTTCCGGGAACAGAACAATGCGTTCAATCAGCAACCGTTCCGGCTCGTATTTCAGGCTCACCCAGCCCTCCCATTGCTGCGGAGCCGGAGCGCCGCGCATGAATTCCTGCATCGGGATCTGTATTTCCCAATTGGAGGTGAAATACAAGTAGGCGTCGCTGTCGGGCGCCAGTTCAAAGGTCAGAAACCGCTGCCATTGGAAGCCGTCACTCGAAGGCGGCGGCAAGTAACCGGAATACAACGCTTCCTGCAACCCGTAGCTGTAAGCGCCGAACAGCAGCGGCGATTCCGGGCGCTCCGGCGACAACGGAACTGCGACGGCCATCCCCGATTCCGCTTCGGGAACCGTAACCAGCCGGTAGGTGTCGCCGCGCAACGTCAGCGCCGAAGCCGGGAAATCCAGGCGCACCCGGGAATCGTCCCGGAAGAACGCCGGCGGCGCGAGACGCTCGTTGGTGTTGCGGACGTTGGCGATTTCCCGGTCGATTTTGGCTTCGAATTCCGGAACCCGCGCCGCATTCAAGGTCGGGAATCCGGCACGGTAAGCGCTCCAGACCCGATCGATCAGCGTGTCTTTCGCCCAGGGAAATTGTTCCGGATCGCCTCCGGCGTCACAATGCTGCCGGTACAGTTGCGGCAGATTCAAATACGTATACCGGTCCAGGCTCAACCGCGCCTGCCGGACGCGTTGGAGGTATTCCGGCTGACCGGCAACGGCGGTTTCGGCGCGGTCCATCCAGTCGTGCGCCCGGAGCAATACCGGGTACGTCAGGTAACGGAACTCGGACATCTCCGCCATGAAACCGATGCGATCGCCGGAATCACGCAGCGCGGAAAACAACTCCCGGCGGCATTGTTCGACGGCTTCCGCCGCCGCGCCGTAGTATTTGTCCATGAAATCCCGGTAAAGTTCCTCGAAATCCCGGTAGGGATCTTCCATCAGCTTGATCTCCAGGTAGGACTTCAGCGTCACCATGTCGGCGATGTCCGGGTCCTCGTGCTCCCAGAAGACATACTTGACGCCGTAATCGGCCCAGGTGCGGTGCGTTTCCGCAAAGGTGAACTCATTGGCGAACGGCATGCCGCGCTTGCCGCCGTAGGTGATGCCGTAGGTCCAGACATACAATTCGTCGCAAATGGCGCTCCATGCCTCCAAGGTGCGCAGGAAATATTGCTCCGGCTGTTCGCTGTAATTCCAGCCGAGCAACGAAGCGGTGTCGCACAGGCGGATGATCACATTGGCGCCCGGCGGTGTTTGCGCCGGTTTCTCGGTATAGTTGTAGGCCAATGTGGAGAGCTTCAGCCCCGGCCGGAATTCGGCGACGGCGGCGGCGAGACGGTTGACCAGACGGATTACCGGCCCCATTTCGGAGCCCTCTTCGGCGGCGATGGCCTGACACGCCGGGCATTCGCACGGCGTCGAATTGTCATTCTGCGAAATGTCGTAAATCGCCGGCGGCAGGGTATCGTTTTCCCGCGCTTCGGCTTCGTCGGCGACGATGTAGGCCTTCAGCTTTTCCAGGAAAATCCGTTCCACTTCCGGGTTGCTCAGACACAACTGTTCGAACATGCCGCAGCGCCGTTTGCCGTCGCGCAGCGCGAAATATTCCGGATGCGCGGCGAAAAGCTCTTCGGGAAAGTACCAGCTGAAGGTGTGCACCTGATGCGGCGAACCGATGTTGGTGCTGCCGCCATACTGCATTCCGATCGGCCAGTGCCCGTCCGGGTTCAACCGCGAACGGGCGGCGAAACGGCCGTGGTCCTGGAGGACGCCGTACGGCTCCCGGAAGAGACTGCGCTGCCGGAAGAACGGGCGACCGGACAACTCCACCGAGGCCAATTCCAGGCGGTCGTGGGCCGGCACATACTCCTCGGCCGGATTCCACCACCGGACCCCGACGACGTCTTCGAGAAAACGATAGACGCCGTAGAGCGTTCCCCGGTCGCCGCCGCCGTAGATGTAAAGATCGCCGTCACGCCCGGTGATCCGCCACGCCTCCTCGGGGAGCGCTTCGGAAACGCCGTCCGGCGCAATCCCGAGGCGGATGCGGACATTTTCCTGTCCGTCGACCGTGAGGTCACCCCGAATACTGCGGTTCAAGTAATCGGTCAATTCGGCGGCGGCGGTCCGTTCCGCCGCGCTCGGAGTGTCCGGCAGCAGGATCCGCCAACTTCCGGCTTGTACCGCGCCGAACACGAAAACGACCGTCACCAAAGTGATAAAAAACCGGTAATGCATGCCTGTCACCACTCCTGGCTCTTGCCGTTGCGGTAGAACGTGATGTTGTATTTGGTGGCTTCCAAGTCCTTCTCCTCGATTTTCATTTTGGCGGCGTGGCCGTCGAGATACAGGTAGTTGCTGCCGTTGCCGTGCACATTCAGCTCGATGGCGCGGCGGGTGCCTTCGTCGCTCCAGTAAATGAAGCGGGTGTTGCCGTTTTCATTGTGGGTTTTTTCGGCGAAGGAGACGTATTCGGAGGGGGAAACGAATACGGTGGATTTGAAGCCGGTTAACGTGAAGCCGTCATCATCGCTTCCGATCATATAACCGTTCTCGAAATTCGGCTCGTAGCCCACGCTGTTGAGCTGTCCGTAGATCCCCATCTGGTCCCCCATCCCGTCGCACTTGCCGGACGGGCAGTAATAGACGCCGGGAATGGTTTCATAAATGCCGTTGGCGCCGCAGTAGGGGCCGAGCAGGACCAGCCAGTTGTAAGTATAGCCATAGCTCCAGTTGGCCATCGGCAGATAATCCTGATAGTCATTCTGGTAGAGCAGCGAAGCGGTGCCGATGGTTTTCATGTTGTTGAGGCATTTGGCCGACTGTGCCGCCGCGCGGGCTTTGCTCAACGCCGGCAGCAACATGCTGGCGAGAATTGCGATAATTGCAATCACGACCAACAATTCTATCAACGTAAATTTTTTGGGTGGCATTTTGGGGAACCCTTTCATTTATTTCGGTACGGTTTTTTGATTCCGGTCGAATTACCGGTTTCTATCGTCGATCTGGCTCTGGCAGGATTGTTCGAGATTCTGCAGGATCCCGCGCAAATTGCCGCCCAGTTTCAACCATTGGTCGATGCCGACCTCCAACACATAGCGCACGTCGGAGGGGAAGTGAAAGTCCTCCTGCCGCCGGGCGCCGCAACGCAGATAGTTTTCGAACACGGCACACTCCTCCGCGGGAATCCGGGAGGCGAAAATACCCCGGCGCACCGGAAAACAGCGATGCCTTTCGGCCAGATCTTTCTGGACCTCCTCGGTCAACGAGAATTTGATGAACTCCCAGCAGCTCTCGTAACGCATCGAACTGGCGCGGATGCTGAATTGTTCCGAAGCCAGAACGCCCCGACTGCCGTCGAGCGGCATCGGCCGCAACAAACATTTTTCGTCGAGGCCGGCTTGCCAGCCGGAGGCCTGCTCCAGGATGGCCAGATGCCGCTCCTGAAACAGCGTATATTGCAATTCCCGCTCGTACATGTCGGAAAAAATCGGGACGATGCGCTCGTTCACCATCCGCTTCAGCCGCTCCAGCGGCTCCGCCAGCGCGTCGTAGGAAAACGTGAGCCGCCCGGTTTCCGGATGCACCAGCGATTGCCCGGAGTGGTACAGATAGTAAATATAACCGTCGAGGAAACAGGCGTAGTCCAGTTCGGGATGGCGCTGCCGCAGACCGCGGCCGTACGCCATGAAATCCTGCCAGTTCCACTGCAACGGCGGCGGCGGAGCGCATTGCTCCGGCCGGCAGTGCAACATGGTGATTCCGAGCGTCGGAGCCACCCCGATGACCCGGCCGCGCGGCTCCGTCACGGCGAGCGCGTCGTAGAAGCAGCCGCAGTCCAGCGTATTCAGCATCTCCCGCAAATCCATGAATTGCCAGGTGTTGCAATGAAAATCCAAAAGACAGGGGTTGTTCGGGAACAGCACGAAGTCGGCCGGCGCATCGGCGGGCGACTGAAACAATTCGGCTTCCGAACCGCAACCGGTAATGGCAATCCGCCGGGTGGGGTAACAACGGTTGAATTTTTCCACCACCGGTTCCCAGGACGGCAGCAACATCTGCGGCATCCGCAGCTGGGTGGTCTGCCGGCGCAATGAAGTCGACGGCATATGCCGGTAATCGGGGGGCGCCGCCGCACGGTTTACACAGGACGGCGCGATCCGGACCCCTTTGCGCCGGAAACGCTGGATCAACTGGCGCCGGTCCAATTCGTCGAGCACATGCAGGATGGTCTGTTGCCCGGCCTGGTAACGGCGCTGCAATTCCCGCACCGACGGCAGGGTATAACCGCCCGGGAGCGATTCGATTTCACGGATGATATCCGCCAGAATTTCGCCGGCTCTGCCCTTCAGAATGCGTTCCGTGACCGTTCCCGTATCCATATCTTTACCCTCTCAAATAGATGCAACTGCTCTCGATATGGATATAGTATATCTAAAATTACACAAAAAGTCAAGAGCAAAACCGGATTTTCGGCAATTATTTTACGATTTTCCGTGATTTTCAGGTTATCGAGCGAGCTTCGGGAAGACCCGGAGTGCGTTGCGGTAAAAAACCTTGTCGTGTTCCGCCTCCGGCACCAACCGGCGGATCACCTCGATGTAGCCGGCCAGGTTGACCAGCGGCCAATCCGAACCGTAGAGCAGCTTGTCGTAGTCGCCGAGGTAGTCCATCCAGGTGCGGATGTGGTCGAGGTAGCCGCGGTAGCGGACGCAAAAACGGTCGGGGTCGATCATTCCGGCGGCGAGGCCGGAGAGGTCGATGTGAACATTGGGGTTCTTGGCGGCAACCGCGGTGGCGTCGACGATCCACGGGTTGCCGTAGTGGGCCATCACGAAACGGACGCGCGGAAAGTTGACCGCCGCCTCGTCAACGGTCAGGGGATGGGCGTATTTCAGTACGCCGCCCGCGCTGGCGGTATCCCCGGTGTGAATCACCACCGGCAAATCCAGGCTCTCGGCCAACTCGAAAAAACCGTGGTGCACGGGATCGTTGACGTAGACTTGGCTGTACCCGCAGTAGAGCTTGAGTCCAACGCAGCGCGGTGCGGCCATGGCGCGGGCAAAACTCTCCAGACTCCGCGGCAACTTCGCCAGAGTCAGCGCCTCGCTGGTCAGGCCGCAACAGTAAAAGATGAACGGCGGCAGCTCGCCACCGGGCCCCGCCAAATCAGGCAGCATCGGCGCCACCATCCCCGGATCGTCGCCGCCGGAACCGGCCCCCATCGCCACCGCCGCCACAACGCCGTTGGCGCGAAAGGCCTCCGCGAGATGCGCGACCGAGTTTTCATGCCCGGCTGTGCGCGCCGTTTCGCGGAAGCCTTCGTGTCCGGAGAAGTGAATGTGTGCGTCGATGATCACAGATGGTAACCTATCGCCGGTACTACGTCGACCAGAGTGTCGGCGATGTAACTGATTCCGGCGCGCCCTCTCAGCTCCTCGTCGCGCATGATGTTGAAAGACAAGGCGGTGCGGTCGCCCGGCGCCGCCAGTTTGACCACCAGTCGCTGCGGCCGGCCGGTTCCGGTGAACTTCACGATGTCCTGGGTCCCGAGCTGCCAGACGTGCGCTTCGTTGGAACGATAGCGTTCCTCACCGTCCAGCCACACCCGGATCATCCCCTCGCGGCCGAGATTGAAGATCAGTTTGGCCCCGGCCGGCGCGATAAAGGTTCGGACCAGATACCAGCAGGCACCGCCGAACCAGTTGCCGAAGTCCTCGCCGGTCAACAGATCGACGCCGGATTCCAAACGCAACGGCGCCAGCTCCGCCAGATCGCCTTTGGCCAGCGCCGCCTCGTCGAGGTAGGGCCGGTCGAGATAGACGTAGTGACGGTAGGAATCGCCGGTGCAACCGGACCAACCGGGAGGGCTGTTGCGGCCGGGACCGGAATAAGGACACTCGTCGCCGTACTTTTCACGGTCCCACATGTCCCAATAGGGGCCGTAGACCAGCCATTGGCGGGCGCCGCCGAGGCCGAAATCGCATTCGGCCACCAGCGCGCCGCAGACGGCAAAGGTCGCGTGGAAAAGGTTTTTGTCGGCCAACGGCAGGGCGGGATCGGATCGGCGGATCCGCAGGGTGATCGGGTACGCCTCGCCGGGCGCCAGACACAACTTGACGTGCTCGGGCGATATCAGGGTCCCGGGGGCCGCCGCGACCGCGAATTCGCCCGATACGGCGTCGGCAGTCGGATTGTTCAAGGTCAGCACCACTTCGGTCGGCGCCGCACGAAAAAGCACCGGGACGGTGCGGTAATCGACGGATATCTCCACGCGCGGCTCGGGGCGCGGCCGGACCGTGACCCGCGGCGCGCCAACCAGTTCGATGCGGTCGTTGCGCGCGATGGCCATCTCGGCGCCGAGCAAGGCAGTCTCGGCAGCCAGGTCGGTCAGCAGGGCATTCTTGTGGTCGACTTCGATGCCGCAGACCAGCGTGGGGCCGAGTTGTTCGCGCCACTCCGGAGGAATGATCGCGGTGCCCTTCCAGGCGCCGAGGATGCCGCCCAGGGTCGCCGCGGTACAGTCGCAATCCCAACCGGCGTTGATGCAGTTCTCCATCGCCCGGCGAAAATCCTCGCCGGCGGAAAACCAGGCCAGGAGCCAGAAGGACAAATTGGTGATCGCCTTCGACGCGTCGCGGTCGCCGAAACGGCGCACCGCGATCCGCCAGGCGGTCGGGAAATCCGGAAAGTCACGGGCGATCTCGGCGGTCTCGGCAACCACCCGGCGCACCGCCGAATCATGCGGCACCGCCGCCAGCCCGGCGGCGATGATCTCATCGCGGGTGGCCGCCACCAGTGCCTGAGCGGTCATCGCCGCCGAAAAGCGTTCGGCATCGACACTGAAACCGGAGTGATCGAGTTCGGAGTCGAGCCGGGCGAACTCCGCCGCCAGCGCCGGGTTGCCGGGCGCGACCAGCCCCCAGATATCGCTGCGGATCGGGCTGCCCTCGGATTCGCGGAAGAACTCGTTGTTCCAATACCCCGACCATGGCGGCATGATACCACGCTGGACGTTGTAGAGGAAAAATCCGTATTCGCAGAAATTGTACCAGCAGCGGTCCTGCCAGTAGTGCACCAAGTCGGCGGAGCCGACCCAGCAGCCGCGCTCCTGCAGCGCTTCGAGCCAGACCAGTTGGATATCCAGATCGTCGTTGGGCGGAATTCGGGGCGGCCACAGATCGGCGGCGGTAAGGTGTTTGAGCTCCTTGTGGTTTTCGACGTAGGCGCCGACGGTGCCGCCGATGCTTTTGCCAAGCCATGCCGCCAGGACCTTGTCCTGATATTCCCGGTAGTCGAGTCGGTAACGCATGAATCCTCACTCCCTATGCGGGGAATTTTTCAGTTCTTTACGGGTTGAACCGAGTAAAGTCCTCGAACATTCAATGGGTTATAGTATATCTGGATTTACCGGAAAAGTCAAGAATAAAACCGGATTTCCGGCAATTATTTTGCTGCTTCCTGCATTATTACCGCTTCCTGCGCCAAAAGTTCGCGCGCCCGCGCCAAGGCGTTGTTGATGTCCGGACAGATGTTTTCCGCGCCGATCTGGGCGGCCAGCCCGTACTGGTTCAGCGCCTGCATCGGTTGCGAACGGGGACGTACGCCGGACAGAATCAGTTGGGTGTTGTCGCGGCGGCATTGCGCGAAAAAGCTGTCCAACACATTGAGGCCGGTGGCGTCGACGACCGGGACATGGCGCATTCGCAGGATGAAGATCTTCGCCTCCCGCCGCGCCGTGCTCATCACCGCATCCTTGAAGCCGTCGACCGCGCCGAAGAAGAACGCCCCCTGCACCTCGAATACCACCACATCGTCGGGAACCGATTTCAACGCGATCGCATCCGGGTCGCTGGCCGGGTCGGCAGTGTCGCCCGACAACTCCGAGGTAATGGCGCTGACGTTGAAAATCTCCGACATGCGGCGGATGAACAGCAGCGCGGCAAGCACGATACCGACTTCGACCGCAACCACCAGATCGACCCAGACCGTCAACAGGAAAGTGATCAGCATCACCGCCCAATCGCTTCTGGGTCCTTTGAACATGCGCAGAAAGGTCTGGTATTCGCTCATGTTATAGCAGACCACCATCATGATCCCGGCCAGCGACGCCATCGGAATCAGCTTCGCCTGCGGCGCCAGCAACAGCAAAATCAACAGCAGCGTGATCGCGTGAATCATCCCGGCGACCGGAGTCTGACCGCCGCTTTTGATGTTGGTGGCGGTCCGGGCAATGGCGCCGGTGGCGGGGATGCCCTGAAACAGCACCGCACCGATGTTGCCGATCCCCTGCCCGATCAATTCGGTGTTCGGCCGGTGACGCCCCCCGATCATACCGTCGGCGACGGTCGCGCTCAGCAGCGATTCAATCCCGGCCAACAGCGCGATGGTAAACGCCGCCGTCACCAGCGTCGGCATTTCGCTCCAGCTGGGGAAGCTCAATTGCGGGAACGGCAACGTCCGCGGCAGTTCGCCGAAGCGGCTGCCGATGGTTTCGACTTCGAAGCCGAAAAGCATCGAGACCAAGGTCGCCGCCACCATCCCCGCCAGCATCGCCGGCCAACGCGGCAACCAGCGGCGCATCGCCATAATCACCAGCACGGTGAATACGCCCAATCCCAGCGTCAGCAGGTCGATCCGGCCGAGATTGGAGCCGAAGCAGTACAATTTCCCGACGAAGTCGGCCGGAACCTCGGTCAGGCGCAGCCCCAGAAGGTCGTTGATCTGGGTGGCGCAGATCACCACCGCAATCCCGGAGGTGAACCCGATGGTGACCGGGAACGGAATGAATTTGATCAGCGCCCCCATTTTGAATATCCCAAACAGGATCAGGATGATCCCCGCCATCAGCGTGGCAGCGAGCAACCCGCTGTCGCCGAACTGTCCATAAATACCGGCAATGATGACGATAAAGGCGCCGGTGGGACCGCCGATCTGGACCCGGCTGCCGCCGAACAGCGAAATCAGGAACCCGGCGACGATGGCGGTATAAATTCCCCGGGTGGGCGGGAAACCGGAGGCAATCGAAAATGCCATCGCCAACGGCAGCGCCACGACGCCGACGGTGACGCCGGCGAAGAGGTCGCCGGAGAACTTTTTCCAACTATAGGTTTTCATCTCCGAGAAAAATACCGGTCGAAACATACCCACCTGCCTTGCAAATAAGCGAAATAAAAGTTGAAAATAAGAAAATAAGACTTATAATATACCGCGAAATGATTTTTTTACAATGTCCGGATTGGGTATTTACCCGTCCGAAATGTATTGTTTTCAATAGTATAGTGGATTTACCGGGAGATGCGATGAAGCGGTGGCGAATAAGCCGGGAAAATTTGAAGTGCGTCTGCAAGGTCGGGTTCAGGCATTTGGGGCTGTGTCCGTTGCTGATCGTGTGTTTATTGGCAACAGGGATGATGTTGACACTCGGAGTTTACTGGCTCGACAGGATTGTGCCGGAGTGGCTACCCAAAGTGTCGGGTGAACCATTGGGTTTGTTGAATTGGAACTGGCCGGCTTTCATCGGGGTGACGGCATGCAGCGGCTTTGCGGGTATCTTCTGCTGGACGGTGTTGTACAGTGAGATTCTGGACGCGCTGCATGGACGGACGGTTTCGCTCCGGCACAGCATAGCGGCCGCGGCGCGTTGTCTGCCGGCGCTGCTTGGGTGGACCGCACTCTCCTGCGTGATCGGACTGGGATTCTCGATGCTGGAATATGAAAGCAGCGCCTTGGGGAGATGCGTATTAAGTCTGGCCAGACTGATCTGGACGCTGGCGGTAGTATTCGTATTGCCGGCGATCGTAACGCGGCCGCCGGAGTGGAACCCGTTCGGTTATCTGAAAATCTCCGTGCTGTTGGTAAAGCGGCTGTGGGTCGAATTACTGATCGGTTATGTCGGCATCCTGCTGATGATGGCCGGGGGGGTTCTGGTGACTCTGATGTTGGTGACAGTTCTGGGAGAATGGGTTCGCTCCATATTCGGAGAACCTTACAGTACGGGAGTTACTGTCGGCGTACTTGGACTTGTGATGCTGCTGTTGGTCACAGTTGGTTTTCTCCTGAATAATTTGTACATCGCTTCGCTGTATATCTACGCAACCGAGGGCGCCCTGTCCAACGGCACGACCGAAGCCGACATGGAGCGGGCAATATCCGCGGCAAAATAAGAGCGGACCGCCCCTCCCCGCAGCTCACTCCCCTTCGATCGGCAACGGCTCGCCGAGGTGGCGGGGGGAACGGTGGAGGATGTTGACGTCGATCCAGGCGGCGCAACGGGCGAGGCTTTCGCGGCAGAACATCTTCAACCGGAAGCGCCAGCTCAGGTCGCGCGCGGCGTAACCGAAGGCCTCGACGCCGTGCGCATCCCCCAGATACAGCGCGCGCCGGCAGTGAAAGTCCTGCGAGATGACGATCAGCCGGTCGACCTGAAAGATCTCCCGTGCCCGCACCATCGAATCCAGCGTCCGCAACCCGGCATAATCAAGCACGATATCGCCGGGATCGACCCCGGCGGCGATCAGGTCGCCGCGCATATCTTCGGGTTCGTTATAATTCTTGCGGCTATGGTCGCCGGAAGCCAGAATCTTGGCGATCTTCCCGGCGTGGTAGAGTTCGGCGGCGGCTTGAATGCGATAGACGTAATACAGATTCGGGCGCCCGGCGACATGTTTGCTGGTGCCGAGCACAATGCCGACCCGGCATTCGGGCACGGCGTCGAGTTGATGATACACGTATGGACCGGTCTTTTCCACGGCGAGATTGCCGGCGAGAAACAGCACCCCCGCGACAACCGCGCCCAGACCAAGAGCGTAGATGAGATAGCGGCAACGCTGTATCGCAGCCAATCGCCACAGTTTTTCTGCTTGTGATTTGAAAAATGACATATTTGGGGGTATTTTATAAGTTGCGACTTTACCATAGCACAACCGCGGGATGATGTCAATATGGATTATATGCAATTGGGGTGGACTTACGAAAATCTGCGCTTCGACACGCCGACGGTGGAATTGGATCTGGGGTGCGGCGCCGGATCGTTCGCCCGGGCGCTGGCGCGCCGCTACCCCGAACGGCTGATTCTCGCCGGCGATGTAATGATCGGGCGCTTGCGCAAGGTCAATAAAAACAACGAGATACCGAATCTTCAGATCCTCCGCGCCGAATCGCGTTATCTCGTGAGCGTATTGCTCGGCGACGCGTCGCTCGACCGCATCCATTTGTTGTGCCCCGATCCGTGGCCGAAGGACAAACACCGGGGACACCGGCTGCTGGCGAGCAACTTCATCGCCCAATTGCACCGGGTGTTGAAAACGGACGGAATTTTTCACTTTTCCACCGACGACGCCCCCTACTGGGAGCAGGCGCAGCAGGTGTTGACCGCGTCACGCCTTTTCGCCGCCGCCCCGGAGGCGCTGGCGGATATCGCCGACCTGAAAACCGACTTCGAACGGCATTGGCTTGCGGAGGGAAAAACGGTTCGCCACGCCGCCTGGCGCAAACTGCCGTTGCCGCCGCATACCATCGGACACTGAAAAAAAGCCGTTTCCGGCTGGAAAAAATGCCGTTCCGGTGCTATAGTATCGGGTTTGATTGCAGATTCGCGTTTTTAATCAATAAAAGGGCTACGCAAGTGAAAGAAATCAAAGTCGGGATTATCGGATTCGGCACGGTGGGTGCCGGAGTCGCCGCCAATCTGTTGACCAATGGCGATGTGATCGCCAAACGCACCGGAGTGAAATTGACGTTGGCGAAGATCGCCGACCTGGATATCACTACCGATCGCGGCGTCACCGTTCCGGCCGGCATCCTGACTACCGATGCGAATGCGCTGATTCAGGAAGCGGATATCGTGGTCGAACTGATCGGCGGCACCACCATAGCCGGCGACCTGATCCTGAAAGCGTTGAAGGCCGGGAAACCGGTGGTTACCGCGAATAAAGCTTTGCTGGCGACCCGCGGCGCGGAAATCTTCGCCGCCGCCGAAACCGCCGGTGTCGATGTCTGTTACGAAGCCAGCGTCGCCGGCGGAATTCCGGTGATCAAGGCATTGCGCGAAGGGCTGGTGGCCAACCGGATCCAGCGGATTTACGGGATCATGAACGGCACGTGCAACTACATTCTGACCCGGATGGAGGCCGAAAAGGCCGACTTCGCCACGGTGCTGGCGGACGCGCAGAAGCTCGGTTACGCCGAAGCCGATCCGTCGTTGGATATCGACGGATTCGACACCGCGCACAAGGCGGCGATTCTGGCGTCGCTGGCGTACGGCGAATGGCTGGGGATGAAGCCGGTTTACGTCGAAGGCATCCGCGGCATCGAGCAGCAGGATCTCGAATTCGCCGATGAACTCGGCTACCGGATCAAATTGCTGGCGACGATCAAACAGATCGACGACGACGTCCAGGTGCGTGTCCACCCGACGCTGATACCGAAACATACGCTGCTGGCCGGTATTTCCGGCGTGTTCAACGGCGTGCTGATCGAAGGCGACACGGTCGGGCAGACCCTGTTTTACGGCCGCGGCGCCGGCCGCGCCGCCACCGCCAGCGCGGTGGTGGCCGATCTCGCGGACATCGCGCTGAATCTGGCCAACGGTTCGCCGCGCCGGGTGCCGGCGTTCCGCGCCGGCCACCAGTTCGGCGCTCTGACGCCGATGGCGGACATTCAGTCGCGTTATTACCTGCGCATGGAGGTGACCGACGCGCCGGGCGTGGTGGCGGCGATTGCAGAGGTGCTGGCGCGTCACGCGATCAGCATCGCCAGCTTCGTGCAGCGCGAATGCGCGCGCGATTCGCAGTCCGCGACGGTGTTCTTCACCACCCACGAAGCGCGCGAAAGCGCGGTCAAAGAGGCGCTGCAGGCGATCGACGCGCTGCCGGTGGTGGTGGCGCCGAGCAAGCTTTTCCGAATCGAAGAACTTTAAGTTTTCAGGTGACAACCATGAGCAAGCACCAACATCAACATACCGTAGAGAAGATCGGCGGCACCTCCATGAGCCGCTTCGGCGACGTGATGACCAACGTCATCATCGGCAACCGGCAGCCGTCGAATTACTACAACCGCCTTTTCGTGGTGTCCGCCTATGGCGGCATCACCAACCTCCTGCTGGAAGACAAAAAAACCGGCGCTCCCGGCGTCTACGCCAGCTTCGCCGCCGGCAATCGCGAATGGGAAGCGCAGCTGGAAACAGTGCGCCAGGCGATGATCGAGTTCAACCGTTCGTTCGAATCGATCGGATTGGATCAGGCGCAGGCGGACACTTTCGTCGACGAACGGATCGGCGGCATCCGCTCCTGCCTCAAACACCTGGCGCAGCTGCGCGGCTTCGGCCACTTCAAGAGCAAGGATTATCTGCCGCCGACGCGGGAAATCCTGAGCGCGGTCGGCGAAGCCCACAGCGCCTACAATTCAGTATTGATTCTGCGGGCGAACGGCATTCAGGCGGAATTTGTCGACCTGACCGGCTGGATGGATGATTTTTCGGGTACGCTTGAGGCGATGATCGAGCGCAATCTGGCGGGGCTGGATTTCAGCACCTGCCTGCCGATCGTGACCGGCTACGCCAAATGCAGCGAAGGGATCATGGCGCGCTTCGACCGCGGCTACAGTGAAATCACCTTCAGCAAGCTGGCGGTGGTGACCGGTGCGCGCGAAGGAGTGATCCACAAGGAATTCCACCTTTCGACCGGCGACCCGAAGTTGATGGGCGTGGACAAGGTGCGGACGATCGGCTTCACCAACTTCGACATCGCCGACCAGTTGGCGGACATGGCGATGGAGGCGATCCACCCCAAAGCGGCGAAGGAGATGGAGCATCAGAATATTCCGATCCGGGTCACCAACGCCTTCGACCCGGAAAATCCGGGAACGCTGATCAGCCGCGACTACGTGTCGCCGGAAGCGCGGGTCGAAATGATCTGCGGCCGCCGCGATGTCATCGCGATCGAAGTGTTCGATCCGGAGATGGTCGGCCAGAGCGGCTACGACTATATGCTGATGGAAGCCTTTTACAACTGCGGCATCAGCTATATCGCCAAGAACACCAACGCCAATACGATCACCAACTACGTGCCGGAAAAGTCGAAGAACCTTTCGAACTGCGTCGAGGTGCTGAAATCGCGTTATCCGAATGCGAAGATTCACACCCATCCGGTGGCGATCGTTTCGGTGATCGGCAGCAATATGAAGATTCCGGGTTTCCTGTCCAAGGCGGCGAAAGCATTGGCGGACGCCGATATCAACATTCTGGCGTTGGATCAGTGCATGCGCCAGGTCAATATGCAGTTCATGGTCGAACGCGAAGATTACCAGAAAGCGCAAATCGCGCTGCACCGCGAGCTGGTCGAAAAGCTGCAATGACGTTTGCATTCCGGCGCCGCCCGGACGGCGCCGGAGCAATATGTCATAAAACGGGAAAAAACCTCTTCCCGTGCTTGTATTTCATGAAAAGAATGGCATATTAAAAGCCATCGAAACGTAAGATTCGACGTGCACCCATAGCTCAATTGGATAGAGCGTCTGGCTACGGACCAGAAGGTTTGGGGTTCAAATCCCTATGGGTGTACCATTTTAGACTTTCAGTCGAACTTTCCAGCCGGAAAGCAGCTTTGATCGTTTCCTTATCCACGCTGATAACCTTGGCAATGTACTGTTTCAGGGTGAAAAAAGACCGCGTTCAGCGCATGACGCTCGTGACGATGACCCCGATGCCGAACACCAGTCCGGCGATCTTGTACCGGTTCAGCCGTTCCCGGAAAAACGCCGTCATCAGCAAGACCCCGCCCGCCAGGGACAACCCCTGAACCAACGGAAATACGATCACCGCCGGCAGGTTCATCGCCGCTTGCATCAGCAGTTGCGTCAGCCAGAGCGAGACGTCCAGCGCGGCGCCCCAGCCGAATTCCGGACCAGATCGAAGGTCTCGTGAATCTTGCCCTGGAGCTGTTCCGGCGTCAGGCCGTCCGGCAATTCGACCTCGACCGAAGCGTGATACGACTGCGAAGAATACTCGCCCTCCGCCGGCACCTTTTTCGAATACGACGCATTTAACTTCAACATAATCTCATCTCCATAAACACCGAAGAGCCGAGGTCATCACCGCCCCCGGCTCTCCGGCTTCTTGATTGTTTGTCCTTCAGATCGCCATCTTGATCCGTTCAATGGCGCGCCGCGCCTGAACGAATTCACGCTCCTTCTGCTTCTGCGCCAATACGGCTTCCTTGACCTTGCGGGTCAGGGTAGCCGATTCGTCAAACAGCATTTTCAGCTTGCCGCGCAAATCGTCCACGGTGGCGTTGAGTTCGTCCATCACGTTGACGGATTCGGTCGGTTTGGTTTCTTCCATTTTGGGTTCCTCCTTCTGAATTACGGGTTGAATATGGGTAGCTTTGGCGGGAATCGCGCGAACCGGCATGGCGATGAAACGACCATAGTCACCCGTCGCCACCACCGGGGTATTGCCGTCCGAACCGGATCGGTTGCCATCAACGTCGCTTCGGCACCCATTCCCACGAACCTCACCATCCGCTGAACGTCCACCGGCGAAGTCTGCGAACAAACCTTCCCCAAATACCCTCAAGGCATCGACCGACACATTCTTCTTGATCTTCATATTACCTTCCTGATAAAAATCAAGCCTCCCATCGCAGAAATACTAATATTATTGCGATGTAATTTTAATTAGCTATCACAAAAGTCCAAATTACACTTGACTTTTGTCTCCAGAACCGGTATATTAATGTGTAGCGTAGTTATAACGAAATAGGGAGCGCAATGCTGACGATGTCAATGGTCGATCAAAACAATCGGGTCATGCCCGGATTGGCGCTCGTTCGTACATATGAAAATACCGCCTCCAGGCTTGATAATATTACATATTATCAAGCGGTCATTCAAGCAAGCAAGCGCAGGTCTTGTGCCAATCAGTATCATTTCGGGCCGATTCGAGCGCTTTTCCTTTTGATCCCGTTTGCGAAATTCCAGGTCCGGCATTGTTGTGCCGTGATTTCAAGGCGAATAAATATTGCCATCTTAGTGTCAAAGAAGGTGCCCATGTGCCTTTTTCGGCACTTTATTTTTGTAACAGCAGGCAGCCGCAAACTTCAGCTTAACTGAAGTCTGCGGCTGCCTGCATTTTTAAGGTATGCAAGTTATTGCGTTTGGCAATAACTTGCTTTATGTTGCCCGGATTTCAGAGAGCGAGGAGTTCGCAATGCCGATAGACGAGCTAAAAGATAGGTATATACAGAAAATTCCAGATTTGTCTTGGTATTTAATTCGCACAATGCCGAAATCCGAGCAAAAAGCTGAAACGCTTTTGAAGACAAATCATATTCCATGTTATTTGCCTCGCTATAATCGAGTATATATCAACTCCTTTGAGGGCAAGAATGGAAAGAAATATGCCTATAAGCGTCCTCCGGTGCAGTCTCCGATGTTTCCCGGATATATTTTTGCCGCGCTTAACTTGGATAGCATGAGCCAGGTGAGAATCAATCGAAGCGTTGCACAAGTGTGTTTGCATACGAACTATACGGAAGATGAGCTCGTAACTGATTTACGCAAAGTGCAAGACTTCGAATTTCTCGCAAAAAATAATCAAGTCGAGGTTTGTCAGGATATTCAAGAGGGAAAAACCATCGCGATTAAACGCGGAGTGTTCAAGGGATGGGAAGGGGTTGTCGAACGGAGAATGGATCGCAATTTTGTTTTTGTTCGTATTAAAACAGTTGGCGCTTCCATTGGAGTGGAATGCGCGGTAGTTGATTGTGACACCGTGGAATAATTCGACCTTCTATTGCTGTATTGTGGATATTATGAAACAAAATTGCATAGCCACGGTTTTTATGTTCCGAAGCTGGTTCCGGATATCGCCATCCCTGTCATAAAAAAAAATTGATGGCGCGGTTTGGACTCCAATCCGTACAGCGAATGGTCAGGAAGCGTCTTTACTGCAGCGAATGGAACAACGACAAATTCCTGCTTATATGCCCAAAATGATTTCGAAAGAGAAATTACATAAAACAATTCCATTCTTCAACGGTTTTATCTTCGTGTCCCTAAGCAAAGCGACACGGGCAGTGGTCGAAAGTGAGTTTTTGGTATCGGAAATAAAAAGATATTTCAGATTATGATGCCGAACAATTTGTGTTATCCGAATTGATATTTATGACTTTAGCCGAACAGATTAGTCGTTATTTCCCATTTACTTATTCGAAAACCATACCAGACGCACGTAAATCTGGAGTTCCAGTGATACCAATGCAAATTAATGATTGGGGGGATTGCCGGATTTTCTGCAATCAAAAAAAATGATACATCCCAAATGTATTTCAATTTTGCGGTTACTGATACGATTTTGAAATTTGATTTGACTTTGTTTCAATTCCGCACGTTGCTTTTGTCCAAATTCCTCTTTACAAATAAATATTGTGCTTAGGCGAAATGAACTTCACTCAGTACACTGACAGAAGCTGGGGGCTGATTCAGACGAGAGCCTGCTTCGAGAAACCAACCCGGAAATATGTGGAAAGTTTAGGCCTGCCATGTTATCTGCCGTTAATTCGGCAGGTAAAATCAAAATATCGCACCTCCTATTTTCCGATGTTCAGAAATTACTTGTTTGCAGCATGGAACATCAGTGAACGGGGGCGCTTAGCGATGTGTAAGAGCATTGTCGACCGTATTGAAACGTCACCCGGTTGCGATTCAGAGATTATCGAGCCAATGGAGTCTCTTTACAGACTCGAACAGCTTTCTGAAGTGCGTCATGTAAATTTACATGCAGCATTAATGCTTCCCAAGCGGCAATTAAAAAAGGTCAAATCCGGCCCGCTTGCCGGTTTTTCCGGGTACTGGAAAGAACTCAACGGGAAAAAGATGTTTACCATTATCATGAACGTGCTGGACAGCAAGTTCGAAGCAACCATCGACGGAGCCGGGCTGATTTGCGAATGACGCATGGAGCACCTTTTCCACAATTGGCTCCCGATTCCGCAGATGGAAGTGCTCCTCGACCGGAAATGGTTTCAAATTACCGGTGTTCGCGGATTCGAGCGACGCCTTCAAAAAGAGTATTATCTGCCGCGAACTCATAAGAAAAACGAAGACGGTTCCGTCCTCACCGGCGGTCCGCTTTTCCCCGGCAACATCTTTGCGGCACTGAAGACACCGCGGGCAGTTCAATGGACCGGTAAATTTGCGCCGAAATATAAAGTTCATAAACAAAAACAGTTCATACTCTTGGCCGATCTGCGATTCATGAAGCTGGCCGAACGGCTCAATAGTGAATAGAGTTCCAGTGGGAACGGAGGTTGCCGGAAACGCCAAAACCGGTCGTTTTGCGCGACACAAACGGCAATGGCTATGTGCAAGTTGAATGCAAGGAAGATTCCGTCAAGTTGTGGTTTTCATTCTTTAGGGGGTCGAAAATAATCTCATTCTCAATGACGCCGGAACAGTTCTCAAGTTTACAAAAGTGGAAAAAGATTTTCCACTGGCATTTCACAGGAATAAAAATAGGGTAAAGTAAGAATGTTGGATAAAATCAAATCGGGTGAAATCAAAATCGCCCTGATCGGCCTGGGCTACGTGGGACTGCCGCTGGCGGTGGAGTTCGGTAAGAAGTTTGCCACAGTGGGCTTCGACATCAACCCCGGGCGGCTGGAAAAACTGCGCCAGGGCGTGGATGTGACGCTGGAAACCTCGACGGAAGACCTGAAAGCGTCGAAACACTTGAAATTCACCTGCGATCTGGAAGATCTGAAGGATAGCGATGTCTTCATCGTGACGGTACCGACGCCGGTGGACAAGTACAACCGCCCGGACCTGACTCCCCTTTATAAGGCCAGCGAAACCGTCGGCAAGGCGCTGAAAAAGGGTGCGATCGTGATCTACGAAAGTACCGTCTACCCCGGCTGTACCGAAGAAGAATGCGTGCCGGTGCTGGAGGAAATCAGCGGTTTGAAGTTCAACGTCGATTTCTTTTGCGGCTACAGTCCGGAGCGGATCAACCCCGGCGACAAGGAACACACGCTGACCAAGATCCTGAAAATCACCTCGGGCTCGACGCCGGAAGCCGCCGAAATCGTCGACACTCTCTACAATACGATTCTCCTGAACGGTACTCATCGCGCCAGCTCAATGAAGGTGGCCGAGGCAGCGAAGGTGATTGAAAACTCGCAGCGCGACCTCAACATCGCGTTTGTCAACGAACTGGCGAAGATCTTCAACCTGATCGGCATCGACACCAACGACGTGCTGGAAGCCGCCGGGACCAAGTGGAACTTCCTGAAATTCAAGCCGGGGCTGGTCGGCGGCCACTGTATCGGCGTCGATCCGTATTACCTGACCCACAAAGCCCAGAGCCTGGGTTACCTGCCGGAAGTGATTCTGGCCGGCCGCCGGATCAACGACGGCATGGGCAAATACGTCGCCATCGAAGTGATCAAGCTGATGATCAAGAAAGAGCAGAAGATCGCCAATGCGAAGATCCTGCAGCTCGGTATCACCTTCAAGGAAGACTGCACCGATATCCGCAATTCGCATGCCGTGGACGTGGTGCGCGGCCTCGAAGAATTCGGCTGCCGGGTCGATGTTTACGACCCCTGGGCCAGCCCGGACGAGGTCTGGCATGAGTACAAGCTGGTCAGCTTCAACGACCTGAAGGCACTGGCGTCGAATTACGACGCGGTAGTGGTGGCGGTGGCGCACCGGGAATTTGCCGAAATGAACCTGAAACAATATACCTGTGCTCACGCGGTGATTTTCGACCTGAAGGGCGTTGTTCCGCGCGACATCGTGGACGGCAGACTCTAAGTGAATTCATTGCCGCCATCGCGCATTCTGGTGACCGGTGGAGCCGGTTTCATCGGCTCCCATCTGGCGGAAAAATTGTTGGCCGATGGGCACGAAGTGGTGGTGCTGGACAACTTTCTGACCGGCAAACGCGCCAATCTGACTTCATTCGAGGATAGCGGACGTTTTCGGTTGATCGAAGGCGACATCCGTGATTTCGCCGTTTGCCGCCGGGCGGCGGCGGGGTGTGATTATGTGCTGCATGAGGCGGCGCTGGGTTCAGTGCCGCGCTCACTGGAAAACCCGCAGCTGACGCTGGAAATCAACGCGCAGGGCTTCGTCAATGTGATCGAAGCGGCGCGGGGCGCCGGCGTCAAACGCTTCGTCTATGCGTCGAGCTCTTCGGTGTATGGCGACGACACGCGTGTACCGAAAGTCGAGGAATGCACCGGCAAGGCCTTGAGTCCGTACGCATTGAGCAAACAGATGAATGAATACGCTGCCGAGAACTACAGCCGGGTTTTCGGATTGGAAACGATCGGCCTGCGTTATTTCAATGTTTTCGGTCCGCGCCAGGATCCGGCGGGCGCCTACGCGGCGGTGATTCCGAAATTCATCGGGAAACTTCTGAACCACGAACGTCCGGTAATCAACGGCGATGGCAGTTACAGCCGTGATTTCACCTGCGTCGGCAATGTCGTGCAGGCCAATCTCGCGGCGCTCGCCGCTCCGGAAGAGGCGGCGAATACGGTATACAATATCGCCTGCGGCGAGCGCACCACGCTCACGGAGCTGTTCGAATATCTGCGTGAAAATCTGGCGGTTTTCGATGCGGCGGTTACGCGAATCGAGCCGCAATATTCGTCGAACCGCGCAGGCGATATCCCGCACAGCCTGGCATCGGTTGCGCGGGCGGAACGGCGGCTCGGTTTTCATCCGGGAATACCGGTGTGCGATGGTTTGGGAAAAACGGTGAAGTGGTATTTCAAGAATTTCATGGAACCACACGATAGAAAACTCACATAAATCCAAGAATAGTCCGATGAAGTAGTCGGCGTGCGTACAATGAAAAAAGATTCGATCATTTTAATTACAAAAGACGTTTTGACAAAACAGTATCTGCCAACCTATGGGCGTGGCTTTTTTCCGACGCCGAACATCGAAGAGCTGGCAGGCAAAGGGACGGTTTTTCAGCGCCATTACACCTCTGCGCCATCGACCGCCATGGCGTTCGTTTCGATGTTCACCGGATTGTACCCGTACCAGACGTCACGAAAGCGTTACGTAAAAGTCGATGATATGAAGGATGTGCGTACGTTGTTTGATACGTTCGAGGAAGAGGGTTTTCGAAATCACGTTGCATGGACACAGAACTACTACGACAAAGCATTGCCGTACTCCAATTGCTTTGGCGGTTCCGGAACGGCATTCCACACATTGGCGAATGCCGCCTATCATGTCGGTCCTCACAAAAGCGGTCAAAACAGCAACGGCAGAGATGAAAAGCTTGCGGAAGCGTCATTGCGCACGGTCCGGGAAACGCTTGACGGCATTGCGCAAAGCGACGGCAGCATTTTTTTGTGGTTGCACTTGCCGCATGTAATTGCCGGGCGGGCCGGCTATGGCGACGATATTGATTTGCTTGACAAAATTGTCGGTTATGCGAGGGCGATTTTTGCCGATGACAATATTTTCATCAGCGCCGACCATGGCAGCATGAACGGAGTTCGCGGCAAATGTTGCTATGGATTCGATGTATACGAACCGGCGATTGCGATTCCGCTGATAACCCCGCGTCTTGCCGTCGGCCCCGAAGTGGACTTTCCGACATCGCATCGGATGCTGCCGGAAATCATCCATCGGCGTCAAGTTCCGCAAGAAGAATTTATTGTTGCCGACAGTGCGTATTATGCGCAGGCATTGCGGAAGATGGCAATTATCAAGGGGAATTTCAAATATATTTATAATAAGTTTACCGGCGAAGAAGAGCTGTTCGATTTGAATTTCGACCCTTCGGAGCAGGTCAATCTGCTGCCGGGGCCGCATTACGACGCGGACCGTTATACCACCTATCGCAAATCGGAGGTTTGTTATTATCCCGACTGGGACGCGGTGCAACGGGCTTACACGGAATTATCCGGCCATAAAAACGATATCTGGAAGACCGCAGGATATTGGGACGAAAAAATATCCTGGCTGCGCCTGAAAACCAGAGTACTGCTTACAAAAACCAAAAGATTGAAATAAAAGGCAAGAGTGAAGAGTTGTTATGAAAGCATTGATTCTTAATTCCGGACTTGGGAAGCGAATGGGCGAGCTCTCTGGCGAGCATCCCAAATGCATGACGCAGGTATTGCCGACGGATGTCATTTTAAGTCACCAGCTGAAAGCGATTGCCGCCGCCGGCATCCGCGAAGTGGTCATCACTACCGGGCCGTTCGGCGATGTCATTGCCAATTATTGCAAAACGTTGAATTTGCCGCTGCATTACACCTTCGTGAAAAACGAACGCTATGCCGAGACAAACTACATTTATTCCATTTACTGTGCCAGAGAACATCTTGACGATGATATTCTGCTGTTGCACGGGGACCTGGTTTTTGAAGATACGGTGCTGACCCGGTTGTTGGAGCAGCCGCACAGCTGCATGGTCGTAAGCAGCACCAGGCCGTTGCCGGACAAGGACTTCAAAGCCGAGGTCGCCAATGGGCGCATTGCCAAAATCGGCATCGACTTTTTTTCCGACGCGATGGCCGCGCAGCCGTTGTATTACCTGGCCCGAAAGGATTGGAGCTGCTGGCTGGCGCAAATTGAGGCTTATTGCCGGAGCGGCAATGTCAACTGCTATGCCGAAAATGCGTTCAACGATATTTCCGGGCAATGCGAACTATATACGCTGGATATCAAAAATGACCTTTGCGGTGAAATAGACACTCCGCAGGATTTGGAATTGATCCGGGAGAAACTGGCGGAAGTAAAGCAACGTACCGTGTATATGTGCTTTTCCACGGATATCGTTCACAGCGGCCATATCCGCATTATAAAGCGAGCCGCCAGGCTCGGACGGCTGATAATCGGCGTTTTGTCCGATCAGGCCATTTCCAGCTACAAGCGCTTCCCCATGGTTCCGTTTGACGAGCGCAAGGCATTGTTTGAAAACATTGCCGACGTTTTCGAGGTCGTGGAACAGCGGGAACTCAGCTACAAGGAAAATCTCAAGCGCCTCAAGCCGGATTACGTTGTCCACGGAGATGACTGGAAAACCGGATTCCAGCGTCCGATCCGGGATGAAGTCACCTCGGTCCTTGCCGAATACGGCGGGACCCTGGTGGAGTTTCCCCACGCGAAAGACAGCAAATACCTCGAAATCGAGCAGCATATCAAGAAGCACCAGGCTTCCCCGGATATCCGCCGGGGCAAGCTGCGCCGCCTGCTGGCGTTGAAGCCGGTCGTGACTGCATTGGAAACCCACAACGGCATTACCGGATTGATCACGGAGACCACGACGATTTATCAGGACGGCAAAGCCCAGCAGTTTGACGCGATGTGGATTTCTTCGCTTTGTGACTCAACCGCGAAAGGCAAGCCGGACATCGAGCTGGTGGATATCTCTTCACGGGTACAAACAATCAATGATGTTCTGGAGGTAACGACAAAGCCGATTATTTTCGACGGCGATACCGGAGGCCTGGTCGAACACTTCCGTTATAATATCAAGACGCTGGAGCGTATCGGGGTGTCGGCGGTCATTATCGAGGACAAAACAGGGTTGAAGAAAAATTCCCTCTTCGGTACCGAAGTGGAGCAAACCCAGGATACAATCGACAACTTCTGTGAGAAGATCGCAATCGGGAAAAAAGCGCAGCTGACGACTGACTTCATGATTATTGCCCGCGTTGAGAGCCTGATTTTGGAGCAAGGCATGGAAGATGCTTTGAATCGGGCGTTTGCATATGTCCGGGCCGGGGCCGATGGCATTATGATTCACAGCCGGCGCAAGGAGCCTGCGGAAATTTTTGAGTTCCTGCAACTGTTCCGGGCCCGGAACAGTCACACGCCCGTGGTCGTGGTGCCATCCTCTTTCAACAGCGTGTATGAGGAAGAGTTTGCCGAACGCGGCGCCAATATTGTGATCTATGCCAATCAGTTGAGCCGCAGCGGAATTCCCGCCATGCGGAAAACCGCCGAAGAGATTCTGCGGAATCACCGTGCGAAAGAGGCTGACGAACATTACTGCATGTCCCTTAAAGAAATTTTGTCCATCATTCCTCCCGAAGAATAAATTTATGCAAAAAATCCTGAAAGGCCGGAGCTCCGTCCGACAGGTTGAAGCACAGTTGAATGCGCTTGCCTGTCGACGGTTTTTGCTTGTGCACGACGCATCGTTTTCGTTCCTGCAAGGTCACGCCGCCTTGGACGATGCACAACTCGAACAGGTGAGATTCAGCTCGTTCGGCTCCAATCCGTGTTATGAGGATGTTCTCTGCGGTGTGCGATTGTTTCGTGAAAGCCGTTGTGACGCGATTGTTGCGATTGGCGGCGGCAGTGCGATTGACGTGGCCAAATGCATCAAATTGTATGGCGCGGCGAATGAAGAAACATTGCGGAATCCTTTCGAGCTGCAAGTGTGCGCTTCTGCCGCACCGTTGATTGCCCTGCCCACAACCGCGGGGACGGGCAGCGAGTCGACCCGGTACGCTGTGGTCTATTGGCAGGGCCGGAAACAATCGGTATGCAGCAAAGAGATCATTCCCGAATATGTTTTTTTAGATCCGAATTTCCTGGATACCCTGCCGGAGTATCAAAAAAAATGCACTTTGCTTGATGCGTTGTGCCAGGGAATTGAATCCTGGTGGTCGGTCAACTCCAATCAGGAGAGTATAATGTATTCGCGTTGCGCGGTTACGGCGATTCTGGCGAATTTTCAGGATTACCTGGCCGGAACACCGCAGGCGGCGGAAAATATGCTCGAGGCAAGCAATCAGGCGGGGCTGGCGATCAACATCACCCAAACGACCGCTGCGCACGCGATGAGTTATAAAATTACGTCGTTGTATCATTTGCCGCACGGCCATGCCGTTGCGCTGTCCTTGCCCGCGGTCTGGGATTATATGAATCGCCATCCCCATTTATGTGTCGATCCGCGCGGCGAAGCGTATTTGAAGCAAACATTTGAAGAAATTGCGATGGCCATGGGATGTGCCGGAGTGGAGCAGGCCATATCTTGTTTTCGAAATATTCTTCAAAAAATGAACATAACTCCTCCCGGCACGGCAAATGAAGCAGACATTGATCTGCTGGCCGGTTCGGTCAATGCGACGCGTCTGGGCAACAATCCGGTGGCATTAACCGAAACGGCGTTGCGGTCGCTATATCGGCAAATCCTTTTAAATTCATTATAAGTCGGTGGTTTCATGAATGTGAAGTGTTTCGGGAATTATGATTTTTTTGTCGGTGTGCCGGATTCGCAGCTGAGTGAATTGTGCAATTCCCTGATGGCTGAATACGGTATTTCCAGACAGCATATCATTGCCGCCAATGAAGGCAACTGCGCGGCGTTGGCCGCGGGTTATTACCTGGCCACAGGGAAGATTCCCGTGGTCTATCTGCAGAACAGCGGCATCGGCAATATCATCAATCCGGCGGCCTCCCTGCTGCACAACAAAGTTTATGGAATTCCCATGATTTTCGTCGTCGGCTGGCGGGGTGAGCCGGGCGTCAAGGATGAACCGCAGCATATTTTTCAGGGCGAAATCACAGTAAAGCTGCTCGAAGATTCGGATATCCATTGTCATACCATTACTCCTGAAACCTCCGACGCCGATCTTCAGGGAATCCTCTCCGGGGCGGAAGCGCTTTTCCGGAAAGGACAAAGCCTTGCCCTGATCATTGCCAAAGACTCGTTTGAGCCGACTGCGAAAATAAAATATGCCAACGCGTATCAAATGCCGCGCGAAGAAATTTTACGGCATATTACCGCAGTCTCCGGGGAGGATGTCATCGTATCGACCACGGGAAAATGTTCCCGGGAGCTGTTTGAGATTCGCGAACAAAACCGCCAGCCGCACCATTATGATTTTCTCACCGTCGGCTCCATGGGACACTGCTCATCCATTGCTTATGGGATTGCGTTGCAGAAACCGCATTCACGTATCTGGTGTGTGGATGGCGACGGCGCGGCGTTGATGCATTTGGGGGCAATGGCGGTAATCGGCAGCCGGGCGCCCGACAATTTGATCCATATCGTCATCAATAACGAAGCGCATGAGACCGTCGGCGGAATGCCGACGGTTGCGAAAAAAATCGACATGGTAAAAATAGCGCAAGGCTGCGGTTATCCGTTCGCGGTCTGTGTGACGGACTACACCGGCCTGGATGAAGCGCTGGCGGCGGCGACGGCGCATCGGCAGCTTGCGTTTATCGAGGTGAAGGCCGCCATCGGTTCCCGTTCGAACCTGGGAAGACCGACGCTTTCTCCCCAAGCGAACAAGGCCGCATTCATGAACTATTTGCAGACGCTTGCCTGAGTCCGGCGCAACTGGCACGCAAACGGATTTTATCGACAATGGAGCACGTTGAGAAGTTGAAATCGGCCCTGCCCGACACACCCTCGCAGCAGGAGTCATATCGTAAACTTACGAAAGCGTTGATGGTTTTGGGAGGGGCGCAATTCGGCACGCAGGCCATCGGCGTGGCCAGGGCGAAAATCGCCGCGTTGCTGATCGGCCCCGCCGGGATCGGTCTGCAAGGGGCCTTTGTCGCGCTTTATTCCATGTTGGGCAATATTTGCGGATTGGGGTTGCGTTCGAGCAGTGTGCGCGATATCGCCATGGCGCATGCTTCCGGCGACAAAGAACGCCTGGCGGAGATTGTCACCACGGTACGGCGGATGGCGTTTCTCACCGGATCGGCGGGGATGGTATTCATGTTTTTGGCGGCGCGGCCGCTGTCGCATTTTATCCTGGGCTCGGAAGATTACGCCGCCGAGATTATGCTGTTGTCGCCGATGATGCTTTTGACCTCGATCTATTTGGCGCAGCAGGCCGTTTTGCAGGGGCTGCGCGAAATCGTCAAATTGGGGCAGCGGCAATTGCTCAGTGCTGTCAGCTGCACCGTGGTCAGTGCCTTCATGTTCTTTTTTTGGGGAATGAAAGGCATCATCTGGGTGCTTCTGCTGAATGGTGTTCTGGATTGCCTGATTACCTGGCAGATAACACGCAAAATCCGTTTCCCCAACGTGAAGCCTTCCTGGTGGCGAAGTTTTTCTTTGTCCAAGGAAATGTTTCAGCTGGGTATTTCATTAACATTGACGTTATTTTTTTATTCTGCCAGCATTCTTTTTGCCAAAGCTTTCATCTCCCGTCATGGGGGATTGGAGGAGCTCGGCTTTTATCAGGCGGCGTATACGGTCTCATTTATGACCTTTTGCCTGGTGGTCAGCACCATCAGCAGCGACTATTATCCGCGTCTGGTGAACTGCATCGTCAAAAATGAACCATTGGGAGTGTTGATCAACAATCTCATTGAGATCATTTTCCTGCTCGGTTTCCCATTGCTGCTGGGAATGTATATTTTTGCCAAACCGCTGTTGCTTTTGTTGTATTCCTCCGCGTTCTTGAAGAGTACGCCGCTGCTTTGCCTGTTCGTGCTTGGCTCTTGCGTGCGGCTTTTTTCTTATCCGCTGACTTTCATTCCGTTAGCCTACAAACGCAGTATCGTGGTGATTGCGGTGGAATTTTCATTGTTTGGAGTTTTTCTGCTCAGCTGCTGGCTTCTGGGGGGTATCTGGGGAGTCGTGGGCGTCGTAATGGCCTCGGTGGTACGGGAAATCGCCAGTTTTGCCTTTTATCGCATACTGGCGTTGAAAAACTTTTCCTGGCATTCCCAGTTTTACATCAATCTGCTGTTGATGTTTATCGGTTTTCTGCTGGGAACCGGTATTGTGTTCATCGAAAATATGACCGTTGCGATTGTCGGCGGGATTATCCTGGAAGTCATTGTCTGCATCTATTGTTTACGCAAATTGATAAAATATGTGGGAGCCGACCATCCATGGGTTGGTAAACTATTGCGGATTCCCGGAATGAATTATATCATTTCTTCTTACTGAGACGGCGGCGTTGAAGCATGATAATGCGGTTTCTTAGACAACTGGGGATTTATTGCCGGCGGCATACCTATATCGTGCTGTCGCTGATCCTCCTGCTCGGAATTGTGTTGCGTGTGACCTGGATCATCGGCAATCCGTATTTGGAGCGCGACTCTTATTTGTATTTGGACGCGGCGTTGCGCATGGTAGCCGCGCCGGAGGAGGCCATGGAGATTCGCGGCGATCATGCCGCATTGATACTGTTGATGGCAATGGGGGAGAAATCGGGAATCGGAGCGGCAAACACCGGCCGCGCCCTGAATTTTTTGTGCGGATGCCTTTTGCCGCTGGCCGGTTTCGGGGTTGCGTATCTGCTGTTTAAGCGCAAAAATTACGCCTTGATCGCGGCGTTGCTCTTTGCCTGCAACGGGGAATTGATACGCTCCTCCGGAAGTATATTGCGTGATATTCCATATTGCCTGCTGCTGTTGTTGACACTTGGAGGACTTCTGACTGTCATACGGAAACCGCGCTCCCTGATCGGCTGGTGCGTGGCGTTGCTGGCGGGAAACGGCATGGTGTTGTTTCGCCTGGAAGGATTTGAATTATTTCCTTTCGTGCTGCTCTGGTGTTTTGTTCCCCTGCTGCGGCGTGGCGGACGGCGCGGACGATCGATCGGTTGGCGCTTTGCGGTTTTTTCGTTGTTTGCCGGAGGAGTTATCCTGTTGTTTGCGGTGGAATTGGCGCTTGCCCGCAGTTGCGGTATTTCGGTAAGCCTCCACCAGTGGAATGAGTTCAATGAACTCTATTGGCGAGTGTGCCAGAGCCTGCCCGTGAGGTTTTAAAGTGACACAGTTCACTAACCTGTTGATCGAGTCACTCCACTTTGCAGGAGACTTCGCGGAGTTGCTCGGAGTGGGAGTCGCTCTGCTGGTCTTGGCGCTTTTCCGTTGCTGCAGCCTGAAAAAGGGCCGCGTGAGTTCATTGTGGTGGTGCATCCTTTGCGGTTGCCTCGGTTGGCGGTGGCTGTTCTGCATATTGCGGGGACAAGCCGTATCTTCACGCTATTTGTATGGCGGGTTGGTTTTGCTGTTGGTCTTCGCGGCGTTCGGCTGGCCGGTTTTGGCGCAGTGGCTGAAGTTGCTGTTGCCGGCCGGGCAAATTCGGCGGAGATTGACGTTATTGGCTTATCTGGGGTTGACCGGCGCAATTATCGGGGTCGGTATCGGCAAAAGTGTACGCTTCAACACCAGGGAAAGGCATTTGCAGCAGGTGGAGGAGTTCTTTGCGCCGCTGAACACGGACGAATATGTGGTTTGGGATCAGACAAGAGATATTGGCCGGCTTCGCTATAAGTTGCCGGCGATGCGTTTTGAAGAGATTGCAAAATATTCGGAACCGTTATTCTGGACAGATTTACAGAATTTGATGCTTAAGTATCAGTTTTCGTCCGAAACCTGTTATTTGTTGCTGCAGCAATCGGCCGACCGGCCGGAGCGGTTTGAAAATGATTTTCGTCGTGCCCGAGGGTATTTCCCGTTTATTCCGGAGAGAAGCTGGACATTTCGCTCCACGTTGATTTCACTGTACCGCTTCGAGCCGGCACAGGATGGAGTCCGCCGTCCGGGAACGGCGTCTCCGGTGTTGGTTCGCAGCATCGGGAATTCCGGGAAAATGGTGTTACGCTATGCGGCGCTGTTCCAGGACGGGGTGGTGCCCGAAGGGATTTTTATTCGCCCGCTGGACGGCAACGGCAGGAGTTATGATGATGGTAGGATCATAGCTCCCGGCGGTTTATCCGAAGACGGCAGTGTCCGCAGCACCATCGAGCTGCAAAATATCATGGGAATTTCGCTGGGCACCTGGGAGCTTCTTTTAACCGCGGTTCCCGATAAGGACGCCGGGATGATTACGCTGCCGGAGTACGCCGATCCGGAAGCGTTTCAGCCTGGAGTATATGGGCTGCCGCGGCAAATCATGGTCGGAGACGCCGGATGGCGGCTCAACTTCTCCGAGATGATTACCCGTTCCGATATCGGCGATTGGCACTTTGAGATTTTTACGCCATTGGCGCAATTCGCCGTGCCCGGCACAGCGCTCGCGCAATGGACGGTAACGCGCTCGGAAATCCCCCCCGTCGGATTGCCGGTGCGGATCCGGTGCAAATGGAAGAATCGCTATCAAGTTGAACTGAATACGACATTGATGGGAGGTAGTACCGCTTTGCCGGAAGAGGCCACGGTATTGGTTTTAGCCGGACGTGTATTGCAGAAACCGGGTTGGATCGACGAGTTCAGGAAATATGTTCCCTCCGGATGGAATTTCATACGAAATCGAAGGGTGCCTCCGGTTTTCGATTTTGAAGGCGGCGCTTTTGTCAGTTATCCGGGATTATGGCGTGGGAAGGTATTTTACGATACGGCGGAACCGAATCGGTTTCTCGATTGGAAAGACGAATTCAACGTCGCGCATTTTTCCCGCGGCGCCGGAATTGAAAAGCTTGACCGGGTGGTCTTGCTGCTGGGCGGCGAAGAGATCATCCGGATCGGCGAAGAGGGGAGATATGAATCCGAGATTTCCATGGCTGTACGGGGGGTGATCCGGTCGTTTCTGGATGCGTATCCCGATTGCCGGATTGTCGTCGCGGGGATCCCGGCGCCTCCGCCAAGCCAGATCGAATGGGGGGGGCAAACCGAACGCGAAAACAGTACGGCCTTCTGGTGGCTGCGGCGGCGTCTTCATTGGCGCTTCATAACGCTTCTCCTGGAAAACATACCCGACGATCCACGCGTGACGCTGCTGCCGTTGTATGCGGAGTGGGCTCCGCAATGGTACCGGATAAAGAACGACAAAGAAAGTGGAAGCCGCGGCGCGGAATGGAGTTTGACGCCGGATGGATATGACTATTTATATAAAAGAATCATTGACAATCTGTAGATTATGAGCAAAGAAGATTTAAAGCCGCATATACTGTTCATCACCGGGGCGAGCCATGAGCGGAACGAACGGAATTACAATCATTTCCAGCGTGTTTATTTTCTGTCCCGCGAATTTGACATGACCATTTTGGCCCGGCCGCATGCAAAGTTCGATTTGTCGGCTGCGCCGCAGACGCGGATTGTGCGGAGCTGGCTGCCGTGGAAAACGGGATTGTTGCTGCTGAGTATGTATTGGCTCGTTTTTCAGCGCTTCCGCATCAAAGCTCCCGCTCGGCAGGTGGTGCTACTGACCGAGCCGTCAGTTGTCAATTTAGTCGGTCCGCTGTATAAATTATTCTGGCACTGCAAATGGGTTGTGGACATTTGGGATATTCCTATTCGCGCAATTGACGTGCATGGGCTGACTCGCCTGCGCTGTACTTTCTTTCGCTGGTGCTTAAAACAGTGTTTTCGTTGTGCCGACTTGTTTTTGCTGTCGCTGTTACCGGATATTGAATTCAAATATTTCGGGATTCCGCCGCAAAAGATCGCTTCGTTTCCCAATGCGGTTTTTTTGCCGGAACAGTTGCCGGCGCACTTGCCGGTTCTGCCGCGGAACGAAAATACCTTTCAGGTCATATGCCAGCGCAGCAGCTACAACTCGATCATGGGCCTGGATATTCTTGCCCGCGGGTATGAGCTCTTTTCTGCCCGCTGTCCCGACAGCCGGTTAGTGATTGTCGGAAAAATTCCGGACGCGATTCGCGGTCAGGTCAAATCGTTGGAAGGCCGGAAGGATGTAAACCTCCCCGGCGTAATGGATCACGAGGCTTTACAGCGCATCACCGAAGAATCCGGCGCCATGGTGATTCCGTTTCGCAATGTCCCCGACCTGGCTCAGTGTTATCCGATAAAAATGGTGGAAGCCATGTTGGCCGGAACCCCGTTGGTCGTACCGGCGCTGGCGGTGTTTCAGAAGGCTCTGCGACCGGATGAAACGGCGCTCTTGTATAAGGCCGACGACCCCGAGGCGCTGGCGTCGGCATTGGAACGATTGTATCGCTCGGATTCGTTGCGCCGGGAAATTGCCGGCAAAGCCTATATGGAAATACGCCGCTTCGATTGCGCCGAGAAAAACAGAAAGATTATCGAGTCCATAGAACGTTTGACGCAAAAGGAGCGAAAATGAAGTTTTTGCTGGTCAATAATATCCCCACTCCGTACCGGGCTTACATGTATGAGACAATGTACCGCCATGCCCGGGCGGCCGGCGTGGATATGCAGGTTGCGTTTCTGGCCCGTCGGGAGCCCGGCCGGTCGTGGGATCCGGACAAAATCGTCATGAATTTCCCTCACTTTTATGTCAACGACCGTCATGGACGCCCGTATGAAATGTTTTCCCGCTGGATCGGCGGAGCGGATTTGTTCCGGCGCATCCGGCAGGAACAGTACGATTGGATTTGGGCTGCGCCGGCGCAATCCCTGGGGAATTGGCGGCTGATGCTGCAGAAGCTGCCGGCACGGAAAGTGTTGTATTCCGAGTTGAATCCGGTATCTGCCCGCAAGCATTACGGCTGGCGCAAATGGATACGCAACCGGATCTACAATGGCTGTGACGCCTTTGTGACGCCGGGGCGGGACGGGAGGGATTTTTTGATTGAGAGTCTGCCTGCCATGGCTTCCCGTCCGTATTTTCGCTTCTCCAACGTGGTTGATCCGAGAATTTTCGACCGCTTTGCCGAGCGCGGCAAAGTGAAAAGCGAAGATTTGCGGCGGAAATTGAACTTGCCGTCCGGCGTGCCGGTCTTTGTGTCGATCGGGGCGGCGGAGTGCAAAGGCGGATTGGAATTGTTGAAGGCGGTGGAAAACATATCCGAACCGTTTCGCATCGTGATTCTCGGCGGCGATTCCCATTTGGCCCGTTTGCGGGAAGCCGTAGCCGAATCGCCTGCCGGAGATAAATTTTCGTTGCCCGGCAGCGTTGCCCCGGCAACGGTTGCCGAATATTTGCTGTGCGGGGATGTGTATTTGCATCCGGCGCTGCGCGATTGTTCCCCGCTGTGCTGTGTCGAGGCGGCATTTAGCGGGCTGCCCATGCTGATGTCCATCCAGAGCGGCAACAGCGCCGAACTGATTGAAGAGGGTGTGAATGGTTGGCGCTTTGACGCGTTCGACGGGGAAGCCATTGCGGCGGTTATCTGGAAAGCGCTCGGTTGCAGTCCGGCTCAACTGAGCGATATGGGGCGGGAATCGCATCGAATTGCCTGGCAGAATTTCGACGCCGGGAAGCAGGCGGAAGAATTTTTCCGGTGGTTGGCCACGTGTAACGAAAAGCATTGATTGCCGGATAGAACCAATATGCAATATTCAAACTGGAATCTGTTGAATCCGAATGATTCGGCAAGGGCGTTGGACAAGCCGGAGTCCAATTATGGATTTCTGCCGATTTTTGTGCGCGGCGGGTTTCCGGGAGCGTTGTTGTTCATTTGGCTTTTGCCGCCATTGCTTTTTCCGACGATGCGGAATGAATCGGCTTACCAGTATCTGGACATGACCGGACTCATGCAGATGGGCGTAATCCTGTGCGGAGGCGTGTACAGCGCAGTCGTACTTCTGCAAAAGGCCGAAGTCAGAAGAATCTTGTTTCGCACTCCGGTGGTATGGTTTGGCGCCTATATGCTATGGTGCGTGTTTGGAAGTCTTTTTTGCGACAATGTCATTTACTCCCTGGCCTGCTCTTTGGAAGTCATAGCGGTACTTATCATATCGGCGATGTTGTTTTTGCGCTTTGGCGACGACTGGCTGGGTATGATTTATTACTTATGCCGCTGGGGTGTTGTCATGGTGCTTGTTTTTCTGATACGTACTCCGGACCGCAACTGGTTCGCTTGGGAACAATGGCACAACGCTTCGGTATTTTTGATTGCACCGATGTTTTTTCTGCCCTTTTTCGATTTTAAACGATTGTGGAAATATTTTCTGTTCATGCTGCTGATTGCGTTGGTGACGACGGCGGCCAAAGTTTATCTGGGACTGCTGTGCGGGTTGCTGATCGGAGGCTTGTTCTGTTCCAAAAAGTTGAAGCGGGTGTTTGTGTGGTATTTGATGTGTGTGTTTCTGCTTGTCGCCGGAATTCTCGTTTTTGACGTTTCCACCGATATGCTGACCAATCTGCTGCTGGGCGGACGTGAAGACAATGTATTGGCGACCGGTAACGGCCGTTTCATGATCTGGCCGATTTTACTGGAATACGCATGGCACCGCCCCATACTGGGGTATGGGTTCGCCATGGCGGAGAAAACCCTCGTGAATGTGCTGCCGCTGTATATATCCAGTTCGCATAATATTTTTCTGACTGCGTTTTTATATTCCGGCCTGCCCGGCGTCGCGCTGCTGCTTTCGTTTTGGGTGTCGCTGTTTTGGATCGTCATAAAATATATCAATGGGCATATATTCAGCGTGTTGCTGTTGGCCACGGTCGTGGAAGTGGTGGTGTTTGTGTCTTTGGATCAAGGTATCGGCAATAAACTGATGTTTTCCAGTATGCCGCAGATTATGGTCATGGTCTTTATCTGCTATTACCTGTCGGAATCATTTGCCTGGCCGGCCGACCGGTCGAAAAATAAGGAAAACGCCCAATGATGCTCGAAGCGAATGCGACCAGGTTGCGCGGACTCTTCATCGTGCCTCTTCCGCCGCCTGTCCATGGTTCGTCGGCAGTCGCCCGGCAAATCCGGGGAAATGAAAATATCAATTCCCGTATGCAAATCGACTATTTGAACTTATCCACTTCGCGTGACATGGAGGAAAACGGCTGCGGAGGATGGAAAAAGGTATTCCGGGGAATCGTTATTTATTTTCAGGTTTTGTATAGGATATTGCGCTATCGCTATGATTTCTGTTACATTACGCCGGCGGTGACGCCGATGGGGCTGCTGAAAGATGCCCCCGTCATGCTGCTGTGCCGGTTGTTCCGGAAAAAAGTAATATTGCACATGCACGGCAAGGGGGTTTCCGGTTATGCCGCCCGTCATCGCTGGTATCGGCAGCTCTTTCGTCTGTGTTTCACCGGAAACCGTGTAATCCTGTTGTCGCAACGCCTTTATCGCGATATCGCGCTTCTCGTTCCGGAAAACAGGATCCGCATCTGCCCCAACGGCCTGCCGTGGCAGGATACGTCAAGCCAATGCGCCAACCGTTTCAATCCGGTTCCCCGGATTTTATTTCTCTCCAATCTTCTGGAAAGCAAAGGCGTTTTTACTTTGCTGGATGCGTGCGTGCATCTGGCGGAAACGCAGATCGATTTTGAATGCAATCTGGTGGGAAATGAAACTGCGGAAATCAACACAGCTCGAATCGAGCGGGAGATAAGCGCCAGAAAGTTGACGGGAAAGGTCGTTTATCGCGGCAGCCGGTACGGACGGGAGAAAGAACAGACTTTCATCGACTCGGATGTCTTTGTGTTTCCGACCAGTTACTGCAATGAGTGCTTTCCGATGGTGCTGTTGGAGGCGTGCCTTTGGCGTTTGCCGATCATCGCAACGGCGGAAGGCGCCATCGAGGATATCGTCATGGATGGCCAAAACGGTTATATCGTCCCTGGAAACGATGCCGTAGCCGTAGCCCGGAAGCTCGAAATGCTGCTCGCCGACGCAGCCCTGCGAACGAAAATGGGCGAAGCGGGATTTCATTATGCGGCAGAACGCTTTACAGAAAAACACTTTGAAAAGAATTTACTGGCAATATTAAACGAAGTAAACGTATAAGGAAATCAACATGTCGCTTTTCAAGAATAAAACACTGTTAATCACCGGCGGCACCGGCAGCTTCGGAAACGCCGTATTGCGGCGCTTCCTGGATTCTGAAATCCGTGAAGTGAGGATTTTCAGTCGCGATGAAAAGAAGCAGGACGACATGCGCCATGCGTTGCAGAGTTCCAAGGTAAAATTCTATATCGGCGACGTGCGGGACCGACAGAGTGTCGACAGCGCAATGTCCGGAGTAGACTATGTGTTTCACGCGGCGGCCCTCAAACAGGTGCCGAGCTGCGAGTTTTTCCCGCTGCAGGCGGTTCAGACCAATGTGCTCGGCGCCAACAACGTGCTGGAGTCGGCGGTCACCCACGGAGTAAAAAATGTCGTCGTATTGTCCACGGACAAGGCGGCTTATCCGATCAACGCGATGGGGATTTCCAAAGCGATGATGGAAAAGGTCGCCATCGCCAAAGGTCGCGCGCTCGGAAAAAACGCGAAAACTACGGTGTGCTGCACGCGTTACGGCAACGTGATGGCGTCGCGCGGTTCGGTGATTCCCTTGTGGGTCGAACAGATCAAGGCGGGCAAGCCGATCACCATCACCGACCCTTTGATGACCCGTTTCATGATGACCCTGGACGACGCCGTCGATCTGGTGATTTACGCCTGGCAGCATGGCGAAAACGGCGACTTGTTCGTCCAGAAGGCGCCGGCGGCGACACTGGTGACGCTCGCGACCGCGCTGAAAGAGCTTTATAACTCCGACACCGAAGTCATGGTGATCGGCACCCGCCACGGTGAAAAACTTTATGAAACGCTGGTGACCCGCGAGGAGATGGCCAAGTCCATCGACATGGACAATTACTTCCGGATCCCGTGCGACGCCCGGGATTTGAATTACGATAAGTATTTCGTCGAAGGCTCCGAAGATGTCGCGAAGATCGAAGATTACCACTCGCACAACACCCGCCGCCTTGATGTCGCCGGCATGAAAGAATTGCTGCTGAAGCTCACCTTCATCCGCCAGGATCTGGGATTTTATCATGATTAAAATCGGGATAACCGGGCAACCGGGATTTGTCGGCACACATCTGTACAATTTTCTGGGCTCCCAGCCGGATGTGGAACGGATTCCTTGTAAAGATGAGTTTTTCACGGATGAACCGGCGTTGCGCAACTTCGTCGCGCAGTGCGACGCGATCGTGCATCTGGCGGCGATGAACCGCCACGATGATCCGCAGGTGATCTACGACACCAACCTCCGGCTGGTCAAGCAGTTGATCGCGGCGATGGAAGCCGAAACGGTCACGCCGCACGTGTTGTTTTCGAGTTCGACCCAGGAGGAGCGCGACAATCTTTACGGCGCGTCCAAGCGCGAAGGGCGCGAATTGCTCGAAGCGTGGGCGAAAAAGAACGGCGCCAAATTCACCGGCTGCGTCATTCCGAATGTCTTCGGTCCGTATGGACGGCCCAATTACAATTCGGTGGTGGCGACCTTCTGCCACAAACTGACCCATGGCGAACGGCCGGAAATTCAGGTCGATGGTTCGATCAAACTGGTGTATGTCGGCGATCTGTGCCGGGAATTTCTGGATATCATCCGTACCGGGGAAGCCGCGAGTCCGCGGCCGATTCCCTGCGGCGCCGAACGCCAGGTTTCGGAGTTGTTGGCGACCTTCGAACGCTTCAAAGAGCAGTATTTCGATCAGGGCATCATCCCGGAGCTGCCGACGGCATTCGATGTCCAGTTGTTCAACACCTTCTGCGGCTACATCGACCACAAAGATTTTTTCCCGTTCCAACTGAAGCTGAACACGGACGCACGCGGCACCTTCGTCGAAACCGTCAAACTCGACCGCATCGGCGGTCAGATTTCGTTTTCGACCACGGTGCCGGGAATCACCCGCGGCAACCATTACCACACCCGCAAAATCGAGCGTTTCGCGGTGATCAAAGGCAAAGCCAGGATTGAACTGCGTAAGGTCGGAACCGCGGAAAAGCTGGTGTTCGAACTCGACGGCGCGCGGCCGTCGTTCGTCGATATGCCGGTATGGCATACGCATAATATCACCAATATTGGAAATGAAGATCTGTACACGGTGTTCTGGATCAATGAATTCTACAATCCGGCCGACCCGGATACGTTTGCGGAAGAGGTTTGAAACATGAAAAAATTGAAAGTCGCCACCGTTGTCGGGACTCGTCCCGAAATCATTCGCCTGGCCTGCGTTCTACAGAAATTGGACCGCAGTCCGGCGATAGAGCATATTTTGATTCATACGGGTCAGAATTACGATTATGAGTTGAATGAAGTATTTTTTGAAGACCTGAACTTGCGCAAACCGGATTATTTTCTCAATGCCGCAGGCGACAATGCCACGGCAACGGCTGGTCATATTTTAATCAAAATCGATCCAGTGCTGAAAGAAGTCGATCCGGATGCGTTATTGGTTCTGGGGGATACCAATTCGTGCCTGTGCGCGATTGCCGCCAAAAAGCGGCATATTCCCATTTTCCACATGGAAGCCGGCAACCGTTGTTTTGACCAACGGGTACCGGAAGAAGGCAACCGCAAAATTGTCGATCATACGGCCGATGTCAACCTGACCTACAGCAGTATTGCCCGTGAATATCTTTTGCGGGAAGGTTTGCCGCCCGATCGCACGATTAAAACCGGCAGCCCGATGTTCGAAGTGCTGCACCAGTACCTGCCCAAGATCAAGGCGTCGAAGATCCTTGAATCCCTCGGCCTGGCCAGGGAAAAATATTTCGTCGTTTCGGCACACCGGGAAGAAAACATTGACAACGAGAAAAAATTCACGCATCTGGTCGAGATACTCAATCGGATTGCGAAAGATTATCAATTGCCGGTTATCGTATCGACTCATCCGCGCACCCGGAAAAAAATCGAGCAAAAGCAGGTGAAATTCAACGAACTGGTCCGCTTGATGAAACCTATGAGCCTGAGCGATTACAATTGTCTGCAGATCAACGCGAAAGCTGTTATCTCCGACTCCGGTACAATCAGTGAGGAATCCTCCATTTTGAATTTTCGGGCACTGAATATCCGCGAAGCGCATGAGCGCCCCGAAGCCATGGAGGAGGCAAGCGTGATGATGGTGGGGCTGAATCCGGACCGGGTCCTGCAGGGCCTGGCCGAGTTGCAGAATCAAAATCTGGTTGCACGGAATTTCCGGCCGGTAGCCGACTACTCCATGCCCAATGTATCCGACAAAGTGGTTCGCATTATTCTTTCCTATACCGATTATATCAAACGCACGGTTTGGAGTGAATCGCTATGATGAATGAGAGTACATTGCGTACGATTTACATTTGGAACGTTAAATTCAATCCCTACACCAAGACGGAACTGGTGGCGCGGGTCCAGGACTGGTTGGCCGCCGGACGCAAAGGCATCCACCTGACCGGGGCCAATCCGGAAACGGTTGTTGCCGCGCAGCATGAGGCGACATTGCAGCAGGCAATCATGGCTTCCGATTTGGTCAATGTCGATAACATGTTGGTGTTGAAATCATTGCGGTTCAGCGGTTTTTCCGTGCCCGAACGGGCGGCGACACCGGATGTGTTCGAGATGTTTTTGCAGGAGGCAAACCGCAAACGCCAAAGTGTTTACCTGTTGGGGGCAACGGAACCGGTGCTGCAGAAAATGGTGGAAAACATCCGCCGCCAATATCCGGACCTGGTTTTGGCCGGTTGCCGCAACGGCTTTTATTCCGATGAAACGGAGGTCGTCGCGGAAATCGCCCGGGCCTGCCCGGATTACCTTTTCCTGGGATTACCGTCTCCGCAAAAAGAGAACTTCATCCTGCGTCACAAGCATGAACTCAACGCCGGCGTCTGCTACGGGGTCGGCGGGGCGTTTGACGTCAAAGGCGAACGTGTGGGCCGTGCGCCGGGCTGGTTGAGGGAGCTCGGCCTGGAGGGGTTTATTCGCATTTTGCATTCTCCGCGCAATTACGGCAAGCGGATATTCCGTTTTTATCCGGAATTTCTGCGTCTTTGCTGGAAATTCCGTAAGCTCGGCCGGATTGTTGAAAGCTGATTTTTCCGGATTGCGAATATCGGTAACTACATAAAACAGAGATTTAAACCATATGATGAGAAGTTATGAGTAAAAAACTGAAAATCGGCATTATCGGCATGGGAAGAATGGGGATCACACATTTTTCCATTATCAATTCACATCCGGATATTGAAATCACTTCCGTTTCGGATACTTCCAAAATGATTCTCAACGGGATTGCAAAATATTTGCCGTCCGTTCAGGTTTTCGATGACTTCAAGACGCAACTGGAGAAGTCGCACCCCGACGCCGTCATCGTTTGTACGCCCCCGGCGTTGCACTTTGCCATTTGCCGCCTGGCGCACCAACTTGGAATACATATTTTTTGTGAAAAGCCTTTCACGGCCAACCCGGCAGAAGCGAATGAAATTGCCGCACTGTTTGCCAATTCAAATCTGGTCAATCATGTCGGTTATGTCAATCGTTACAATGATATTTTCAAAACGACGCGTAAATTTTTAGCGGGAAATGTGATCGGCAAGGTAATTCGCTTCCGTTCCGAAATGTTCAGCGGCACGGTCATAAAGCCCGAAAACGGCAAAGGCTGGCGCGCCAGCAGAGAAAACGGCGGCGGCGTGACTTACGAAATGGCCTCCCACGCGCTCGATTTGGCCAATTACATGTTGGGGGCGCCAGCCAAAGTCGTCGGGGCGGCCATCAATCAGGTTTTTTCGAAAACCGTGGAAGATATCGTTTCCGCCACGATGCTTTATGACGGCGGCAATGTCGGAACGGTTTATGTCAATTGGAGCGACAGCAGTTATCGCAAACCCAGCAACAAGCTGGAGCTGATCGGGGACAAGGGGAAGATTCTGGCCGATCAGTACACCTTGCGGCTGTTTTTGAATGCGGCGAATCCGGAGTTCAATCTGAGCAAGGGATGGAATAATATCTATATCACCGACGTGGCGACTCCAGTGCCGTTCTATGTGCGCGGCAATGAATTTACCAGACAACTGTACGCTTTTGTTGATCAGATTCTCGGCAAGGAGCCGAATCCGATTGCGTGCACCTTCAAGGAGGGGGCGGAGACGCAAAACGTGATTCGGGCGATCTTCGAGGATGCGGCAAACAATGGCAAAGGGATAAAGTAAAATGGCGGAATTGGATCGGATTATTTTTGGCGACAATCAGTTTTTCGGTATTAACCACATGTCGCAGGAAAAAGCGGCGGCGGCGGCGGAACGTTTTTCCGCCAACGAGCAGATTATCAAAGTGTTGGACGACGCTTACGATGCGGGGATCCGCGGATTCATGTTTACCACCCATGAACGCGTGGAGGCGGTTTGCGACCATATTCGGGCCAATCGCGGCCGTTACGGCGATATGCGTTTTTATCCGGGGCTGCCGTACGCGCACAAATATGCCGATGCAGTGGCGGAACAGGGAATTTTCGGTGCGGTTTCGTCAATGCTCAAAAACAACTCGCTGACTAATATGTTTTCCATTTTCTCGCATATGGGAAAAGGAATCCTGCTGCAGAATCCGTTTGACATCATGAAGGCGTTGGTGGATATGGAGATGAAAATGTTTCACCACCTGGATGTCCGCGTGATCTTCCTCCAGAATATCGTTACCGATTTGCTTCTGGGATATCGCGTGAAAGAGCCGTTTGTGGAGTTCGCCAAATACGTGAAAACACGTTATAAAGCGGAGCCGGGTTTTGTCACCCAGAATCTGCCGATGCTGGTTGATTTTCTTGAAGAGTGCGGCATTGAAAACCCGGTGGTGTGTGCCGGCATCAATAAAATCGGGTACCTGATGAATCCGGATCAGAAGATGTACGAACGCTACATTGCGGAGAAGCAATTCCGTCCGGTGGCCATGTCGATTCTTGCCTCGGGAGCGGTGAAACCGCAGGCGGCGGCAGATTATATCCGCTCCATGCCCAATATTCGGAGCGTGGTATTCGGAGCCTCATCCAAACCCCATATCGAACAGACGATTGAAATGTTGGGCAGACCGGACAATGTTTAAAGGAAAGCAATTCACTTTGAGGGCACAAAGATATATGAAGTCCATATTCCTCTCTATGACAGCGTTTTTTGGGTATTCACTCAAGAGGGCGTGTGGGTGGATTTCGCGACGATTGTTTACTCCACACCTCAAGTTTGACACCAAGGATGCATTCATTGGTATATTGGTCTTTTTTATTACCCTTTTATTCTATTTGATGCTGGGGCATGCGGCGCAGTTGTCCAAGGGCAAGCTTCACGAAGGAGATTGGTATCAGCCATTCTTTGCGCAGCACGCATTGAATATTTACCAGAACGGAAGTTTTTCGCAAAAAGTCGATTGCCCCAAAGACAGCAAAGCATGGGCATTTGTCAATGAAGGCTGGAAAAGCAGAGATGGCGTTCGCAGTTTGCAGCCGGATGATGTTCCGGCTCAAGTCTCCCCATGGGTAAGTATATTAAAAGGTAATTCCGGGATTTCTGCGGTACTGGGCTATTGGTGGCGCTTCATCGGGTTCCCGTCCTGGGATTATGTTTATTACCTGTTGGCAATTTTCGGCGCGTCAACAACTTTGCTGAGTTATTTTTTATTTCGTTGTTTTTGCGGCAGGATATGGGCAACGGTTTTATTAATTCCTACCGTATTTTACCCGCTTAATATTGAATTTCACCTGTCGGAATTGCGAGATGGCAGCCGGGCTATATTTGTAATTGGAACATTATTGTTGCTGGCGTTGATTGTCCGTCCGGGGTGGCGCTGGAAGAAAATATTCCTTCTTGCAATTACAGGGGGAGCGTTACTCGGCGCGGGATATGGCTTCCGTACCGATTTTCTTTTACCGCTTGCATGGACCGTGCCGGTCGTGTGTTGTTGCGTGGGAGGAGGAATAAAGCGGTTATGGCAAAAGAAAGTGGTGTTTCTCCTTGTATTCTTCGCTTGGTTTGTTGGCAGTTCCAGTTATATCTGGCTTAATCATTTGGATCAAGGTCACGGCTTTCCTCATGTTATGTACATCGGTATGAATCAGCCAAGGGATGAAGTGAATTTTAAAATCTCCCGGCTCTACTACAAGTGGTGTCCCATTGGTATTGATTGGTATGGAGATACTTCAATGCGCGCGGCCGCATGGTATCGGAATGGTGAGATTTGTACCCTGCATACTCCGGCGTGGGACAAAGCGGGACAAGAAGAACTTGTCCGCCTGGTTCGGCATTTCCCTTATGATTTTTCCACACGTTGCTTACTGGCTTCCAAGAAAATCATGGAACTCCCCTCCTCCAATTATTTCTCAGCCCGTTCGGAGATGCCCTTTAAGTGGTTATGCAAAGGCGTTGCTGAATTTCTGCCGAAGCATTTTTCTCGGCAATTTTGGTTGATCATGACGGTTGTTGCCGTATTTCTTGTCTGGCTGAGCAATTGGCGCCGGGGTTTGTTGCTGACTCTGCTTATTTTAGCGGTCTCCGGCGTATATGCGGGACAGTTTCAGACGCGTCATTACTTTTACTTGTATTTCATTCCGTTACTGGCAACCGGTTTTATATGCAGTTTAGGATGGAGGCTACTGGGACTTGTATTGCGTCACCCCAGGCACATTTTACACCATATTGCATGGAAAAAGTTTTTATATGGTGCTGTTGCTTTCGTCACATTCATTTTCCTGAGTTGGGGAGTTTGGGCGGGATTGGCGCTCTATCAGTCCAGACATCTTCAAACCATGATGCGTCAGATGGCCGGTTTGCCGGCGACAGCACTGGCATATGAGATAAAACCGGCCCCGGAATTTGAAAACAAAATCTGGGTGGAGGTGCCTTCTTTAAATAACGAATTCGCCAGTCAACGCTACCCGGAATTGCAAACCCCGTTTGTTCGGGTGGGCAAACGAGCTCCCATGGTTCTTGTGGAATTTGTAAAATTGGACTTAAATATTGGGACTTTGCCGGCTGCCGGAAAAATGAACCTGCGGGTGGAATACGACTTGCCGGGATATGATCGGACGAAGCCGTTTCCCGCAGCTTTTCCCTATGGCTTTTTCCCGGCGCTAAATTATACTTTTGCATCGGACTTCCCGGTGGCAAGCCCGGGTAGATACTCTTTGATTGTACCGATTTATTTTCACGAGAAAACGCATTTCAGGGGTTTTCTGCTTCCCGAGGATTTGGCAAAATCTGTCGAGGGCGTGGTGCTGATCAATTCTGCCAAAGACATGTTTTACCATGGTTATCTGTGGGTTGCGCCTGAAATGAAAAATCGGGATCTGATAATGGCATCGCCGTTATCGCCTTACTGATAACGCTTTCCTGAAATTCAGGTTGTGCCGGACATTACGGCACAAACCGACGGAGAACCTTAAAGGAGGTTATAATGGGGTATTTCTACATTTTCGGCTGTATTGTTTTTACGGTATATGGACAATTGATCTTGAAGTGGCGGTTGTCGCTCCAAGGAGCAATGCCGGACGACTTGACTCCGAAGCTGTTATTTTTGGCCAAGGCATTTCTGGATCCGCTCATACTGTCCGGATTTGCGGCGGCGTTTGTGGCCAGTTTATTCTGGATGGCCGCCATGACTAAATTTGATGTTTCTTTCGCATATCCTTTCATGAGTTTAGCATTTGTGGCGGTGCTGTTATTGAGCTCGTTATTTTTTCACGAACCGGTTACCTTGGGCAAGATATTGGGGTTGGTACTGATTTGCTGCGGCATTATTGTTACGGTGAAGTTATGAGTATTACAATGAATGATGAGATGATTTCCGTTGTTGTTCCAGTTTATTGTGGCAAAGAGTTTTTAGAAGAACTCTGCCGCCGGGTTGGCGAAACAATAAAACCATTAGTAAAAAACTATGAAATTATTTTGGTTAACGATGCCAGTCCGGATCATTGCTGGCAAAACATCGAAGCGCTTTGTCGCGTTGATGCCCATATCAAAGGCGTGAATCTCTCTCGAAATTTCGGACAACATTATGCTATCACAGCAGGATTGACTTGTGTTTCCGGTGATTGGATCATCGTGATGGACTGCGATCTTCAAGACGTACCGGAGGAAATACCCAAATTGTTTTTTAAGGCGAAAGAGGGATTTGATATTGTCTGGGCTCAACGTGTCGCGCGTAAAGATACTTGGCATAAAAGGATATCATCAAAAATTTTTCACTCGCTTTTTCAATATCTGAGCGGCATTGAAACCGATAACTCCGTAGCCAATTTTGGAATAGTACATAGAAAAGTAATAAAGGCGGTCCTGCAAATAAAAGAACTTTTGCGGTCCTATCCATTAATGGTCAAATATGTCGGATTCAAACACACGGCGATTCCTATAGTACATGAAGAACGAAAGGCGGGCAAGTCCTCTTACTCGCTAACTAAATTGTTGAATTTTGCTTTTGATCTTATAATATCTTATTCCAATAAGCCATTAATTATTTTTACGAAAATTGGTTTTTTGACAACACTCTTTTCGGGAATAGTTATATTGATCTATACTATACTGTACCTTACTGGCCATATAAAAGTAGCCGGATATGCCAGTATTGTTTTGTCAATATGGCTCTTATCGGGGCTCTTGATGATGGAGCTGGGAATTCTTGGAATATACATTGGAAAAATCTTTAATCAGGTCAAAGACCGTCCTCTTTTTGTGATTGACGAAACCATCAATTTAAGGAGATAAAATATGAGTTGCCGTATCGGTAGAATTGAGTATTATCTGCCCGAAAAAATATTAACAAATGATGAATTGGGGAACATATTTCCAGAATATGCCAATGGGAAAATCGGCAGAAAACTCGGCATTGAAGTTCGACATGTTGCCGGAGAAGGAGAAACAGCACTCGACATGGGCATAAAAGCCGCATCGCAAGCATTGGAAGGTTATGATAGGAATAAGATTGACTTTTTGTTGTTCTGCACCCAAAGTCCGGATTATTGTCTGCCCACCAGCGCATGCATCGCGCAGGAGAAGTTGGGCTTATCAACAAAATGCGGAGCTTTGGATTTTAACTTAGGTTGTTCCGGATATATTTATGGATTGGCAATGGCAAAAGGACTGATTAATGCCAAAATCGCCAGTTGTGTGCTGTTGATTACAGCGGAAACCTATACCAAGCATATTCACCCGAACGACAAAAGCAATCGCGCTATTTTCGGAGACGCTGCGGCAGCAACGATTATAGAATCAAGTCAGGAAGAAAATATTTTCAACTTTGCTCTTGGTACCGACGGGAAAGGCGCAGAGAATTTGATTGTTCGCAATGGCATGCTGCGGCAGTCAAAGAATGATACCGCAGATGATTTTCTTTATATGAACGGTCCGGAGATTTTCAATTTCACCATTGCCGCCGTTCCTGAATTGGTAAATGACGTACTTGAGAAAAACAGTAACTCTCTCAATGATATCGATTTTTTTATTTTCCATCAGGCCAACAAATATATGCTGGAATATTTGAGGCTGAAAATCGATATTCCGGAAAGTAAATTTTATATAAACATGGTTGATACCGGCAATACTGTATCCTCGACAATTCCTATTGCATTATCTGCGGCAATGAGTTCAAAAAAAATAACTTCCGGCGCAAAAATTTTACTTGTCGGCTTCGGTGTCGGTTATTCCTTTGGCGCGGTCATAATAAGAATAGTGTAATCCAACTGCGTGATGAATGTCACGTTATTGAAAAAACAAGGAGAGATGAAAATGAAAAATGCTGACTTTATTCGTGAATTGTGTAATATGATGGAGATAGAAAGTACGTTGGATGAAGACAGTTGCCTCTTGGATATTCCAGAGTTCGACTCGTTGACGATTATGTCGTTAGTGGCATACACGGATAAGAATTTTCATAAAAAAATAAATTTTGATGCTTTGTCCACAGTTGTTACTGTTCGCGAGTTGATGGATGCAATAGGGCGGGAAAACTTCGAAAGGTAACGGCATGGACTTGATCAGCGGCGACTTACTGACTGGGCATGAAATCGTATTGAGCAAAGTCAAACACACTGATATTGAAACGATCCGGATTTGGCGGAACTCTCCTGAAGTCTCACAATTCATGGAATTTCGTGGAGAAATTTCCCCGGAGATGCAAGAGAAATGGTTTGCGCAAATCGACAATGTCCCCGACCAAAAGTTCTTTCTGATTCAAATTGACCGGATTGGTATTGGACTGATAAATGTCAAAAATATAGATTACTCGCAAAAAACCGGTGAAGCCGGCATTTTTATTGCTCAAAGTGAATACCTGAACGGGTTATATTCTTTTGCGGCAATGATCATGCTTTATGATTTTTGCTTCAATGATTTGTCGCTTGAGACATTGTATGCGCATGTCCTCAAAAGTAACAAACGTGCAATAAGGTATAATAAATTTTTTGGGTATCAATTACAGCCCGGCCAAGAAAATATCTCTAATCAACTTTATCATTTGTCGAGGAACGATTATTTTTTAAATCGCTCAAAAATTGTAGCAACATTTTGAAGTAACTATATTATTGACCTCTCGTGAATAAATTTTCTCGCAATACTCAAAAGATAATCGTATTCAGCTCATTACCGTCCTGATACCATACACCAAATTTAGGAATATGCGACATGACATTCGACACCATTCCATTTAACAAACCGTTCATTGTCGGCAAAGAACTTTACTATATTGCTCAGGCGGTACAAAATGGTCATCTTTCCGGGGATGGGATTTTTACCAGGAAGTGCAATAAGTGGCTGGAAGAAAACTTCAAAGCCCCCAAAGTGTTATTGACGCACTCCTGTACCGCCGCACTGGAAATGGCGGCAATCCTCTGCGATATCCAGCCCGGCGATGAATTCATCGTGCCGAGCTATACCTTTGTTTCCACGGTCAATGCCTTCGTCCTGCGTGGCGGCATACCGGTGTTCGTTGATATTCGTCCGGATACCATGAATATCGACGAAAAGCTGATCGAGGCGGCCATAACGCCGAGAACCAAGGTGATCGTGCCGGTTCATTACGCCGGCGTCGGTTGTGACATGGACGTTATCATGGACATCGCCCGCCGTCACAATCTCTTGGTGGTGGAAGATGCGGCGCAGGGCGTGTGCGCCACCTACAAAGACCGTTATCTCGGTGCTATCGGCCACCTAGGGTGCTATAGCTTTCACGAAACCAAGAATTTTATTGCCGGCGAAGGCGGCGCTTTGGTCATCAACGACGAGCGTTTTTTCGATCGGGCGGAAATTATTCGCGAAAAAGGCACCAACCGCAGTCTGTTTTTCCGCGGAATGGTGGACAAATACACCTGGGTTGACATCGGCTCCAGTTACCTCCCAAGCGAAATGATTGCTGCTTTCCTTTACGCTCAACTGGAGGAGTCCGACAAAATCACTGAGAAACGGTTGTCCGTCTGGAGCGAATACCACCGCTTGCTGGAACCGTTGGAAAAGGCCGGCAAGCTTCGCCGTCCGGTTTCGCCGCCCGAATGCGGCCACAATGCCCACATGTATTATATATTACTCGAAGATTTGGCTGAGCGTACGGAACTGATTGCATACCTGAAACAGCGCGGCATCAATCCGGTATTCCATTACGTTCCGTTGCACAGTGCTCCGAAGGGAATCGAATTGAGCGTCAAAGAATGCTTGTTGCCACTTACCGAAGAGTATGCTGATCGTTTGTTGCGATTGCCTTGTTATTATGAACTGACGCTGGAGCAGGTTGCTATGATCGCTGAAGCTATTATTGATTTTTTTAAGAATCAAGACAATTTTTGAGGCAGGAATCCAATATTTTTTAGTAGGAAACATTATGCGCAATAAAATACTGAGAACCGTCGCGATCATGCTGATCGGGTTGCCGGCACTGCCGGCGGTGGCATCGCCGGGTCCCCTATCGCAAGTCGCGGATCCGGCAGTGCAAGCTCTTGTGCAGAATCAGGATGTCACCGTAGTGGAGGGGGAAATCGTGCGTTGTTCCCCCTTGCCGGATCTTCAAGAGGCGCTGTACGAGAATTGTTGTTACAGTGTCGAATTGTCTGTGAATGGAATTTTTTCCGGACATTCAATTCCTCGGAAAGTCAATTTGATTGTACCCGGCTTCTTCCAGCGAAAAGCTGTGGACTGGCCGGATTTTTCACCGGGCAATTTGTTAAAACTGACTGTATTGCCGGAAGCCCAGGTGTCTGAAGACCTGAAAACGGTTATGATTGCGGATGAGCTGGAGTTGTATGACGCCCCATCGTATTGGTTGGTTGATGCGACCGCCATCAAGTCCTTTGCTCCGCGGTATAAAGTGGCTGTCGCCAGCCCGAAAGTTTACCACAGCGCCTATTTGTTTCCGCGATCCCTTCCCGCTCCGGAGGCAGAGGCACAGGCAAGAATTGAAAGAATTCAACGACGTCTTGAAAAACTGGAACGTATTCTGGAGCCATACCAAAATCCGAATGAGATAACGCACGTCAATATAAGTTTTTCTGAAGCTTGGAAATTGCGGCAACAAAGCTGTGTCAAGCGCCAAGACGGGCTTTTCAGTGACTATGTCGGTAACGGTTATTTCAACTTGCCGGAGGAATTCAAACTGCTGAACGAATTCCCATTCAAATCCCCTTATAGTATCAACGGCTTCGAGAACCTTGTCTGCTTGAATCGGTTTCTTGCCTTTCATCATGTCAAATTCATTATTGTATTGACGCCCTCTTTCAGCCAAGTTGCTGCCCGGATGTTGATGCCGGAATTCAAGGAGGTTCCGGATCTCGCCCAGGCGACTCTTGCATACGAACTCTTGCGTTGTAATGTTGAAGCGATTTATGCTCTTGATGAAGTGCTGGAAGCCGCAGAGCAATACCCGTATATGTATTTCTATTTCAACAACAATAATCACCCGGCCTGGGGTACGCAGGAAGTACTGGCCCGCATGGTTGCTTCATGTATTGAGCGGGATTCGCTTCCCGTGGAGTACCTTCAGGAGCCAGGCGGATTCTCCCAAACAGAGGAATACGTAGGCTATGGACGTGGATACGTATATTCCGCGGACTGCCGGGAGTCGGACCGCGGAAAACCGGTATTAACTCCGAAGTTGCTTTACAAGGGGCAGGAATTGGCTTTTGACAGTTCATCGCCGGTATTGGTATGGGGGAACAGTTTTTCTCAGACACCGAATTTGCATGGTGCCTTTCCCGAGCTGTTGTCCCGGGCGTTGTCAGCGCGGGTTGCCTATATTTTAAATCAGGGGCCCTGGAGTTTTTCGGGAAAGCTCAAACAACTGCTGGAAGAACCGGATATTCTAAGTGCAAAACGTTATTTTGTTATGCCCATGGCGACAGAACAACTGGTATGGTGGACGCTCAATCTGGCGAATACCGATCGAACGGCTTCGTGGCTAGCCGGAGCGGATGCTGTCGCTGAACTCAAGATTCCGGAAATCCCTTTCGCGCGCCGGACGGATTCTGGAGATGCCTCCTTTTTTGCCCAGAAAAGCACATTGCCTTTTACGATGACGTTTGATTTGCCGGAGCGCGCCAGCGAAACACCGCACGCTTTACTGTTGGAGCTCCATACCAATTCCGCTTTGGTTGTCTGCGGCGGTATGGATCGTGAATATTTTTCCGCGATGGACTCATGGCAACGCTTTGTCGTGCCAGTGTCCGGCGAAAATTCACAGTATAGCGTACAAATTTTTCCGGGAACCGGGAGTGACGTACAGATTGGTTTCCGGGCAACATTGTTAAAAGGAAATACCCCGTTATCGGCAAAGCCGGATTGACTTGCTTCGATTTGCATACTTCAAATTAAAATGTACTGTCGAAGCACGATATTATCGCGCTGACGACAACTTCAATTGTCATTTTTGTACATAGCTGTAGGAGCTTCGGATGGTTTTCAGTTCATATTTGTTTTTATTTTTCTTTCTGCCGGTGGCGTTGGCGTGTTATTATGCTTCGCCGAAGCGGTTGAAGCATCTGACGCTGACCTTGTTCAGCTATGTGTTCTACGGCTGGGCCAATCCGGCGTTCATGCTGTTAATGGCGTTTACGACCACGGTGGATTATACCAACGGACGCATGATGACGGCGTTTCCGGAACGGAAGAAATTCTGGCTGTGCGTGTCGATCGTGGTGGATCTGTCGGTGTTGGCGTTCTTCAAGTACTTCAACTTCGGGATCGAAAACTACAACGCGTTGATGGAGTCGATGGGGATTGCCTCGTGGCAGTTCGACGGCTTCTGGCGCATCGTGCTGCCGCTCGGCATCAGCTTCTACACCTTTCAGAGCATGAGCTATGTCATCGACGTCTACCGCGGCGACGCCAAGGTCGTCACCAATTACATCGATTACGCCTGTTATGTGTCGATGTTCCCGCAGCTCGTCGCCGGTCCGATCATCCGCTTCCAGGAGGTCGCCGACCAACTTATCTGCCGAGTTCACTCCTGGGAGAAGATTTCCCGCGGCATCACCTTCTTCATGCTCGGAATGGGCAAAAAAGTATTGCTCGCCAACCCGTGCGGTAAAATCGCCGACGTCGCGTTCGGCGCCGGCGACCTGTCGGTCTTTGATTCGTGGTACGGACTGGTGGCGTATGCGTTTCAAATTTATTTCGACTTCTCCGGATATTCGGATATGGCGATCGGCCTCGGGCTGATGATCGGATTCGTCTTCGCCAAGAACTTCGATTCGCCGTACAAATCGCGTTCGATCACCGAGTTCTGGCAGCGCTGGCACCTGAGCTTGTCGACATGGTTGCGGGATTATCTGTATATTCCGTTGGGCGGCAACCGGCACGGCGAATTCAAAACCTACCGCAACCTGATCCTGGTGATGCTGCTGGGCGGTTTGTGGCACGGGGCGAGTTGGAATTTTCTGATCTGGGGCGGCATTCACGGCGGCTACCTGGCATTCGAACGGGCGCAGGGCAAAGAAAGCCTGTACCGCAAGCTGCCGGGGGTGTTGCAGGTGTTGATCACCTTTTTCATTGTGTTGATCGCGTGGGTGTTCTTCCGGGCCGATACCTTGCCGGACGCGTGGCGCTACTTCAAAAGCCTGTTCGGAGTGGGGGCGCTGAATCCGGCGGCCGATGTGGCAGCCGGATTGATTTACAATCCGTACTATCTGATCAACTTCCTCATCGCCGGAGTTGTCATCTGGGCGTTGCCGCAAACCTGGGATTTCACCCGGAAATTGAGCTGGCCGAAGATCGCCTGGTGCATGCTGGTGTTCGCGCTGGCGTTGACGGCGCTGACGACCCAGAGTTACAATCCGTTCATTTACTTCATTTTTTGAGAAGGGATAAATCATGAGCAAGAAAAAATTATCCCGTGAAGAAGTCGCCAAGATCGAAATCGGTCATACCACGGTATCCAAGTCCCAGATGGCGGTATTGTGTGTGGTGTTTCTCGGTCTGATCACCATTTACCCGATTTATCAGTTCATCTATGAATTCCGGACGCGCGATATCCAGTGCGCGGCCGATCTGCAGCCTTTGACGATCTTCCCGTTGTTGTCGGAAACGAAGATGACATCGAACTCCGGGGTGGCCCAGGGGTTGCTGGACTTCAACCGGGGCTTGAGCGGGGCGATCAAGAAATATGAAGATACGCTGGAGGATACTTCGGCGTTGCGGGCGGCGCTGTTGGCGCCGGCGCAGAAGGCGTTGATCGAAGGATTGAAAACCGGCAATGAAAAGGCGATCCTGGGCAAAGACGGGTGGCTGTTTTACACCTCGGACTTCAATTACCTGATCAATCCCGGATTTCTGCGGCCGGAACGCTTGAAAAAGCGGGCGTTGAGCCTGGCACAGCCGGATCCGGTGGCCGCCATCACGGATTTCGACCGGCAACTGCGCGAACGCGGCATCGAGTTGATTCTGCTGCCGATCCCGGTCAAACCGATGCTGTACGGCGACAAGCTCGGCGGCGCCGCCGGTGCAGTGCAGAATTCCAGCTGGGAGGAGTTCCGACGGCGGATCGATGCGGCGGGGATTACGATGATCGACCTGGCGCCGGAGTTGGCCCAATTGCGCGCCGACGGCGTGGAACCGTATTTGAAAACCGACACCCACTGGACGCCGGAGGGAATGCGGCTGGCGGCGAAGTGTGTGGCGCAGGTGCTGGGGGTGCCGGCCGGC
>JAVBQJ010000143.1:0-23877 GCA_031549115.1 Victivallaceae bacterium
ACGTGTATTGCCGGCAGAGAGGGCGGCTTTTGTGGTGGTCTGGCCGGTTCGACGCGGCAACCAACGCTCCCCCCGTAAAAAATGGTCGCGGAGGATGCCGCAGGCATCCGCAGCAGAGGTGCAGGGTCGGTGACCCTGCCGTGGGGGTGTGGGGGACGAGAAGTCCCCCGCATTCTCCCCGGCAACTTCACCGAAGCATCGCACCGACGAGATCGGCGGCACGGGAAACCTGATGACGATCGAGATAGGCATCGAGTTCTTCGATCACCCGGATCGGGGCGTAGGGATCGGCGAAGGTGGCTGTCCCGACGGCGACGGCGCTGGCGCCGGCGAGCATGAATTCGGCGGCGTCTTCGCCGGTCATAATGCCGCCCATGCCGATGATCGGCACTTTAACCGCCTGCGCGACTTCATACACCATGCGTACGGCGACCGGCTTGATCGCAGGACCGGAAAGGCCGCCGGTGAGATTGGCGATTTTGGGCCGTCTGGTTTCGACGTCGATGGCCATGCCGGTCAACGTATTGATCAACGACACCATGTCGCTTCCGGCGTCGACGACGGCCTTGGCGAAGTCGCCGATGCGGCTGACATTGGGGCTGAGTTTGGTGATCAACGGCAGCCGGGTGGCGGCGCGGACGGCGTCGACGACCTCGGAAGCCAGCTTGGGGTCGGTGCCGAAAGCGATGCCGCCGGCTTTGACGTTGGGGCAGGAAATATTGATCTCGAGCGCCGCGACACCGGTTCCCTCTTCTTCGAGACGACGGGCGACTTCGGCGTAGTCGGCAATGTTTTTGCCCCAGATATTGACGATCACGGTGGCAGCGGTGGTACGCAGAAACGGCAGATAATGCTCGTCATGGAGGAATTTTTCGATGCCAGGGCCCTGCAAACCGATGGCATTCAGCATGCCGGAAGCGGTTTCAGCGACACGGGGAGTGGGGTTGCCGTGGCTTTCGAAGGGCGCGATGCCTTTGACGACGACGGCGCCGAGCCGGGCGATGTCGTAATACTGATGGTATTCAAAACCGTACCCGAAAGTGCCGCTGGCGGTCATGATCGGGTTTTTCAACGTAAGTTTGCCGAGTTGGGTGGTCAGATCTGCCATGATGTCAATCCAGGTAAATTTGCGATGCGTGAAATACGGGGCCTTCGGAGCAGCTGCGGGCATAGCGCCAGCCGTCGGCGTTGTCGGCTTTGATTTTGACCACACAGGCGAAGCAGGCGCCGACGCCGCAACACATCAGGTGGTCGAGACTCAATTCCGCGTCGGGATAACCGTGCTCCGGCAGTATGCGGGCGAGCGCCTGCAGCATCGGTCCGGGACCGCAGGCATAAAACTTCAATTTCATCCCCGCATATTCCGTCAGCACCTGCGGCAAAAGATCGGTGACGAAGCCCTTGATCCCGGCGCTGCCGTCGTTGGTCGCCGCCCGGACGTCGAATCCGCTCGCCCGGTAATCGTCCAGCAGAATCAGATCCGCCTCGGTACGCGCTCCGGCCAGGAGAATTCCCGGTCGGGTGGCGCTGCGGGTCAAAAGATAGGTGGCCGCCACGCCGTAGCCGCCGGTCAGGAGCACCGGAATTTCATCCTCGACGGGAGCCGAAAAACCGTTGCCCAGAGGGCCCATCAGATCGCATACCATTCCGGGAGTGAGTGTGGCGAGCACTTCGGTGCCCTGACCGACGATTTTATAGGTCACCGTCACAGTGCCGGCCTCCGGATCGGTCGCGTTGATGCTGAAAGGGCGCCGGAGGATGCGATCGCGCAGAGCGGCGATCTTGACATGGGTGAATTGTCCGGCCATCGCTTTCACGGCGATTTCCGGAGCAAAAAATTCAACTTGGAAGTAATCGCCCTGCAAGTTGCGGTTACGAATGATTTCTCCGTGGTTCATTGCGGATCCTTATAGTTTGGTTCTACTATAATTTAATCCGGCAAAGGTGTTTTTTCAAACTTGAAAAATGTGGCAAATGAGATTACAGTATAATGCGATATGGAGGCGAATACGCTAAGGAGAGCATGGATGATGACGCCGAATGTAAAATTATGGATTGCCATACTGGTTGGAATTCTGACCGCGACCCTGGTGGCGGTGGAGTTGTCGTATTGGATTGCGGATGTGACGACGATCACCAGTCGTCCGGAGTGGATTGACGATCCGGCATTTACTTCCGCCATTCGGATGGAAGATGCGATTCCCGGAGAGCAGCGAGGGGAATATTTTTTCCTGATCCGCAGTTATCTGGTGGTGTTGGCCGCGGTGATGATGCTGGCGGCGCTGGTGACCGGCTTGTGGGCGCGGGGGAAGGCGATTCCGCTGTCCCGGCTGCGCTACCAGAAGCTGTTGCTGTTCGGCACCATTCTGCCGCTGGTGGTTGGCGGCGTCATCATGTATTTCAATTTGTTCGGCGCCACGGCCTACAGCATCGGTTACGTCTGGCCCGGATTTGTGGTGAATCTGGCTCTGTTGTCGTGTGCCATGCTCTATATTACGCTGGCGATGACGCGCAAATACGTGAACCGGTACTGCCACCGGCAGAAGTATATGGTGCCGCCGTTTCAGCGCTGGCCGGGATTTCTCAATATCTTCACGCTGCTGCTGCTGCTGGTGACGGCGCTGCTGCCGCCTTCGTGGTGGTGGGCGCAGTTTGCCGCGCTCGGCTGGGTGGTCCTTTCCGGCATCATTCATCTGGCGCGCGAATTGAAGTGTCTGCGGGAATTGACCCGCTATCCGCAGTTTTACCGCCTGGCCGCGGGGACGGCGTACTGGACCTTGTGCCTCAGCGCGTTGTTCGTGTCCGTGGTCGCGGTGCCGCTGTGGTGGTACCTGGAAAGCCGCGAATTCAGCCGTGCCAGTGTCACAGTCACCGAAGAAGTCTCGTACTAATCTTTCTCGATTTCCCGCCGGGCGGCGGCGATCACCTCTTTGACCGGAACTCCGGCGGCGTCGGCGCATTGGCGGCAATCGGCGTATTCCGGATGACGCGACAGCACTGCTCCATTGCAACTGCCGACCTTGACCCGGATATCTCCGTACGGGGTGGTCACGTTTTCCATCCGGCGCTCCAGCGCATCGCGCCGCATGGCGCAGGTGCGTACGCCGAAGGTGGTAGTGTGGCGGAACAGTATTTCGCGCAAGGCGTCGCACATTTCCGGCTGCGCCAGTACATGCAGCGCAATACCGGGGCGCGATTTTTTCATCCCGATCGCCACCGTCCAAACGTCGAGCGCACCGGCGGCAAACAGCCGGTCCATGGTGTCGCCGACGATTTCGCCGGTGATGTCGTCCAGATTGCAGATTAATTCGATTACCTCGGCCGGAATGGCCGCCGGTGTTTCGACGCTTTCGTACAACGTCGCCCGCAGCCAGTTGGGCGTATGGTCGAGTTCCCGTTGGCCGAAGGCGTTGCCGATGGCGGCGATCCGCGCCGCCGGCGGCAGCGGCCGCCGGGGCCAGACGCCCAGCAGCGCCGCACCGGTCGGCGTCAATAGTTCGAACGCTTCGCCGCCCGGCGCCACCGTCAGGCGGCAGCGGCGGATCAATTCGGCGGTCGCCGGCGCCGGGATCGGCATCACCCCATGGGCGCAGCGGAAACTGCCCTGGCCGGTGGACAATGTGCCCACATCGACCGCGTCGATCTGCAGCGCGTCGAACGCGAGGCAGCAGCCGAGAATATCGACGAGCGAATCGGTGGCGCCGACCTCATGGAAGTGAACGTCATCCGTGACGACGCCATGGACAGCGGCTTCCGCCTCCGCCAGCGTTTGAAATACTGCCAGGGCGCGTTCGCGCGCCGGAGCCGGGAGCGGGGCATTTTCGATCAAGGCGCGGATCTCCCGCCAGGTGCGGCCGTGCCGGTGTGAATGCCCTTCATGATGATGGTGCTCATGTTCATGGCATTCCACTTTGAAGCGGATGCCGGAAATGCCGTGGGATACGGCCGGAGCCGCGTGCCAGTGAAAGTGTTCCGGGATCGTTGCCGCCACCTCGCGGTACAGGGCGTCCATGTCAACGCCGAGGGCCGCGAATGCCCCCAGTATCATATCGCCCGATGCTCCGCCGGTACCGTCGAAACGCACAATCCGCATGGTATTTTTTTCTTTCTGTCCGCCGAAGGTTTATTCCGCGGCGGCGGCGTTTTTTTCTTTCCAGTTGTAGCGCTGGCGCCCGACCGGCAGGTTCTTGTCCGCTTTGATCTTCCAGCACTTCGGCCCCAGCAACCCGGTCAGCGTCGCCAGAAGGTCCATCGTCACGTGGAACAATACCGCCGTTTCAATGAATACCACCCGCTCATTCGCCTCCGATCCGGTCACCAGGCTCAATACCAGCCGGGTGTCGCCGGGCGCCGCGGTCAACAGGCGCTTCAGCTCCGGCAGCTTATCCTGATCTTTTTCATACAAGTAGACGATCAGTTCCTCGGTGTGGTGCGCCGGCGCATCGGTCAAAGGAATGACCTTTTCGACGATCAGCTTGGCCGCCTCTTCTTCGTCGCGCTTGCTGACCAATGCGTCCACCAGCACGGTCTGCTCCGGCGCCAGTTGGTTGACCAGATCGCCCATCGCTTCCATGCCGCGCTCGTAGATCATGCAGTCGATGGTGGTGTCAAGGTCCTCCAGCTCCATGATCATGTACGGCTTGCCGGTATTTTTGCTGAACTTCTTGCTGACGGTTTTGATCAATCCGGCCAGGCGGACTCCTTCGTTGTCCGAAAGCTGCTCCTTGTTGCGCAGCTTGACGCTGGAGAAGGCTTCGAGCAGCGCCATGTACGGCGACAACGGGTGCCCCGAAACGTAAAATCCGAGCAGTTCTTTTTCGCTTTTGAGAATCTCCGCGACATCGAATTCCGGAATGTCCGGGATGGGAATCGAACACATCTCCTGTTTGCCGGAGTCGTCGAGGAAGTCGAACAGCGACCCCTGGCCGGCCTTCCGGTCCTTCAATTGCGCTTGCGCGTAGGCCATGGTCGGTTCCGCGATCGCCAGAATCTGCGACCGGCGCAGCCCGAGCGAATCGAACGCTCCCGCCCGGGTCAGATGTTCGAGCATCCGGGAGTTCGTCCCGTCGCCGCAGCGTTCGCAGAAGTCGGTGAAATCCTTAAATGGACCGTCGGCTTTGCGCGCGTCGATGATCTTCTGCGCCGCGATTTCCCCGACTCCTTTGATGGCGCCGAGGCCGAAACGGATGGCGCCGTTGGATACACCGAATTGGATCAAACTGGAGTTCACATCCGGCGGCAGCACCGAAATTTTCATCTCCTTGCAGGCATTGATCAGAAACGCGATCTGGTCGGCATTGGCCAGTTCGGAGGTCAGCACCGCGGCCATGAACTCGACCGGGTAATTCGCTTTCAGATAGGCGGTCTGGTAGGAGATGAAGGCGTAGGCGGCGCTGTGCGATTTGTTGAAGCCGTAGCCGGCGAACAACTCGATCTTCTTCCAGATCTCCTCGGCCACCTCGGCTCCGATGTTGTTGTGTTCGGCGCAGCCGGCGATGAACTTGGCTTTTTGCTTCTCCAGCACGTCTTTTTTCTTTTTGCCGATGGCGCGGCGCAGAATGTCGGCGCCGCCCAGGCTGAAACCGGCGAGTGCCTGGACCACCTGCATGATCTGCTCCTGATAAAGCATGATCCCGTAGGTTTCCTTGAGGTACTGCTCCATCTTCGGATGGTCGTAGATCACCGCTTCGTAGCCGCGTTTGCGGCGGACGAATTCCGGGATGAACTGCATCGGCCCCGGGCGGTAGATCGCCAGCAGCGCGATGATATGTTCGATGGTATCCACTCCGAACTGGCGGCACAGGTTCTGCATGCCGCCGGATTCCAATTGGAACACCGCGATGGTGTCGCCGCGCCGCAACAGATCGTATGTGGTCTGGTCGTCGAGCGGCAGCTTGCTTACGTCCACCTTGATCCCGCGGCTCTGCTCGATCAGCCCCACCGTGCGTTTGATGGTGGTGATGGTGCGCAAGCCGAGGAAGTCCATTTTCAACAGGCCCAGTTCTTCGCAGTGGCCTGCGGGAAATTCGGTGATGACTTCGCTCTGGGCACCGCGCGCCAGCGGCACCAGGTTGTCCAGCCGCTGGTCGCCGATGATGACGCCGGCGGCATGGATTCCCAATTGCCGGTTGTTGCCTTCGAGCACGGTGGCATATTCGAAAATCTCCCGGACCCAATCCTCCGACTCGCACAATTCACGCAGCTCTTTGGATTCTTCGAGCGCCTTGGCCAGCGTCATTTTCGGGTCGTTCGGAATCAGTTTGGTGATCCGGTCGCCGTGGGCGAAGTCGTGTCCGAGTACCCGGGCGACGTCCTTGATCACCGCCTTGGCTTTCATCTGGCCGTAAGTACAGATCTGCGACACGCTGTCCGCGCCGTATTTGTTGCGCACATAATCGATGACTTCGACGCGGCGGTCTTCGCAGAAGTCGACGTCGAAGTCCGGCGGGCTGACGCGCTCCGGGTTCAGAAACCGTTCGAACAGGAGATTGTACTGCAACGGATCGATGTCAGTGATTTTCGTCAGGTACGCGACCAGACTGCCGGCGCCGGAACCGCGTCCCGGTCCCACCGGGATATCCTGCTCCTTGGCGTGGCGGATGAAGTCCGACACCACCAGAAAGTAGCTGCAATATTTGCTGCGGTCGATGACGCCGAGCTCGTAATCCATCCGCTCCACAATCTCTTTTTCGTGTTCGTCAAGCTCGTGGCCGTCGCTGATGTCGCAGCCGTAACGCTCCTTGATGCCGGCGGCGCAGATGTTGCGCAGATAGACCTTTTCCGGCTCGCCGGTCGGAATGTCGAAGACCGGGTAGTGATTGACGTCGGGGGCGAATTTGAATTCGATTTCACAGCGTTCCGCGACGCCGACGGTATTGGTCACCGCCTCCGGGATCTCCTTGAAAATCTCCTTCATTTCGTCGGGGCTTTTGAAATAATATTCCGGGCCCGAGAACTGGAAGTGGCGCGGGTCGTCCAATTTGGCGTTGGTCTGGACGCAGAGCATGATTTCGTGCGCCTTGGCGTGCTCTTTTTTGAGGTAATGGATGTCGTTGGTGGCGACGACCGGCAGCGCGAATTCCCGCGCCAGCCGGATCATCTCGGCGTTGCACTTGCGCTCCTCCTCCATGCCGTGATCCATGATCTCGATGAAAAAATTGTCTTTGCCGAAGAGATCGCGGTATTCGCCGACCAGTTCGTTCGCCCGCTTGAGGTCGCCTTTGAGCACCGATTGCGGAATTTCGCCGCCGATGCAGGCGGAGAGCGCGATCAGCCCGTCATGGTATTCGCGCAGCAGCTCCTTGTCGACCCGGGGCTTGTAGTACATCCCGTTGAGCCACGCTTCGCTCAGAAGCTTGCACAGCGTGTGATAGCCTTTGATGTTTTCGGCCAGCAGTACCAGGTGGAAGCCGCGGATATCGGGGTTGTGGGGATCGCGGTCGAAGCGGTTGGTCGGCGCCACATATACTTCGCAGCCGAGAATCGGTTTGATCCCGGAGCCCTCGAAGGTGTGGTACATATCGATGGAACCGCCCATGAAGCCGTGGTCGGTCATGGCGACGGCGGGCATTTCGTACTCTTTGGCCATCGCCAGCAACCCCTTGGTGGTGCAGGCGCCGTCGAGCAGACTGTAATGGCTGTGAACGTGAAGATGAACAAAATCAGACATAGAAAATTTCCAGAGTTAGCCGTGAAACAACAACCTTTGTAAGATACCATGACGCCGGCGTTATTGCAAGTCGTAACCCGGAAAAAAATCGCCTTCGGTATTTTCCATGGCGTCCCTTTCGGTCCGGTTGACGTTGCGGTATTCCCGGGGCGAAACGCCGGTGTACTTCCGGAACAGTTTGGAAAAGAAAAACGCATCCTCGTAACCGCTCTCGCGGGCGATTTCCTGGATGGAAAGCCGGGTCCCGGCGAGGAGGTTGCGGGCACCCTGCAGCCGCAGGAGAATGGCGTAATTGACCGGCGAGGTCTTCATCACGCGTTTGAAAACGGCATGGAATCCGGAGCTGGAAAGGCGGCAGCGGGCGGCCAGTTCTTCGATTCGGAGTTGGCTTCGGTAGTGTCGGCGAATCCACTGCAGCGCCGGTTCGATTTGGCGCAGCTCCTCCCACAACCGGTCGCCGGCCTCGTGCGCCGGCGGCATCAACCGCAATATGGAGTCGAGAAAATCGAACGCGATCTTCTGGGTTTTGACGGCGATCGCCAGTTCGGTGAATTCCGGATTGCAGCGCATGGCGGTGAGGTCGGTGCAGAACCGGCGGAATACCGCGCTTTCCGGTCCGGTGACGATCCGGGGCAGCTCCAGCAGTGAAAAAAGATCGATGGAATCAAGCAGATAAAAGTGAAAATGCGCCCAGCTGATGATGCACTCACTCTGTCCAACCTCCGGATGAATCTCGCTCTTGTGGTGCCAGAATGGCCGGGTCACGAGCGCGGCTCCGTCGGGGATCACCAGCGCCGGTCCGTTCCGCTGCTGAATTTTGACCGTGGCGCCATCGGTGACGGAGACATAGCCGTCGCTGCGGCAGGTCCAGCCTTCGATGTACGGCAGGCGTTTGCGGCTGACCCCGCACGACTCCAGGCGAAACGACAGGCTGCCGGAGAAAACACTTTTCTGGCAATGGAGCTGTTCCGCGAAGAGGGATGTTTTCATGGTTTTAGAGTCCGCTCCATGTATTGAAGAGAAAATTCCATTTACTTTTGTCGGTCTTTTGCTATAATATAAAGCATGGTTGAAACGATTGCCAGTTGGAGAAGAAAAAAATGGAAATCAGAAAAGTCTATGTTTCCGGATGCCCTGACCGGGAACGGGAAAAGCTGCTGGAACTGTTGAATCGCTGCCTGGCGGAGCGCGAGTGCCCGCCATTGGCGGCTGTCGATACGGCCGAAGAGGCCGATTTGGCTTTTTACCGGGACGAGGTGCTGCCGCCCGAAGCGTACGTCATCTCCGGGACGGAACGGTTGTCGGTCCGGGGCGCCGACTACTTTGCGCTCGTCTGTGCCGCCGGGAGGTTACTCCATAAGGCTTCGTTCCGGAATCGCCGCTTCGAAGCCGGGATGGCAACGGGCAGCTATGCGCCGGCCAAGCCGTTCCGCTTCATCTACTTCGCCTCCCACTTCTTCAACTATTACCATGTCGCGCCGCTGGATGAGCTGCGGCGTTATATCGAAGACCTGGCGCTGTGGGGGTACAACGGCATCGCGTTGTGGGTGGACAAGCACCACTATTGCGGCATCGGCGACCCGGAGCTGCAGGCGTTTCTGCGGCGGATTCGCGCCCTCTTCGGCTTTGCCCACGCCTGCGGCATGAAAACCATGCTGATCTCGCTGGCCAACGAAGGCTATGCCGATACGCCGGAAGCATTGCGGGCGACTCCCACGGGGCGGTCGTTCTACGGTTGTGAAATCTGTCCGTCGGCCCCCGGCGGGTTGGAGCTGATCGCCGCCAACCATTGCGACACGCTGGCGTACTTCCAGGATATGCCGGTCGATTTTTACAGCATCGGCTCCTACGATCAGGGCGGCTGCGGCTGCAAATCCTGTTATCCCTACGGGGTGAACGGGATGTTCCGGTGCGGCGAGGCGATTGCGGAGGTGTTTCACCGCTACCACCCGGAGGGACGGATCGTCTACACCACCTGGCTTTTCGACTATTGCGGCGAAAACGCGGAGTGGCGGGGACTGGAGGAGAAACTGCGCTGCGAACCGGCGCCGTGGCTGAAGCTGATCATGGCCGACTCGCACGGCTGTTTCCCCGAACATCCGCTGCGCAATGGCGTGCCCGGCAACCGGCCGCTGCTGAACTTCCCGGAGATCAGCATGTGGGGGATGCTGCCGTGGAATGTGGTCGGTTTTTCCGCGCAGCCGTCGCGTTTTCAGCGGCTGTTCCGCGCGGTAAAGGAGATTTGCTCCGGAGGATATCCGTATTCGGAAGGGATCTTCGAGGATTTCAATAAAGTGCTGTACGCCTATTTTTACTGGGACGGCACCGAGAATGTCGACGAAGCGGTCGAAGACTACTGCCGTTATGAGTTCGGAGCGCGTGATTGCGACCGCGGCAAGTTTGCCGCCGTCCTCGATATTTTCGAACGCAACCATACGACCATGGTGGAAAAGGAGCATGTCGCCGGCTACAACCGGGAATTGCGTTCGCGTCCGGGTCTCTTTCTGCATAAGGAATTCGGCGCCGATCCGGAGGAGGCGCTGCGGTTGACAGACGAACTGGAGGCGGAGTTGCCGGAGTGGGGGCGCAAGTGCTGGCGCTTCCGGCAATTCCGGCTGCGGGCGGTGATCGACCGGGAGCTTCAGGCGCACCCGGGGGAACTCAGCGCGGTTTGCGAGCAGGCGTTGGCGGAGCTGGCGGAGCTCTATCGCGTCGATCGGCGGAATACTTCGTACTGGGTCGCCGGATTGATTCCGGAACTGGCTGGTACAGTCACTTCCGGCATGATATAGTACAGATAAAAAAAGAAGGAAAGGAACGGGAACATGAGCAAAAGAAATTTCACACTAATTGAATTGCTGGTCGTGATTGCGATCATAGCAATCCTCGCCAGCATGCTGCTGCCGGCATTGAGCAAGGCGCGCGCCGCGGCGCAGGCGACCAAATGCCTCAACAATCACAAGACCTGGGGTTTGGCCTTCACCATGTACGCCGGCGACTGGGACGACAGCTTCCCGCTGATCCGGGAAAACGAAACGGAGCACTACACCAACTGGGTCCGGGCGGTTTATCCGTCGTATCTCGGCGGCTCCGCCTGGTCGTGGGGGACGGACTCGCCGCTGACGACCTGTCCGTCCGCTTCCGGCCAGCAGATCGACGCGGACAGCGGCAAACCCTATCCGTCCTACGGATTCAACGGCAGGATCGGCAATCTGGTATTCGCCAGCGACGAATCGTACCGTCCGCGGAAGCTCAGCCGCTGCCAGCTGCCCAGCCAGATGGTCAGCATGTTGGACGTCAAGGGACAGTGGTACGGTTTTGTCTTCGACTTTTACAACAATCCGTCGACCGACTATTCCGGCGTGGAGTACAACCACAACGGCAGATGCACCAATCTGTACGTCGACGGGCACGCCGCCGCGGTGGATATGCTGCTGCTGTCGGAGGACGTGCTGCTGCAGAATTACAGCCTGTTCGCGCCCGGCACCTGGCCGACCGGACAATGGTAACGGAATGGTGAACGCGATGAGGAGAGTTTCCTGTTGCCGGATGGTATCGGTCTGGCTGGCGGTGCTGGCGGTGTTTCCGCTCCGGGCGCTGACCTTGATCGAAGACGGCGGCAGCCGGTACACCATCGTGTTGCCGGAGCAGCCGTCGGCGCCGGAGGAAACCGCCGCCCGGGAGCTGCGGATGTTTCTGGCGCAGGCCACCGGTGTGACGCTGCCGGTGGCGCTCGGAACGGCGCCGGGGCCGGCGATCCGGGTGGGCGGGGCTTATCCGGGGGAACGGCCGGCGCCGGACGCCGTGGTGATCAAAACGGACGGCGAAGAGCTGATCCTGGCCGGGGAGGGGAAGCGCGGGACGCTTTATGCCGTGTACGCCTTTCTCGAGCGGTACGCCGGGATCCGCTTCTGGGCGCCGGGGGAAACCGAAGTGCCGTCTCTGCCGGTGTTGGAAATCCCGGCGGTCGATTATGAATACGCACCTCCGTTCGAGGTCCGGGAGATGGGCTGCGGGATATTCACCGCCGACCCGGTGTTCGCGGCGCGGAGTCGCATCAACGGCCATTGGGAGGCGATTCCCGAAGCGTACGGCGGTCACGAATCGCTGCTCGGGTGGTGCCATACCTTCGAACTGCTGCTGCCGTCGGAACGTTACTTCGCCGGACATCCGGAGTGGTACGCGCTGGTGGACGGCATGCGCAACCCCGGACAATTGTGTCTGTCCAATCGGGAAATGCGCCGCGCTCTCGCGAGCGAAGTGCTGCGGTGGCTCCGGGAAAACCCCGGCACCCGGGTGATATCGGTATCGCAGAACGACAACGAAATGTATTGCCGGTGCGAGCCCTGCCGGGCGTTGGACGCGCGCTATGGCGGGGTGCAATCCGGGATTCTGCTGGATTGCGTCAACGAGGTCGCCGCCGCCGTCGCGGCGGAGTTCCCGGAGGTCTGGGTGGAAACGCTGGCTTACTGGTACACGATCGCCATCCCGGAGGGCATCCGGCCGCGCGACAATGTATTGATCCGGCTGTGTTCGATCCGCGCCAATGTCGGCAAACCGCTGGCGTCGAAGGAGAACGAGAGCTTCTTCCGCAATCTTCAGGCGTGGTCGTCGGTCAGCCGTCAGCTGGCGTTCTGGAATTACGTCGCCAACTTCAGCAGTTACCTGTCGCCGCACCCGAATCTGCGGCATCTGGCGGACGACTTGCGTCTGTTCCGGGATCACCGGGTACGGTGGGTGTTCGAGCATGGCGGTTCCCGGCTGGAGGACTTCGCCGAGATGCGGGCGTGGCTGGTGGCCAAACTGTTGTGGAACCCCGATCTCGATTTGGCGGCGCTGCAACGTGAATTTCTGGCCGGCTATTACGGTGCGGCCGCGCTTTATCTCGAAGAATACTGGCGTTTGCTGCATGACGAACTCGACCATAGCGGCTTTGCGGCCACCTGTTACATCGAATCTTCCGCGGCATGGCTGCGCTTCCCGGTATTGCTGCAGGCCGAAGCGTTGTTGCGGCAGGCGCAGGAGGCGGTTGCCGGGGATCCGGTTTTGCTGCGGAGGGTCGGAAAGGCCAAAAGCGCGGTCAATTACGCGTTGTTGACCCGCGAAGAGAGTTACTCCGATGCGGGAGTGCCGCTGGAGCAATTGCGCTCGGCCCTGGCCGAACTGAGCGCCGCGGCGGAGGCGTATTCCGCGGACGGCTACCGGGAGGGGCTGTCGTTTGCCGCATTGCTGCCGGAATTGCGGGCGGTAGTGGGATTGGACGCTCCGGCTGAAAACCGGAAGCTGCCGCCGGAATTGCAGGCGTTGCCGGCGGAATCGGTGCAGGTGATCGACGCCGACAGATGCATGCTGTGGCGCTTGAATTCGGGCGTATGGCTCTCGCCGGATGCGATGGCGGAGACCGCTTCGGGCATGGCGGCGCGGATGCCGGGCAGTCACTCCGACTGGCTGGTCCAGTATCGTCCGGTGCCGATCTGGGTTGAAAGCCGGGGTGCGTGGGAGGTGTACGCAAGTTTGCGCGTGAAGATGCCGGAGGCGGCGCGGAAACGGGACACTCCCGTGGTCGAATTGGGGATTCATGACGGCAAAAAAGGGACGTCGCAAAAGCTGCTGCTCCCCGGCAGCGCCGTTCCGGAAGAGGCCTACTCCTGCATCCGGGTGGGAACGTTGAGCTCCAAGGATGAATACATTTACGTGGCCCCGGTACTGTCCGGCGACACCGTGAATATATGGGTGGAGCGGATTTTCCTGGTGAAACGGGACTGAAAAATTAAATTACAGCGTATGGGGCCGCATGGGGATTACCCTCATGCGGCCCCGCGCGTTTTTTTGGAAAAAATTCGTTTTTTTGTGTTTTCCCCCCTTGACAAAATTTCGAAAATGCACTATAATTATGGGTGTATACAAAAAACAGTTTTCAGTATTGAGAGTGGAATACACGTTATGGAAGAGCGCAAAACGACACAGGCCAAGCTGCAATTGGTCCGGTATATCCGGGACCGGAAGCTGGCGCCGGGGGCCAAATTGCCGTCGCAGGATTTCTTCCGCCGTCAATTCCGGTTCGGTACCGCGACGATCACGGCGGCGATCCGCGAATTGAAGGACGACGGGGTGCTGGAGGTGCGCGACAAGGTCGGGGTGTTCGTGATCGACCCGAATGCCGACGGGCATGCCGGACGGGTGATCGGCTTGACCGCGTATTCCCGCGACATCAGTGCGTATTACGGGAGTCTCTTGTGCTTTCTGCAAATGGAGCTGGTGAAGTACGGCTGCCGGGCGGAGATATTCTGCTGCGACCGGCCGGGGCGCCGCTCCGAATTCAAGGTGACCGATTTTCCGGGTTTGCGGCGCTGGATTGAGCGCGGTGAACTGGCCGGGGTAATTTCGCTGGATACCTTTGCCGGGGAGGCGTACGACTACTTCCGGGAAAAGGATATCCCCGCGTTGCTGGTCGGCAGCCTCAGCACGGTAGCCAACGCGGTTTTCATCGATGATATTTCCGTGCTGCGGCGGGCGCTGGCGCGAATGGCGGAATCGGGGGCGCGGCGAACGGCGCTGGTGCTGCCGCAGGGATTGCAGATTTTCGCGCACGAACAGATCCAGGCGCTCTGTGACGAGTTCGGCATTCCCGCCGACCGGGTCTTTTCGGGGCTGGCCGCCGATGGCGCGGCAATCGCCCGGAAGTTTCTGCGCCAATCTGCGGCGGAGCGCCCGGACGCGTGGATCGCATTGGACGACGTGATGGCCGGAGCGTTGGCTTCGGCGCTGGCGCTGCAATTGCCCGCGGCCGAACTTCCGGCGGCGGCGGTTCTGTGCAACCGCAATACCGGTTTCTCGTTTCCGGTGCCGCGGTTGTACCGCTATGAGATTCAGTTGGAGCTGCTCGCCGCCATGGGCGTCCGGCTGCTCCTCGACCGGATTACCAAAGTAACAGCGGAATCGCGCCAACTCTGGTACGAGCCGCGCGAATATAAAGTTTTCACGGAATAACTTGGAACGAAAGGGAGGGAGTCATGAAACGAACGAATTTTACACTGATTGAACTGTTGGTAGTGATTGCGATTATCGCCATTCTCGCCAGCATGCTGCTGCCGGCGTTGAGCAAGGCGCGGGCGGCGGCACAGGCGACCAAATGTCTGTCCAACACCAAACAATGGGGTCTGGCGGTACAGATGTACGCCCTCGACAACGGCGATTATGCCACGCCGTGGAGTTACCGCGGTACCGGCGAGGCGTTTGCCGGCAGCGGCTGGGTCGCCAATATGGTCGAATACATCGGCGGGCCCGCCTGGGATCCGGCGTCTTCGAACAACTCCGCCTTGCTTTACTGCCCGGCGGCAACTTCCGTGGCGGTCGCCGACGCGGTCAAGGCACCGAACTATATTTACAGCGGAATCTTGACGGCGAGCACCGACCATTACAAACTGCGGCAGCTGGGCAATTGCACCCGGCCGTCGCAGATGGTGCTGATGATCGACGGCAACTGCTTCGCTTATCAGGGCGCGGTGTACGCGATGATGGATTTCCCGAAGAATCTGGTCAACGACCAGCTCGATCTGTATCGCCATAACGGGCGTCTCTCGCACATGTATGTGGACGGTCACGCGGCGCCGTTCGCACTGTTCAGCCTCGCCGACGATTCCGTCCGGATCTGGGAGGATTACAAGTACATCACGGTTTTTGGAGACATGCTGTGGCCGTAAAATGGATATATGGCCGGATGATCCTCCTCGCGGGGATCCTCGGCGCCGTGACGGCGCAGGCGCGGATCATCGCGCTGGCGCCGGATGCCGTTCCGGCGGAGGCGACCGCGGCGCGGGAGCTGCAGAGTTTCATCGCGCAGATGACCGGGGAAACGCTTGCCATCGTGCGGACAACGCAGCCGGAAGAAGCGGCGCTGTGGGTCGGCCAGTCGCCGGAAATGGCGTCAACGCTGGGAGTCGACGATTTCACGGCGCTGGCGCCGGACGGGATCATCGTCGAGAGCGCGGGGCCGCACCTGATCGTCTCCGGCGCGCGGCCGCGCGGGACGCTGTATGCGGCATATGAGCTTCTGGAGCATTGGGGCGTCCGCTTCTGGACATCGCAAGAGAGCGACATTCCGCAGCGGGATGCGCTGGACTACTCCGGAATTTCGCTGCGCTATCAGCCGCCGTTTCCGATCCGGGACCTGTATCATGCCGCAACGGTATGGGGCCACCCGGAGTTCGCCGCCCGGATGCGGGTGAATGGGCACACCTCGTCGGCGACAGCCGAATATGGCGGCCATGAATCGATTCTCGGCTTCTGCCATACCTTCGACCAGCTGCTGCCGGCGGAGGAGTTGCTGGGTACGCACCCGGAGTGGTTCAGCCTGGTAAATGGCGAGCGCGTCGGCGGCCTTAGCCGCGGCCAATTGTGCCTGTCCAATCCGGAAATGCGCGCCGAACTGATCCGGCGCGCCCGTAAGTGGCTGGAGGCGAATCCGGAAGCGATGGTGATTTCCATCGCCCAGAACGACACGCCGGCGTCTTTCTGCGAATGCGACGGCTGCCGGGCGCTGACCGAACGCGAACAGGGACGTCAGTCCGGCGTATTGCTGGACTTCGTCAACGAGGTCGCTTTCGAATTGGAGAAATTCCGCCCCGGCGTGGTGGTCGAAACGCTGGCGTACAATTACACGCTGGAGCCGCCGGTCGTGACGATGCCGCGCGGCAATGTGATGATCCGGCTGTGCGTGATCGGCGCCAACTTCTGCCGGCCGCTGGATTCGGAAACCAACGCAGCGTTCCGCGACAGCATGCGGGCGTGGTCGCAGGTTGCCGCTACGCTCGGCGTGTGGAACTACATGACCAATTTCAAGAATTATCTGCTGCCGCATCCGAATTGGGACGCGTGGGGCGACGACATGCGTTTCTTCCGCGATCATCACGCGAAGGCGATCTTCGCGCAGCTCGACGCGCTGTCTTCGGAAACCGGCGGCGACATGCAGCCGCTGCGCTGCTGGGTCGCGGCGAAGCTGCTGTGGAACCCGGATCTGGATTCCGCCGCGTTGATCGGAGAATTTCTGGACGGCTATTACGGCAGTGCCGCACCACACATCGGCGAATATATGACGCTCCTGACGCAGGAAACCGCGAAAGAGCCGCCGCCGGAACTGGGTTGCTATCTGAACAATACCACCGGCTGGCTGGAGATGGAAACGCTGTTGTCGGCCTTCGGCGCGATGGCGCGGGCGAAAGAGGCGGTTGCGGACGATCCGGTGCGGCTGGCGCGGGTGGAATCGGCGCAAATGCCGATCGCCTTCGCCTTGCTGTTGCGCCCGGAGATGGCACAGCCGGAAGCGTACGGTTGGACGCAAGCGCAATTGCAGGCGCTGGCGCGGGAAATGCTGGCGCGCGCCGGCGGGACCGGAACGCAATACTTTGCCGAAGGAGGCCGCTTCGGGGCCTTCGCCGGGGACCTGGAGCGGCGGTATGGTCTGACGCCGCCGATTGCGGATCACGAGTTGCCGCCGGAGCTGCGCGGTCTTCCGCGCGAACGGCTGACGGCGCTGCGTCACACGAGCTTCATTGTCTATGAGGTCGGCAGCAGGGTGTTCGAAGTCGCCGACGCGAACGCCCACGGCGGGCTGGCGTGGCGGATGGCGGCCGGACACGGCGGCTGGCTGATTCAGCATGCGCTGCCGCCGTTGGGGGAGGGGGTGCGGGTCTATGCGGCGCTGCGTCTGGAAAAAACGCCGGATGCCGCCGGCGGTCCCGGCCTGGTCGTCGGCGTGCACGGAGACAATTCGCCGATGCAGACGGTCCCCGCGGATGCTTTGGATACCGCGGAATACCGTTACCTCGATCTCGGCGTACACAATCTGAGCCCGGATTGCTACTTCTATTGCGCTCCGGTGGAAAATTCCGGCGTGTCCGCAATCGTGGTCGATGAATTGATTCTGGTTGTCCCTTGATAAAAGCGCGGGGCCGCATTCCTGAATATTGCACGAATGGCCGAAAAATCTATCGCATCCTTATGGCGTCAAAAGCCTTGCGAAAATCCTCGCCGATAGCGCTGCTATCGACTGCGGTATTTGCAAGTCTTTGACATCCATAAATGCTTGCGATATATTTCCGGCGCTTCATGCAACATCCAGGCATTGGAAAACTCCGCATGCGGCCCCGTCCGTTTTACTTTTGCTTGAGGCACATCACATTATAGACGCCGTCGATGACGACGGCGCCTTCGGTGACGTGTTCGAAGCCCGGGAACTGATGGTCCCACGCTTCCAAACCCTTCAGGTAACCGATCTGCGGGCCGGTCGCCGGACCGAAATTTTCGCCCGACATCAGCATCGGAATCCCCGGCGGATACGGAATGACCGAATTCGCCGATACCCGGTTCGCCAGCTTGCTCGTCGGCACCAGTTCGATGTCGTTGGAGACGATCTTCCGGAACGCCTCGCGCGGCGAAACCACCTGCTCCGGCAGTGTTTCGAAGGCCGCATTCAATTTGCCGTCCGGATCGTTGGCCACCAGATACGCGTACATTTCATCGCTCAGGTCCTTGATGCCCATCGACGCGTAACGCTTCGGGTACTGCGCGGTCAGATTCGGCAGCACCTGCGACAACGGCGCGTTGGCGTCGTAATACTGCTTGAACTTCAGCAGCGTATTCACCAGCGTCCCCCACTTGCCCTTGGTGATGCCCATCGAAAACAGGAACATCAACTGCGAATCGGTCGATCGCGTCGGCACGATGCCGTGCAAAAACAGATAGTTGGAGATCAGAATCGCCGGAATGCCGTGCGGCTGCAATTTGCCGTCATCGCCCATACCCGGCGTCAGGATACTGACCTTGATCGGGTCGACCAGCACCCAGTCTTTTCCGATGTCGCCGAAGCCGTGCCAGACCGCGTTCGGCTCCAGCATCCAGCAGCTCTGCTCGAAGCGCAACAGATCGCGCGGCGCGTCGGCGAAGTCGTAAACTGTTCCGGTCGCCGGATCGGTGACCTTGTCGGCGTTCCACGGTTTGAAAAACCAGCTGCCGGCCTTGGTGAAGTCGCGGTACAGCCGCGCCATGCACTGCCGGTAATCGACCGCCTCGTCGATGACCTCCTGGGTCAGCGATTGGCCGCTGCGCCGCATCATATCGGTGGAGATGTCGTTGGACGCACAGATCGCGTACAACGGCGACGTGGTTTCGTGCAGCATGTACGACTGGTTGAAGCGGTTGAAGTCGATGCCCTCGCGCCCCTGGCGGATGTGAATGTAGCTGGCCTGCGACAGCGCATTCAACAGTTTGTGGGTCGATTGCGTGGAAAATACGGTCGCGCCCTTGTGCTTTTTCGGATCGCCGCGCATCGCGAAGTGCTCGCGGTACATCGGGTTGAAGCGGGCATACCCGTACCAGGCTTCGTCGAAGTGGACGCGGTCGGCGGATTGCGCCAGCAACTCCTCGACCTTGGCGGCGTTGTAGCACAAGCCGTCGTAGGTACAGTTGGTGACCACGGAGTAACGCTTCAGGTTGTCCGAATGCGGCAGTTTGCAGGCGCCGATCTTCTGCTTGATCGCTTTCGGCGTCATCTGGCTGGACAGGATCGGGCCGATGATGCCGTAACGGTTCCGGGTCGGGATCATGTAAACCGGAATCGCGCCGCTGATGATCAGCCCCTGTTCGATCGATTTGTGACAGTTGCGGTCGCAGATCGCGATATCGCCGTCCTCCAGACACACCTGCATGATGGTCCGGTTCGAACCCGAGGTCCCGGTCACCACCGAATAGCTTTCGTCGGCGCCGAAAACCTCGGCGGCCAGGACTTCGCTGTCGTGGAAAGCGCCGGTGTGATCGAGCAGCGAACCGATGGTGTAGCGCTCGATTCCGGTATCGGTGCGAAACAGGTTTTCGCCGTAGAAGTCGTAGTATTTTTTGCCCGCCGGCGTCTTGGTGAAGCCGACGCCGCCCTGGTGGCCCGGCGCCGCCCACGAATATTCATGGTGGCTTTCGTTGTACTTCCAGATCGCCTTGAACAGCGGCGGCAGCAGTTCCTGGCGGAAGCGCTCGATCGCCGCCATGACGCGGTCGGCGATGAACACCGGGCTGTCTTCGAAAATCCAGACGAATTCGGTGGCGCGCTCCATCAGGCCGGCATTCAGCGCCTCCGAGGTCTTGTCGCGGTCCGCCAAGAGAAACACCGGGACGCCGCTCTGGCGCTCGTCGATCGCCTCGAGCACGGCGAACGCGCCGGGCTCCTCCGACGGCGTCAGATCCATGTCGGTGGACAAAAGAAAGGCGTCGATATCCATATTGTTGCGGATCAGCGGCAACGCCTCCTGGTAACTGTTGACATGCAGGACTTCGACCTTGTAATCCGCCAACGCGTCCGTAACCCGGGCGATCGCCGCGTTGGCGACCTCGCTGGCATTGGTGATCGGATCTTCGATGATCAGGACCTGACGTGATAATAATTCATACATGATATACACTCCCTCTCTCTGGTTTCCCTTATTTCCCGGCCGACGCCGTGGACTCCTTCGCTGCGACTTGGGCGGTGGCGACTGTTTTGGCTTTGGCGCGGTGCGGGCGGAGCTGCGCTTCATGGTTCTCCCACCAGCCGATGGCGATGGTGGCCAGCGCACAGACGGCGATGGCGACGATCACCAGCGCCCCGATCAGCTCCGGCTTGGTGAATATGCGCTTGTCGGCGCCTTCGCCCGCCTTCTTGTTCGCCTCGTGGCGCGCCCATAAATAGAGCGGGATCCCCGCCGCCAGAAAGATGAATGTCATCAACAGATAATTCAAGCCGCCCGAATACAGCATCCACAGCGCAAACACACTGCCGACGGCGCCGCTGACGCAGGCGTAGACCTTTCCGACCGATGCCTTGCCCGGATACTGCTTGGTGACGCAGAGTTTAAACAGATACATGGTACAGGCCAGATACGGCGGCACGATCATGATGCTGGTGATCGACAGCATGGTGTTCCACGCGTTCGACTCGAAGTACACGAACACCATGCACAGCTGCATCACCAGACTGGAAACCCACAACGATACCGACGGCGTCGATTTGAGGTTTTCCCGGTTGAATATCTGCGGGAAGGTGCCGTCCTTCGCCGCCGCGTACGGAATCTGCGCGATCATCATGGTGAATGCCAGCCACGAGGTCATCAGCGCGATGATGCCGCCGAGGTTCATCAGCCATCCGGCCCAGGAGCCCGCGACGCTTTCCAGCAATGGCGCGGTCGACGGGTTGGCCAGCTGCGACAGCTGGTACTGGTTCATGGTGCCGAACGGCACCAGCGACAGCAGCGCGTAAATCACGAGACAGCCGAGGAAGCCCAGCACGGTGGCTTTGCCCACATCCTTCTGATTTCTGGCCTGCCCGGAGAGCACGACCGCGCCCTCGATGCCGATGAATGCCCACAGCGTCACCAGCATGGTGCCGGAAACCTGCTCCCACATGCTGCCCATCGGCTTCAGGTGCTCGGCCGGAATCGTTTCCATCGCGGACATATCGGTGGTGAAGGTCGCCCAACTGAATGTGAACAGGAGAATGACGATGAACAGGAGAATCGGCAGCAGCTTGGCGACGGTGCCGATGACGTTGACGAACGCCGCCTGCTTGATGCCGGCCAGCACGATGAAGTTCATCATCCAGATCACCAGCGAACCGCCGAGGATCGACCAGATGTTGTTGCCGCCGGTGAAAACGCCGGGGAAGAAGTAGTCGAATCCGTCCAGCAGCATCACGGCATAGCCGACATTGCCGAAGATATTGCACAGCCAGTACCCCCAGGCCATTTGGAAGCCGGCGAATCGGCCGAATCCGAGGCGGGCATAGGAGTAAATTCCGGTGGTGGCGTCCGGCCGGACCTCGGCCAGGACCCGGAAGGTGTTGGCGATGAAAAACATGCCGATGCCGGTGATGATCCAGGCGATGGTGACGCCGGTGACGCCGGCGTATTGCGCCATATTTTGCGGCAGACTGAAAATTCCTCCTCCGACCATGGCACTGATGACCAGTGCTGCCAGAGCCAATACCCCCAGCTTGCGATTGTCCGGTGCGCTCATACGATTCTCCTCGGTTATGATTTGCCGGCGGCGGCATCCGCCGCCGTTGTTTTATGCTTCAAAGCGTGTGACGATGAAAAAATCGGACGATCCGATAACACGGTCGGGAAAGGGATACCGCAGAGGCAAATCGGGCTTCATAGCAACCTCCTCATTCTGTGCTATTTCTCAATAGAAAAAAATACCGCGGCATCGCATTTTTTCAGGTTGCCCTGTGAAAAAACTACAAAACCTCCGGTATACAATAAACCCGGGACATGATAACAATGAAAACGCAATCCACAAAAAAATTCTCTTCACCATACAAATTAGTTCACTTCCGGGAAAAGTCAAGTTTTTTTTATATTTTTCCCTCTGGCATGGCAATCGCGAAAAATTCGGGCAAAAAAGGTCGAATTTCCCGGAAGCGAGCTTGACAAACGGAATTTTACCACTATAGTAAACGGTGTTGACAAAACAACAGGGGCATTAGCTCAGTTGGCTAGAGCGCCACACTGGCAGTGTGGAGGTCAAGGGTTCGAGTCCCTTATGCTCCACCATTTCTCCCTCAAAAAAGGGAAAATGGTGGCAAACAGTACCACTTCGAGGAAAATTACTTCCCGCTGGATCATTTTACAGCCAAATCCGATAATTTTGATCAAAAGAGGATTTGAATGGGAAAGAAAGTAATCAAACTCGATGTCGGGACGGTTTATCAGAAAGAAGAAGGCGGCGTTTATTATTTCCGCTACCAACTCAATGGCGAGCGCAAAGCCGTCAGTCTGAAAACCAAAGATCAAAAAGAAGCCGTCAAACAGGCGGAAGCTCTGATGCCGTTGCTCAAGGCTCCCTCCGCCGAAGTCGTTTCCGCCCACGTGCAGCACGCCAGGGGCTGGCTGGCGAAGAAACACAACCTGGCGTTGGACAAAGTCTGGGAAGCGTATGAGGCCCATCCGGACCGGGCGCATCCCGCCACAGTGCACGAGCATCACTCCTATCGGGCGACCTTCTTCGAATTCATGGAGCTGATGAACCGGCCCCAGATGGTGATTCGGGAGATTACCGAAACTCACGCGGAGCAATTCGCCCGCCACTTGCGCACGACGCAAATCTCGGTGTCCACGCATAACCGGAAAATCAAACGGCTGCGGAAGATCTTCGATGTGCTCAGGGAATACCGCGAACCCGATAATCCGTTCCGGAGTGTCGGGCTGTTCCGCAAAGAGCGGGAGGAACAGGAGCAGGAGCTTCGGCGTCTGCCCTTTTCCCGCGATCAGGAAGCGAAGTTACTGGAGGTCCTTGACGATCCGGCTTACAAGGTCATGAACAAGCCGGAAGTACGGGTGATTTATCACCTGGGCATGTTCACCGGCCAACGGCTGAAGGATTGCGTGCTGCTGCGCTGGGCCAAGGTCGATTTGAGCCGCCGCCGGGTCTGGGTAAAACAGTTCAAGACCGGCAAGGAGGTGACGATCCCCATCGCCCCGAAGCTCCACGAAGTGCTGCAAGAGGCGTTGAAATGGAAGAGCAACGACAACGACTACGTCTGCCCCGAGGTAGCCGCCCGCTATAACAGGACTGACGCAGACGGCAAGAACGTCGGCAACAACCTGGTGAACGTCGACATGCTCCGGGTGATCCACTGGATCGGCCTGGAACCCTCGGTGGCAATGGCAGGGCGCGCCCGCAAAGTCACAATCTACGGCTTCCACTCCCTGCGCCACACCTTCGCCAGCCACTGCGCCGAAGCCGGTGTTCCCAAAGCAGTGGTCCTGTCAATCCTCGGCACCGACTCCGACATCGTCGACAAATACTACACCCACATCGGCGACGAAGCCCAGGAAAAAGCCATCGCCGTCATATCCGGCGTTGTCGGCTCCAAGTCAGATCAAGATAAATTGAAAGAGATCGAAGCCATAATTGATGACCAAAACCTTCCTGCAGAAAAGAAGGTTACCGAAATTCGAGCAATCATGGCTAATAATGCATTCACAAAATAAATTCCGCCGGCCTATTGATTTTCTCAAGTTAATGCGTATATTTTACTAAAGAAAATCACAGCCATCCCATAACTTTTCGAAAGCGGTGTTTGGGGCAATAGTTGAGCGTGACGGGAGCTAATTTCTCGACTACCGTCTTTGTAGATGTGCATTTCTGAGGGGGAATGTCAGCCGAAGTCAAAACATGGCTGA
>JAVBQJ010000158.1:0-14466 GCA_031549115.1 Victivallaceae bacterium
GCCGCTTTTCCGGTTCGCAGGGCGATCATGTGGAGTCGCTTTTCTACTATCTGGTCAAACTGCCGCAACAGTTCCAGCCGTGGCTGATTCTGTTGCCCGGAGGGCTGTGGCTGTTGTGGAAGCGCGGCTGGGGGCAAAGGCGCTCCGGAGCGTTGCTGGCGCTGTGTTTTTTGATGGTGCCCTATCTCGTGCTGACGGTTTCCTCCAGCAAACGCCAGGTGTATCTGCTGCCGCTGTATGCGCCGGCGGCGCTGGCGGCCGGAAGTTTCACGGTGTGGGGCGCCCGGCGTGTTCTGGGGCGGTTGCGGCTGCCGTCGTGGTGGCGACGCGTTCCCGGTGCGCTTTTCGCGGTCGGCGCCGTGGTGTTTCTGGTGCTGGCGCCGGGGTGGTGCCGGATGTGGCCGGCGGCGGCGCTGGCGTTCGCTCTGGTTTCGCTTGCAAGGAAAATCTCCTGGGAGCGGTATACCGTGTTTCTGCTGCTGGGGGCGGCGTTTTTTTATACCGCGATTGACGCGGCGGTCATGGCCCGGCGGAACGACGGCGAATCGCTGCGGGAATTGTTTGCCTACTGCCGTCAGGCCGAGGCGGCCGGAACTCCGGTGATCCTGATCAATCCGGCGGAGCGCGTCCGCGGCGGCGCGTATTACTATTTGCGGCGTCATCTGCCCGAGCGCAAGATGCCGGAATACAACGGTGTTGCTTCGGAGTTGTGGATTGTGCGTGACAAGGAGGCGACCGACGGTCTGGAGTTCGGCGACGACTACCGGATTTACCGGGTGCCGGAGGATCTGCCCGCCTCGTTCAAAGCCGCGTTGGCGCAGAAAACACCGCGCCGTAAACCGGTTGCGTCCGGCTCATAATTGCTTATTTCGGCGGGAAATCGAAATCGTGGGCGAAAAGTCCGCTGATACGCTGAATGGCCTTTTCCTCATCGCCGCCTTCGACACGGAGGACGGCCGACTGGCCGGGTTGCAGTCCCAGCGAAATCAACGCAAGGATGCTGTTCAATTCGGTAACTTCGCCATCGGTGGTGGCCAGTTCGAAGCGCACCCCGGGAAACTCGGCGTTGATGGTGTTCAGAATGACGCTGGCCGGCCGACAATGAATGCCCGCCCGGTTTTTAACGACGATTTTGCATTCCCGCATGTTACTGTCCTTATTGTTTCCTGTGATTGCGCATAATATAATATGCCTCCCGGAAAAAAGCAATCGGATTGATGAAAATCGGCAACAAATCCCGTTTCCGACTTGAAAAAAGCATTTTTTCCGGCAAATTATAGTGGTATGAGATAAATAACGAAAGACAGAATGGATATGACGGAACTTGATTTTTCCAAAACGGACGGATTGATCCCGGTGATTGCGCAGGACTGGGCGACCGGCGAAGTGCTGATGCTCGCCTATGTCAACGAAGAGGCATGGAGTGAGACTCTGGCCTCCGGCCACGCCGTCTATTACTCCCGTTCGCGCCGGAAGCTCTGGCGCAAAGGGGAAAGCTCCGGCCATGTCCAGATCATCCGGGAAATCCTGATCGACTGCGACGGCGACACCATTATTTTCAAGGTCGAGCAGATCGGCGGCGCCGCCTGCCATACCGGTCACGTCAGTTGTTTTTACCGGCGCGTCAAGGATGACGGCCTCGAACATATCGCGCATCCGGTGTTCGACCCCGAACATGTCTACCGGAAGAAGTAGCCGATGATGCCGTACGCATGGCTCGACGATTTGCGCCGGGAGCTTCCCGACCTCGCGGTGGCGGCCGATCGCAGCTGGAGCCGGATGACGACGCTCGGCGTCGGCAGCGCCTGTCCGGTGGTGGCGACTCCGTCCGGCCCGGCCGAATTCTCCGGCGCGGTGCGCTTCTGCCGGCGGCACGGTGTCCCGTTTTTCATCCTCGGCGGCGGCAGCAATATCGTCGGCGCCGACGCTCCCGTCGACATGCTGGTGCTGCGGTTGCGGCCGGAATATTTCGGCGGCTTCGCCTGTTGGGAACACGGGGTCAAGGCCGGCGCGGCGCTGCGAACTGCGGAGGTGGCGCGCCGGGCGGCGGCGGCCGGATTCGGCGGCTTGGCGCCTCTGGCCGGAATCCCCGGGCAGCTCGGGGGGCTGGCGCGGATGAACGCGGGCGCCAACGGCAGCGAAATCGGCGCTCTGGTCGAATGGGTATCCGGGATAGAACCGGACGGCACGATTTTTTCCCGGCCGGGGAGCTGCATCGAATGGCGTTACCGGGGGTGTTCGCTGCCGGAAGATACGGTGATTCTCGAAGTGCAATTGCGGCTCCCGGCCGCCGATCCGGACGGGGAAAATGCGAAAATCGATGCGGAACTGGCGGCGCGGCGGGAGCGTGAACCGCAGGGGCGCAACGCCGGATGCATTTTCCGCAACCCCGGAGCCGACCGTCCGGCTGGCAAACTGATCGACGCCGCCGGGCTCAAAGGCAGCCGCGCCGGCGGCATGGTGGTATCGGCGGCGCACGGGAATTTCCTGGTGAACGAACAACAGGCGTCGGCCGCGGATTTCGCCGCGTTGGCGGAACGGGTGGTACGCACAATTTATCAACGCGAGGGGGTTTTTTTGAATACGGAAGTAAAATTTGTCGATGCTGCGGACGCGGCGCGGGTCCGTGGCAATCGCCCGGAGGTGCCGGTGGCGCTGTTCAAGGGCGGCAGCAGCAGCGAACGCGAGATTTCGCTGCGCAGCGCGGCGGCGATTGCGCAGGCGCTGGCCAACGCCGGGTATACGGTGCGCGAATACGACATTACCAATTGCGCGCTGCCCGACTGGCTGACCCCGGAGATGGTGGTGTACCCGGCGCTGCATGGCGGTTTCGGGGAAAACGGTGAATTGCAGGCTCTGCTTGAAGCCGCCGGCATCCGCTTCGTCGGCTCCGGCAGCGTTGCCAGCCGCCTGGTGATGGACAAAATCGGCACCAAACGGCTGTTGGATCAACATTCGATTCCGACCGCGCCGTGGGCGGTGGTGACGCCGGAGCATCCGGAGTTTCCGCCGCGGCTGAAGTTCCCGGTGGTGCTGAAGGCGCCGAAGGAGGGCTCCACCATCGGGATTGCGAAGGTTTCCAATCTCGAGGATTACGCCAAAGCGCTGGAGGAGTTGTTCCGGCTGGATCATGAAATCCTGGTCGAGGAGTTCATCGCGGGGGTGGAGATTACCGTGCCGGTGGTCAACGGCCGCGCGCTGCCGGTGATCGAAATCCGCAGCCCCAACGGCTTCTATGATTACGATGCCAAATACGTTTACAACCAGGGCCACACCAACTACTTCTGCCCGCCGGAGACGGTGCCGGAGACGATTCAGAAGCTGGCGCAGGAGTATTCGCTGGCGTTTTACCGGCTGGCCGGGTGCCGCGATCTGCTGCGGGCCGACTTCATCATCGACGCCGACGGCATTCCGATGATGCTGGAGGGCAATTCGCTGCCCGGCTGCACCGCCACCAGTCTGGTGCCGAAGGCCGCCAAGGTTGCCGGAATTTCGTTTGAGCAACTGTGCAGCGAACTGGTGGAAAGCGCGGCGGCACGAAAATGATTATTCTCGGGTTGGATCCCGCCATTCGCGTCAGCGGTTACGGCGTCATTGAATTTGACGGAGGCAACTGGCGTATTCTCGATTGCGGGGTGATCAAGAATACGCCGCGGATGCCGCACAGCGAATGCTTGCGCCGGCTTTTCGGCGGCGTGACGCACTTGATCGAGGGGTTCCGTCCCGATTACGCGAGTATGGAGGAGCCGTTCGCCGGAAAGAACGCGGGGACGGCGATTATCCTGGGGATGGCGCGCGGCGCGATTCTGAGCGCGTTGGCGAATCACGGGATTCCGGCTTACTCGTATATGCCGACGAAGGCGAAAAAGGCGGCGGTGGGAACCGGCAGCGCCACCAAAGAGCAGGTGGCGCTGATGATGGCGGCGCAGTTCGGCATTGCGCCGGAACATATCCCATTGGATGCCACCGACGCACTGGCATTGGCGATCTGCCACGCCCATTTGGTGAGCCGCCCCGAACTCACCGCGCTGCTGACCTCGCCGATCTGAAAAGGCACATATGGCATCATTATCCACTTGTGATCGCGTACGGGGGAGCGCCGGTCAGGCGCGACCGTGCCGCTAGGAATTGGCGCAGCAAAGCTTGCGCCAAGGAGCGCGGCACGGAGCCACCCCCGGCGAACGATGCGGCGAAGCCGCATTGAGGGGGTCGGTCCTAAAAATGCGGTAGCGTTTTTAGGACCGAAGAGAGTTTTTGCCGCCCGGTGGCGGCAAAAACGTGAAGCCGAGCGGCCGAGCGATCCGGGTTTGGAGGGGCTGGCCCCTGCGGTTGCCGGGGCGCAATGCGGCCCCGCTTCCACAATCAAAATTTCCACACTCCAAAAGCGACCGCATCAAATAAATGGAGTTCAGAAAAGCCTCTGCAGTTTGTCATGCAGCGCCTGGCCGACCTCGAAAAACACCTCCTGTTTTTCCCTGGGGATATCGGCCAACAACTCCCGCATCAGCGTGTCGAAAAAAGCATCCAGCTCATTGCGTTTGTTCAGCCCCGCCTCGGTCAGCCGGATGCAGACGGCGCGGCGGTCTTCGGTGGAGACGACCCGTTCGACCAGGCCTTCGCGGACCAGGGTGTCCACGGTTTGCGAAACCGCTCCCGGCGTGATCTGGAATTTTTCGGCGATTTCCTTCAGCATCAGACTCTGACTTCCGTGGCCGAAGAGACAACCCATCACGCGGAGTTTTCCGAGGGTGACCCGTTCCTCCGGCGACTTTCTGCGGTAGTTCTGCGTGCGCAATCCATCGGTGATATGAAACAACAGCTTCCAACTACGCGTGATTTCTACCTCGGTCATTGTATTTTTCCCTCCTGATGGACTTGAATCGCGGTCCCGCCCCCGGTTAAAAAATATACACGCCATTTGCGCAATGACAAATCGCGTTTCCGGCCGGAAAATGAATTTTGATGAAAATTTCCGGAAAACCCTTGACTTTTATCGGAAAATACACTATAATTGGAATAGCAAACACGAGTTTGCACAAAAAAGAGGAATTATTCATGAGTGTGACCATGCGAACCATAGCGGAGGTGTCCGGCGTCAGCCGGCCGGTGGTGTCGCATATCCTGAACGGCCGCGCCAAGGATGTCCGGATTGCGCACACGACCGTGGAAAAGGTGCTGAAGACCGCCAAAGAGCTGGGTTACTGCCGCAATGAGCTGGCGCGCTCGGTGGTGACCGGGAAGAGCCGTACCATCGCTTTCATCGCGGAAAACATGGGGCTGTCGACGTATACCGGGCGAATTCAGGCCGGCGTGCTGCGGGCCGCGGCCGAGGGCAATTATACCGTCAAGGTGTACCAGCTGACGCCGGGCAACCAGCGGGAGATGCTCCGGAACATCATGGAGTGGCGCATCGCCGGCGTGGTGTTCCACGTGGCGGACTCGGTGAAGGTGAGCTGGCTGCACGACGAGTTGGCGGCGAGGAAGATCCCATCCGCACTGGTGAACCTGACCAACGACTTGTCCAGCGGCTTCGGCGTCACCACCGACGACGCGGAAGGCGCGGAGGCGGCGACCCGGGAGCTGATCCGGAACGGCTGCCGGAATATCGTCTGTGTCGGTTATGATGTCGGAACTGATTTTGCCGAATACATCGGCAACCGCAGCCGCGGTTATGCCCGCGCCGTCGCGGATGCCGGGCTGGAACCCCGGTATCTGTGGGGGCCGGGATCGGACGCCGAATGCTGCCTGGTGCTATCGGAGCTGTTGCGGGATACACCGGCGCCGGACGGGCTCTTTTGCGTCAACGATATTCTGGCGATGCAGGCGATGCAAGTGGCGTACCAACTGGGGTTTGCGCTGCCGCGGCAATTGAAGATGGTCGGCTTCGGCGACTTCGAGCTGGCGCCGTATGCCGTCGTCCCCCTGAGCAGCGTGCGCCAGGACTTCGAGCGCATGGGTTTCCTGGCGACGCAGCGGGTGCTGCAAGCTTTGGAGAGTGACGAAGACACTTTGTGCCGGCAGGCGGAAAACGTGGTGCTGCCGACGCAGTTGATCGTACGTGAATCCTCGACCGACGGTCGAATAATGCATCCTGAACATTCTTTAATGAAAGGAACAGAATCATGAAATGTCGCTTCCGTATCTTCACATTAATAGAGTTATTGGTAGTGATTGCAATCATTGCAATTCTCGCCAGCATGCTGCTTCCGGCATTGAGCAAGGCGCGGGCGGCGGCGCAGGCGATCAAATGTGTCAACAATCAGAAAACTCTGGGGTTGATGAACAACATGTATGCCAATGACAACAACGACTATCTGACCGGGGCATTGTGGGGAGCCCAGGGCAATGGAAGTATTTATATCGGTTGGCTGAGTCCGTTGACGCCCTATTACGGATTTCCGTCCGCGTTGGACGGCGGCTATTTGATGATGGCTTCCACTCCCCGCGTGAATACCGGGGGGACCCGCTGTCCGTCGTTGGATACGACCATTCCCGACACCGACACTTACGCTCCGATGAACTGGGGGGATGGCTATCCGAATTACTTGTACAACTGGTATATGGACGAGGCATATTACGGGAAGGGCCCGTTCGGGCGCAAAATAACCGGGGTCAACAATCCATCGGGGGCGGCATTGATGTTGGAGCGCGGCGAAGCGTATGAAATATATTGTTCCAACCGGCCCGCGGCCGACGCGTTCCGCCATAACAACGGAATCAATGTGCTTTTCGTCGACGGTCACGTTAACCCGGTGAAGTTGGACGCGGTGCCGCTGTTCAGCCTGGGCAATTCGTTGAGCGACACCTTCTGGGGTTACAAATAACGGCAGGCGAAGGAATCCCATGAAAAGGTATTGGACATATATGCTGTTGCTTCCGGTATTCTGGGCACAGGCCTGGAGTGTGCAAAAGAGCGCGGACGCGACCGCGGCGTTCGCCGCCGCGGAGCTCGAACACTACTTGCGCACCGCGGTTGCCGGGGAGATTCTCCTCGGCGGCGAAGCGGCGGAGTTCCTGGTCGGCATCGCTCCGGAAAATGCGCCGCCGTTACACCGCGAAGGGCAATGGCGGATTGCCGCCGCAGGATCGAAAATCCATCTGTATGGCGGCGGCGCCCGGGGCAGCCTGTACGCGGTTTACCGTTTTCTCGAAGGACAGTGCGGCGTCCGCTGGTGGTCGCCGTGGGCGGAATCGGTGCCGCATCATGATGACCTGACGCTCGAAAATGTCGATACCGAAGGGGAACCGTACTTTGAAATGCGGGATATCTACCGGCGCAACGACGGCGAATGGCAGGATGCCGCCGATACCTGGGGAATCCGGAACCGGCTGAATTCCAGCACGGTGACGGACGATGGGACGCGTTTGGAGGGCAGCTGTACTTTCGGCCGGCCGTACAGCGTCCACACCTTTGACCATTATCTTAACGCCGGCCAGAATCTGGAGGAGCATCCGGAATATTTTTCGGAGGTGGAGGGCAAGCGCATCGGCGGCCAGTATGCCGGGCAGTTGTGCCTGACCAACCCGGAAGTGCGCCGGATCGTCCGGGAGAAGCTGCATGAGTTCATCCGGCTTGACCGGGCGGAAGCGCTGGCGGCCAATACCACGCCCCCGCGCATTTACGATATCTCCATCAATGACAACGGCGGTTATTGCCGGTGCGCCGTGTGCAATGCCGCGCTGGCCGGCGGCAACCAGACCGATCTGCTGCTGGACTTTATCAACGTCATGGCCGATTCCGTCCGGGAGAAGTATCCGGATGTCGCCGTCAGCACCCTGGCGTATCTGTATACCGAAGCCATACCGGTTCGCACCATGCCGCATGACAATGTGGTGATCCGGCTGTGCGACACGGCCACCAATCCGGCGTTCGGCCTGGACGCTCCGGAAAACCGGTCGTTCGCCCGGAAGCTGGAGGCGTGGTCGCAGTTGGCCGAGCGGCTGTCCATCTGGGATTACGGCGTGGTTTATGTCCGCCCCGGATTGCCGTACCCCTCCGAATATGTGCTGTCGGAAACGATGCGGCAGTATGCCGACCGGAAGGTGCGGATGATGTTCTGGGAGCATGAATTTGCCGATTGCGCCGATATGTGGGAGATGCTGGTCTGGCTGGAAGCCAGGCTGATGGACGAGCCGTATCTGGATATGGAGGCGCTGCGGCAGGAGTTTCTCTCGGGGTATTACGGCGCGGCGGCGGCGGATATCGCCATCTACCGGCAGGCGCTGCGGGAGGCGGCGATTGCGGCGCACCCGTACTTGCATTGGTATGCGGCGCCCGCGCTTTTCGATCACCTGACCCTGAAGAATCTCGTCGCTTTTTCCGGCATGCTGGACGCCGCGGCGGCAAAGGTGGCGGACGATCCGGAATTGGCCGCGCGGGTCGGCCGGGTGCGGTTGAGCGTCGACCGGGCCATCCTGCTGCGGTGGGGTATATTGGCGCGGGAACACTTTGCCGCCGGCGGCGCCGAAGCGGATTTCCCGTTTGACCGGCAGGCTTTGAAAGCACGGATCCGGGACTCCTGGGAAAAGGCGCTGGCGCCGTTTTCGGAAACGGGGAAGGCGGCGGCGCGAAAGCGGATGGCAGAGGAATTGGAGTGCTACGGCACCATGCCATTGTCCCGCAGCCGGGTTGCGGATACGCCTCCCTTCGGCCCCAATGCGGTCATACTCAGCGCCGATACCTTTAATATCTTCAACCCGGACTTGAAGTTCGCCGCCGATCCGGAGGCCTACGGCGGGGTGGCGGTGGCGGCGGTGGTGCCGGGAGCGTTTCACGCCGGCGTTTATGCCGTGGTCGACAACCAAGAACTGCTGGCGCCGCAGGAAATCGGCGGGACGCCGGAGACGGACGGCAGTTACCGGTGGTACCGGCTCGGCGATGTGCCGCTGCGGCATATTTCGATTGTCTATACCTTCGGCTGGTTGCTCCAGGTGCCGCTGGACCGGGTCACTTCCCGGTTGGCCGTTGCTCCGGAGCCGGCGGATGCCGTCGCGACGATCTGGCTGCGGGCGAAATTTCAGAACCGTGCGGAAGGAAGGATTCCGCTTCTCGACAGTGTGGCAATCGATTTGGAGACCAGGAAGCCATGAAGGAATCGTTACAGCGTAAATTGTGGTTGTGGGGGCAGGAATCGGGCTCGCATCATGTGATCTACCCGGGCATGCCGGGAGTCAACCGGATGACGTCGGCCGAAGCGTGCCGGAAACTCGGATTGGTCAACTGCTGCCGGGTGGTGATGAATAATTTGCCCGCGCCGGCGGATTTCGACCGGGAGGCGGCGGCATTGCGGGATAGGGAGCAATTGGTGTGGTCGATCACCGGATCGTGGGGTTCGGTACGCAACGACGACGGCCGCGGCGATCTCGACGCGGTGATCGAATTGGCGCGTCGTTATCCGAATATCACCGGCGGGGTGCTGGACGACTTCCTGACCGAAAAACGCCGCAATGTGTTCACGCCGGAGAAGCTGGAATCGTTCAAGGCTGAGATTGTCCGTTCGCTCGGGCGGAAGCTGGATTTGTGGGTGGTGGTGTACGACTTCGAGTTGGAGCTGCCGATCCGGGAACACTTGCAGGCTTGCGACGTGATTACCTATTGGAGTTGGTACCCGGACCGGATCGGCGACTTCGAGCAGAATTTCGCCCGGTTGCGCGCCATGGTGCCGGACAAGCGGCTGCTGCTGGGGATCTACCTGTGGGATTATGCCGCCGACAAAGAACGCAAGGTGGAGGAGTTTGCGGCCGAGATGCGGCGCAATGAAAAAATGCTGGACGAGGGGCTCATCGACGGCATCATTCTCTGCAGCAACTGCAATTTCGATATCGGGTTGGAAACCTATGACTGGCTGGAGGATTTCTTGCGCGGCGGAGTTGAAAAGGAGGCTCGGGAGGTGTAGATTCTCGTCTACACCAAAATGGGAGGCACAGCATGATCGAACGGGAACATAATTACGATTTTCTGAAGCGGATGCGGGAGATTCACGCGCCGGGGCGGCGTTGTCCGAAAACACAGGTCGAGGCCGGGGAATTCCTGGTGGCCGACGGCGCGGTCATCGCGGCGTTGACCACCAATGACGCCCGCATTCGCCATGCGCTTGCGGACTTCCAGGATTATCTCTCGACTTCGATGGGGGTATCGGCGCGGATCGCCTATGTCGCCACGGAGTGCGAGCTGGACACGGCGCAGGTGGTGTTCCGGCTCGATCCGGCGTGCCCGGTCAACGGCGAACGCGACTTCATCCTCGACGTATCGGCGCGGCAGATCGCAATTCGGGCGAAGTCGCCCAAAGGGCTGCTCCACGGCGCGGTGCACTGCGAAGACCGGATGAATTTCCGGGGGCTTCCGGCGCTTGTGGTCGGGACGGAGAAGCGCGAGTGGCGGCTGCGCCGCCGCAGCGTTCACTCCGGGAGCGGCATCGACGATTATCCGGACTGGCAGTTGAACGCGATTCTGCATGCCGGTTTCACTGCGATCGAACTTTTCATCAAAGCCGAAGAGATCACCGCCCGGGGGTATTGCAATATCAACGACCTGATCGACCGGGCGGAGGCATACGGCCTCGAAGTGAGTTTGTATAACTACATTTCGAGCTTCAAGCACCCGGACGATCCGGATGCGGAGGAATTTTTCGACCGGGTCTACGGCGATATCTTCCGGAAGTATCCGAAAGTGTGCGCGTTTCACCTGTGCGGAGAGTCGCTGGAATTTCCGAGCAAGGATCCGGCGACCACCGGCAAGCGCTGGCACGACAGCGTCATCGACGGGATTCCGGACACCCGGCCGAGTCCGGGGTGGCACCCGTGCTGCGATTACCCGAAGTACCTCGGCATGATCCGGGATGCGATTCACCGGGTCAATCCTGAAGTCGAGATCGTCTTCAGCACGTACAACTGGAGCTATGCGCCGTGGGAGATCCGCGAAAAATTCCTGGAGAATTTCCCGAAAAACATGACATTGGCGCTGACCTTCGAAATTTGCCAGACCAAACGGGCGGACGGGCTGGTGTTTTTCACCTGCGATTACACCGCCGGCGTCACCGAGCCGAGCTTCTATTTCACCAGCGAGGCGAAGAAGGCCAAGGAGCTCGGCATCCGGGTCCGGGCGACCGCGAATACCGCCGGGGCCACCTGGGACTTCGGCGCCGCGCCGTATGTGCCGGCGCCGTATCTGGCGATCAAAAAGCTGCGCAGCCTCGAACGGATGCTGACCGAATACAACGTCGATTTTTATTACGACAATCACCATTACGGCTGGTGGCCGTGCGAATGGAACGATCTGGCGAAGGCATTGTTCCTGGCGCCGGCCGAGGCCGACCTCGAAGCGGTGACCGCCGCGGTGGCGCGCCGGGATTACGGTAGTGACGCCGACGCGGTGCTGGCGGCGTGGCGCGCCTGGAGCGACGCGATGGAGTGGTATGTCGCCAGCAACGAAGATCAGTACGGGCCGTGGCGGGTGGGACCGGCCTACCCGCTCATCTTCCAGCCGAATATCACCCGGACGCTGTCGGAAAAGGAAATTCAGTTTCCGACCGCGAAGCACGCGCACTTCGGCCACTTGATTATCAAAACGCTGTACCAGCCGTATGAAAACATCAACCAGTCGCCGGGGCCGTTGCGTTATCCGGTGGAGCTGAAGAGCCTGCAGCGGATGCTGGAAGCGTGGAACCGCGGGATGGAAGCGTTGGCGCCGGTGCGGGAAAAGAGCGGCCGGCTGGCGCGGTTGTACGCGCTGGGGATGTATATCCGCAATTCGATTCGGACGGTGATACACACCAAGGAGTGGTGGCTGGCGAATATGCGCTTGCAGACGGTGGGGACGAAGGAGGGGATGCTGCGGGAGCTGGAAACGATCGAGCGCTTGGCGCACGCGGAGATGGCGAATGCGCGGGATACCTTTGAGGCGGTGGATACGGATTCGCGGCTGGGGTGGGAGGCGAGCATGGAGTACGTGGCCGACCGCTGGCACCTGGAGTGGAAGATCCGCCAGGTCGAGAGCGCCCTGCGCGAAATCGCCACCTACCGCACCATGCTGGACCTGAAATAAAAAAAATAAAATTCTTAAAAAATAAAAAAAACGGAGCCGCGAAGCGGCGGTCTGCCCTCCGTCATACGGAGGCGCGGTCCAGCGCGCGAACAGCGCTGGTCGCCCCAGGCGCGTAGCGCCGCGAAAGGGGCGAAACTGCAGGGAAGGATCGCCGGGAGGCGATCCGGATCCACCCGAGGGAGCGATGGTGTCGATCGGATTGGAAGCGTGAGCGACAATCCGATCGACACATGGAGCGGACGAGGCGCCGCACCGGCGGCGAAAAGTAGACGAACCGATCGATGTGCAAAAAGCGAAATACGCCAAGACGTATTTTTCAAACAGGAACCGAAAGAAAGAATGCGGACAACATGAATCAGGATTATTTTCAAAAGAATTTTCCGTCGCGGGCGGTGCACATCGATTTTCATACCATGCCGGGAATTTACGACTTCGGTGCGGAGTTCGACGCGGAGGCATTCGCGCAGACGCTGGCGGACGCCCATGTCGAATACGTGAATCTGTTCGCCAAATGCAACCTCGGCTTCTGTTACTTCGATACCGCGGTCGGCACCCGTTATCCGACCATGAAAGGGGATCTGTTCGGCTCGATGCTGCAAGCCTGCCGGAAGCGCGGCATCCGGGTCAGCGCTTACTTCAACGTCGGCTTGAGCCACCAGCAGGCGGCGGAATTCCGGCACTGGTGTACCGTCAACGCCAAAGGGCAGGTCTACGACTTCGAAACAATGAATCACTGGTTCCGGACGATGTGCTTCCGGTCGCCGTACGGCGATTACATCACCGCGCTGGTGGACGAGCTGCTGACGAAGTACCCGGAGGTCAGCGGGGTGATTTTCGACTCGATGAACACCCCGGTGTGCTACGGCAGCGAATGCGTCCGGGAGATGCGCCAACAGGGTCTGGATCCGGCCTGCGAAGCCGATATGCAGGCTTTTGCCGTCGATTCGATGTACCACATGCAGCGGCGGCTGGAGGAGGTGGCGAACAAACACAACGATAAACTGTATCGCTTCTACCTCGGAATTCCGGCGCACGCGCAGCCGACTCACGTGGAAATGGAAATTCTGCCGCAGGGCGGCTGGGGTTACGATTTCATGCCGTGGTTCGTCCGCTACATCCGCACACTCGGCAAACCGTACAGCATGATGACCGGACGCTTCCAGCGCAGCTGGGGCGATGTTTCCGGCCTGCGTCCGATGGCGGCGCTGGAATACGACTGCCTCTACGCGGTCGCCACCGGCGCCAACTGTTCGATCGGCGACCATCTGCATCCGCGCGGACGGCTGCATCCGGCGGTCTACGCGATGATCCGGGCGATGTATGAGCGGCTGCTGCCGTTGGAACCTTATACCCGGGATGCGCTTCCGGTCTGCGATATTCTGGTGGTCGTGCCGTGGCTGACACAGCCGTACGACGAGGTGCGGGGGCAGATCCTGCGCGGCTTCGGGCGGTTGCTGTCCGAGTTGAAGCTGCAATACGACGTCGGCAACGCCGAAATGCCGCTGGAAGCGATGCTGCGTTACCGCCTGATTCTGTTGCCGGACCAGGCGGAAGTTTCCGCGGAGCTGGCCGGAAAGCTGCAAGCCTTTCTCGCCGCCGGCGGCAAGATCGTCGCCACCGGAAGCTCCGGGCTCGACCTCGAACAGCGCCGCGTCACCTGGGATGACGCCGCCGGTGTCGAAGTGCTTGGCGCCGAAGCAAACAACTACACCTTCGTTCACCCCGCCGCGGCGTTTTCCGCCGGGCTGGCGCCGATGGAAATCCCCTGCTACGAGCCGGAAATCGCCTGGAAAGCACGCCCCGAACAAGCGCACGGCAGCGTCTGGCGCGGCTATTTCCAGGTCCGCGACTGGAACTTCGAGCACGAATTTCTCTACGACCCGGAGGATGCCCCCAACGGACACGTTCCCCTGGTCAGCTATCACCAGAGCCAGGTGTGGCAATTCGCCCAGTTCATCGGCCGCGATTACTTTTCGTATGCGTCGACCGCGCTGCGCGATTACTTCGGCAATGTGGTGAAAACCCTGCTCGGCGACGCTATCACCGTGCGGACCCGGAAGCTGCCGTCCTTCGCGATGGTTTCCGTCATGGCACAGCCCGAACGCCAAGCCCGCTACGTCCATATCCTCAATTACGTCCCGGAAAAACGCGGCGCCCAGATGGAAATCATCGAAGACGCCATCCCCGCCATCGACGCCGAAATCGACCTGATCGCCACAACCACCCCGGTTACCGCCATCCGGACCATCCCCGGCAACACCCCCGTCCCATTCACCGAAGCCGACGGCCGCATCCGCTTCACCGTCCCCCCCTTCCAGGGCTACACCCTGCTTGAGGTAAAGTAGGGGAGGGAACTTGGAGGGGGAAGAAAAACATTTTGTGGAAATGTTTTTCTTACCCCTCCAAACCACCCCAATCTTTTA
>JAVBQJ010000125.1:0-24718 GCA_031549115.1 Victivallaceae bacterium
CCTCACCAGCCGTTGCGGCAATTATATTCTGTATGGCCGTCCGTGTTTCGCGTACGACGAGGTGCGCGAACACTTCCTCGCCCGGATGGAGGAGCTGATCGCGCTGGGCTTCCCGGGGATTCACCTGGGGACCGCGCGCAGCCATACGATGTATTTTTCGGGTTGGGTCGGGACGCCGGAGGAGATGCGGATGTGGGGCTTCAACCCGCCTTTGCTGGAGGAGTACCGCCGCCGCACCGGCGTGGATCTGACCCGGATCGGCACCATCCGCCACGCGGCGGTGCCGGACGCGCAGCGGGTGTGCAAGGATTTCGCGCAGACCATGGTGCGCTACGAAGACTGCGCCGAATGCGACTATACTCTGCTGCGCCGGATTCACGGCGAGGCGGTCGAAGCGCTGCTGCGGAGCTTCCGCAAACGCCATCCCGACGCGGTGGTGAGCCTAGAGGCGCATCACTCCAATGTGCTGCCGGGCTTCTGGCCGGTCGACGCGATCTATATGTTCGACCTCGATATCATGCTGAACGAACGTTTGATCGATGAATTCATGACCTTCGGCAACTTCCAGGGGCAAAGCGCTCCGATTGCCGAGGCCCGGCAGATGGTGCCGCAGCTGCGGGCCCGGAACGCGCCGTTCGGGGTATGGCTGAACGACATCCTGTCGCCGTCGGGGGGCGAAGCCGCCGACGTCACCGCTCTCGATATTTGCGGCTATGTGGAGCGCATTCACGGCGCGGATTGCGACTGGTTTTGCGTCCATGAGGCCGACTTCATCGAAAAGTGCCCGGAACGCGACGCGATCTGGAAAGCTTTCGAAGGGCTGGCGCAATGATGCGGGCCGCGGTGTTGACGGGGCCGGGCCGGCTGGAAATGCAGAGCATTCCCGATCTGCCGCCGCCGGGCGAATACCAGGCGCTGTGCCGGAACCGGTGGTTTGCCGCCTGTACCGGGACGGACCGAAAGCTGTTGGAGGACCGGACGCCGTGGGGCGGCATTGCCTACCCTTCGATCCTGGGGCACGAATCCGTCGGCGAGGTGGTCGAAATTGGTGCGAAGGTGCGCCACCTGGCGCCGGGTGATGTGGTATTGCGTCCGGTTTACGGTTATGCCGGGACGCGGGTCAACGGCTTCGGCAATGATTTCGGCGGTTTTTCCTGTCATGGCGTGGTGACCGATTTTGAGGCGATGCTGGAGGACGGGCGCGAAGATTTTCCGGAGTACAGCCGTTACCAATTGCCGGTGCCGCGCAGCTGGGGCGGCAGCTCCGCCACCGTGATGCTGATCACGATGAAGGAGACGCTGAGCTTCATGGCCCAATTGCCGTCATGCCGCCACCGCCGGGTGGCGATCATCGGCGCCGGGGCGGTCGGAATGTTCTGCTGCCACTGGGCGGCATTGCAGGCGCCGCTGCGCCTGACGGTGTTCGCCCGGAGCCGGCGTGCCGCCGAACGGGTGGGTTCGGTCGGCGCCGACGCGCTGGAGGTGCTCAATTATGGGCAGTTGCCGGAGCGCGAATACGATCTGGTGGTGGACGCCGCCGGCGTGATGGAGCACCTGGAACAACTGCGGCATATGGTCGCGCCGGGCGGCTGCTTCGCGGTTTACGGGTTGAGTTCGACGCCGACATGCAGCTTTGCCGGTTTCGGCAGCGGCATTACGGTGGCGTTTCCGAATCCGGACGAAAGCAACCCGGTGTGGCACAGTACGTGCATCCGGATGGTCGAACGCGGCACCGTCGATTTGCACCGCTTTCACTCGGCGACGTATCGTTTCGAGCAACTGCCGGAGGGCTTCGCGGACATTGCGGCGGGGACGGAATTCAAACCGGTTTTTGCGGCCGAATGATCCGTTGCGCATTATGATAGAAGATATCTTCCACTTCTTTGGCGGTGAGATCGAAAAGTTCCGCCGCCTGCCGCAGCGCCCGCAGGTTTTCGTACACCACCAAGGTGGCGCGGCCGTCGCAATGCGCCGTTGCCGGATTGCCGGGGAAACAATCCCAGCCGCGCCCCCAGGCGACGTATTTGCCGACATCGGCGCCGTCGGAGATATTGTCCGAGCCGTACAGAATCCGGCGCCGGTCTTCGTATTTGAGCAGCAGCGCCAGCGTATGCGATTCGCAGACCGCGGAAATGTCGTAGCAGAGGTGGTCGAGATGCTTCAGCCGGTGGATGCTCTTTTCCAGCATGAACGGATGGAAAGCGCGGGCGCAATGCGCCAGCTGCCAGGTTACCCGGGGGTAACGGCGCGTGAAGTATTCGAGATCGCGGATGTTGCCTGCGTCGGCAATGCCGTCGCGTTTGGACAAATGCAGCACGATGACCAGGCCGAACGCGTCGGCGACTTCGATCAGGCTCTCCGGCAGGAAGTCGCGGATGCCGCAGGTGTCCTGGTCGGGAGCATAACAGCGGTAGGGTTTGAGGCCGCGGATTTCACCCTTGCGCGCCGCCTCCGCCAATGCTTCCGGCGTTATTTCCGGCGCCGCGATCACCGCGACCGCGTTGGCCGGATCGCGGCGTCCGGCTTCGATGCACCAGTCGCGGTATTCCGGCTGGCGGATCGCCGGAAGCGGTGTCGCCAGCAGGAAAAAATGGGTTTCCCGGCCGGGGAAAATCATCTCGCTCCAGCGTTGCAGTTCGCCCGGTCCGCAATTGAGGCGCAGCCCGGATTCGGGGGTGGCGGCGGTGGCGAAACGTTCGTTCCAGATATGGGTGTGGGCGTCGAAGACGCGCGCCGGTACGAAATTCTCCAGCTCCGCGGCCCAGATTTCCCGGTCGAAGTCGCTGACGCGATAATTCTGCATCTTTTTCTCCTGCGTGGTTTTTTGGTGAAATATGGCACGGTTTTTGCGGGAATGCAAATCGGGAAACCATCTTTTCCTGAAGAACTTGCGCCAGTTGAGAGCTTGGTTCGAAAATCTTATGTTTTCGGTGGAATTTTTATATTCCCGAAGGCTTGTTACGCGATACGGCAAGGGCTATATTCCGGTTAACACAGGAAAGGATTTTTCTATGAATAAAACGCAAGCCATGTATCGGAGAGCCCGCGAAATCATCCCCGGCGGGGTGCAATTGCTCAGCAAACGTCCGGAGATGATGGCGCCCGGCGTCTGGCCGGCCTATTACCAGAAGGCGAAAGGGTGCGAAGTCACCGACCTCGACGGCAAACGCTATCTGGATTTTTCCACCAACGGAATCGGCGCGTGCCTGCTCGGTTTCGCCAATGAGGCGGTTTCCGAGGCGGTCGCCCGGGCGCTCGCCGACGGTTCGATGTGTACGCTCAATCCGTACGAGGAGGTCGAACTGGCGGAGGCATTGCTCGCCATTCATCCGTGGGCCGGCGGAGTGCGTTTCGCCCGGACCGGCGGTGAAACCGCGGCGGTGGCGGTGCGGATTGCCCGGGCGTACAACCGGCGCGACCGGGTCGCGGTCTGCGGTTACCACGGCTGGAGCGACTGGTATATCGCGGCCAATCTCGGCGACAGCGAAAACCTGCGCGGGATGCTGCTGCCCGGACTCGACGCGTATGGCGTGCCGGGGCAGCTGCGGGGGAGTACATTGACCTTCGATTACGGCGACTTCGAGGGCTTCGAAGCGCTGATCCGGGAGCGCGGCGACGAGCTCGCGTGTATCGTGATGGAGCCGGTCCGGCATCACCCGGCGGCCGAGGGGTTCCTGGAGCTGATCCGGAAGCGCTGTTCGGAAAAGAATATCGTGCTGATTTTCGACGAAATCACCATCGGCTTCCGTTATACCTACGGCGGGTCGCACCTGCGGCTCGGGGTGACGCCGGATATCGCGATTTTCGCCAAGGCGCTCGGCAACGGCCACCCGATCGGCGCGATCGTCGGAGAGAAGGAGGTGATGAGCGCGGCGCAGAGGTCCTTCATCAGCAGTACCTATTGGACCGAACGCATCGGACCCGCGGCGGCGGTGGCGGTGCTGCGGGAGTTGAAGACGCACCGGGTGGCCGAACACGTCAACCGGATCGGCGCCGACTTTATGACGATGCTGAAGCGCTCCGCCGCCCGGCACGGCATCCGGATTGTGAACAACAGTGAATTCGGCTGTCTGGTGGCGTTCGGCTTCGATTATCCGAATGCGGCCGAGGTGCGGACATTGTTTACGCAGCAGATGCTGGAGCGCGGGTTTCTGGCGGGCTGCGGCTTTTACCCGACATTGGCGCACAACGCCGAACATCTGGCACATTACGAACAGGCGTTGGAGACGGTGTTCGCCGAACTCGCCGATATCATCGAAACGGGGAAAGTAAAGGAACACCTGCGCGGCGAAGTCGCCCACAGCGGCTTCAAGAGATTAAATTAAAAAATAAAATTTTAAAAATATAAAACAAAAAATAGAGCCGCGAAGCGGCGGTCTGCACTCCGTCATACGGAGGCGCCGCTCCAGCGGGCGAATACCGCTGGTCGCCCCAGGCGCGCAGCGCCTCGAAAGGGGCGAAATCGCAGGTAAGGATCGCCGGGAGGCGATCCGGAGCCACCCGAGGTAGCGATGGTGGAGATTGGACTGGAAGCGTGAGCAACAGTCCAATCTCCACATGGAGCGTACGAGGCGCCGCATCGGCGGCGAACAATCGACGAGATATACATCTGACATACCAAAAAAACAACGAAAGGGACAGTCACCATGGGGAGCCTGGCATGGCGTTTTGACGAACGGGAACGCAAATACATCGACGAGGTGCTCGATTCGGGATTCGCAAGCGGAACCTCGGGCAATATGAACAGCCGTTTGGAAGAGGCGTTCGCGGCGCGCTTCGGGCGGAATTTCGCGATCACTTTCAACTCCGGCACCACCACGCTTCACGCCGCGTTGTGGGTGCTCGGTGTCCGCTATGGCGACGAGGTGATCGTGACGCCGCTGACGGTGATTTCCTGCATGAACGCGATTCTGTACTGCAACGCGGTGCCGGTGTTTGCCGACGTCAATCCGGATACCTATTTGCTCGATCCCGCCGATGTCCGGCGCAAGATCACGCCGCGCACCAAAGCGATCATGGCGGTGCACCTGTACGGGCAGGTTTGCGACATGACCGAATTGATGAAAATTTCCAACGAGTTCGGGATTCCGATCCTCGAAGACTGCGCGCAATGCTACCTGGGAACACACCAGGGACGCATCGGCGGCACCATCGGCGCGGTCGGCAGCTGGAGCTTCGAAAACTCCAAACACCTGGCCACCGGTGACGGCGGCATCGTCGCCTGCGACGACGAGGCGCTCGGCGACGATATCCGGCGGCTGTCCTGCCAGGGCTTCCGCAACGCCACGGCGAAGAGCGGCAAGATCCGGGTCGGCAAGGATATCTTTCAGAACCCCTCCTACAAGCGCCACAGCCAGTTCGGCTTCATGTACCGGCTGCCGGAGGTGGCGGCGGCGATGGGGCTGGGACAGCTGGAAAAGCTGGACTGGTTTGTGTCGTTGCGTCGGAAGAGCGCCGAATATTACCGCGAAGCGGTAAAGGGGTGCAGCTGGCTGGCGCCGCAATATACCCCGGAGGGGGATGAAAACTCGTACTACGCTTTCGCATTGCGCCTGACCAATCCGGAGATCGAATGGACCGAATTCCGGCGCAAGTGCATCGAGTTCGGCGGTTCCGGCATTTACGCCGCCTGGGCGTTGCTGTATCAAGAGGATTCGATCGCCGACATCCGGGAAAATGTGTTGGGACCGATCGGCCTGAATGCGCGCTTCGTCACCGACAGCGGCATCTGTCCGAATGCGGAAAAGATCCAGCCGCAGCTGATGCAGTTCGTCACCAATCAGAAAAACGAAGAAGAGATGAAAACCGAAGCCGAAGCCTTGTACAAGACCATCGCGTACTTCGGGTAAAAAAAAAGAGCGGAGGATTTTGACATCCTCCGCTCTTTTTGTGCTTACGCTTTGAGCAAAGCCAGCGAGGCTTCGATCAGGCGCGGCGCCGTGTCATGGGCGGGGCCGCCGCCGGTGACAGGCAGAATTTCATAGCCGCCCTGGGCATAGCACTCCGGCATCGCGATGTAACCGCCGCCGCTGTTGGACAGCGAGGCGATGAAGTTGAACTTGCACGGAGACGCTTCCTTGATCGCCAGACCGATCTCGGTGAAGGGCTCGCCGGGCAGGCCGGCGAAAAGGATGTCCTTTCCGAGCCGGATTTGCACCAGCGACACCGGACGGCTGATGCCGTTGGTGGTTTCGGCGAAACGGATCATCTCCTCGGCGAAGAAACGGGCCACCGGGCCGTCGCCGGTGGCGAGGCCTTCGCTGGTCATGTTTTCCGTCGTGGTGGCGTTGCCGACCCGCTTCAGCGTTTCCCGCGCCGCCGCGACATCGGCGTCGGACACCGTATGCGTCCGGAAGTCGAAGTCCGTGCTGCGCACCGTGACCGAATCGGCCGGAACCGGCTCGAGTTTTTTCAGCAGCGGCAGCACCAGCTTGGCGTACTCTTTGCCCAGGCGGCAGGCCTCCGCGTAATCGGTCTGCGGGAAAGAATCTTTCACGTCGAAGTGATTGATGTTCCCGGAGCAGCCGATCACGGTGGTGACCTGAATGTCTTCGCCGAGTGCCTGTTGGATATCGCGCTCCATCCGGCCCGGCCAGTCGGCGGAAACGAAATCGCCGCCGATGGTGTCGGTGTGGTTGACGATGTTGACGATGATGGAGCACAGGCGGCCGTCTTTGCAGAGGCCGAGCACGGAAATTTCGTCATCCATCGCCCCTTCGGTCTTGACGATATCGGGGTTGAGTTTGCCCGGATTGGTCAGGACCCGGCCGTTTTTCATCCAGTAACGGCGGTTGAACGCCCACGGGTTGCCGTGCGCCTTGGCGGCGACCAGCTCCATCGGCGTCAGGTTGGCCTCCGCCCGCATCACGGCGCGCGTTGCCATCGTGGTCAGCTCCTCGAGGTAATTCCGGTCGGCGGGGGCGCCGAAAAAGCCGGAAACATACGGTCCGGTATGCGTATGCGTGGCGGTGAAGATCAGGTTGTTGCCGTAGGTGACTCCGGCCGCGGCGAGCCGCTGCCGGAGCATGTCCAGCATTTCCTGGCCCAGCACGCACAAGTCGAAGTTCACCATGCCGGAGATGACGCCGGCGGATTCGAACAATGTAACCCGGACATAAAGCTCGTCGAAGACGCCTTTGTTCGGGCGCGGATTGAAATATCCGACCAGCGGAGCTCCGAGGTCGGGAGTGATGATTTCACGGGAAAAGCCGGCTCGGATCGTCATGATTTCACCTCCATCCATTTGCCGTTGGCGCGCGCCGACCGGTGCGCGAGTTCACACAATAACACGTTGCGCAGGCCATCCTCGGCATTGATGAAGCTGCCTTTGGCGACCGCTTCGGCGTGATGCTCGATCACCGCCTGGTAGATGTTGGTGACGGTGGCGGCCTGGATCGATTCCCGGCTGTCGAAACGGTCGAGCTCCAGACGGATTTTCAGCGGCTCGCCCGGGTGCCCCGAAAGCTGGAACATCGTCCCGAAGCTGCGCAGCACCGCCTTGTCGCCGTAGATTTCATAGCCGAGGTTGCTCAACGTACCGCCGAGGCCGCCGCGCAGTTCGCTGAACGCGACTTTGGCCGAAAAACGGTGGCCGTCGGAGAGTTCGAATTTGATGTAGGCGCCGTCTTCGACGGTGATGCCCATCAGCTTGGGCAGATAGACCGCCGCGAGGCCGGTGATTTCGGCGTCGAACAGGTATTCGGCCATATAGAAGCAATGACTGGCCACATCGCCGATGGGGCCGCCCACTTCATCCCAGCACGAACAGCGCCAGGTGGCGGCCTCCGCCGGATCGTAGCCGTAGGCGAATTCCATATGGAAGCAGCCGTCGTTGACGGTGCCGAGGGCGCCGTCGGCGATCAGTTGCTTCGCCGCCTGGTTGTAGACGTTGTTGACCATCATGTGGTCGACGCTCAGCGGCAGTTTTTTGGCGCGCGCCAGCTCCACCAGTTTGGCGGCGTCGACGCTGTTGGCGGCCAGCGGCTTCTCGACGATCACCGCTTTGCCGGCGTTCAACGCGTCCATCGCCAGCTGTGCGTGGGTCCGGTTGTTGGTGGCGACGAAGACCGCCTGGATCGCCGGATCGGCCAGAACCGCCTGCGCCGAATCGTACCACTTCAGTCCCAGGGCTTCCGCCGCCTGGCGGCGCGCCGGATTCAGGTCGGTCACTCCGACCAGTTCGGCGCTTTTGAGCGGGCTGAAGCGGCTTTTATCGCAGGCGAAACCCTCTTTGGCGATGCGGTTTTCAGCGATGCCGCCGAAACCGATGATCGCATATTGTACTTTTTTCATGGATCCTCCTCAAGTTGTTTACACGATGCAGGCCGGAGTGTTTTTTCAACACTCCGGCCGGGGGGAAATCAGAAAAATCGGCGCATTACTTCATCAACGCATCCGCGACCTTTTTGAACGCATCGATATACGCCTGCATGTGCGTTTCGGTGTAGACCGGGTGGGTGAAGAAGGACATCGTCCGGTCGGTCAGCCAATGCGCGGTCTTGCAGTTGAAGCTGGTGTAGTCGATGTTACGGGACTTCGGATCGTAGAACGGATAGTCCGCCAGACCGAAGCCGTTGCGCTCGACATAGGCGCGTTCCTTGTACATTTCCGGCCACAGCACGCTGTACACCGGCACGCCCTCGGCGCCGACCGCCGCGATGAATTCCTTGACCGTACAGGTCAGCTTGTCGGTGTCGAGCACGAACGGGGCCCACCAGAAGGAGTTCTGGCGCTCCTGGGTGTCGACCGGGGCGTGGAGCACCAGCGGGTGACCCTTCAAGCCTTCGATCAGCATGCGGCCGTTGCGGATGCGGTTTTTCAGGTTCCACGAATCTAGGCGCGCGAGTTCGCACAAGCCGATCTGCGACTGCATTTCCGTCATCCGGAAGTTGAAGCCGACGCGCTTGTGGATGTACATCAGCTTGCCTTCCATTTCCAGCAGGTTCAGACGTTCCTTGACGTCATAGCCGTGGTCGCGGAAGCTGCGGCATTCCCAGGCCAGATCGTCGTCGTTGGTGACGACCATGCCGCCTTCGCCGCCGGTGGTGAAGTGCTTGCTCTGGCAGAAGCTGAAGCAGCCGACATCGCCGATGGTACCGGCTTTTTTGCCCTTGTAAAGACCGCCGAAGCACTGGGCGCAGTCTTCGACCACCTTCAGGTTGTGCTTCTTCGCGATCGCCATGATCGGATCCATGTCGGCGACAATACCGTACAGATGCACCACCACGATACCCTTGGTGCGCTCGGTGATCAGCGCTTCGATTGCTTTCGGGTCGATGGTGTGGTCGGTGGTGACGTCGGCGAACACCGGCAGGGCGCCGGCCTGAACCGCGGCGAAGCTCGACGCGATGAACGAATACGACGGGCAGATCACTTCATCGCCGGGGCCGATGCCGAGCGACGAGATCGCGGTGTGCAACGCGCAAGTGCCGTTGGCCACGCTGATCGCGTTGCCGACGCCGAGCCACTTGGCCCACGCTTTTTCGAACTCCTGGCCGATCGGACCGGTCCAGTAGTTGACCTTGCCGGAGCGCAGCACATCGGCCGCTTTCAGGACGGTGCTTTCTTCGAATACCGGCCAGCCCGGGAAGCTTCCATTGTACAATTTCGCTCCGCCGTTGACGGCGAGCGCCGCGGTTTTTGCGTTTGCAGCAGCCATGTCGTTACCTCGTTTTGTTGTGAAATGTTCCAATCACGCTTGACATACGTCAATTGTTCGTTATTATAATAATGTACTGGATTTTGCCGTTTGGCAATCGCAGTTTGTTGTAAAAAGTAACTATTTAATTGCAAAATATCTTTGTTGAGGGGGAGAGACGGAATGCAGGTCAATTTCGATGAGATTCCGTTGGAGCAGCAGAAGCATCCGGGGATTTCCACCGAGGTGCCGTTCGATATCGCCTGGTCGGCGCGGCACGGGCCGGAGGAGGAGCTGCACGGCGACGTCCATTACGCGCTGCAGATGACCATCATCGTGGCCGGAGCCGCCGAGGTGGTGTTTCACAACCACAGCCGGATCTGCCGCGCCGGGGAGATGTGGTGGACCATGTGCTGGGAGCCGCACGCGTGCCGGCTTTTGGACAAGCATAACTTCGCGCTGTCGATCAATTTGAACGCGAACCGGATCGGCGATTGCGGCCCCTTTGCCGACGCCGACTTCCTGCTGCCCTTTTCGGTGCCGCCGGCGGAGCGTTTTTCGCCGCGCGACGAAGCCGGGCGCCGGGCGCTGGCGGCGACGGCGCGGCAGTTGTTTCACTGGTATTCGCGCCGCCCGCCGCTGTGGAAGTCGCGTTCCTGGCTGGCGATTCACGGGCTGCTGCTGGACGCGATCGAAGCGATCGGCGCCCGCAATCCGCTTCGCGCCGAGATCGCCTCCGGCGACTTCGGCCGGATCCGCCCCGCGGTCAACCAGGTGCATGCCGCCGCCGGCAAGGTGCCGGCACTGGATGAGGCGGCGCGGCTGTGCGCGTTGAGCCCGAGCCGCTTTTCCACCATCTTCAAAAACTGCATGGGGGTGAGTTACGGGCAGTTCGCGCTGCGGAGCCGGTTGGCGGCGGCGGCGCGGGATGTGGCCAAGGGGCAGTATACCATGGAGGATATCGCCGCCCGATGGGGCTTCTGTGACGCCAGCAGCTTTTGCAATGCATTCAAAAAGGTCTATCGCTGCCGCCCGGCACAGTTCAGCCGCGGGAACCGGACGGATTGAATGGATGGATGGACGCGACGCTCTGGCTCCGGTATTCCGACGGGGTCAGGCCGAAGCGTTTCTTGAACAGCCTTGTCAGGTAATTGCCGTCGGAAAAACCGGTCTTGACCGCGATTTCGGTGATGCTGAGCTGGGGGAGCGCCAGCTGCTCCCGGGCCGCCTGGAGGCGCAGTTCGGTGCGGTATTGTTGCGGCGTGGCGCCGGTGGTGCGGCGGAAGTTTTCGCGGAAGGCCTCCTCCGGCATGCCCGCCAGCGCGGCCAGCTGCGGCAGCGCGCAGGGGCGGGAGTAGTTTTTTTTCAGGAACCCGACCGCCCGGCTGATCCGGGCGGCCGGGAGAATTTCACCGGGGTTGGCCGGGCGGCAGTGCCGAGCCAGCTGGCACAACAGCTTCAGGAAAGTGGCGAGCATGGCGGTGCGATAGCCGGTTTCGCGCGCCTGAAATACGGCGGCGAGTTCGGCGAGCTGGCGGAGAATGGCCGGCAAAAACTCCGGCGCGATGCCGAAGCCGGAGTTTTTGCGGCGGCGCCCGCAGGGATCGGCGATGCCGTCGAACAGGATCTGGAAGCCGGAGAGGCCGCTCAGGTCGTGATAGAAGTAGTCCAGGAGGTCGGCGCCGAAGACCAGATTGTAGATGCCGAAATTGCGCGGATCGGCATAATAGTGGCGTTCGCCCGGCGCGATCAGGAAGATGCCGCCTTCGCCGACCGGCATCGGGATGCCTTCCCAGACATGCAGCGCCGATCCCTCTTTGACGATCACCAGCTCGTAAAAGTCCTGGTGCACGTGCTCGATGGGCTTGTCGGCGGCCGTGTGGATGAAAAACATGATGCCCAGATGAAAATCCCGGCGGTTGGTACTGTGTTCGAATGTGGCGTGAAACATGGCAAAGCACCTGTCTGGTTTACGCTTCAATATAGCGGCTTCGGCCCGCAGGATCAAACCGGAGTGCGATATTTTGACAAATCGTGCTGATGGATCGGGGAAATGTTATAGCCTTGTTCCCGGTTTTATGCTATAATGAATAACAAGCGAGTACTCATAACGGTGAAAAAACACAGGCGGAAGGAAAGGATTTCCGGTATGAACAAAAGTAGATTTACTTTGATAGAGCTCCTGGTCGTGATCGCGATCATCGCCATCCTGGCGAGCATGCTGCTCCCGGCGTTGAGCAAAGCCCGGGCGGCGGCGCAGTCGATCAAGTGCGTGAACAATCTGAAGACCCTCGGTCTGATGCATACGATGTATTGGAACGACGGCGACGACTGGCTGGTCCAGTCGCAGGGAAACAACACCGGGACGTGGAAGATGTGGGCGGCGGTGCTGGCGCCGTATTACGGCATCACCGACCCGGCCGCCATGGCCAAGGGGATGCTGCAATGCCCCGCCCAGGAATACACTTCGGCGCTGTGGGGCGGCGACCATCTCACCAACAACTATTCGCAGAACGGCGATGCCGGCAGCTCCGCCAGCCCCTATATCGTGACCCGGAAGCTGGGTACGGTGACGCAGCCGTCGGAGCGTCTCAACGCCTGCGACGGCAAACGGGAGTTTTATGCCGGAGAGTATTACATCAATCCGGAGCTGATGCGCTTCGAGCATATCGGCATAGCGGCGTTGAAAACCTATTTCCCCGGTTACGATCTGGCGGCAGGCTGTCCGTCGCCGCACGGCAGCAACACCAATGTCTCGTGGTTTGACGGGCACGCCGGCGCGGTCCGGCCGGACAGTGTGATGCGTTTGTGGTTCGATTTGTCCGGCGCCTACGGAGATTCGATGTGAATATGAAAACGGGTTGGCTGGTACTGCTGTTGCTGGCGGCGGCAGGACCGCTCGCCGGCATGACGCTGACGATTCCATTGCGGCCGGCCGGCGGCGATTACGGAGCCGGGTCGGCGGTGTGCTTCACCTGGCACCCCGGCGGGTTTCCGGATGGCGTGGGGTTGAATATCGGCCACCTCGATGAATACACCCATCGCAACCGGGTACTGCTGCGCTTCCGGATCGGCATGCTGCAGCTGCTGCCGGATTCGCAGGAGATCGTCGGCGCGACATTGCGGCTGCATTACCGGGAGATTCGGCTGCGGGACGGCAAGGAGCACGACCTGACGGTGGAACATCTGCCGGAGTCCCGCCGCAATTTCAACGAACTGGATCTGACCCGCGCCGGGGCGCGGCGGCTGGCGCAACTGCCGCTGCGGTCGGAGGAGCCGGTGGAAATCGACGTCACGGAGCCGGTGCGGCTGGACCGGGACGCGGGGCGGATTTTTTCCGCCTACCGGCTGCTGGATGCCGAAGGCGAAGCCGGACTCAATTCGTTGCAGGCCAACTACTATTCGCTGTGGGGATTGGAGCGGGAGGAACTCCAGCCGGTGCTGGTGATCGAATTGCAGGAGGCGCGATGAAGTTTTCATGGTATTGGCTGGCGGTATTGCTGCTGGCGGGAACGGCGGCGGCGGAAACGATTACGGTCGTCGAGGAGCACCGGCCCCGGGCCGCGATCGTGGTGGAGCCGGAGGCGCCGCCGTTGACCCGGCACGCCGCCCGGGAGCTGCAGCAGTGGCTGGAGGCGTCGACCGGGGCGCGGCTGCCGCTCGTCGCTTCGGTTGCGGAGGTGCCCACTGGAATGCGGCCGGTGCTGCTCGGCGACAGCGCGTGGGCCCGGTCGCGCGGGTTGACGTTGGAGCATGTCGGCAGCGACGGCTTCCGGCTGGAGGCGACGCCGGAATTTCTGTGGATCGGCGGGCGGGATTATGCCGGGGGGCCGCTGGGTCACTTCGTGCATCCGATGCGGCTTTCCGAATGCTACAGTCCGGAGCTGGGGTGGGGGGCGTTCGGCGAAGCCGGGACGCTCTACGGCGTTTATTACTTTCTTGAGAAATATGCCGGAATCCGCTGGTATATGACCGGCGAGCTGGGAACGGTGGTACCGCAGCATTCGGCCATCGAAGTGGAGGAGCAAAGCAGCGAAGACGCCCCCGACTTCGAATACCGCTATCCATGGTTCTGCAACTTTCCCGGACACCCGGAGGACGCGTTGTGGTTCCGCCGGGCCGGCTATGGCGGCGCCTTTCCGGTCGGCGTCAATCACAGTTTCCTGCGTATGCAGAAGTATACCGGAACCCATCCGGAGTATTTCGCGCTGATCGACGGCGAGCGGGACTTTCACAACCGGTCGGTGTTGTCCGGCGGCAATTATTGCCTGACCAACCCGGCGCTGGAGGATGCCTGGGTGGAGGAGATCGGAACATTCTTTGAGCAACACCCGGAGCAGACCTTTTTCCCGTTGGCGCCGATGGACGGGATGCATCGGATTTGCGAATGCGCCGCCTGTTCCGCCCGGCTGTCGCCGCAATTGGGGGAAAACGGTAAATTTTCCAATTACGTCTGGGGGTTCGCCGACCGGGTGGCGCGGCGGGTGCTGGAACGGGCGCCGGGCAAAATCATCGGCACGCTGGCGTATGAACACTACGCCGCGCCGCCGGACGACCTCGAGGGGCTGTCGCCGAATCTGGCGGTGATGCTGTGCAAGAACCGGCAGAATCTGCGCGATCCGGAAATCGCCGCCGAACAGCGGCGTTTCCTGGAGCTGTGGCACGAAAAGGCCGACCGGATTTATGTATGGAGCTATCCGATCACGGATTACTGGCCGCCGATGACCGGCGTGCCGAGCCTTTACTCCGGCGTGCTGCAGAGTGATCTGCAGCACCAATTGCGTCACGGCGTGCGCGGCGAATTTCTGGAATCGGAGTTCACCACGGCGATGAGCGACGTCGGCATCCTCTATCCGGGGCTTTCGCACCTGACCGCCTATCTGACCGCGAAGCTGTTGTGGCACAACGACCGCGATGTCCCGGCGTTGCTGGAGGAGTATTACCGGCTCTTTTACGGCCCCGCCGAGGCGCCGATGCGGCACTTCTGGGAGCGGGTCGAACAGATCTACAGCGCATCGCATTCGCTCAACCCGGCCGACATCTACCAAGAAAAGGAGGTGTGGGAGTTGACCGGGTATCTGGAAGAGGCGCTGGCGACGACGGAACCCGGCAGCGTTTATGCCCGGAGGATTCAGTTGATCCGGGAGGAAATGAAGGCGGCGGCGATGCGGATGCTCGGCTGTACCGGCGAAGCGGAGGTGATACGTATCCCGGTGGTTGCGGGAGTGGAACCGGCGTGGTTGGCGGCGGAATGTCTGACCCTGGTGAATCCGTCGACCCGGGAACGCGCGGCGCTGTTGTATCTGGTCGGCGATCCGGACTCTCTGCATGGGAAAGTGCTGCTTCCGGAAGGCGCTCCGCCGGTGGCGGCTGTGGAGTTTCAAGTGAGTGACGCGGCCCGCGATTGGACATTTACCGGCATGGAATGGGCGATTCCCCGTTCGGAGTTGGCGACCGGGACGCTGCGCTTCCGGCTGCGGCTGCAAACGCCGGACGGCAGTCGCCGGGAAGCGGTTTTCCCGGCGCCGCTGCCGTTCCGGGCGGGCAATGCGCCGGAAACGGCGCGATTCGAATGGAGCGGCAATGGCATACGTCTGGAGCCGTGAAGCCGGTTTATGCTTCGGGGGTGAGGCGCAGCGATTCGGCGCTCTGGCGCAGCAACAGCGTCGAATTCTGGGCGCGGTATTCGGACGGGGTCTGGCCGAAGCGCTTTTTGAATTGGCGCGCCAGGTAGTTGCCGTCGTTAAAGCCGGTTTTGACCGCGATTTCGGTGATGCCGTTGTGATCCAGCGCCAGCAGCTCCCGGGCGGCGTCGAGGCGCAGCCGCAGCAGATATTCGCCGGGGGTGGTGCCGATCATCCGCTTGAAGTTCTGGCGGAAGCTGCTGACCGACATGCCGGCGCGGCCGGCGAGGGAGTGCAGCGAGTGCTCGCGGTTGAAGTTTTTCTTCATATATTCGATGGAGCGGCTGATGCGGGCGACGAGGTCGAAGTCGTGGGGATGGGCGGGACGGCTGTGATGGGCCAGCAGGCACAGCAGCTTCAGGAACGCCGCCAGCATGGCGGTGCGGTAGCCGGGGTCGCGGGACAAAAACAGACTGGACAGTTCGCCGACTTCGCGCAGGACCTCCGGAAATTTTTCCGGGACGACGCTCAATGCGGAGGATTTGTGCCGGCAGCTGCGGGCGCCGACGGCGCCGTCGAAGAGCATCTGAAAGCCGGAAAGTCCGGTCAGATCGTGATAACAGGAGGCCAACAGCTCTTCGCCGAACAACAGATTGTAGATGCCGAAGTTGCACGGGTTGTCGTAATAATGGCGTTCGCCGGGGGCGATCAGAAAGACATTGCCGGTGCCGACCGGCAGCGGGACGCCTTCGAGCACATGCAGCGCGGAGCCCTCCTTGACCAATACGAGTTCGTAGAAGTCGAGGTGGACGTGCTCCTGCGGGCGCTCCTGCGGCGTATGCCGGAAGAACAGCGCGCACAGATGAAAATCGCGGACCTTGGTGCTGAGTTCGAAGGTGGTGTTGAGCATACGGCGTCCTTTTCCTTTCCCGGTGGTTACCATACCCGCCCGAAGGCGGCAATGCAATCCGGGAACGAAGTTTTTTGTCAGATTGTGCTATTGCTTCGACATATGATGATAGCAATTATACGCAGAAGTTGCTATAATTAATGCAGACGGAGCAACAGTGCAATCTCGAAACCGGAAAGGGAACGATGCGATGAAACGGAATATTTTTACCTTGATAGAACTCCTGGTGGTGATCGCGATCATCGCCATCCTCGCCAGCATGCTGCTGCCGGCGTTGAGCAAAGCCCGCGCCGCGGCGCAGAGCGCGAAGTGTATCAGCAACGAGAAACAGCTCGGGATCGGTTACTTGATGTATGCCAATGACAATCAGGAGTATGTCTGCCCGGCTTATCTGGGGGTGGAAAACAATACTCCGTATTACTGGATCGATAAAATCGCGGTCTACATGGGGGATTCGTCGGCGATGTTCTCCTGTCCGGCCGCCTCCGGTGCAATACCCCGGGTTTTTGCCGATTTGTCGAAGGAGTGCCTGTTGTCGTACGGTGCGTCCTTTTACGTCGGAGGCCATGCGGTCAACAACTGGGCGAATTATCCGGCCGAGAAGCTGCATTCGTATCCGGCTCCGTCCAAACAACTGGTGATCCTCGATTCCACCGGAAGCGACGAGGACGGTAATTATGTGGACAGCTTTGCCTGGTGGAACATTTCGCCGAACCAGGAACCGGGGTATGTCATTCTGGTGCACGGCATGAAAACCAACAACCTGTTGCTGGACGGGCATGTGGAAGCCAGCGGCCTCAATGAACTGAACCCGGATATTCTGGCGCGGCGGTTCAGCTGGAACAAAGCGCAGAATGCCGCCTTTTGAAGTGTGGAAGGAGTCGGATATGGGAAGCGGGAAACGAAAATTGATTGCAGCGGCAGTGGTACTCGGCGCCGTCTGCTGCCGGATGACCGGAGCGTATGAAGTCATTGTACCGGAATCGCCGTCTCCGGCGGAACAGACTGCCGCCCGGGAGCTGCGGGATTATCTGGCGCGCGGCACCACCGGAGTTACGGTGTTCGGAAACGATGCCAGAATCTATCTGGGAGACACTTCGGTTGCCCGCGAGGCGGGAATTGACTGCGGCTCCATGGAGGAGGAAAATTGGGTGATCAAAACCCTGCCGCCCGACCGGTTGATTATCGGCGGCGGCGGGCGGCGCGGCACCTTGTACGGCGTCTATAACTTCCTTGAGCATGAAGCCGGCATCCGCTGGTGGAATCCGTTCGATGATTTCGTCCCGGAACCGGCGCCGCTCGTGTTGGGGGAACTGGAGGAGCGCGGCGCGCCGTATTTTTTCATGCGCAACATTTACCGCAACAATCAGTTTCCGGACGATGCCGGCCGATGGGCCGCCCGTAACCGGATCAACCAGGACGGCGACAGCCCCATCACGCCGGCGTACGGTTCCGAGCTGGCGTTCGGGGCGCCGTATCATGTCCATACCATCGCGCACGCCGACGGTTATCTGCCGGAGGAGAAATACTTTCAGGAGCATCCGGAATACTTTGCCGTGATCGGCGGGGAGCGCAACGGATCGCAGTTCAAAGGGCAGATCTGTTTTTCCCACCCCGATCTGCCGGATATGTTCATCGAAAAACTGAAGCGGAATATCGTTGCCGATGAGGAAAAAGCGCATACCCGCGGGACGGACGCGCCCCGTATTTATGACATTTCCATCAACGACAATACCACCTTCTGCGAATGCCCCCGGTGCCAGGAGGCGCTGAAAACGTTGCGGCCGTCGGATCTGATGCTGCGGTTCATCAACCGGATCGCCGATTTTCTGGCGGAGTATCGTCCGGGATATTACATCCAGACCGCCGCGTACTTCTCCACGCTGGAGCCGCCGTTGCGCGAACGGGTTCGCGACAATGTGATCGTCCGGCTGTGCGACACGTACAGTTTGCGGCACGAGGATATCACCAGTGACGCCAATCGGGCTTTCCGGGAGATTCTGCTGGGGTGGGAAAAGGTGGCCAAGCATCTGGCGGTCTGGGAGTATGGGCTTACCTTCGACGACTCCGCCGGTTTGCCTTACCCGAGTGAGTATACTCTGGCGGCGAACAAGAAATTTTACCGGGAACACGGGGTGATGGGGCTGATCATCGAGCGGGAGTATCCGGATGTCAGCGATATGTACGACCTGAAAACCTGGCTGGACGCCAAGCTGCTGGAAACTCCCGATTTGCCGTTGCCGGAGCTGCTGGATGACTTTTACGGCAAATATTATGGTCCGGCCGCTTCCCGCGTCCGGGAATACCGGGAAAAATTGCGCGAAACCGCATTCCGCAATCACGCCTCGATCGCGTACTTCTCGCCGGGACGCAAGCCGTTTGAATACATCGACTATACGGCCATGGCGGCGATGCAGCTGCTGATGGATGAGGCGGAACAACTGGCGGCCGACAGTCCGCAATACGCGTCACGGGTTCGCCGCGCCCGGTTCGGATTGGATCTGGCGCTGGGCTTCAGTCTGCGGGAGCACCTGGCCGCTTCGGCGCGCGATGCCGGCGTCGCCGACGAGGCTTTTCAAGCGGCGGCGGATGCCGCGTTGCGGCGTGCGCGGAGCGCGTGGCGTGAAAGCGCGGCACGATTGCAGCATTGCGGCAAAGTGCCATTGGATATGGAGCAGGTTTTTTCCGGCATCGATGAAAACAGACAAAACACCCCCGATGGGGCAGAAGCAGGCGATTGAAACATGATTATGGACAGTGAAACGACCGAAGCGGTTTCCGAAACGGTCGCGGCGAGCCGCAATCCGGGGAGCGAATGGCGGGGGGCGCCGTTCTGGGCGTTGAATGGCGAGTTGGAGCCGGAGGAGCTGCGGCGGCAGATCCGCGGCTTCCGCGCGCTCGGGCTGGGGGGATTTTTCCTCCATGCCCGGACCGGCTTGCAGACGCCGTATCTGTCGGAGCGCTGGTTCGAATGCATCGGCGCTGCCATCGACGAAGCCGGCAAGCTCGGGATGCAGGCGTGGTTGTACGACGAAGACCGCTTCCCCTCCGGCTCCGGCGGCGGATTCGTCACCGCCGATCCGCGTTGGCGCGCCAAAGGGATTTTCTTGCAGGAAACCATGGCTTTTGAGGCCGATACGGCGCCATTGCCCGAGGGCACGCTGGCGGTGTTCGCCGCCGTGATCGACGGCGACCGGGCGCGCGGCGTGCGCCGGCTGCCGGAGCGGGCGCCCTTCGGCGTCAATGCCGGGGAAACGCGCCTGGCGTTTTACCCCGACACTATGATGTGCAACAGCTGGTACAACAATTACACCTATCTGGACACCCTGAATCCCGACGCCGTCGCGCAATTCATCGCGCTGACCCACGAAGCCTACCAACAGCGCTTCGCGGATCAATTCGGATCGGTCGTTCCGGGCATATTCACCGACGAGCCGCGCTACGGTTTCCTGCTCAATCTGCCCGAATGGGAAAACGACCGGCGCTATGCGCTGCCGTGGACGCCGGGGCTGCTGGAGGAGTTCCAGGATACCTTCGGTTACGATCCGGTGGTGCGTCTGCCGGAGCTGTTTTTCGAGGTCGAAGACACCGATTCGGTGGCGCCGCGGGTGCATTACATCGAAATGCTGACCCGGTTGTTTCTGCGCGCTTACGCGCAGCCGACCGGAAGCTGGTGCGACCGGCACGGCTTGGTATTCACCGGGCACGTGGTTGCCGAGGATTCGCTGTCATACCAGACCCGGTGCGTCGGCAGCGCGATGCGTTTTTATGAATACATGGGAATGCCGGGGATGGATTTGCTGACCGAGCATCACCGCGCCTACCAGACTGCCAAACAAGTGGCGTCGGCGGCGCGCCAGTTCGGGCGGAAGCGGCGGTTGACCGAAAGCTACGGCTGTACCGGCTGGGACTTTCCGATTGCCGGCTTCAAGGCGCTCGGCGATTGGCAGTTCGCGCTCGGAATCAACTTCCGCTGCCAGCATCTGGCGTTTTATACCATGGAGGGGGAGGCCAAGCGCGATTATCCGTGCACGGTGGCGCTGCACTCCAACGCGCCGGAGAATTTCCGGGCCATGGAGGATTACTTCGCCCGGTTGAGCGTCTATTTGTCCGGCGGCGTCGAACAGCGGTCGATTCTGGTGGTGTCTCCGATCGAATCTGCGTGGGCGCTGCTGCATCGCAACTGGTGCGGCGAAGCGGCGACACTCGACTTCGACCGGGCGTTTACCGCGTTGAGCCATACGCTGCTGGCGCACCAGCTCGATTTCGATTACGGCGACGAAGACATCCTCGCCCGCCATGGCCGGGTGACGGAAGTGGACGGGCGGCCGGCGCTTCAGGTCGGCTGCGCCGAATACCGCGCGGTGGTGTTGCCCCGGATGGTGACGCTGCGGCGGTCGACATTGGAGCTATTGCAGCGGTTTCAAGCGGCGGGAGGCCGGGTGACGGCGCTGACGCCGTTTCCGCAACATCTCGACGGCTGGCCGGCGGAGCAGTTGGAATTGCCGTTCATCCCGGTCGCCTGCCACCGGGAGCTGCCGAAGCTGCTGGAGGAGTTCCGTACCGTCGCCATCACGCAGGAGGGAGGCGAAGATTGCCGGTCGCTCCTGTACCAGCTCCGCTGTTGCGGCGATTACGACCTGGTCTTCGTCTGCAATACCGGACACGCGGTCGATGACGGCGAGGAAAACGGCGCGACCTACGAGGAGCCCGGCGTATTGGAACGGCGCGAAGTTTATCCGGCGGTCCGGTTGCGGGCGGCGACGGCGCACGCGGGCGAAGTGGTGGAATTCGACCCGGCGACCGGCGGTTACCGGCATTGCGACGCCGAACGCACGGCGGACGGCTGGGAGATTGCCACCGGTTTCGGGCGGCTGGAAACGCGGCTGTTTCTATTCGCCGCCCGGCCCGGCATGTTTCCCGCCGAAGCGCTCCCGGCGGCTCCGGCGGAAACGCGGAAGCATGCCGCGGTCGCGCCGGAGCGTTGGCAAGTACGTCTTTCGGAGCCGAATGTGGCGGTGTTCGATCACTTCACCTCGTTTTTGTCCGATACGCCGGAATTCGTGCTGGCATTGGACGATCGGCTGCGGCGTCACTTCGACCTTCCGGAGCGCAACTTCATGATGGTGCAGCCGTGGTGCCGCCCGGTTGTCGAAGCCGTGGAGCACGAGGTGGAGCTTCATGTCGATTTCCGCTGCGAAGCACTGCCGGCGGGTGAGGTGTTTCTGGTGCTGGAACATCCGGAATTTTATCATATTTTCGTCAACGGCGCCGCCGTTCCGATCGCGGGGGCCGGGTATTGGCACGAACCGGCATGGCGGAAATGCCGCGTCCCGACGTCCCGCCTGCGTTCCGGCGCCAACCGGATCACGCTATCGACCCGTTTCGGCAACCGGCATCCGGGGTTGGAAAGCGCCTTCCTGATCGGCGACTTCGGCGTCCGGCTGGAAGGAGATGAAGTGGTGTTGACGGCTCCGGTGCGCGAACTGGCGCCGGGAGATTGGGGCCCTCAGGGACTGCCGTTCTATCCGGGCGGTGTCAGCTACGAAACGCTCGTGACCCTGCCGGAGGCGTGCCGGGGGACGGTTGCCGTCCCGGAATTCCTCGGCACGCCGGCGCGGGTACGGATTGACGGCGGCGACGCGCACGACCTCTTGTTTTCTCCCGGTGAAACGGAGGAAATCATGCTGCCGGCGTGTTTCCGGTTGTCGGTGACGATTTCCGGCAGCATGCGCAACGCCTGCGGGCCATTTTTTCAGGCGGAGCAGCCGGTATGGAGCGGACCCGGACAATTCAAGAGCGTTCAGGTCCGGGAGCGGCAATTCCGGCCGTACGGCCTTTATTCCGGAGTCTGTGTCCGAGTTTAGTGCAATTCGATACAGGCCATGCCTGCGACTTCCTGTGTGAGCAGCTTTGCCGCGTCGGCGAGAAAGCTTTTCAGGTACTCCTGCTCCATGTGGAAGTCGAGCGCATCCTGGTTGCGCCACTGTTCGTAGATCATGAACTGTTCCGGTTTGCCGGTGACGGCGTGGATCCGGTAGCAGATGTTGCCGGTTTCGCGGGTGGTCTGGGCGGCGAGCTGCATCAGGCGGTCGCGGACCTGTCCAGCGTATTCGGGTTTGGCGTGGATGGGGACGATCAGTGTGATCTGTTCATTGGCACTCATGATAACAACCTCCTTTGGAATGATGATGAAAGAAATGTAACGCGGCAAGCGCCGTTTCGCAAGTGCGTCCGGCGTTTTTATACAAAAATCTCACCCAAGCTTTGCAAAAACGCGCTCCGGGGCTATATTCTACAGCATGACTTGATTGATGGGGAAAATCACGGAGCATCATGAAAAAACATCCCGCATGCTGGGTGCCGACTCTCTACTTCGCCGAAGGCGTGCCGTATAATATCGCCACTTTCATTTTTACCGTCCTGCTCGCCGACCTGGCCTACAATGAAGAGCAGATCACCCTCTGGAGCAGCCTGATCGCGTGGCCGTGGGTGGTCAAGGCGCTGTGGGCGCCGCTGTTGGACGTATTCGGTTCCAAACGGGCGTGGATCCTCATTTTTCAGGGCGGTCTCGCGGCGGCGCTGGCATTGGCGGCGCTGGTGCTCAATGGCGCCGACCCATTGATCCCGCTGGCGTTGGTGTTCATGCTGGTGGCGTTTCTGTCCTCCAGCCACGATATCGCCGCCGACGGCTTTTACATCATCGGATTGTCCAGTGCCGACCAGTCGCTTTTCTGCGGGCTGCGCAGCACTTTTTACCGGGTGGCGACGATCGGCGTGCAGGGGGGCCTGGTGGCATTGGCGGGGTATCTGGCCATCCATCTGTTCCCGCAGCAGTTGCGGCCGTCATGGACGACGGCGCTGCTGCTGGCGGCGGCGGTGATGGCGCTGTTGGCGCTGTGGCACGCGCTGACGCTGCCGAAGGTCGAGGCGGGCAACGCCGCGAGCGGCGGGCAGGTAAAGCGGATTTTTCATGAGCTGGCGGAGGCGTTCGTCAGTTTTTTTCGCAAACCGGGGATCGGACGGGCGTTGGTTTTTTTGCTGTTTTTCCGGATTGCCGAGGCGCCTTTGAGCAAGGTGGCGGTGCTGTTTCTGAAAGCCGACCGGGCGGCGGGCGGCCTGGCGCTCGGCAATGAGGCGGTGGGCTTGATTTACGGCACCATCGGCGTCGGCTTCCTCCTGGCGGGGGGGATTCTCGGCGGCGTCGCGGTCAACCGCTGGGGCCTGGGCAAGTGCATGCTGCCGATGGCGCTGTTGTTGAACATTCCCGATATCGTCTATGTGCTGCTGGCGCGGTACCAGCCGGAGGCGCTGCCGTGGATCGGCGGCGCGGTCGCGGTCGAACAATTCGGCTACGGCTTCGGCTTCGCCGCCTACATGCTGTTCATGGTGGCCTATACCGAAGACTCCGGCCGGTTCAAAACCAGCCACTTTGCCTTTATGACCGGATTCATGGCGCTGGGGTTGAATCTGCCCGGACTCGTCGCCGGGGCGATTCAGATGATGACCGGCTATTACAATTTTTTCTGGATCGTGATGATCTGTGTGATTCCGGCGATTTTGACGGTATTCGCGGTCAAGGGGCTCTACCGGCCTGACTTCGGCCGGACCGGCGGCGGAGCCAGGGGCTGATCCATGGAAGACCGAGTGGAAGCTTTTTCATTTTCGCCGATCGGTTATGTGCATGGCGGCGGCACGTACCGCTGCCAGGCGCCGCGTCAGGGCGTATTCGCCGCCAACTCCGGCTTCATCGAACTGGCGGCGCGGCGCAACTTCGAAACCGCGCTGGCGGATTTGCAGGGATTCAGCCGGATCTGGGTGGTGTTTGTCTTCGACCGGATTTCCGGCTGGCGTCCGAAGGTGCGTCCGCCGGTTGCCGGCGGCGGGCGGCGGATCGGCGTCTTTGCGACCCGTTCGCCGCACCGCCCCAATCCGATCGGCATTTCGGCGGTGGAGCTCGACGGCATCGACGGGCGCAGGCTGTATATCCGCAACTTCGATTTGCTCGACGGGACGCCGGTATTGGACATCAAACCGTATATTCCCGATGCCGACGCCTTTCCCGATGCCGCGACCGGCTGGCGGCAGGAGGCGGCCGCCGTCGCGCGGGAGCTGGTTTTCTCCGGCTTAGCCCGGGAGGCCGTCGATTGGCTGAAACACTTCGATATCGACCTTGACGCCGTGTGCCGGAGCCAGTTGGCGACGGTCGAACTCGACCGCACCCGGCAGCGTTTGGAGGCTTCACCGCATCACGCCGACGGCTGGATACTGGCGTGGCGTACCTGGCGTATTGTTTTTCACCGTGAATCGGCGGCGAACCGGATGGTGATCGAAGACATCCGCTCCGGCTATACGGAGCACGAACTGGAACCCGGAGCGCCCGATCCGTACAATGACAAAGCGATCCACCGGGAATTCCTGAAACGTGAATTTACATAGTCTACAGCTATTGAATATGGAGGCGTTGAGAGCCGACAACGGGCGTAGGTCCCGAAAGGGGTAGCTGGGGGAAACGGCGAGTTTCCCCCGGAGGGACCGGACGTGTAT
>JAVBQJ010000088.1:0-2674 GCA_031549115.1 Victivallaceae bacterium
TTGACTTTTCCGACTGATCGTGTTACCTTTTCTCTGCATTTCGGTGCCTCCTTTGTCGCTTTGATGGGACTAATCAAAGTTACTTGACAAAGGAGTTTTTTTCTACTCCGATTTCCTGTCACCTATACATGGTATCTTTCGCTTTTCCGTCTATAAGATAATCCGGCGGACTGGAAATTTCCAGCGCGCGAGTGTATATTTCTGGTTATTATGAAAATAATCATTGCACCGGATTCTTTTAAACACTGTCTGACCGCCGGTCAGGTCGCCCGGGCGTTGGCGCGCGGATGGCACGCCGTATGCCCTCAACATCAACTGATCTGTGTACCTCTGGCGGATGGCGGGGAGGGGACCACCGCCGCCGTCGCCGAAGCGCTGGGCGGCACCATCGAAAGGCTGGACACCGTCGACGCGCTCGGCCGTCCGATTCAGGCGCATTACGGCGCGGCCGGGAAGACCGCGATCGTCGAAATGGCCGCCGCCTCCGGGATCGAGGGGCTGAAGGACGAAGAGCGCGACGCGCTGCACGCCTCCACCTACGGCTTCGGCGTGATGCTGAAGCAATTGCTCGACGCCGGCTTCGAAGATTTCCTGATCGGCATCGGCGGCAGCGCCACCAGCGACGGCGGCATCGGCTGCGCGCAGGCGCTGGGGTGGCGTTTTTACGACGGGGACGGCGCCCTGATTCCGGCCGGAGCCGGCGGCGGCGACCTCGGCCGCATCGCCGGGATCGAAGTGCCGGAAGCATTGCCCCGGGCGCGCTTCCGGGTGGCCTGCGACGTTAAAAGCCCGCTGTTCGGGCCCAACGGCGCCGCCCGGATGTTTTCGCCGCAGAAGGGCGCATCGCCGGAGGAGGTCGAATTGCTGGAGGCCAATCACGTGCATTATGCGCGCCTGATGCGACTGCACGGTTTCGGCGGCAAGGGCGATGCCGAGGGGGACGGCGCCGCGGGCGGCCTCGGTTACTGGCTGCGGCACGGCTTGCATGCGCGGATATGCCCCGGAGCGCAGCTGGTGTTCGAGCAGGTGCGGCTGGCCGAAAAATTGGCGGATGCCGATCTGGTGGTGACCGGAGAGGGGTGCACCGACGGGCAGACCGCGATGGGGAAGCTGACCTGGCAGGTGGCGCAGCTGGCGCGGGAGTACGATGTCCCGGCGCTGCTGGTGTCGGGCGCGCTCAAGGACGACGGCGCGGGCTTTCCGGAATACCTGGGCGCGTTCAGCATCGCCGCCGGTCCCGGCGCATTGGCCGACGCGTTGCGCGACGCGGAACGGAACCTGGAACGGATGGGGCGGAACCTGGGGGGGATTTTTGCGGAATTTTCGCGCCGGTGACTTGTAATCGGCTGAATGTGTGGTATTTTATGGAGTCTGCGTCTCTGGATGATCCGATCATCTCATCCGGGCGACAGGACGAAAACAGTGCATGTTTTGAGTGATTTTCAGGAAGAACGAAAAAATTTACGGAAGAAAAAAACATGAAAACCTACTTGGCGAAAACCGGCGAGATTCAGCGCGAACACGTGCTGTATGATGCGTCCGAAGCCCCGGTGGGCCGTCTGGCGGTTCGCATTGCCAATGCGCTCCGCGGCAAGGACAAGCCGACCTATACTCCGCATATCGATACCGGAGCCTTTGTGATCGTGATCAACGCCGACAAGGCGGTGTTCACCGGCCGCAAGGCGACCGACAAGGTGTATGCCAGCTATACCGGTTACCGCTCTGGCTACAAGGAAACCACGGCGAAAGAGCTGTTCGAGAAGAATCCGGCGAAGATCATCGAAGCCGCCGTCTGGGGTATGATGCCGCATGGCCGTCTCGGCCGTGAACAGTTCCGCAAGTTGCGCGTCTACGCCGGCGCGGAACATCCGCATACCGCGCAGCAACCGCGAAAAATTACAGTGGAGTAAGTCATCATGGTCAATAAAACGGATGAAATTCTGGCCACCGGCCGTCGGAAATGCGCGGTTGCCCGGGTGCGGATCAAGCCGGGTACCGGCAAGGTCACGATCAACGGCAAGGCGATTGCCGAATATTTCCAGACCGAAGCCCTGCGCGGCTACATCGCGCAGCCGCTCGCGGTCAGCAGCAACGTCAACAAATTTGACATCGCCGCCAATATCGACGGCGGCGGCTTGATGGGTCAGGCCGGCGCCCTCCGTCACGGAGTCGCCCGCGCCCTGGTCAAATACGACGAAGCGCTGCGCCCGATTCTCAAGAGTTGCGGCATGTTGACCCGCGATGCGCGTGTCAAGGAACGTAAGAAATCCGGTCAGCCGGGTGCACGTCGCCGCTTCCAGTTCTCCAAGCGCTAATTCCGCGTTCGGAAAACTTTTCTTCGGCTTTCGCGATTGCCTCCGGCAGTTCGAAAGCCGTTTTTGCTTTTGTATGCGACAGGCGTTTCCGGGGGAGAGAGAAGGCCCCCCTTTTGAGGAAAGAGGCTGCCTTCTCTCTCCCCCGGACCCCCTCTCTCATCCACCTCAAACCTTTTTGTGTTATGATTTGCGAGTTGGCGTTGCCAACTCGTAAATCAAAGCGCAAAGTGGTGATTCGGCAGCTTCATTTTTTGCCCAACGAGGCAAAAAATTACGTTGAAAAGGTTTGGAAAAGATAGGGGAGGTTTGGAGGGGAAAGGAAAACATTTCCTCAAACTGTTTTCCTTTACCCTCCACGT
>JAVBQJ010000061.1:0-39798 GCA_031549115.1 Victivallaceae bacterium
CCCGCGCCTCCCCCCTACCCCTTTTTACCCCCACGGCGGCCAAAAAACAATTGGCCCCCCCCGAACACCCACCCGGTTTGGGGGGCGCGACCCCCTCAGCGTGGCATTGCCGCGCCGTTCGCCGGGGGCGGCTTCGTGCCGCGCTCCTTGGTGCGAGCTGCGCTGCGCCAATTCCTAGCGGCACGGTCGCGCCTGACCGGCGCTCCAGCCCGTGCGCGATCACCGGTGAGTAGTGTGCGGAGGACGCGCGACAACGGTTGAATCATGTTGAGTCCACATCCACGGTACACAGGCCGTCGGTGGCGCGCCACGGACAACGGTATGACACTCCATGTGGCCGCGTCCTTTGCTGTCCTTTGCGTCCTTTGGCATGTGCGCACCCTGGACCTCACATCAGGGACGAACCAGACGCGGCCGGTAAAAAAGCTCGCGGGGAGCGGATTCCGGCCGCGTCATCTGCTTGAACAATAAATCTACGAGCAGCTTGGCGATTTCATCGCCGTCTTCCTCAAAGTAACCGATCAACTCAAATGGCATTCCGAGCGGGATCTGCCGGCTGCGCAGGGTCAGGATCGGCGGCACCGGAATGCCGAGCTGGCGCAGGCGGCCGACAATATAAACTGTCATGAAGTCATCCGGCAGAAACAATCCGTCGGGGCGTTCGGCTTCCGGCATGGCGGCGATTTCGGTCGCAAAGCCTTCCCATCCGGCGATGAGCCCCTCGCGGTCGCCCTCCACCACCTGACAATTGAAGTAGCGAAAGCAAAAATAACGCTCCCACCCCTCCCCCATTCGCGGCGCGCAGACCTCGCGGAACGCGGTAAGCGCTTCGCCGCCGGGGTCGGTTCCCTCCAGCAGCAGCGCGGGACGGCGGCACCCCGCGCGAAACATTTCCCGCAATCCGGCCTGGTACAGATCCGGCGTGGCGGACACCCGGTGCGGAATCGCCTCCCGGTCGCCATAGTAGCAAACCGGCACATTGCAGGCGGCGCACAACTCGAGTGCTTCGTCATCCAGCGGCACCAGCGAAATCAACCCGTCGAGCCGGCGGCATTCGATGCTGTGCTTAAGACCGGTGAAAAACGACAGACTGTCGCGCTCCTCCATCCGCGCCATATTGCGGACGAAAATCACCGGCTGCCAGCCGCGGTCGTGAAGCTGGATATTGATCGACTGCATCAATAAGGCGCCGAATGGAAAGAGCGGCACACGCATGCAGACGATGCCGATGTTGCGGCCGGGCGTACCGTCGGCATCCTTGTCGCGCAGGAAAACCCCTTTGTTGCCGCGAAGCTCCAGGAGTCCGCTGTCGCACAAGGCGAACACGGCGCGCCGGATGGTTTCGCTGCCCACGCCGAGCTTCCCGCGCAACTCCGCCTGTGACGGCAGCCGGTCACCGACCATCAGGCCGGATTCCCGGATATAGCGAACCAAACTGTGCTTGACCATTTCGGTCTGTTGGCCCTGATTATTTTTGGATGCGGCCATAAATACATTGTCTCCCGTTACGTTTTTTTAAAATACCATGGCAACAACGTTTTTGCAAGGTGCTTTTTTTCAGCTTGTCATCGGCGCGAAACGTGCTAAATTACAATCAATATCAAATGAAACGAAGGATGCAATAATGTTTGGACAGGGAAATTTCGTTACCGGATGCAATTACTGGGCCAGTCACGCGGGGACGGAAATGTGGCACGACTGGCGTCCGGATATCGTCGAAGCCGACTTCGTCCGGCTGGAAGCGCTGCGGCTGCAAGTCGTGCGGATCTTTCCATTGTGGCCGAATTTTCAGCCGCTGCATATGCTGTACGGCTGTAGCAATACGCAGCGCGAATTGTCGTGGCCGGATTGCCGGGAAGTGCCGGTGGACGCCGACGGCATCCGTTCCGGCGTCGATCCGGTGATGCTGGAGCGGTTTCGCTTCGTCTGCGACTGCGCGCAACGCCACCGGCTGAAGCTGGGAATCGGACTGGTGACCGGGTGGATGTCGGGACGCCTGTTCGCGCCTCCGGCGTTCGCCGACCGGAATTTGTTGACCGATCCTGAAGTGATCCGCTGGCAATTGAAGCTGGTAAAGCGGGTGGTCGGCGAATTCTGCGATCACCCCGCCATCGCATTCTGGGGCATCGGCAACGAATGCAATTGCCTGAGTCCCGCCGACCGCCAGGAGAGCAACCTGTGGGCCTCGATCATGGCGGACGCCATCCGGGTGGCGGACCATAAACGGCATCCGATTGCCGCCGGCATGCACAGCCTGGTGCCGGTTCCGGCGCTGGCCGGCGGCAGGGACGGCGGCTGGACGATCCAGGACATGGGAGAAATTTTCGACGCGCTGACCACGCATCCCTATCCGGCATTCACGCCGCACGCGTCGGTCGACCGGGTGAACGGCTTCAAAAACGTGTTTCACGCCACCGCCGAAAGCCATTTTTTCGGCGATATCGGGCACAAACCATGCATCGCCGAGGAACTTGGCACCCTGTCGCCGATGATCGCGGCGGAGCAGCCGGCTGCGGATTATTTGCGCAATACGATGTTTCAGTTGTGGAGCCATGACTGCGAGGGGCTGCTGTGGTGGTGCGCGTTCGACCAGCTGGAGCTGGAACGGCCGCCGTACCGCTGGTGCGCGCTCGAACGCGAACTCGGATTGATCCGCAACGACGGTTCGGTCAAGCCGGTCGGCGAAGTAATGCGGGAATTCGCCGGCTTTCTCGAACACCTGCCGTTCGAACGGCTGCCGCGCTTCCGTACCGACGCGGTCTGCGTCCTCACCGAAGGGCAAGATTCGTGGCGGGCGGCGTGGGGCGCATGGTGCCTGGCCAAACAAGCCGGATTCGACTTGGAATTCCAATACTGCGACGAAGCCCTGCGCGAAGCCGATCTCTATCTGGTTCCGTCGGTGGCCGGAATGACTGCATTGCCGCGCCCCCTGAGTCAAGCATTGCTGGAGCGGGCGCGGGCGGGAGCCACAGTTTATTTTTCGCACGACAATGCGCTGTTGTCCCCGTTCGAACCGGCGTTCGGCGTGGAAGCACTCGGACGTACCGTCGTTCCCGGCGAAGCCGTGCTGCGGTTTGAAGCGGAAACTCTGCCGGTATGCTACGACTGCCATCTGCAGTTGCGCGCCACCACCGCCGAGGTGCTGGCGACGGAGGCCGACGGCAATGTCGTATTGGCATGCAACCGCTATGGCGCCGGAATGATTTATTTTTTGAGCGTGCCGCTGGAAAAACACTTCATCGAGACACCGCAAAGCTGGAATACGCCTTATTGGAAGTTCTATTCCAGGATCGCGAAAAAGCAACTGGCGCGGCGCCTCTTTCACTCCGGCAATCCGCTGGTCACGGCGACCGAACACCACTTCGATTCCACGCACGCTGCCGTCGCGGTCGTCAACAACTCCGATGCGCCGGCAGCGTGCAACGGCTTCCGGTGCCGGGACGGCGTGCGGGTCACCGGCATCTATCCGGCGGGGCTCTCCGAACTCGTACCGGCGACCGGCATGGTGCTTCTGCTCGAAACCGGGCCCACGGCGTAATGCAATCTTTGCGCCTCAATATTTCGGAGTATGCATTGCGGTCAGCAGACGCACGGTCTGGTCTTTGGAGCAATATCCGCGCACACGGGTGCCGGCGGGAACATAAAAGGCATCGCCGCACATGATTTCCGTCGGCGGCTCTTCGCCGATTTCAACCGTCATGGCGCCGCTGAGGACGTAACCGGCCATATCGCTCTCGATCACCTCGAACTCGGGCAGCTTCCCGTTGCGGTGAAAGATTTCATCCATCAGCTCCATTTTCACATCTTCCCGCCGGGGCAGCACAAAGGTGTATTCGCGATTGGCGTCGTTCACCGTCTTCATCCCGCCTTTTTGGAAAATGTAGGGATGATCGTTGCTTTCGGTATCGGCGAAAAAAGTAGCCAGATCGGTGCCCAGCGCCAGCAGAATTTTCCGCAGCGAGGTCAACGTCGGGGAAACCGTGTCCTTTTCCACCGAAGACACATAACTGACCGCCACATCGGCATCGCGCGCCAGTTGCCGCAATGAAATGTTGCTGCGCAGCCGTAAATTCCGGATCCGGGCGCCGATTTTCGGGGTTTCGCGTTCCATAAAGCGTATTCCTTTGATTCAATTTACGATCAAGGTGTTCTCTTTGTACTATAATATAGAACACTACAAACAGAAATACAACTTGTTTCAGAAAAAATTGTCACTTTTTCTGTAACCGGCATTGACAAAAGAACACTTGTTTGCTATAATGTACATAAGAACTCTTATTTCTTCAAACAAGGAGGTCGAACATGCCGTTGTATGAGTCGAAGAAGAACGCGGAAAACCGGATCGCCATTCCCGACACGGAACGGTCGAAGATCGTTTCCGGCAGCGCGGAGGTGATTGCAAGACTGGCGCAAATAATTTCCGGCCAGGAAGTGATACGTGTCGCCTTTGACGGCTGGTACGATATCGACTGGCCGGCGATCATCGGGGAATTGCGTAAACAATGCCGCTTTGACGCCATTGCCGCGACCTCGCTTTACCGCGGTCAAGAGCAGATTGCGGCGTATCGCCGCCAATTCACCGAGACCGACGATCCGGGCTTCGGCGTGGTCAATACCGACGGACACATCATCGATCTGATCGATGCCGAAAAACTCTCCACGCTGGCGGAACGGCTGAAGTGTACGACAAAGAGTACAGTTGTTTTCGGCTGCGGCGCGGCGATTCCGGAATTGGCCGGCTGCTTTGATCTGGTGTTTTACTTCGACAAAACCCGCCAGCCGATTCTCTGGGAGATGTGGGACGGCAAGCTGGTGCCGTTCGGCTGCGACGCACCGGACCGGGATTATTTCTGGAAATCGTACTACTATTGCGATTACTATTTACTGGACCGGCAGAAGGAATTCTGCTACGACCGGATGGACTACTACGTCGAAGGCATCTCCTTCGACACGCTGAAGCTGCTGCCGAAAAGCGCGTACGATTGTGTCATCCGGACCATGCTGGAGTATCCGGTCAAAGAGGTGCCGATCTATCAACCGGGCCCATGGGGCGCCTACCGTTACAAAGACCTGTTCGAAGTTCCGGGACTCGAATGCAACGCCTGGAATGAGCTTGCCGGTCCCGAATTGAGCATGCTGGTGGACCTGGGCGACGGGTTGGTGCTGAATATGCCGACGATGAACCTGATGCAGTACGCCGAACGCTTCGTCGGCAAATACATCGCGGAAACCTATCCCGCGTTGTTTCCGCTGGATATCTGGCTCGACGACGGCTACTTTCCGAAACCGGAAAAGGCGGAACGGATCAGCATGCCGATGCACAACCACCCCAGCACCGATTACATCAAGCGCCACTTCAAAGAGCCGCTCGGCCGCTATGAAACCTATTACATCGCCGAAGCTTACGAGGGCGCCAACACCTGGCTCGGGTTCAAAGACGACGCGGATCTGGAAGAATGGGAGCGTTTGGTGCGCGAATCGAACAACCGCAAGGAAATTCCGAACTGGAAGGATTTCATCGCCAATCACGAAAGCAACGTCGGCGACCTCTATCTGATCCCTCCGGGGACGACCCACGGACATGGCGGCAATCAGATGGTGCTGGAAATGGACACCTGCCCGAGCGTGGCGGCGACCGAGTACAGCTTCTTCACCTACGACTTCGCCCGCCCCAGCTGGGACGACAGCACCAAAACGATGACCGGGCAACCGGTGAAAATGCACCTGGAACACGGTTTTGACAACGACAAGTGCGTCCGGGAGAGCTGGGCGAAAAAACACCTGTTGGCCAAGCCCAAGGTGCTGAAATGGACGCGCGATTACCAGCATGACATCTACAGCTCCGATGCCAGAATGCCGTTTGAAATCGAGCGTTTCCACTTCTCGACCTTCGCGGAAAACGACACCGCCGGGAAGTTCATGCACATCGTCACTCTGACCGTCGGCGACCAGGTGACGATCCGGTCGAAAAAGAATCCGTCGCGTTCGATGGAGCTGCTGAAATTCCAGTCCGCGATCATTCCCGCCTCGTTCGGAGAATATGAGGTTCTCAGCTCCGGCAACGCCTTCAAAACCCTGGTGCTCCTCCGTTGGAAGAAAGGATAAGCGGAACATTTCCGGCAAACAATCAAAAAAAACGACATTTTCCATGCATCTTCAATTGACAAGCCAATATTGTTTGCTAGAATAAAGTAGAATTCTCCGTAGTATTTTTCAGTGAAACATACAGTATCTTTTTGCCGACAACGGTTGTTCACGGACCAAAAAGATCAAAGCGAAAAGGGGAAATCATGAAAAAGCTCTTCACTTTAATTGAATTACTTGTCGTCATAGCGATCATAGCCATCCTCGCCAGCATGCTTTTGCCGGCATTGTCGCGGGCACGGGCCGCTGCCCAGGCTATCTCCTGCCTGAGCAATCTGCGGCAAATCGGCCTTGCGGAAGTACTTTATGGAAATGATAACGACTCCTACTTCTCGCAATCCGGCTCGCTCGAGTTGTGGTTGACCGGAGCCAGTGGACTCAATCGAAGCTACGGCGGCCCCAAGCCGGCGGTGTTTGCTCCGATTGTGCAATATATTGTCGGCGCGGCGTACACGGGAGCGGACAATCCAACTGAAATTGACCCGTTTTTTGCGCAGATGGTGAAAATTACGGCTTGCGCCGCGGCAATTCCGCAGGTTCCGATTGTTTACAACAACACTCCAGCGCATTATTATTCGAATGGAACAACCTATATGTTGAACCAGATCACGCAGGATTATAATTGGGGGACCGAGCCATTTACCTCTCAAATGAAAATGATCGTATCGGAACCGACCCGGGCAATCATGCTGTCGGAAAAATTCGACACCGGTTTTTCTCACGGCAGAGGGGCCGCCGTGCAGATCAATCAGGCTTTTGTTGACGGACATGCCGAAGCGAAGCGGTACGACAGCATTTATCAGGCCAATTACGATGATGAGTTTGGATGGTTCCGCGCTACTTCGCCCGGCTACCGCCAGTTTAGAGCATGGCACGGCAAGTGATTCCTTTAAAAAAACTTTTGCGGAATGGAGCCTTTTAATCATGAAACTATTGCTCTTTCTTTTGATAATCGCGGGAGGGGTTTCGGTTTTGGCGACAACCGGACACCCGGAGAACGAGGTCTCGCCGGACAAGCGGATCGCTTTGGGCAGAGGCGAATTGGATACGGCGTATCCGACCTGGTGGGGATTCAACGATGAAGACGCCACGCTTTATCTGCAAGCCGCTATCGATTCTCCGGCCAAACGGGTGATTGTGCCGAATATAGGCAAACCCTGGATTGTCCGGCCGATTTGGCTGCGCAGCGATTTGGAGTTGATTTTTGAACCGGGAGTGGAAATCTGGGCCCACAAAGGAGACTACAAGTGGGTTGACGATTGTCTTTTTTGCGTGCGCGATTCCCACAATATCACCATCCGGGGAGACCGGGGAGTGGTGTTGAAAATGAACCGCGAAGATTATCTCGACCCCGCGCAATATGCCAGTTCGGAGTGGCGCATGGGATTGAGTTTTCTGGGGTGCTCCGATATTCTGGTGGAAAACTTGACCGTGGAGAATTCCGGTGGCGACGGGCTTTATTTCGGCACTTCGCGCCAGCCGTACTGCAGCAATGTCGTAGTGCGGAATGTCAAAAGTTTCAATAATCACCGCCAGGGGTTGAGCATTATCAGCGGCAAGAATATTTTGGTTGAAAACTGTGAATTTTCCAATACCGCGGGATTGAATCCACAGGCGGGCGTGGATTTGGAACCCAACAATGCCGCCGAAGTCATGCAGAATATCCGTTTTCGCAATGTGATCGTCCGCAACAATGCCGGACCGGGCTTTGTGACTTACCTGACTCCGTTGGATCAGCAGTCGGAACCGGTATCGATCACGTTCGAAAATTGTATTGCCGAGAATAACGGCCTGCCGGGATTTTTACTGGCATATCCCGGGACTTCGACTTTGGGGCAAGCCAATATCCAGTTGCTCAACTGTATCTCCATGGACAACAAGAATGAGGATTTGCGCATTTTCGACAAAGATATCCATAACGGCACCTTGTTGATCAAAGGAGGCAAATTCGCGAAAAGCCAGGGCAACCCAAACGGCTCCATTCTGGTCGTCAGCAGCCCGGTCAATCTGGCCGATGTCGGCGGTATTTACTTCGATGGAGCAGCAACCTCGTCGCTGACACCGTTCGAGTTCTCCACCAAATCCGGCACCATTCAGGTAAAGGAAATTCGAGGAAACATCACAACACCGGAAAAAAACTGGGATCTCAGCCAATACCAGGTGCCTCCGTTGTTTGACGACAACACCCCGCATCTGGGCGTGTCCGGCGATTACGTCCCCGTTGAAAATCCCGGCATTCCGGAGGGGCTTCCGGAACTACGGGAGAATTCGCTGTATTTGCGCAGTCCCGCCAATTATGTCTTTTATGCGGAAGCGGGTCAAAATGTGGAATTGCTCTTCGATTACCAGCAAATCGGTGATTATCCGGGGGTAGACTTCCTTGCCCGGATTTACTCCCCCTCCGGGAAAGTGATTCCGGTTCCGGGGATGCCGTTTATGCAAGTCGCGCCATTCAATATGATTGCGCCGGAAAGTGGACTCTACCGGGTGCGTGTGACTCTGTGGAGTAACCGGCTTCAAATTGCGCGCCCCCAGGGCGGCATTGCCATTGTGCAGCAAAAAGCGGCACAATCGTTTATGAGTGCCAACGGACGCCTTTATCTCAACGTCCCTCCGGAAACCGAAAAATTCAGCATTCATTTGATTCCCAACGACCTGGAAAATACCGGAGCGACGCTGTACGATCCCAGTGGGCGGATTGCGGCTCACGTCGACTCCATCACGGAGCGGTATATTATGGCGCCGGAACACTATGAAAAAAGCGCAACGGACCAGACATGGGTGCTTGACCTGTTCCCGCCCACCGTCGGGACAGCGCAAAATTTGTCCATCGAAGTATATGGCATTCCGCCATTTCTGGCGACTACGCCGGACGGGCTGTTGACACCGGCCAGAACCGACTCGAAAGGGGAAGCAAAATGAAATCCCCAATACTCATCGGGGTGTTGCTGGCGACCGCGGTTTCCTCCTGGGCCGGCGGCGCTGTGGTCATGCCGGAAAAGTTTGACGACAACGATGCCACCGATTTCATACAGAAAGCGATTGACTCCGGCGCGGAAGAGGTGGTAATCCCCAACAAGGGAAAACCGTGGAATGTCCGTCCTTTGAAATTGCGTTCCGATTTGGTGCTGACTTTGGAGCCCGGCACCGTGATTCAGGCAAAGAAAGGAGCTTTTCTCGACCTAAATGATTCGGTACTTCTCGCCTCCGACAGCCAAAACCTGGTTATCCGCGGTGGTGAGGGCAGCAAAATCCGGATGTTCCGGGAAGATTACCTCCAAACTCCATACCTTGCCGGCGAGTGGCGCATGGGAATATCGTTGAATGGGTGCAAGAATGTTCGGATCGAGAATCTGACAATTGAAAATACCGGAGGAGACGGAATTTATATCGCCCCCGGCACCGTACCGTATTCGGAGGATATTGTAATCCGGAATGTCCGCTGTTTCGACAACCATCGTCAGGGAATCAGTGTGATCAGCGTCAAAGGGTTGTTGATCGAAGACACCCTCCTGGCCAATACGGCTGGAACCAATCCCCAAGCGGGAATTGACTTTGAGCCGAACTTTTGGTATGACGTCATTCAAAATGTGACACTTCGCCGTGTGACCGCATCCGGCAACGCGGGACCGGGATTTGTTGCATATCTGACTCCGTTGAATCCGGATTCCGAACCGTTTTCCATCACTCTGGAACAGTGTGTTGCGAACGAAAATTATGTCGGAGGATATGTTTTTGCCTTTCCGCCGAAGTCGAAACTGGGTGATTCCATCATCACCCTGACCGATTGTACCGCGTCCGGCAACCACTTCGAGCAACTTCGGCTGGACGACAAACCGATCGACGGCTCACTGGTAAAAATCATCGGCGGCAAGTTCACCCGGAAGGAATCGGAATTTGAACGTTACCCGGTGGTGATGTCCAGCTCCAGAAACAATACCCACGATGTGGGCAATGTCATCTTTGAACAGGTTACCGTAAGCGGTCCTTACCCATTGGTCCTTGACACCAAGAATCGCGCTGTCGAAATGAGAAAAATCAGCGGTTTCGCGATAACGGGTGATGGTGCCCTGGTGGATATGGCCACCTATATTCCTCCGGATATTACCGGAAACGACTCCACGCCGCATATAAAATTCACCGGGAAAAGCTACGTGCCGGTCCAAGGCAATATGCCGCCCGATTTGCCGTCATTCCCGGAGCGGGAGGGTTGGTATTGCCGGGGAGTCGCCGACTATGCATTGTATGCAAACGCCAATGAAAAAGTCGAACTGGAAATCGATTATCAGCAGGTCGGAGATTATCCGGGCGTGGATTTCGTCGGGAAAATCCATACCCCGTCCGGCGCGGTGATGGACATTCCGGCTCCGCCGTTTCAAGCCAGAACCCCTTACTCGTTCGTGGCCCCGGAGACCGGCGTTTACCGGGCTAAATTTACCCTGTGGAACAACAAAATGCGATTACACCGTTCCAACGGGACTATCGCATTGCTGCAGGACGATGCTTCCATACCGCTATTGGGACCATATGGACGGATGTATTTTTATGTGCCGGAGAAAGTGGAAAATTTTTCGATCCACCTGATTCCCGATGATAACGAAAATGCCGGCGCCGTTCTTTACGACGCCAAAGGTAAAGTAATTGAATCGATGGATTTTATGAAACAGCGTACCGTTTTTTCGGTAAACCGCGCAGCCGATGCCCCGGGTGAAATATGGACGTTGGATCTGAAGCCGCCCACCGAGGGGCGCTTCGAAGATTTTGCCGTCGAAATCAACGGCGCCATTCCGGCCTTTTCGCCTGCGCCGGACGCCCTGCTTGAATACCGGGAGTGACACAAAGAATCAAAACCAATTATAAGCAGAACGATTCCGGCAAACAATCACAATAAAACGGCATTTTCTCCGTATTTCCGGTTGACAAGCCAATATTGTTTGCTAGAATAAAGTAGAGTTCTCCGTAGTATTTTTCAGTAAAACGTACGGTATCTTTTGGCCGACAACGGTTGTTCTCAGACAAAAAAGATCAAAGCGAAAAGGGGAAATCATGAAAAAGCTCTTCACATTAATTGAATTACTTGTCGTCATAGCGATCATAGCCATCCTCGCCAGCATGCTTTTGCCGGCGCTGTCGCGGGCGCGGGCCGCGGCCCAGGCGACCAAATGCCTCAGCAATCAAAAGCAGATCGGCCTGATCAATATACTTTATACCGGAGACTGCGACGATTACCTTTTCGAGCTCTACACCGTGGACGGTTACTGGTGGGGGCATTTGATGGTCAATTTTCAAGAGGGTCTGGGGTTGAAGTGGTCGGCGATGGACGACGCCGCCACGAAATCCCAGCTCCTGAAGTGCCCCGGTTCCCAGACGTACAGCAACGGCGGCAGCGCCTCCACCGTCGCCGGACAGGGAATGACGAACTACGGTTACAACATCCATGTCACCGGCAGCTACAACTACGCCACCGGAGCGGACAAAAGCACCCGGATCACGGCCATCACCAACCCCTCCTGGCGTCCGCTGCTGGCGGATTTCCTGAAGTTCGACGGCGTGGCCGGCTTTCACCTGTGGCATTGGGACGGTGACGAGACCAACGCGAAAACCTTCTTCGGCAAGCACAACGACCGGGTCAACGTTCTCTATGCCGACGGGCACGCCGCCTCGGCCGACCCGTTCCGGGGCTGGCAGGATCTCTCCGACGCCACACCGTTGACCTCTTCGGACCCGAATTTCGTCAAGTAACCATAACGGAAAGAAGCGCTGCAATGTTGAAAAAACTGATTGCCGCCGTGCTGCTGGCCGGGGTTGCCGCCGGGTCGGCCGCCGAATTCAATACGATCCCGGTCAAGCTGCCGGAAAAATACCTGGCCGGTTACAGCGGCTATGAATTGGGGGCCGGCATGCTGGAGGCCTTCACGGAAAACTACCTGGAGCCGATGCGTAAGGCCGGCTTCAACAACATCGACCTGAAGATATTCCAGGTCAATCCGGGCAACCGGCTGGACCTGAAAAATCCGGCTGTTTTCAACGAGCTGGCGGCGCTGATCCTGGCCGCCAACGAGCGCGGCCTGCTCTTCACCGCCTACGTGTTCACCGAGCCGTACCAGGGGAAACGCAACGTCGCCGCGTATCCGCAGCACGCGAAGCTGACCGCGTTTGTCGACGAAGAGGGAAAAACCGTCGAGAATCTCTTCAGCATCATCGATTATGACGTATTGCGCGAGCTTTACAACAACGCCTATGAGTTGGCCGAAGCCAGCCGCAAACTGCCGATCGGCGCGGTGAAATTCGATATCGAAAACATCTTCAACTTCGGCGTCTCCTTCGATGACAAAAGCTGGACGAAATTCTGTGCGGATTATCCGCAATTCCAGGCGGATACGCCGCCGGCGAAGCGTGCCGCCGCGCTGGAAGCCGCCGGTTTCACCGGAACGTACAAGGATTGGTTCGCGCTGCAATTCGAAGCGACCGTCAAACGCATCGCCGATGAGCTGCACGCCATCAATCCGGACTTGAGCCTGGGGTTGATGCCGACGGATCACGGCTGGGTGTCCAGGGCGTTCGCCAAACATCTGGCCACACCGCGGGCGCCGGCTTTCATGGACGATTGGTGCATGTACGGCAGCGACGGCTACGACCGGGAGTTCGTCCAGAAGCGGCAGGCTGAGCTCAAGGCGTTGAATCCGAACAACCTCTACGTGGGTTGGATCCGGCTCAATTCGCACCTGCCCGAGGACCTGCCGTCGCAGTTGTACAGTTGCGCGATGGAAACCGACGGCTACAACGTCTGGGCGATGCACATGATCGATCCGGCGTTCAAAGAGTCCGGCTATGAGCTTCCCAACGGCAAGTCCATCGCCGATTATTACGACAACTTCGCCGTCGTCAATCGGGCCGTCCGCGCCAAAAGCCCGATCGAATACAAAAAACTCGACGCCGGGATTCAGCCGCTGGATCTCAACGTCCGGATTCCCGCGCTGATTCCGTACGGCAACGGTACCGGACCGACGCCGGGATTCATCATGCGCGACCAGCAGACCGCTTATATTTACGCCGAAACCGGCGAGATGATCCGCGCCACGGTGACCCATGTCTCCGGCACCGCCCGCAAAGTCGCGATTCAGTACGCGCTGCTGGACAAGGACGGCAATAAATTGCGCAATGAGATCGTACTGCCCGGCGATGAAACCCGCTTCGGTTCCGAATCCTTTGCCGTCGCGGCTCCCTACACGGGCGTGTATGCGCTGACGCTGTCCGGCGGCACCGGCGGGCTGGCGTGGTACGGGCTGCAGATTCACAACAGACATTACGCCTTCGAAGTGATCGATCGCGGCAATGCCGAATCGCCCGGCGTCTACCTCTTTTACTCCGGCGGCAGTTTCGATGTTTATTTCCTGCGCGACGGCATGACCGGGCCCGCCGCGATCGTCGGCGAAAAGCGCGAAGGCATGGTGTTCGATTACCGTTTCGGCGACGGCCCCGCAACGATGGTGGAAGCGTTGAACTACCGAATACCGCTCCCGCCGGAACAGGTGATCAAGATGACCTTTTCGCTCCCGGCCAAGCTCAAACAAACGCAGTACATGCAGGACTTCATCTTTGTCACCGAAGGCGCGGTGGTACCTTATATCTATGACAATCCGGAGCGGGCGCTGGTGCCCCCCAGATAATAAAACACGAGGGATCGCAATATGACGAACACGGAACGCGAAAATTATGAATTGTTTTCCATGGATGGCGCCAAGCTGATTCATGACGAAATGGACATCGGTCTGATCAACGGCATGCTTTCCGGAAACGGTCCGTACCGTGACGCCATGATGATCAAGGGGCTGTTCGCGCCGCCATTCGTCAGCAGCGATTTCTGTCTGGAGGTCAGGCTCTTCGGCGAAAAAGTCAAGGCCACGGAGTTCAAATGGTATCCGTCGGAAATGGTGCGCCACGGGCAAACCCATGGCATCGCCGTCGACACCAACCTGGTGCTCGCCGCCGGGCGCCGGGCGATGATCCTCCGTGTGAAGCTCACCAATCCGGGAGGCGACGAGGCGGACATTCCGCTCCAGATCGGCATCGACGGCACGCTGGATTACAACAAAGTCTGGGACTTTTTCCGGCAGCGCAGTTCGACCGGGGTCAAGTCCGTCCGCCATGCCAACGGGTTGTTGCTGCACAACAACAACGGCACCGTGGCGGTGGACACGACCGTCCCCGGTTTGACCTTTTGCAGTTACAGCAAAATCTTGCATGGACGCGTCCGGGTTCCCGCCCGGGGCGAGACGGTGTTCCACATCGCCGTTGCCATCGGTTACAATGAGCACACCTACATGGACGCGACCAAGGCCAAATGGACCAACCTCGGCTATTCGCGGTTTTCGGAAACCAACGCCGTCGCCGACACCGCCGGCCTGATCGCCGATCCGGAGGCCGCCATCGAGGAGGCGCGTTGCCGCTTTGCCGGGCGGGTGGCGGATCTGTGCTCGCGCATGCCGGAATTCCACTCCTCCAGCGAGGAGTTGAACAAGTGGTATTACCGCTCTTTGGTTCACCTGCTCATCAACCAATGGATCGATGTGCCGGAATTCGTCCTGAATCCCTATTTCTCCACCGGCAGTTTGAACGGCGGCTGCTGCTGCTCGTACTTGTGGGACTTCGGCGCCAACTGGAAGATCTGGGGGATGTACCACCCGGAGGCAACACGCAATCACATCAAAGCCTTCCTGAATATTGATTTGCGGCATCACTTCGCCTTTCTGCCCTTGGACAACAGCGCGTTCGGCCCCTGGTATTACATCAATCAGGAAAAAATCATCTTCTGCATTTATTACTACGTTCTCCACACCGGCGACGTGGCGTTTCTTCAGGAAAAATTCAACGGCCGCACCATCGTCGAACACGTGGTCGAACAGGCGCTGCTCTGCGACGATCTGGACAAAGAGGCGCACCTGGTCGATTACGGCACCGGCAACCACCATCTGGAACTGTTGCGTGAGTACCGTTACGACAATGTGCTGCCGGACATGAATCTCAGGCGGGCCTCCTATTACCACGCCGCCGCCATTCTCTGCGACCTGGCGGGGCACGCCGCGCCGGTCGATTTCATCAAACGCGCCGAAGCGATTCAAAAGCTGGTCAGCGAGGAATTGTACGACCCGGCGGCGAAGTGGTTCCAGTGGCGCGACGCGGATGGCCACCTGACCAACCGTTATACCATTCAGATGTTCAAACTTTTCGGCTTCCCGGAGGGGTGGACGCTGACCGGCGAACAGCACCGGGCACTGTTGAGCCACATCAACGACGAGGAATTCCTCGGCGAATACGGCATGCATTCCATGGCCAAGCACGACCCGGCTTACGACCAGGCCGACATCGACAACGGCGGCGGCGGCGGTTGCGTCTTTTTCGCGCCGGAAATTGCCGAAAAGCTCTATTTGAACGGCGAAAAACAGGTTGCGGAAAATATCATCAAACGCATTCTGTGGTGGGGCGACCGGATGCCGTTCTGGGGCGACTCGCTGGTGGCGAATTACATCGATTACCGGAAGAACACGCCGTTGCAGAATGCCATCGGCGGCGCGGCGGTCTCTTCGACCGTGATCTTCGGCTTGTTCGGCATCTCCGTCGACGCGACATTCGCCATCACCGTCAATCCCAATCCGCCCGAATTTGCGCCGGAAATGCGGCTCGACGGCGTGCATCTCGCCGGGAGAAGCTTCCAAGTCGCAGTCAAAGACGGGGAATACACGGTCACGGAGGCGGGACAAACCGTGCTGCGTCAGAAAGTCGGAACCCCCGGCATCATTCCGGGGGTGACGCCGGGAGAAAAAAATGGGCTTTGAAAAAATCTTTCCGGAGGACCGGATCTCCAAACGCGAACGGGTCGAGCGCACGCTCGCGCACCGGCCGGTCGACCGGGTGGCGCTCCACGACCAGATGAGCTACAACGGTGAAATCATCGGTCACTATACCGGCAAAAATATCCGGGGATTCGATTATGCGGCGGCCGACATCGGGGAAGCCGTCCGAAAAAATCTGGACATGTGTTTTCCAATCTTTCCGCCGAAAGGGAGGGATTGCTTCACAGGCCCGGACGGAATCGTCTATTTGAACGAAGAGTGGATGGTTTCGGTGCTGGAGAAACCGTTTACCGAAGAAAACGGCGCGGCGGCTTGGCTCAAAGGCCGGATCCGCGCGCTGGAATCGGAAATGTGGGACGCCGGAGCCGCCCGGGCGGCGTTTCGCCGGGAAATGCTCGACACGCAGCGGCTGATCGGCGAAACCGTCCTTTGCCACCATCACGACGTCGGCTTGTGCTATGTGTGGACCACCATGGGGATCGATATCTTTACCTTTTTTTATCTGGATTATCCGGAGCTGCTGCAGGAATATCTGGGGCTTTATACCGCCCGAATGGAGTGCTGGATCGAAGCGGCCGCCGACCCGGAGTTGTCGCCGGTGGTACTGCTCGCGGACGATTTCGCCACCAAACAAGGCCCATTATTCAATACCGCTTTTCTGGCCGAGTACCTCTTCGAACCGGCACGCCGGTTGACGGCGGCGTATCACCGGCACGGGATGAAGGTGCTGTTTCACTCCGACGGCAGATGGGATCAGGTGATTCCCGAACTGATCAAGACTGGCGCGGACGGTTTTTACTGTCTGGAAAAGGCGTGCGGCATGGACATCGTCGACTTGAAAAACCAGTACCCGGATCAGGTCTGGGCCGGCGGCCTGGACGGAATCGATCTGCTCGAACGCGGGACGCCGGAAATGGTGGCAGCGGAAGTGCGACGGCACATCACCGGGACGGATTGCCTTGCCCATGGAGGCATGTTTCTGGCCAGTTCGTCCGAAATCAACCCGCCGGTCCGGCTGGAAAACTTTCAGGCGATGGTCGCCGGCGCCGGCCGCTACCGAAATCCCGGCTTTCCGGAGGTGAAACGATGAATCTCACCGGATATCTGGATGATCTGGAATCGCGGATCGACCCGGCTGTGGAAGACGGCATTCACCGCCAATGGATCGAATTTGCCGAACAGCGCTGCCCGACCGACCGCTTCGACCCGCAACGGACTCCGGTGCCGCCGGGAAAATTGCAGTTCCCGGAGCTTTCCGTCAACGCGGCGCTGCGGGATTCGTCGTTTGAAACCATGCTGTTGCGCGAATTGGCGCTGGTCGACTGGATGATCACGTCGAACGTCAACATCATTCCCATGATCCGGGCCAACTACGGTTCGACCATTCTGCCTTCGATTCTCGGCTGCGAATTGTTCTATATGGATGAGGAGCTCAATACGCTCCCCGCGGCCCATGCGCTCGACGGCGGCGTGGAGGCGGTCAAGCGGCGCCTGGCCCGGCCGGTCGATCCGTATGCCGGGCAAGGGAGGACGGTGCTCGAATGCGCCGCGTTTTTCCGGGAACAACTGGCGCCGTATCCGAAGCTGTCACGGCTGGTGAAACTGTACCACCCCGACTACCAGGGCGTCCTCGATATCGCGGAGGTATTGGTCGGGTCGGAAATTTTTCTGCTTTTTTACGACGACCCGGCATTGATTCGCGATATTCTGACATTTGTCTGCGACGCGTATATAATGGTGCTGGAGGAGTATTGGAAAGTCGTCCCGGCCAATCCCGATTTCAATTACCATTACGGCTGGCTGCACCGGGGCAAAATCCGCTTGAGCCTGGATTCCTGCGTCAATTTTTCCGCAGAGCTGTACGAGGAATTCATTTTAGAGCATGACCGGCGGCTCCTGAACCGGTACGGCGGTGTCATTCACTCCTGCGGCAAGGTGGATCACTTCGTCGAAAGTCTGAACCGGATCGGCGCCGGCTATCACGGCTTCAACCTCTCGCAGCCGCATTTAAACGATATGGAGCGGATTTTCCACGCCACCGTCGACCGCGGAATCAACCTCTATCAATTGCTCGACTCGGGAGTCAATCCCGAACGCCGCTACCATGGCTTGCTGCACGTCATCCATACATGACCGGGTCACGCTTGAATTCCTTACAGTAAAGTTTGACGGCGGTGCGCTCGACATCGCGCCAGAAGCGCATTTGGCCGCGCCATTGACCGTGCGAATAGATCCGCATGAAGCGAAAGAGATCGTGCCGGGTCAATCCGGCATCCATGCTGGAAAAAAACAACCCGGCGACATCCTTGACCCGGTAACGGTAGGGAATCCGGCGCCGGATCTGCGCCCGGTGCAAGTCGATCACATGCAGATGCGCCTCTCCCCTCCCCTCCTGCCAGCGCTTCCGGTCCAGCAGAAAGTGGCACAAATAGCAGTCGCGGTGATTCAGTCCGTGATCGTGCATCGCGGCGGCGGTTTGCGCCAATACCGTCAGAAGCGCGGTCTTCTCGCGGAACGACGGGCGCCAGTCGCGGCAGTAATCCTCCAGGCTGACGCAATCGGTCAATTCCTCGGTCACCAGAAAGGATTCGCGGCGCGCCGGATTCCAATGCTTCTCGCCGAACGCCACCGGCGTCATCGTATCCACGCCGAGACGCGCCAGCAATTCCAACGCGTAGAATTCATTGGCGGCGCCCAGCACCGGCGCCTTGAGCTGAAACCAATTTTTCCAGATTTCGCGCCAGCCGACGCCGTGATGAACCTTGGCGAAGTAGCCGCGGTTCTCCACTTCGAAGCGGAAGGTGCGGCGGCTCTTGACCCGGCGGAACTCTTCGCCGGACAACCGGGCGACCGCCGCAAAGGCGTCGCAGTCGCGCCAGAGGGCGTCAAACGGAGATGACAGTATCAGTTTTGTACACATTTCATACTATAATCCACAAAAGGCGCTTTGCAAAACCGGCTTCGACGGGTTATCTTACTTTCTATCATATTTTTTACGGGAGCGATATAGAAAACATGCGATTTACCGAAATTACCAGTACCCAGAACCCCACGTTTAAAGCCGCGCTGAAGCTGCGTGACCGCCGCCACCGCGACAAGAGCGGCCTGACCTTACTGGAGGGCTACCGCGAACTGAGCCGGAGCCATGAATACGGCATGAAGCTGGAGGAGGTTTTTTTCTGCCCCGGACAATTCCTCGGCGAAAATGAAAACGCGCTGCTGGAACAGTTGGAGGCCTCCGGCTGCCGGTTGTTCCAACTGCCGGATTTCCTGCTGACCCGTCTTGCCTACCGGGAGCGCCCCGAGGGGCTGATCGCCACCGCGCAAATGAAGCGGCACACCCTCGATGACATCACGGTGCGCCCGAACGGCCTGTATCTGATCGCCGAAGCGGTGGAAAAGCCGGGCAATCTCGGCAGCATCCTGCGTTCGGCGGACGCCGCCGGCGTCGACGGCTTCATCATCTGCGACAAGGGTACCGATATCTATAACCCGAATGTGATCCGCGCCAGCACCGGAGCACTGTTCGCCGTGCCGCTGGCCGAGGCGACCACCGAAGAAGCGCTGGCATGGCTGAAAAAGCACAATATCGCCATATTGGCGGCGACGCCGCATACCGACGAAGTATATACCGATGTGGATTTGACCCGCGCCGTCGCGCTGGTGGTCGGAACCGAACAAGTCGGACTCACGCAAACGTGGCTCGATCATGCCGATCTGGCGGTACGAATTCCGATGCTCGGCAAGATCGACTCGTTGAACGTAGCCACTGCGACCACCATTCTGTTGTACGAAGCGGCGCGCCAGAGAAAGTGGAAGACTGCGCATGATTGACCGGATTCGCCACGTCGCCGTGATCGCTCCGGCAGGTCCATTGGCCGCCGACCGCTTCGAGCGCGGGCAACGGTTTTTACAACAGAGCGGCATTGAAGTTTCGGTGATGCCGCACGTCTTCGCCGGAAACGGGGAGTCGTACCTGTCGGCGGCGGCCGAACAACGCGCCGCCGATTTTCGCGCCGCATGGAACGATTTTGAGGTGGACGCGATCTGGTGCGCGCGCGGCGGTTTCGGTTGCGCCCATGTGCTCGAACGCATCGACTGGGAGGCATTGCCGCCGCGGCCGGAGCTGCCGGTGATCGGTTACAGCGACGTCACGCTGCTGCACATGGCCATGCTGCGTTACCGCCGCGGCATGCCGGTGGCGGCGCCGATGCTCGGGAAGCTCGCCGAAGCGCATGAGGACGAATGGTGCCGGCGCTATCTCGACGCCGCGCTGGCGGGAACGCCGGTGGCGGTGGACACGGCGTTGACCGTGTACCGGGCCGGCATGGTCGAAGCGCCGGTGATCGCGGCCAATCTGGCAGTGTTGACCACATTGGCGGGGACGCGTTACTGGCCGGATTTCACCGGCAGAATATTGATCGTCGAGGATTTGAACGAGCCGCTGTACAAGCTCGATCGCTATCTGACCCAGCTCGGAATGCTCGGAGTATGGAACGAGGTCGCGGGCGTGGTGTTCGGGCAATTTCTCGACTGCGCCGAACCGGAGGAGCTGGAATTGTTATTCTGGCGCTTCGCCCGGGAATGGGATTTCCCGGTGGCGGCGGGGTTGCCATTCGGCCACGACTGGCCGACATTGAGCCTGAATTTGACGAAAAAAGTGAAAATCACACAAAATCATATGGACATCAACCGCTGAGGAGGAAATCATGTTGAGCAAAACCAGTTTGAAGTTTTTCGAGAAGCTGCTGCGCGCCTCGGGGCCGTCGGGCTTCGAAGAGGAAACGGCGGCGGTCTTCCGCGAATATCTGGCCGGCTTCTGCGACGAAGTCTCCACCGATGTGCTCGGCAACACCATCGGGGTATTGAATCCGTCGGCGCCGTTTAAGGTAATGCTGGCGGGGCACTACGATGAAATCGGCTTTCAGATCGTCTACATCAGCGACGAAGGTCTGCTGTATTTCCGTCCCAACGGCGGTATCGACAAGTTGAACGTCCCCTCCTCCGAGGTGGAAATTCTGACCGCCAACGGCCGGCTTCACGGCGTCATCGGCAAGAAGCCGATTCACCTGCTGAAGCCCAAGGAGCGCGACACTCCGCCTGAATTGAGCGACATGTGGATCGACATCGGCGCGGAAAACCGCGAAGAGGCCGAAGCACTGGTGGCCGTCGGCGATCCGGTGGCATTGAAGTCGAACTTCGCGCGCCTCGGAACCAACCGGGTGATGTCGAAGGGTATGGACGACAAGGTCGGCGCCTTCGTCGTCGCGGAAACGCTGCGCGAGTTGTCGAAGCGGAATCTGAAGGTCGCGGTATACGGCGTCAGCACGGTACAGGAGGAGCTCGGTTTGCGTGGCGCGACCTCGAGCTCCTTTGCCATCGATCCGGCGGTGGGGTTCGCGATCGACGTCGGGTTCACCACCGATATTCCGGATGTGTCGAAGAAGCTGTTGGGAGACATCCGGCTTGGCGCCGGTCCGGAGTTGAACCGTTCCGCCGACAACAATCCGGTATTGGGGCGCAAATTGCGTGAAGCGGCGAAGAAGCACAAGATCACCTGCCAGGAGACGGCGGCGCACCGGGCGTCGGGGGGAACCGACACCGCGCAGATGCAGTTGACCCGTGGCGGGGTGGCGACGGCGTTGATCAGCATTCCCAACCGGTACATGCATTCACCGGTGGAGATCTGCGACCTGCGCGACGTCGCGGGCGCGGTGAAGCTGCTGACGGAGACCATCGCCGCCTTTGAAGGCACCGAACGCTTCATCCCCGGCATCGACTAAAAAAAATAAAAAATAGAATTTCATAAAATAGAGCCGCGAAGCGGCGGTCTGCACTCCGTCATACGGAGGCGCGGTCCAGCGCGCGAATAGCGCTGGTCGCCCCAGGCGGCGCAGCCGCCTCGAAAGGGGCGAAACTGTAGGGAAGGATCGCCGGGAGGCGATCCGGAGCCACCCGAGGTAGCGATGGTACAGGGAGAGCAAAGCGATTCCCGGAACATAGAGCGAACGAGGCGCCGCACCGGCGGCGAACATTCCCGCAAGCCGACATTTTAATGAATATAAGGAGATAACATACAATGAACTGGAAACCGGAAACCCTGGCAATACAGGCCGGCTATGTGCCGGAAAACGGCGGCGCGCGGGTGCTGCCGATCACCCAAAGTACCACGTATAAATACGATGACGCCCAGAGCGTCGCCGATTTGTTCGACTTGAAGCGGGAAGGCTTTTTCTACACCCGATTGGCCAATCCGACCGTGGACGCCTTCGAACGCAAGATCGCGGCCCTCGCCGGCGGCGTCGCCGCAGTGGCGACCTCGTCGGGGCAGACCGCCAGCGCGCTGGCGATTCTGAATCTGTGTTCGCCGGGAGGGCGGCATGTGGTCGCCAGCCGGGGGCTTTACGGCGGCACCATGGCGCTTCTGACCAACACGTTGACCAAGCTCGGCGTCACGGTCAGCTTCGTCGCGCCGGATGCCTCCGCCGCGGAAATCGAAGCGGCGTGTACCGCCGAAACACGGGCGATTTTCACCGAGATGCTGGCCAATCCGGCATTGGTCGTCGCCGATCTGGAGCAATTTTCCGCCGCCGCCCGCAAAGCCGGAGTGCCGTTGATCGTCGACAACACCTTTCCGTCGCCGTACCTGTGCCGCACCTTTGAGTTCGGCGCCGATATCGAAGTGCATTCGGCCAGCAAATACCTCGACGGCCATGCGGTCAGCATCGGCGGCATCGTGATCGAAAAGGGCGGGTTCGACTGGAACAACGGCAAATATCCGGAGTTCACCGAGCCGGATGAGAGCTACCACGGCCTGATTTACAACAAGGATTTCGCCGCGACGCCGTTTTCGATGAAGCTGCGGGCGCAATGGATCCGCGACTTCGGCTGCCCGATGATGCCCTTCAATGCGTTTCTGACCAACATGGGCACCGAGACGCTTTCGGTCCGGATGGACCGGCACTGCTCCAACACGCTGGCACTGGCGCAATGGCTGGAGCAACACCCGAAGGTCGGCTGGGTCAACTACCCGTTCCTGCCGTCGAGCCCGGAATACGCCAAGGCAAAGAAATACCTGAAAGGCGGCTCCGGTGTCCTGTGCTTCGGCGTCAAGGGCGGCAAAGCCGCGGGCGAAATCGTGATGAACAGCCTGAAGCTCGCCGCCATCGTCGTCCATGTCGCCGATTTGCGCACCAGCGTGCTGCATCCGGCCAGCATGACGCACCGGCAGCTCTCCGAAGCCGAACAGATCGCCGCCGGGGTTTTGCCGGACCTGATCCGGGTTTCCGTCGGCCTCGAGCACATCGACGACATCATCGCCGACTTCGAACAAGCCCTGGCCCGGGTCTGACCCGGATTAAAACTATAAGGAGATTCCGATCATGGATTTATCGCAGCTGCAAATCGCCGGAAAGTGGTGGGAAACACCGGAATTCACCGGTTTGAACGTACTCACCCCCCGTGCCACCTTGTTTCCATGCGAGTCGCTGGAGGTCGCCCGTCACGGCAACGGCCGCGACGGTTCGTTGGTCCAGTCGTTGAACGGCCGCTGGAAATTCCGTTATTTCGAGTCTCCCGAACAGGTTTCGGAAAAAGATTGCCGGAGCGACTTGAAAGGCAAGTGGGACGAAGTCGCCGTCCCCGGCTGCTGGACCATGCAGGGGTACGGCCGACCGCACTACACCAACGTGGTCATGCCGTATGGCGAAGCCGCCCCGAAGGTGCCGGAGAAAAATCCGACCGGCGTCTACCGCCGCAGCTTCGAAGTTTCCGAATCGTGGTGCGCCAACCGGCGTACCGTGCTGCACTTCGACGGCTTTGAAAGCGTGATCGAAGTCTGGGTCAACGGCACCATGGCGGGCATCGCCAAAGACGCCCGTACCGCGAGCGAATTCGACATCACCCGCCTGGTGCACCCGGGCCGCAACGACATCGCGGTCATGGTCATCCAGTGGAGCGATTCGAACTTCATCGAGGACCAGGATCAGTGGTGGCACGCCGGGCTGGTGCGCGATGTGTATATCTACAATACCGCGCCTTATTACATTCAGGACGTGTTCGCGATGGCGGTTCTGGATGAAAACCTCGTCGACGCCACCCTGACGCTGCAATTGCGCCCCGGCTTCTCCGATTGGAAAAACGGCCTGCGTTTTCAATGCCGTCTGTACGATATGGACAATCGTGAAGTGTGGAAGCAGCCGGAAATCATCGAAGTCGGCGACTATACCCAGGTCGGCGGCCCCGGTTCGCTGGCGAAAAAATCCATCGCCATCGCCAAACCGCGCCCGTGGAATGCCGAAAGCCCGTATTTGTACCGGCTGGCGGTCACCCTCGTCGACACCGACGGCACCAAACTCGAACACACCTCCTGCCGGATCGGCTTCAAACGCATCGAAATCCGCGACCGGCATCTGTGGATCAACGGCCAGGCGGTGTTGATCACAGGGGTCAACCGCCACGACCACCATCCGGAAACCGGCCGCACCATCGCCGAAGCGGATATGCGCCGCGACCTCGAACTGATGAAGCAGTTCAACATCAACGCGGTCCGCACCAGTCACTATCCGAATGCGCCGCGCTTCTACGAATTGTGCGACGAATACGGTCTGTACGTGCTCGACGAAGCCAATCTCGAAGCGCACCATTATTATTTCGACCTGTGTGCCAATCCGCGCTGGGCGCACGCATTCCTCGATCGCGCCATCCGGATGGTGATGCGCGACAAGAATCACGCCAGCATCATCGGCTGGTCGCTCGGCAACGAGTCCGGCTTCGGGATGAATCACGCGGCCATGGCGGCGTGGATCAAGGAATACGACCCGACCCGTTACCTCCATTACGAGGGCGTGAACTGCATTGACGAAACGCGGCCGGAGTTTTTCGCCGAACGCAGCCATACGCCGGTCGTCGACGTGATCAGCGCCATGTACCCGCCGATCGCGTGGCTCGCCAGCTGGGCCGAACACTCCACCGAGACCCGCCGTCCGTTCATCCTGTGTGAATTTTCCCACGCGATGGGCAACAGCAACGGCAGTCTGAAGGACTACTTCGCCCTCTTCCACCGCTACTTCGACCGCGGCCTGCAGGGCGGCTTCATCTGGGAGTGGCTCGACCACGGCATCGCGCAGAAAACCGCCGACGGCCGTCCCTACTGGGCATACGGCGGCGACTTCGGCGACGAACCGAACGACCGCAACTTCTGTCTCGACGGCCTGATCGGCTCCGACCGCGTACCGCATCCGGCACTGTGGGAATACAAGCAGTTGAGCAAACCGTTCGCCATCCACGCCGTCGACGTATCCGCCGGCAAATTCGAATTCGAAAATCTCCGCTACTTCGCCGACGCAGGCGATATGGAAGTACGCTGGGAACTGCAGGTGGACGGCGTCACGGCCCAAAAGGGCCGTTTGAATTCCCTGAAAGCGGCGCCCCGGAGCCGGACGCCGTTCCGGCTGGAGTGGAAGCTGCCGCAGGAGCTGCCCGCCCACGCGGAGGTGTTCGTATTGTTCAAAGCTTACAACCGCCAGGCGACCTCGTATGCCCCGGCCGGGCACGAACTCGGCTTCGAGCAGTTCGCGCTGCCGATCCGCGGCGGCATGCGCCCCGTCGCCGTGCGCGCCGCATCGCCCCTGGCCGCCTGCGTCGAAGAGACGGAATTCCATCTCGCCAACCGCGAATTTCTGCTGATTTTCGACCGGAAGACCGCCCGGATCGCCTCGTTCCGCTACAAGGGCATGGAGCTGTTGAAGTCCGGTCCGTCACCGGCGATCTGGCGTGCCGCCACCGACAACGACGGCATCCGCACCTTCCCGTTGGAAGGGCAACAGAAGACGGTACTGTACAAGTGGCTGGAAGCCGGTTACGATGCCATGGAATTGCGCGATGTCGTCACCGAAATGTACGAATGCAACGGCTTGCCGGAAATTCACAGTTCGGTCACCGGCGCGGTAAAAACCAACCCGGAAGCGCTGAAGCTGGATCAGGTGTTGCAGATTCTGCCCAACGGCGATCTTATCTTCACCAACCGCCTGGTGCTGGCGCAGGGAATGCCGGATCTGCCGCGCCTCGGCTTCAAGCTGGTGCTGCCGGCCGGCTTCGAGCAACTGATGTGGTTCGGACGCGGCCCGCAGGAAAACTACCAGGACCGCGACGCCGGTTATCCGATTTCCCGCCATACCGGTACTGTGACCGGAGAATATGTGCCGTACGGCATGCCGCAGGAGCACGGCAACCATACCGCCACCCGCTTCGCGGTGATCTCCAACGGCGCCGGCGGCTTGATCGCGACTGCCGAAGAGACGATGGAATTCACCGCCGGTCATTACAGCGCTGCGCAGTTGTTCGCCGCCCGGCATCCGAGCGATCTGGTGCCGCAGCCGGAAACCTTCTGGCACCTGGATTGGCACCAGAGCGGCGTCGGGACGCATACCTGCGGCCCCGCCACGCTGCCGGAGTACCGGATTTATCCGGGAACCTACCAGTTCAACTTCCGGCTGCGTCCGTTCAAGGGCGCGCGCGTGCCGGAAGAGCTGCTGCGATAACGTACGGGAGCGACCGATGGAATTTCGCGGCATCTGGCGTAAATTCAAACGCGACCCGTTGGCGGTCGCGGGGCTGGCGGGAATCGGGCTATTGCTGTTCCCCGCCATCTTCGCCCCGCTTCTGGCCAACGGGCGGCCGCTGCTGCTCCGGCTCCCCGACGGGAGCTGGACGGCGCCGTTCTGGCGTTATCTTTTCGCACCGGACAGTACCGAATTCATCATTGAACAATGCTTCAACTATGTGCTGCTGGCGCTGCCACTCCTGCTGTTGCTGCGCTGGTTCCGGCGCGGCCGGAAGTACATCGTGCCGCCGGCGCTGCTGTTGCTGGCGTTGCCGTTTTTTCTGGTCCGCGCTCCGGTGGACAAGCTGAATTACCGGGAGCTGGCGGCGCAGACCGGGTACAGCGCCGTCTTCGCACCGATTCCCTACGGGTCGTCGGAGGCCGGCGTCGCCCGCCCCTACGAATCCCCCTCCCCGCAACACTGGCTCGGTGCCGATGAAATCGGGCGCGATGTCGCCAGCCGGATGGTCTACGGCGCCAGAGTATCGCTGGCGGTCGGCATTTTCGCCACCACGCTGGCGCTGGTGATCGGCGTTTCGATCGGGATGTTTTCCGGCTACCACGGCGGCACCGCCGATCTGGTGACGATGCGGATCATCGAAATCCTGATCTGCTTCCCGTCGTTTCTATTGCTGCTGATCCTGATGGCCATTCTGAAGGACCGGAAATTCGACCAATCGATTTTGATCGTGATCGGCGTCATCGGACTCACCGGCTGGATGGGTCTCGCGCAACTGGTGCGCGGCGAAGCGCTCCGGCTGCGGGAACTGCCGTACATGCAATGCTGCAAGACGCTGGGGCTGCCGTGGTGGCGAACGTACTTCGTCCATCTGCTGCCCAATCTGATGGCGCCGGTGGTGATTACATTCGCCTTTGCGGTCGCCGGGGCGATTCTGGCGGAAAGCGCCTTGAGCTTCCTCGGATTCGGCGTACAGCCGCCGACACCGAGCTGGGGAGGATTGCTGCGGCAGGCGTTCAACGACCCGTTCCATTACTGGCATCTGACCTTCGCGCCGGGGGTGGCGCTGTTCATCGCCGTGGCCAGCTTCAACTTCACCGGAGAGGGGTTGCGCCGGACGCTACCGCGCTGACTCGTCGAAGCTGCCGCTTTCCAGGAATTGCTCCACCGCCCGGTAAACCCGGCGGCTGCGGGTGGCGAAGCTGTGATCGATGTTGATTACTGTCGTCTCCGCCGCCGGCGCGTACGCGGCATAATCACGCTTGACCGCAATGTCGAAACGCGCCGCCACCACCCCGGTCGGAATCGCGTAAATCTGCGGCAGCCGCGCCGCCAACGCCCCGGATTGACTGGACAGGTCCGGCAATGGCTTCACCAGTTTGGCGCCGCCCGGCAGCACCTGCAGCACATGCCGCGCCACATCCGAGCCCTGATTCGGCGGCGCGATCATCACCAGCCGCCCGAAGCGTTCGAAGGTCAGAATCCGCGCTGCTTCCCCGTCGTGCCACGCCGCATCCGCGTCGGCGTCCAGATGCGCCAGTGCCGCCCGCGTCAGCAGCGCTCCCATGCTGTGGGTGACAATATCGATGGTCAGATCCGGATGTTCCACCGCGGCGGCGATCAGGAACCGGCGGAAGTCCGCCGCATGCGTCAAAACATCCTTGCGGGTCGACGGATAATCGTAGACATACACCTCATATCCCGCGCGCGCCAGCCGCCGCCCCAGCCCCGCCAGGTCGAAGCTGCCGCGAAAAAGGCCGTGCACCAGAACCGCCAGATGCCCGTTCGGCGCCGCCGGTGCCGCCGGCTCGAAATGCCGGATTTCTTTCGCTTCCAGCAGCGGCCGGTAGTGATTCTGTGAAGTCGCCGGAACGATGGGTTCGGTGGCACGGCAGCCCATGGTCGAACTCAATCCGACCATGACCGCCAATGACAACGGGGATGGAAAGACTTTTTTCTTCGGCTTCATGAGCGCCCGGCCGGGATGAATTTGAGTTCGGTGAAGTGGCTCTCGCCCAGCGCCGTGTTCAACTTGGCCAGCAATACATTGCGCATCCGGTTCAATTCCATCATCCAGGCCGGATGATCGACCTCGGCGATCGCCACCGCGCCCTGCGCCAGAGCGAAAGAAGAGTGTTTGGCCAGCTGCGGACCGACCACCGCCGGCCAGCAGGCGCGCGACTTCTCCAGCCACACCTGATCGGGGCCGACGGCACGCGCCATCACCGCGTCGAGGAAATCCCCGACCGGCTGCGGTTTGGGACAATGGGCGGTAACTTCGATGATGGCGTTCTCGGTGCCGTACCAATCCCGCAAAATGCCGTATATCTTGCGCAACCGCCGCTTTTCCCGCAGCGATTCCGGCATAATCGTCATGGCACGTCGATCCCGCAGAACATCACCGGCAGCATCACGGCATGGAACGCCAATTTGAACGGCGCGATGAATCCCTTGATGGTATAACGCACCCCCGGCTTGAAGAAGCCGAACGGCGCTCCCACGGTACATCCCAGAATCCCGATCGGCAGCTGAAACACCTCAATAACGTCGATCCCCATTTTCAGGAATCCCCGCATCCCGGAGAAAAATCCGGTGATCACGTACGGATGCGCCTTTTCGGCCGCCTTGACCGCAAACGGCGCCAGAATCGCCCAGCTGATCGGGTCGACCGCCTTCGCCTGCGGCGTATATACGGCGCCGCCGACCACCGCCATCGTCATAAAACAGAGAAAAAATCGTTTCATACTCATAATGTTCTGAATATATACCGTTTCTTTTCGAAATGCAAGGGCTCCGCGAAACTTTTTTTCAACCGTGAAGCGCTTTCACTTTTTCAAGTATCAATCATACATTTCCTCCCTTTTTTTACTTTTTTACCGAAAAGGTATTGACTTTTTGTCAATTTTACGCTATAATAGTATATGAAACATTTCATATGAATTATTTAAAGACTCATCGAATGAAGACCAAGAGAAATACGAGCGCTACAGAAAACCAACGCGTTACCTTAAAAATGGTGGCGGATTCGGCCGGATTGTCCGTGGCTGCGGTATCGCAGATTCTGAACAACAAATCCAATGATTTCTGTTCCGAAACCAACAAAAACCGGGTCCGGGAAATCGCCAGGAAGATGGGCTACCGTCCCAACCCCGGTGTCAAACTGATGCGGGGAGAACAGGTAAAATCGATCGCAGTCATGCTGGCAATGGACCAGATGGAACTGGAAGCGCACATCCAGCGGATCGTACTGCGGCTGTTCCGTGCTTATGAGAAAAAAGGTTATTCCTGTTATTTCAGTTCCGACGAGCGTGACCTGGAACAGAACCGGTTGCGGATCCGTAATCTGCTGGACTACGGGGTGGAACGTTTCATTTTCCTGGGCTCCCCCCTGGGACATGAGGAGCTGTGTATGGAAATACACAATGCCGGACGCGCGCTGGTATACTACGAGACCCGGACACTGACCGAAAGACAATATGGCGTTTACTCCGATACCGCGGCGGCGACCGAGAAGATTCTGCGCAGCTTCCCGATCGATCCGGACACATTGGCTTTCTTCCAGTTGAGCATCGAACCCGATGATGCGCGTTTCGAAGGGTTGCGACGGGCATTGCCTGCGTACACTGACGACGAATTGTGCCGCCAGGTGGTGCGGGAGTTGCCGCTGGATATCCGGCACGGGGACTTCACGGAATGTTACCGTTCCGGCGCCCAGGCCATCCGTGCTGCGCTCGCAGAAAAACCGCAGTTGGAGTCGGTGTTCCTTTACTCCGACGCCTTCGCCCTCGGCGCGGTGCCGGTGCTGCTGGAACATTATCGGAAAACCGGACGGCTGGTCACTCTCGCCGGCTTCAACTATACGTTTGCCGTACAAACCAGTGTTTATCCGATTATTTCGGCAGAGCACGACTGTGAGGCTATTGTCACCGCATTGATGCAGGATTTTTCTCCCGGACATCCGGTAGTCACCCTTGAACCGATCGTACGCATACCCAAACAAAATTATATCAACTTCGTCTTCTAAAGAAAGGGACAACCATGAAAAAAACATTCACACTCATAGAACTCTTGGTGGTTATTGCCATCATCGCAATCCTGGCCAGCATGCTGCTTCCGGCTCTCAGCCGGGCGCGGGCGGCGGCCCAGTCGATAAAATGCGTCAACAACCAGAAGCAGATCGGCTTGGTCCAGACCATGTACGCCGGCGACAACAATGAAACCATGACGCCCACCTCCATGGCCGACTCCGACAGCTCCTGGGGCGCCATCGCCTGGATGGGAATTCTCATCAAGAACGGCTACCTCGGTTCCGCTCATCCGTTGTTCTGTCCCGCGGCGGCAACGGCGCCCGGGGTCGACTCCTCGACCTTCTCGGATCCGTATGCGGGCTGGAACAATTGGATCGATTACGGCTATAACTATTATTTCCTCGGAAGGACCTACAATTGGAGCGATCCGTATAACGGCATGAACCCCGAACCGGCCCGGATGTCGAATCTGGGGCAGCCGTCCAATACCATCATGAATGCGGACACGGTACAGTCCAACACCCAGGACCGGGGCTATTACATTCTGCTCGCCGACGCCACGAACTCGGATGCCAACAACGGTATCATCTGGTTTCGCCATAACGGCACGGCCAATATCGTCTGGTGCGACGGCCACGTCGGCGGATACAAGATGCCGGGCGGAGCCACCTATGAATCCACCCAGCAAGCCTGTACGGACGGCTATCTCGGTACTTTGTGGTGGGGGGATTACGCCGGCAGCAAATGGTCGCGCCATAACCATAAATAGAGATTTATTCCATGACGAAGCAATATTTGAAGTTCATCCTGTTGTTGTCGGCGCTGCTCCCGGCAGTGCTTCCGGCTGAGGTGTTCACCGCTGACGCCATGCGCAAGGAAATGCGGGATGCCGCCGTCACCGGAACCTTCGACGCGATCGTGCTCGACGCGATGCGCAATGAACACGAGGCGTTCCAGGTAATCTTCCGCGCCCCCGCGCAGGGGACTGACGGCAACCGTGTCGCCGTCAGCTCCCTGCGCTCCGAATCCGGTGTGGAAATTCCGGCGGAGGCGCTCACGCTGCGCCGGGCGCATTATATTCTGTGCGACAAGCATGTAAGCCGGCCGGGGTGGTACCCGGACGCGTTGCTGCCGTATCATGGAGAAGCGTTCGAGGTCGCCGCCGGGCAACTGCAGAGCATCTATATCGATATCGCCGTACCGGCGGACATTCCCGCCGGCACTTACACCGGAATCATCACAACAGAGCAGAACGGCGACCATCTCCAGGCCCCGTTGACACTCCGCGTCCGTGACATCACGCTGCCGGAAGCGCCGAGCTTTCAGAGCGCGTTTCCGATCTGGGGCGACGAACAATTGACGGCACCGTTCCCGGACTTGAAACCGGATTCCCCGGAATATCATGACTATTACGAACGCTTCTACTGGTTTATGACCGGTTACCGGATGCCGCCGGATGATATTCCGGTGCCATTGGATTCTCCGGAGGCGGAGCGTTTTCTGCGCCACCCCGCCATCAACAGCTTCCGGATTCCCTACAACCCCGACCAACCGGAACGCTTTCAGGAAATCTGTGCGGCATTGCGCGAAAAAGGTTTGCTGGAGCGCGGCTATGTCTACACGCTCGATGAACCGGCCCGCACCCAGTATGCGATGTGCGCGGCATATGCCGACCGGCTTCATGAACTGGTGCCTGACGCCCGCTTCCTGCTGACCGTCAACAACGGCAACAGTCCGGAACTCAAAGGGCACGTCGATATCTGGTGTCCGATTCTCGCCGGTTACGATCCGAAGTACTTTCAGCCGTTGCAGCCGTCGAACAGCGTCTGGTGGTACAGTTGCGTCTATCCGCAACAGCCGTATCCGACTTATCTGGTTAACGACGACGCCATCAGCCCCCGCATCCTGTCGTGGCTGCAAGCCAAATACAAAGTCGAAGGCGTCCTCTATTGGGCGCTCAATATCTGGAAAAAATGGAACCCGGAAGCGGCACGTTACGAAGCGCGCGATATCTGGAGCGACCCCCTCGCCTTCCCCGCTGCCAACGGCGACGGTTACCTGGTCTATCCGGGCGCCACCCCGCAAGATGACCCGGTTCCGAGCTGGCGTCTGGAGATGATCCGTCAGGGCAACGAAGACTTCGACATGCTGACGCTGCTGCGTGAAGAGGTCACCCGTACTGCACTGCGCTTTGACCGCGGCGATTACAACGGCGATGTCCGCATTGCCGAACTGGTCAACCGGATCGCCCGCAGTCTGGTGCAATTCGACCGCGACCCGGCGGCCCTGTCCGGACTGCGCGTCGACGTACTCGATGAAATTGAAGCGCTGACCTCCGGCGTTCCCGCCTTGTGGGAGGCCTCCGCCCCGGAAGGTGAGACCACCACCGGAAGTATCATTTCCTGGACCCTGACCGCCTCCCCGGCCAGCCGGGTGGAAATCACCGCCTACCAGGCCGGAGGCGAAGAAGCAGTGGCGACGCAACGCGATGGCAACCGTTATCGCTGGGAGCTGCCGGTCAACCGGCCTTTGCGCTTGCGCGCACGGATCGACCAGGATGGGAAAAGCTCGGTCTACCATCGCGAGTACCGAACCCGGGACTACGTCGGTGAGAGCCGCGAAGTATTCAATTGGAACATGCCCGAGGTGGTGGAGTCACTTCGTTATTATAATGTGTCGAATCGGATACTGCCGGGCAGTGTGATGCGGGAGTTCGTCTTCGACACGACCGGGGAATTTCCGAATGTCCGTCTGAAACTCGAGGGCGACACCTCGCCTTTTCGCTGGATCGTCGTCAAAGCCGCCAATTACGGTTCCGATACCGGTGAGGCCCTGCTGAAGTTTCACGGCCCGGCGGACGTCAGAGATGGGGCGGCACTCAATGTTCCGGCCGGAGGAGTACCGATCACATTGGCATTCCCGTTCAATGCTGACGGAGCAACTCCGGAAAGCGCCTACGATCAATTGGAAATCTGGATGTTTCAGGGTAAACCAGAAAATACGCTGGTGATCGAAAGCATCACCCTTGCTACCGATATGCCCGCAGCCGATAATCTGTACTAACCACCATACAGCACCTCCGTGCCGGTCCGTGTTCGTCCGTGTCAGTCCGTGTTCTGCGCACATTGACCCAACCAACGCTCGCTCGTCCTCCCAAATATGGCGCAGCCATATCCGCAGCAGCGGTTGCAAAATCCCCCGCTCAATGCTATACTAAAGCAGAGGAAAGGGAGGATGCCATGAAGAACGAATCGCCTTACGGGCCGCTGAACGCGGCGGAAACCGCCATCATCGCCGACAAGGGGACCGAGCGTCCTTTTTCCGGGCGCTACAACGAAACCTTCACCGCCGGCCTGTACGCCTGTCGTCGCTGCGGTGCGCCGCTGTACCGCTCCGACGACAAATTCGCCTCGTCGTGCGGCTGGCCTGCGTTCGACGACGAAATCCCCGGCGCGGTAAAACGACTGCCGGATGCGGATGGCCGGAGAATCGAAATTCAGTGCGCCAACTGCGATGCTCATCTGGGACATGTTTTTTCCGGCGAAGGGCTGACACCCAAGGACACCCGTCATTGCGTCAATTCGGCCTCGCTGGTTTTCGAACCCGAAGCCACCGGGCGCCTGCGGCGCGCCGTATTCGCGGGCGGCTGCTTCTGGGGAGTCGAAGCGCTGTTCAAAAACGAAGCCGGTGTGGTCGCGGCCACCTCGGGGTACAGCGGCGGCCATAGCGGCAATCCGACCTACCGGGAGGTCTGTTCCGGCCATACCGGTCACGCCGAAGCGGTCGAAATCGTCTACGATCCGGCGGTGACCGACTACGAAACCCTGTGTAAATTTTTTCTGGAAATCCACGACCCGACCCAACGCGATCGCCAAGGGCCGGATGTCGGCACCCAATACCGCTCGGCAATTTTCCACTTCACCGACGAGCAAAAGGCGATCGCGGAGAAGCTGCTGCGCGAACTGCGCCGACGCGGTTATGACGTTCAAACCGCGCTGGAACCGTTCGCCCGCTTCTGGAATGCCGAGGAGTACCATCAGGATTACTATGAACGCAAGGGCACGCAACCGTATTGCCACGGTTATGTAAAACGCTTCGGAATGGACTCCCGGGAAAAATAAAAAAACATCGATTTCCCGTTAGTCCTATTGACAAACGAATTTTTTCGTGCTATAATTGTAAGCAGTAACAATTTTCCCATTCAATATCATGAATTACAATAAGAGTGAAAACGTTATATCAAATTGTAAGCGCTTACACAAACCATTAAATTAGGAGTCGTCATGATGAAGAAAAACGGAATTTGTTGTTTCACACTCATAGAACTTCTGGTAGTGATTGCCATTATCGCAATTTTGGCCAGTATGCTGCTGCCGGCGCTGAGCAAGGCGCGGCAGCGGGCGCACAACATCACCTGTGTCAGCAACCTGCGGCAATTCGGATTGGCCAACGCCATGTATCTGGGCGAAAACAACGACACCTATCCGGGTCCCACCTCTGCATGGTGCTCCCAGACGCAGCCGGATATCGTCCGGCTGCTGCGGCCGTATATGCCGTACAAGTGCTTCATCTGTCCGGTGGCGTTGCCGTTGTGGAGCACCAATTACGATGAGCTGGAAGCCAACGGAGCGATCGATTATCTGTGGTTCGCATTTCAGAAACCCAACGGCACACCGACGCCGGATTTGAGCATGAAAGCATCCGACCCGGAAAGCGCCTGGGCCTGCGGCTGGGTGGCCTGGGAGGGTCCGAAAAATGTGATCATGACCGACTACTTCAGCGGCGACTACCAGCGCCACGGCAGCAACCCCTGCGACCGCAAGCGGAACGCCTTCACCAATATGCTGCTGTCCGACGGTTCGGTAATCACCCAACCGCCTTACCTGGGCAATCCGTATTGACGGCGGGAGGAAACGATGACCAAACAACTCGATATTTATGAATTTTCCCGGCTGGCGGCAGTCTCGACTGCCACCGTATCGCGGGCATTCGCCCCCAACAGCAAGATCAGCGATAAAACCCGGCAACGGGTGCTGACACTGGCACAGCAGTTGAACTATGCGCCGAATGTCCATGCCCGGCGGCTTGCCGGAGAGCGTACCGGCGTCATCGGCGTGGTGTTTTTCAATCAGCAGAAATTCTTCGACTACTTCGCACTGGAGCTGATCCGCGAGATTTCGCTTTGCGCCGCCCGGCTCGGTTATTCCATCCTGCTCGAAGGCCCCGCCCCGGAGGAGGCCAGAGCACAGGTCGCCGAACGGATGCTGGCGCTGGTCCGCGGCAAGGCCATCGACGGCTTGATCATTCTCGGCTGCAGCTACGACGCCGGCGAACACGAAGTATTGCGGCTGGTTTCCGACTTTCCGGCGGTGGTGATCGGAGCGGGACAGCCTGCCGCCCCACTGAAGCCGGATGTGGTCTGCGTCGACTTCTGCCAGGGTATACGGGAAACACTCCCGGCGCTCCGGCTCCGGAAACTTCCGGCGCTCCTGGGAGCGCACAGCCTGGAAGATTCCAAACTGCAGACCTATCTGACGCTGCTGCGGGAGGCCGGAATCATCATCCCTCCGGAGCGCATCGGCTGCTGTACGCCGGAGGACAGCAGCGAATGTGCCAAACAGCTGTTGGAGCGGGGATGCGACTGCCTGCTCTGCCTGACCGACCGGGTCGGAGCCGCCGCCATCCGACGCTGCCGCCACGCCGGCAGATCCATTCCCGGCGACGTCTGGGTGATCGGCATGGACAATCTGGAGTTCTCCGCAATGCTGTCGCCGACGCTTTCCACCATCGCCATTCCGCTGGCGCAACTGGCGGAGACCACGCTGACGCGGTTGACGGAACGGATAGCAACTCCAGAGGCTATCGGCGCGGTAATCGAACTGCCGACCCGCTATATCGCCCGCGAAAGCACCGACCAGAACTAACCCCGCGGTAAAACACCATGCACAAAAAATTCATCCTCGCAACGCTGCTCTGCGCCGGAAGCGCTTCCCACGTATTCGGCGCCCTGCCGCCCCTGGAACAATTCAAGTTGACCGAAGACGCCGAAGGTGTCCGTTTCGACCTGCGTTTCACCGCTCCGGCCGACTGGAGCGCCGATATGTGGCGCAGCAACCTGTATCTCGACACCGACAACAACATCGATACCGGGTATCGCGGCAAAGACGGCAATTGGCAGTTGGGCGCCGATCTGTTGATTCAAGGCAATAAGTTGCACTTCTTCGGCGGGGGCACGCAGACGGATTGGGGGTGGATGACGGGTGGAGAGCTTCCCGCATCGCTGGAAACTGACGCATTGGCAATCCGGCTCCCCCATGCCTTGTATTTGTTACGGCGGGGAGCTCCGTTCCGTTATTTGTACCAGCTGGACAACCAGCCCGAAAAAGAGTCCTACTTTCCCGAAAACCCGGAACAGCAGGCCGGCAGCGGCAGCGTTTCCCGGCCGGCGGCATTGTCGCCGACTGCGATGGAGCCGACCGGCAGCTTCGACGCCCGGCCATTGCCGGAACCGGCCGCCCGGCCGGAACAGCACGGCATTGCCGCCAATTCCGCAGCCGGTATTGCCGGTTTGCGCAATCCGGAGCGCGGCTTCCGCCTGATGACTGAAATCGCCAATTTACACGAAGTCACCGATCCGTATCAACTGACCTTTCGCGATTGGCCCGGCCAATTCCAGCAGTATCCGTTCGTCACCCTGGAGCAGGCCTACTGCTGGCTTCTGGCCGACGCCGACCGGCCGATCAGCGAAACCAAGCTGGAGGCAATCCGGCAGGATCTGCTCCAATTCCGCCGTGCCGGAGTGAAACTGCTGTTGCGTTTCGCCTATGAGCGCAATCACATCGATCCCTTTTACGGTCCCAATATCGATACCATTCTCGGTCACATGGAGCAATTGAAACCGGTCATCCATGAATTCCAGGATGTCATTTTCATGCTGCAGTCCGGCTTCATCGGCGCCTATGGGGAATGGCACGGCGCGGCGGAAGGCTTGCACAACAGCGTGGAAGCCAAACAACGCTACATTGAAAAGCTCTTCGAAATCCTGCCGCCCGACCTGATGACCCACATCCGCGTCCCCCGTTACAAGCGGGAAGTTCTCGGCACGCCGGAGCTGGCGCAATACGAACGCCTGAACTCGCGCACCGGCTTCGACGGTACGCCGAAAAGCCGGATGGGGTTCGACAACGACGGCTTCGGGGCCGGGCCGACCGAGGGCAACACCTGGCCCGAGCCGCCGTATTACGGCAACCCCGGCAATCCGGAACACGACCAGATCACCACCGAAGCGCCGTGGCTGCCGGTCGACGGCGAAATGTTCTTCATGAATGCCGGCGGCATGGTCGACGGCTTCTGGGCGGCGGAACGGCTGCGGCTGCACCATTATACCAGTCTCGGCATCTTTCAGAGCAATGCGGCGGTGGAAAAACCGGGCGACTACTACAGTGTGCAATCCTGGGAGGACACCCCGGTTTCCGCCGCCGAACTGAACGGATTGCGGCTGCCGGTATCCAACGATTACTTCTCCGCCGGGACCGTCCCGCTGTTCCGGTACCTGCGCGACCATCTGGGTTACCGTCTTGAATTGCAGGAGACCGCCTATACCGCAAAGGCGGCGCCCGGCGGCAAGTTCGGACTCGACCTGATGCTGGTCAATCGCGGCTTCGCGGTCCCGCTCCGTCCCCGCACCGTATATCTGGCGCTGGTCGACGAATCCGGCGACGTCTTCGCCTATGCCACCGATTGGAACTGGCGCGGCTGGCAGCCATACCGGCCCGGTGACGCGACCTTCGCCCCCCTGGGACATCGTCTGTCGCACCGCATGGAGCTGCCGGACTATCTGCCGCCGGGACGTTACCGGGTCGGCTTGTGGCTCCCGGATCCGTCTTCGACCCTGCGGCACGATCCCCGTTACGCCGTGCGCCTGGCCAATGCGACGACTCCATTCGACGAAACCACCGGAGTCAACTTCCTCGGCGAAGTGGAGATCGCCGCCGGGACGGCTCCCGCGCAATGCCTGGGACAATGGCGCCGGGAAGGTTCGGCGTTGGCCGGAACTCCGCAGCCGGCAGCCGAAGGCGCCATGTGGAGTGTGGCCGACGGAGCGGCTTTCAACTTCGCCGGCCGGTCCGCGTTCACGATCCGGGCCGTGATCGTCCCGGAGCGCGAACAGGCGTCGGGAACAATCGCCGCCCGTTACGAAGCCGGAGTGGCCGGGCAATACAATTTCGGCATGAAAGACGGACATTTGCATCTTTTCCGCGAAATGCTGCCCTACGAGGTGAGCGGCGCCACCGAACTTGAAGCCGGGAAACGCCACACGGTCACCGCGCTGTATGACGGCCGCAGGTTGCGGCTGTATGTCGATGGTCGCCTCGACGGATCGCTGTGGACCGGCCCGGTCCGCACCATCCCCGACACCATCCCCCTCACCATCGGGGGACAACGCACCGATGGCGCCCCGAACCATTTGTTCGAAGGCGCCATCGAGTCGCTGGAAATTTTCGATCAGGCGTTGGTGCCGTAATACACGAGCGGCAGCTCCGGCAATCCGTTCGGGTAGGCGGCGCCTTCCCACTGATTGCCGAGCGTGTTGTGCTGGATCAATTCGACACTGCCGTCCCACGACGCCGGCAATTCCACCCGGGCGCCGTCGAAAATCACCGTGGCCAACTTCGCGCCGCCGCACCACACTTCGGAGATGTGCCCCGCCGCCGGGAAGTACAACAGCCCTCCCCGCTTCCGGTACCGCAGCCGGTAACGGACCCGGCCGGAGTAGAATGGATACCCCTGCTCCACCAGGTTGCCCGGCGTCACTTCCCGCGGTCCATCCAATTCCAATACCGCGCCGCGCGCGGTCAGCATACGCAGATTGTAGGTCTCGTGATAGACCGTTCCGGATTCCGGCGCGCCGGTCACCCGCGCGGTCACATCCCCCTCCAGAAATACCGGCTGTTCCGGCGGCGGTTCCGCGCCGTCACAATCGATCCGGTGCGTTCCAGGCTCCGGCGGCAGCGCATAAGCGACATAGACGTCGTCGTAAATGGCCAGATCGCGCCCGCGGGACAGCAACACGCCGTCGCAGCGGAACTTTCCGGCCCACGCCTTCGGCACCAGCAAATGCAGCTTTTCCAGCCGCTTCAACTGCGTCCACTCCCGCAGGTCCCGCAACGGAATCCGCTGCGGATCCAGCAATTGCACCTCCACACTTTC
>JAVBQJ010000128.1:0-44093 GCA_031549115.1 Victivallaceae bacterium
GGGGGGGTCGGCGCCGCCCCCCACATTTCAGCAAACAACCGGAGAGTTAAAATATGATACACGGACACTGGATCGGCGGCGGCAATTTATTGCGCACGGAGTTTGCGTTGAAGTGGGAACCGCGGGAAGCCGAGGTGCTGATTTGCGGCCTCGGGTGGTTCGAACTGTATATCAACGGGGAGCGGGTGGAGGACGAATACTTCGTGCCGGCGCAGACGGATTATGAAAAGCGGGCGTTTTACCGGCGTTACGAGGTGGCGTCGCGATTGCGCTGCGGCCGGAACGCGATCGGCATCCGCTTGGGGAAGGGATTTTTCGGGCAGGACAAGGTGCTGGACCGTTACGGCTGGGCTCCGGCGCCGTACGGCGGGGTGCGGGCGGTGCTGGAGCTGCGGGCATGGAGCCCGGAGCGGGAACTTTTCGCCTGGACGACCCACGAATGCTGGCTGGCGGCGGATGGACCGGTGACGGAGGACAATGTCTATTGGGGCGAACACTTCGACGCGCGGTTGTTGCAAGCGGACTGGGCGTGCCCCGGAACGGATGTGACCGGCTGGCGGCGGGCGGAGTGGATGAGCTCGCCGACGGCGAGCTTGCAGGAGCAGACCTTGGAGCCGGAGCGGATCACCCGTCGGCTGGCGCCGGCGGCGGTGACGGCATTGCCGGAGGGTGGCTGGCTGTATGACTTCGGCGAGAATATCGCCGGGGTGGCGGAGTTGACGGTGGAGGCGCCGGCGGGCAGCGAAGTGGTGCTCGAATTCGCCGAGGAGCTGGATGAAAACGGCTGCTTCGACCCCGCGAGCACGGGGGTATTCGCGACCGGCGGGATTGCGACCGACCGCTACATCTGTGCCGGACAGGGAGTGGAGCGCTGGCATCCGTCCTTCACCTACCACGGTTTCCGTTACTGCCGGGTCACCGGGACGCCGGCGCAGTCCTTGACCGCCTGCGAAATTCATACCGATGTCGCCCATACCGGTTGCTTCCGGTCGTCGGACGCGCTGGTGGAGGAGATTTATGCGATGTGCCGCCGTACCCTCCTGGGGAACTTGCACAGCCTGCCGACCGATTGCCCGGCGCGGGAAAAGTGCGGCTGGCTCGGCGACGCGCAGGTCGAAGCCGAATTCGCGATCTACAACTTCGACTGCCGGAAACTGTTTTCCAAATACGTCGATGACATCGCGACTTCGGCGCAGATCGGAATTCCGACCATGGTGGCGCCGGGATCGCGCAAGTGCGGCCCCGCCACCCCCGGCTGGGGAACCGCGATCGTACAGCTGCCGTGGTACTTGTATTTGTACTACGGTGATATCCAACCGATGCGGAAGCATTACCGCCTGATGAAGTCCTGGCTGGCGCACCTGACCGCGCAGGCGCAGGACCACATCGTCGGTTACGGCCTCGGCGACTGGTGCCCGCCGGGCAGCGTGAACCCGACCGCGACGCCGGTGGCGTTGACATCGACCGCGTATTACTTTCTCGACACGGAGCTGTTGTCGCGGATGGCGCATCTGCTGGGCGAATTTGCCGATGCCCGGAAATTTGCGGCGCTGGCGCGGGAGATCCGGGCGGCGTTCCACCGGGAATTTTTCGATCCGGCGCAAAACAGCTATGGCAGCCAGACCGGGAATGCGCTGGCGTTGGCGTACGACCTGGTTCCGGAGGAATCGGCGGTCGGGACGGCGGCGGCGCTGGAACGCGATGTGCGCGAACACGGTTTCCACTTCACCACCGGGATTTCCGGGCTCCGGCATCTGTTCGAGCAGCTCAGCCGTTACGGTTACGCCGAAAGCGCCTGGAAGTGCCTCACCGTTTCCGGCTATCCGGGCTTTGCCGATCTGTTGGCGCGCGGCGCCACCACCTGCTGGGAAACCTGGGAAAAAAATCCGGCGGACGAACCGACGCCGCGTTCGCGCAATCACCCGATGCAGACCGGGTGGGCGGCGTGGCTGGCCTCCGGCGTGGCCGGATTCGCCCCCGACTGGGAACGGCCGGGCTGGGAGCACGTGGTTTTCTCCCCCTGCTTCATTCCGCAGCTGGAGTGGGCCGAAGCGGAGTTGCAGACGGTGCGCGGCCGGATATTTTCCCGGTGGCGGCGTGGCGGCGACGGCCGGATCGACTGGGAAATCGGCATGCCGCAGGGGGCCGGCTTCACCGTGCGGCTGCCGGAAAAGTGGCAGGTTGCCGAACTGCTTGGCGACCGACACTTCCGGTTGACGCAGGCATAAAGGTCGTTCGGCGCTTTGCCGGACAGCTTTTTGGGATTTTTTTTGGTATTTTTCGATTTCGGGATTGACAAATGATATATATTGATCTATAATTATCAGAAGAGCAAACAGCAAGCACGGGAGGAGTCGTATGCCGGCCGGAGATTTGAAGTTGAAACCGCTGAAGCGGGCGGAAATTCCGTTGTATCTTCAGGTACGCGACTTGGTACTGAATAAAATTCTGGCCCAGGAGTGGCTCCCCGGACGCAAATTGGCCGCCGACCGCGTGCTTTCCCGCGAACTTCAGGTCAATCACATCACCCTCGGAAAGGCGCTCAACATGCTGCGCAGCGAGGGGTATCTGATCCGCTATCCCGGGCATGGAACCTTTGTCGCCGATCCGCTGCCGCGGTCGCAGCCGCCGGCAGCCGGAGGGAACAGCCGCCGGGTGGTGGGGGTGCTCTTCGACAGCGTCGGCGAGCAGACGTTTCTGACCGACCTGTTTATTTCATTATTTACCTCGCTGGACTCCAATGAGTTGTCGCTGCAACTGGCTTCGGCGCGCAATGATCCGGAGGAGCAATACCGGCAGATACTGGATTTCATGGCCGACGAAAAAGTCGCCGGATGCATGGTCTGGTCGATTATGTCGGAGCGGCAGGTCAAAGAGTTGATGAAAAAACGGCGTCCCGATTTCCCGGTGATTTTTCTCGACCGTTACCCCAACGGCGTTGTGGCCGATTGGAGCGGCTATGACGATTATGCTGCCGGTTATTACCTCGGTGAGGCCATGCGTGCCGCCGGTTTGAGCCGGAGTTGGCTGGTGCAAGCGGATTTTGAAGCCGCCTGCAGTACCGTACGGAGGCGTTTTGCCGGTTACAAGGATGCTTTTCAGGGGGAACTCGGCGAATTGACGCTGGAGTCTTTGGTGCATTCCGGGCTGCCCGATTGCGGGAAGCTGCGTCCGTATCTGCTGCGGCTGGCGGAGAAAACGACGGCTCCCGTCGCTCTTTTTGCCGCTTCCGATCCGGTTGCGATCGGCATTTACGCCGAATTGTCCGCCGATCCGGTTCTGCAGCGGCATTTCCGGCTTTGCTATGTCCAGACCCAGCACCAGTTGCCGGTTTCGCGGGTGCAAATGGATCTGAAGGGCATGGGCCGCAGCGCGGTGGACTTGCTGATCCGCCGTCTTGAGGGCAGTTCCGAAGCGCAGCTGATCGCCGAAGCGCCATGCCGGTTGGAAGTGGTTGCCGCCGAACCGGCACAGGATTCCCAGTCTTCCCGGAGCATTTCTCCGGATGATTCCGATATTGCATCAATGTCACCCCGCCGTTCCGCCTCAAGTGTGGCGGCGGCGCAACATTAAAACCAAAAGCAGGGAGTCGAACATGAAAATGGACGGACGGAAGCAGAGAGAGTTTTTTACATTGATAGAGCTGTTGGTTGTAATTGCGATTATCGCAATTCTTGCAAGTATGCTGTTGCCGGCATTGTCGAAAGCCCGGGCGGCGGCGCAGAAGATCAAATGCAGCAGTAATTTGAAGCAATTCGGCCTTGGCGTTGCCATGTACGCCGGAGACTGCGACGATTACTTTCCACCATATCTTGAAAGCACGGCTCCGGGCTCCAATGCGCAGAAGTGCTGGGCCGGCTTCCTGACGCCGTATCTGGGGGGGCAGAACGACCCGTATGGCGTATATGTCGCGTCGGAGCGGATTGCCGGCTTCCATTACCTGCGCTGCCCCAGCGATGGACGGACGCCGGCCGCCTTTCCGTATGGAATTATCGGCGCCGACGATGACCGCGGCGCCGGCGTACCGGCGCTCGGCGGCCAGAGGTTGACCGAGATTCCCCCCCGGGTGGTACTGGTGACCGATGCGCTGAATTTCATGTGGTACTCCTATGACCTGGATTACGATTCGGATGGCGACGGAGTCAGGGATATGTGCATCGGCGGCTCGTACGGGTACAATATTCCGATGGAACGTCACGGCAATGCGGCATCCAATCTGCATAGCGACGGCCACGTCGAGACCCGGAACCGCAAACAGTTCGCGGTCGAGTACGACTATCTGCGCGGCAAAAGCAAATAACGAATGGATTGGAATTGCGTCATGAGAGGGATTTGGGCAGTTTTATTCGGACTTGGGGTGGCTGCAGTTCAGGCGGAGACCATTGTATTGCAACAGGATGGCCGACAGGCGGCCATCGACGCGGCCACCGGCTGTGTGGTCGCATTCGGCCTGGAGAGTTCGCCCAATTGTTTCGCTACCGCCGACCGCTACCGGTTCGGCGGTGAGGAAAGCGGGGAAGCGGCCGACCGGATGACGGTGCGGCAGCGGAGTGCCGATACGCTGGTGCTCGAGGGCGGAAATCTGGAGATCGGTTTGCTGCTGCGCAAGGAATACCGGTTGGCGGATGGCGAATTGGTGAAGATCGTCACATACCGCACCGACTCCGGTGAACGGCGGTTGTTCGAACTGTCCGGAGAGACCCGGTTCACCGCGCCGATGGCGGAGGAGGGGTACTTTTTCCTCAACATCGATGACGGCTACAAGGTGCAGACACTGCCCTACATCGCGGTCAACCGGGTGATACAGCCGACCGGCTGGGGTGTGGCGCGCGGCGCTCTGGTCTATTATCATCCCGGCGCCGATGAAACGTTGAGCCATTACCGTTACCGGATCAACGGCCGTTATTTTTACGGGGAAAGCAACAAGTCGACGGAGTCCAGACTGCTGCCGGACGGCGCGATAACCGCGTTGGCTTCCGACTTCCTGGAGCCGGGCGGCGAAACCACGGTCGAATCCCGCTTTCTGGCGGAACCGGGTGACCCGCGCACGTATCTGCGCCGGATTTACGAACAGGAACCGTTCGCTTCATACCGGAACCGGCCGGTGCCGGAATGGTTCCTCAACACCATGATGTACTTTCCGCCCGGCGGCTGCGGCGACATGCTGATCAACCGCCGGGATGAAGTGCTGCGCGATCTGCGCAATATCCTGCCGCTGCTGGCGGAGGATCAATATCTGATGATTTTTTTCAATCACTGGGGTACCAGCGGTGACTACCCCTCCACGGGGACGATGCGGTATCTGGAAGGTACCCGGTGGAGCGAACCGATCCCGGTGGAGGCGATGAAAGAAGCGATACGGGAGGTCAAGGCGCTGTCGCCGAAGATCAAGTTCGGCGCTTATTTCTTTTTCGCGCCGGCGGGGGACAGCCCGATTGTCCGGGAACACCCGGAATGGTTCATCTACAATGCCGACGGCTCCATGGAGCAGGGCGGCGACGGGATCGGCAGCTGTTTCTTCCCGGATATGTCGAGCGGCTACCGCGAGTATCTGCTGCAGCAGCTCAAGGACGCGGTCTCGGTGTACGGCATGGACTGGCTGCATCTGGACTCCAATTTGTATGAAAACACCAATTTCCGTACCCGGAATGTGGTGCAGACCGCCGACTGGGCCGAACTGTACCGGGAGTTGGGGGAATTCACTGCCGACAACGATGCCGCCATCGTCCAGAATGTCGCCTGGTGCAATGCTTTGTGGGCCGACGGCACCTATTTCGAGTGCCAGCAGCCGGAGCGCTGGGAACGGAAAGATTGGCGCATCATGGGCGTCAGCGGTTACCTGGCGGCGGTGTCGCGGACCAATCGGCCCGGCGTCTGGGCCAATCTTTGTTACGGCGGGCTCGATGCCTGGGGGTTGCGCAACACCTTCTGCGGCATGAAAGGTTGGGTCCGCGATTGCCGCGCGTGGTGGCTGCAATTGCCGGCCAGTCTGGAGCGGGAGCTCTTCGTTTCCGAATTGCTGCAAACAAAGCTGGCGGAGATCGAGGTAAAGCCGGACTGGTGGAAGCTCGAGACCGAAACTCTCGAAGTTTTGCCGCTGCAATTGGGGGACGCGGTCATTCTGTCGCTGGTGGAACACGGCGCCGAACCTGTGACCGAGACGATTGCACTGGCGCCGCGGCAGTTGCCCGGCTTCCAGCCGGAGGCGTTGTTGTTCCGCCATACGCTGGAATTGCGGCCGCCCAAGGCGTGGGATCTCGTCGACGGACCGGTCCCGGCCGAAGTCAATACGGCGGTCTGGAGCGCGTTCGAAGCCGGGACGGTCGATCCGGCCGAATACCGCAACGAAATGACCTTGACGCCGTTGACCAATGTCTATTGTGTCCTCTCCCAGGTGCCGGGCTGGGTTTACGAAATCGATGGTCGCCGTACCGGGCTGCCGCTGCCGGAAAACCGCGGCGTCAAGCTGACCGGCCGGGCGTTACCGGGGATGGATCGCTATACGCTGACGGCGGAAAATCCGCGCCAAAGCGCCCGGGTTCAGCTCTGGCTTCCCCGCGAATGGCATGGGGCGCGGGTGACGGTCAACGGCGCGGAGGTGAACGCGCCGCGGATCGAACGGGGCGAAGACTGTTTCGCCCTGATCGACCTGCCGAATGGGCAGGCCCGGATCGAAGTGGCGTCGGCGACCGCCGCGACGGTGGAAACGGCGCAGCCGTACCGCGAATTCCAGTGGCCGCACTGGCAGCAGATGGTACACCGGATGGACACCGCCGGGATCGGCCGGAAAGAGGCCGGGGTGGAGGACGGAAAAACCTGGGTGAGCTTCGAGTTGCAGCAGTCGGCGGCTTCTGTTGAGTTGCCGCTGTATGTCACGCCGGTACGCTGCGACGCCATCGAATTTGCCGTGCTGGGCAGCGCCAGCGGTATGGACATCCGGGTCACGCCGGCCGGATTCACGGTGAAGGACGACTTTACCGGCTGGAAAAACTTTTCCGCCCCGATTCCGGTCGAGAGCCGGGAACTTCACCGCATCAGCTTTCAGTTTGCCGGCCAACCCGGCGACCGGGCGGTGATCGGCGATCTGCGCTTGGTACCGGCTGCCGCGGAGGAGGTCACGGCTCCGTCGCTGCGTCGGGTAGTGGCCAGACGGGTGGCGCAGCCGGTTCCGCTGATCGCGAAGCCCGGCGACGCATGGGATGCCAACGACAGCGCCACCGATTTTTACCGGCTGTCCTCGCCGCAGGCGGCGGACGGGGTCACCGATGTGCGTCTGTCGTACGACGAGAACTATTTGTATGTATTGTTCCAGAACTTCGAACCGATCGACGATCTCGGAGTATGCGGCGAGCGTGACAGTCAGATCTGGGGGAAGGATCACGTGGAGCTGTATCTGCAGCCGCACCCGGATACCCCCGACTGGTTCCAGATCATGGTGGACCCGGCGAAGACCATTCAGGATATTCAGTATACCGAATTGGGAAGCTCCGCCGAGTGGAACGGTGAGTTCGATCTTGCCACCGCGCTGAATTGGAAGGTCGCGTGGACGGCGATGCTGCGGATTCCCTTCACCACATTGAATGCCGCGCCGCCGCAGCCCGGAGAGCGCTGGCGGGTGAACTTCGCCCGGCTCGACCTGACCGGCGAATGGTCGAACTGGGGCACGACCTCGGGAGACTGGCTGGATACCACCGTCTTCGGCGAACTGGTATTCGGAGATGAAGACGGCAAGGAGCCGGCGCCGGGCGGGTTGACGTTCCACTGCCCGTTCGACGGCGCGACGGCTCCGGCGGCGCCGCCGGATGGCGGCGGGGAAGCGGCAGGAGTGGTCGAATTCATCGCCGACGGCGAGGGGAAGGGGCTGGTGACCGGGCACGACCGCGGCGTCGTTTATCCGGCCGCCGGCCGCCTGAATCCGCAGGCGGGGACGGTGCTGTTCCGGATCAAACCACTGGATTGGAATCGCTACGATGACAACTTCCACCATTTTTTCACCGCTCCGGCGGCGGCGCCGGGCGGTTTCGACTTGAACATCTACCGTTTCGGCGACTGGGACAATCTGATGGTCTACAGTACCGCGCTGGGACTGGTCAATGAGTCGATCCCGCAGGTGGATTTCGACGACTCCTGGGTGGATTCACGCTGGCACCAAGTGGCCTTCGCCTGGGATGAAAAAACGGCGCTCCTGTACCTCGACGGCCGGACTTCGGAGCACCGGATTGCGCCGGGAACGTTGGCGGCTCCGGCGGAATTCCGGGTCGGTGGGCCGTATTTCGTACCCAATGACACCCGGACGGCAATTGCCGACCTGATGATTTTTTCCCGCAAGCTGACCCCGCGGGAAATCGAAGCCTGTCTGGAGTGACTCCAACGTGGGAGGACTTGGAGGGGGAAGAAAAACATTTTAAGGAAATGTTTTTCTTCCCCCTCCAAAACACCCCTATCTTTTCCAAACCTTTTCAACGTAATTTTTTGCCTCGTTGGGCAAAAAATGAGCCGGGAAATATCAATAGAGGTAATTTCAAAAGTCTCTTCATGCCGTATCGGGCGTCTTGCGGTGCCGGACACCGGGAGCGATTGTGTCCGGTTACCCTGCGGGTAGCCGGGCAAATCTACCACTCGCAAGTCATCAGAGAAAAACACGGCCGGGCGGAGTTTCAATTCCACCCGGCCGTATTTTCCTTTTGGTCGTAGCTACTTCGCGTTGAGCGGCAGTTTGCGGATTTCCGCACCGGCAAAGTGCAGCTCCTGGGAACGGCCTTCCAGCTCCAGGTGCAAGTGCCGGGGCGAGCGGCTCATATTCACCAGCGCCAGCTGTTCCGTACCGTCCTCGTCGATGATGTACCAGTCGAAGTCCGGGTTGTCCAGACGCAGGAACTTCCGGTGGTGTTGCGCCCGTGTTCCCAGCGCCACCGGCGGCTGCAGCAGCCGCCGGCTCAGGGTGAAGTACTCCGCCGGATCGCCGGCCGGAATGGCCAGCGGCGTCACAATGAAGTCGAAGAACAAATCGCCGTTGAGCTGTTCCGCCGGCGTATTGGTCTCCCACAGATTGTTGTAGCAGTACATGTACAGATGCGGCTTTTCCACCGGATCGTAGTGCTGCCGTTCGGAAAAATACTTCACGCCCTGGCCCACGCTCATAATCACCGCCTGGGCGCTGACCAGATGGATCGCCGCCGTGTCGTCCTGCAACACCGCGAAATCCTGGAAAGCGAAGTTTTCGATCGCCGCTCCCGGTGTTTTTTCGGCCAGGTAATCGTGAATGTACCCCTGCTGGCCGGTGAACAGCCGCCATTGCTTCGGGACGCTGTGGAACGGGAAGACGAAGTGGCCGCATTCGTGGGCGAATTCCGTGACCTTGCGCACGCGGTTGCGGATGAAAATCCGCGGCTCGCCCGCCCGCAGGGTATATTCGCTTTCGACCACGATCCGGCCGCTTCCCTGGCCGTAATGGCGCTCCAATTGCACAATTGCCGTGTCCCGTCCCAGCTGTACCGGGGATACCCGGGCCCGGGTCAGCGGACGCAGCCGGAATTCGACCTGTTCGGTCAATCCGAGTTCGGTCGGCGTCGGCGACACGTTGCCGACATAATGCGCGGCGAAGTCGTTGATGGCGGTGCCGTTGCTGCCGTCCTGCAGTTCGCGGCCGCCGACACGGTACGAGAGGATCGAGCCGCTTTTCCGGTCGATGCCGAGTTCCGCGTTTCCGGCCCAGCGGATGGTGTACGCGGCGGCGCTTTCCTCGATTTTAAAGCTGCTCGGCAGCGCCGGCGGCTTCGATTCCGAGTAAATTTTCGCGTGCAGCACTTCGTTGGCCGCCAGCGGCCGCCCCAGGTCGCAGGTGTAAAGCGACGTGCTGTCGCTTTGGCGTATCCGTTCGCACGGATAAAACTTGCGCCCGATTTTCAGCTTTACCTCATCCAGGTATTCGCCGGAAAACTCCAGGAAGCCGTCGCAAGAGTCGTACGGCAGCGGATTGACGAAGGACACCTCCGGATTGGCGCACTCGGGGTAGCAGAACCGGGTGCTCCAGTCCAGAGGCGCGGTGTTGCCGACGATGATCCGTTTTTCCAGCTCGTCGCCCAATGCCTGCGCCTCCATTTGCGCCCGGAGCGCGTAGTTCTGCTTGTCATGCCAGCTGCCGCGGACCTTGTCATGGACCCGGCCGCCGGTATGAATGCGGCCGGTCTGGGTCATGGTCTGGCGGAATTTCCAGTTCTGCATGCCGAAGGTGTGGTCGCAGAATAGTTTCATATTCCGGATCACCTCCTCCCGGTCTCGCCGGTATTGCCGCCGGCCCGCCGCGTCGGTCCGGAAGATATGCCAGAGCATATCCGCCCGCAGCAGCTGGTGGCGCGCATTGCGGTAGGCGATGGTGCCGTAGCCGTGCGTGAGCACGTGCTCCGACCACGAACAGGTGATTTCGCCCGCCTCGACGAGCGGGATCGTATCGGCGTACTTTTCTTCGATGTAGCTGAAAAAATCGTGGAATGTGCCGATTTCCAGGCGCAGTTCCGGGTGGTTGCCGTTCCAGTGCCGCAACGCTTCGTCGATGTCGCGCCACAGCCCGGCATTGTCGGAACCGCTCTGAAGCATCAATGTATCGTACGGGTAGCCTTCGGCTTCGAAGCGCCGGATCAGCTGCATCAGAAAGGCGTCGCCGTCCTCGCTCGGACAGAGCTCCCGCCAGTCGCCCGGCAGGGTCCCGCGGAACGGAAACAGCAAATGGATCACGCCGAAGCCGTACTGCGCCAGCAGGAACTTCACCATCTGCGGCTTGCCGGCCTTGCCCAGCCCCGGCAGATAGACCAGGATTTCACTGTCGCCGTCCACACCGCGGTAGCGGAACAGATGCGGCAGCGGCGCAATCGGCGTCGCCACCCGCCAGGCGCCGACGCCCATGGTGTAATACTTCATCCCGCTTTGCCGCATCAGCTGCGGCACATTCCAGGAAAAGCCGCCGATGTCGTCCAGGACCGCGGTTTCAATCGGTACTTGAAGCTGCCGCGCCAGCGTCCGGGCGTATTTGAACTCCTCGTCGAGCAGATGGATGTCCATCAGCTGGGTTTGTGCCTGTTCGTCGTACGCGGTCAGTTCGATGTCGCCCTGCCGGATCAGCCGGAGGAGCTTCTGCCGTTCCCGCGGCGAAGCGTATTTCCAGCAGTCGCGAAAGACCGCCAGCGCCTCCACCGACCATTTGATGCGTTCTCCCGCCGGAGCCGCCGCGGTTTCCTCACAGAAACCGGCGGCATCCAGCAGATACCGGTTTTGAACTCCCGCCACCCGGTGCGCCAACTCGGTGTAGCCGAGGTCGGTGTGGGTGTGCGGGACTAATATCACTCGTTTGATCATTCTCTCTTGTCCGATTGCTATTCGATATTCGGGACCAGGTCCTTGTCCCAGATGCTGTTCATGTTCGATTGCTTCACACTGCTGACGTGTCCATCGACGTGGACGATATTGACCGCGGTGTCATGGGCGAACTCCATACCCAACGCATAATAACCGCTGGAGGGCGTGTATGATGTCACAAAGGTGTCGAATCCGGCGTAACAGTACAACCCGACTCCGCCGATTGAGTCGACAAGCATCAGACGCCCCGGCTGCAACTTTGTAATTTTGTACAGTCCGATTTGACGTATCGGTACGTCGGTATTGGGATACGCATACTTCCATTTACGCGCTTTTCCGTTGATATTGTTGGTAATTGGACAGGTAAGGAACTCATCTGCGATGATCTTATTCGGCTCGGTAACATCGAGTTGGCTGGCATATGGCTGCAACGCTCCGACCCAATAGTGTGTCCAGTCATCCGCTCCCGCCGGGTTATTATCGTAAAAATGCGGCATGGCGTCGTCATTGTCCCCGGTATAGAAATACACCAGAAGTCCGAACTGTTTGAGGTTTCCGGCGCACTTGATCGCCTGTGCTCTGGCTCTCGCCTTGGAAAGCGCCGGCAGCAGCATGCTGGCAAGGATGGCGATGATTGCAATCACGACCAGGAGTTCGATAAGTGTGAAATTTTTTCTCATGATTCCGTCCTTTTCTTAGGGGTTTTGTGATAATTATGTATCGTTATGGACAACTATGGACGGCTGCTGACCGGGGCCCGCAGCCGTCGGTATTACGCTTTACTTTCCGGCTTGTTTTTCCAGTATGACGATGGCCTGCGAACGGAATTCGTCGGCTTGGCGCCGATCCAGTTCGGCTTCGGCATTGAACCACTTGATATGGATATTGGTGTTGGCGAAGAGGTACTGCCGCAGGTCGGCCAGCAGTTTTTCCGCCTGCTGCCGTTCGGCTTCCGGCATCTCCGGCAGCGCCTGCTCCAGCATCGTGAACAGCTCGAAGTCTTCGATGCCTTCGCGGAACGCTTCCAGCGCCAGCGTCGACAGCACTTCGGTCTCGTCCACCGCCGTCGGGGCGAAAATCGCCCAGCTCAGCAAATATTCGTTCCAGGCGGGGACGCCGCCATTGTCGGCGAACGACCAGATGCCGATGCCCTGGATCCGGTCCAGCCAGGAGCCCAGACCGTGAAGTTTGTAGTAGCTGAACGGGTCGAACAAGCGCGACGGACCGTTGCACGAATAGGTCCACCAGGGTTTTCCGGCAGCCTGGTGCGCCAGGTAAAACGGCCGGTATTCTTCCTCATATTGGCGGTCGCGTCCCGAGCACAGGGTGTCGACCAGTTCGATCATTTCGGCGAAGCGCTCTTCGCGGACATCGACCACCGGGTTGTTCCAGTTGCGCAATACCGCCGGCGCGGCGGTCCGGAACGCCTTCGACCACGCGGTCTGTATGTCTCTTTTGTGATCGTCCCAGACTTCATCGACCAGCAGCCACTGGACCTGGCCCGGCTGCAGCCCCATTTGCCGGAGATGTTGATCCCAGGCGCGGATCCAGTTCGCCGCCCGGAGTTCGAACTCCGGCGTACCGAATTTCCAGGGGCCGATATTGTTGCGCTCCAGCGCCTCGGTGTTGATGAAGACGCAATACATCGGTTTGCCGGGACGCTGCTTCAGCCATTGTTCGAACTTCTCCATTTTCAGGTCGCCGGTGAATTCGCCGGCTGCATTGAAGTCCGACTCCAACGGGAAATAGATCAGGCCGCCGCCCCAGGGAACGTTGATGCGCATCTTGTCCATCAGCCGGACCGCCGAATCGACGTTCTTTTCGGTCATCCCCATCGCCGGCAGATTGTCGGTGTAGTCCCAGGTCCCGACCAGCAACTGCTGCTCTTCGGGCAGCTTCACCGGGGAGACTTCGGCCGTCACGGCATAGGCGTGACCGTCGATGTTCAGCGTCAACGGATACTGTCCGGGCGCCAGCTTGCCGCCGTCGAAGGTCAGCGCCAGCCGGACCGAGAGACCGCTCGGCAGCTCCAGCGTGAAGCGATTATTGGCGACTTCCACCGGGATCATGATGGTCGATACGCTGATCCCTTCGGCGGTATCGGTCCAGGGCAGCCGGTAAATTTCCAGCTGCGCCAGGGCTTCCGGCGCGCCGGCGAGTTCGACGGTGATTGTGCGGTCATCGGCGGCGGTATTGAGCAGAGTGACGATTTCGGAACGGGCTTCATTGCCGAGGACCTTGAAATCGAGCTTTTCCAGAGGGACGCCGGGTAGGTCGAAGGGCGTCGCGAAGTGATAGCGGTACGGACTCCAGGCATACAGCGCCGCCGGATTCTGTTCCCGCAGGTGGCGGGCGAACAGCCGGTAGATGTCGCGCTGGATTTCATTCTGCGGGAATACACTGGAGAAACCCTTGGCGCCGGGGGCGTCGAAGTCCGCGATCCGCTGTTCCAGCGCCTGCGTTTCCGCCGCATACTTGTCACCGGCGGCCTGCCGCAACGCCGTCAGATCAGTATCGAGACGTTTGCGGCTGCCGGCACGGGTGAGCGCGTCGTCCAACAGCGCCTTGTAGTCGGCAGTACCTTCCGGCACGGCCGCGACCTTGGCGGCATCGCCGCGGTAGACTTCGAATTCATCGAAGTAATAAGTCAACGGCAGGCTCCGGGCAATCAACGCCACTTTCAAATAGCGCGCCTGGCTGTTCAACGTCATATCCTTGTAGATCCAGCGCGGGTAATCGGGGGCCTGCGGATTGTCGCGGCCGCGCATCTCCGCCACCGGGTACCAGCTTTTGCCGTCTGCGCTGCCGCAGACGAAAACCGCGTCCAGCGGTGTATTCTGATCGACCTGGGAATACAGCGCCATGCCGCCGATCGGCTGAACCCCGCCCAGATCCACTTCGAAGAGGAACGGCGACCAGCCGAAGTAACTGAGGGTGGTCTCCGGAGTGGCGCCGAGCGGCAATCCCGGTGCGAACCGGCCGTCGGTGAGCTTTTTCGTGTCATTGACCGGGTCGGCTCCGCCGGTGACCAGAGTGACTTGCGCGTTGGCGGCGAGGTTGACGGCGGCGGGAACCGCCTCCGCGGCCTCGGCGCCAAACAATAACAATCCGATTACAATACTTCCCAACGCTTTCACTGTCATGACGTTATTCCCTTGGATTCGGTTGCTTCTCTCGGTTTTTTCGCGGTCTGGAGCGTTCTGTTTGATATATATTGATATAATTATAGTGTAATATAGATCAAATGTCAATAGCCCGAGAGGATAAATTCGGAATTTTTTTTGTGCAACTTTGAAAACTCGTTGGGAACGGCTTGACCGGAGTGCTGTTGTGGGTGGAGCTCGGCGGATCGAAATTGATTTTGATCCGAAAGAGTCGATCGAGTCGTCTGTATGCGTTCTCCCGCCGTAGCCGCCGTAGTTTCCCCTCGGAAAACGGCGGCATCCGGCAGAAACCGGTTCTGAACTTCCGCCTTAGATATTCGGGACCAATACTGTGGCCCAGTAATTGTCGGTGAGGGTTGATTTCTGGTTACTGACGTGTCCGTCGACGTGGAGCATATTGAGCGAGTCGCTGTGGACGAATCCCAAATTTTTTGCATAATAGGGATCGGTTACGGGCAGTGCCAGAGATGCTTGCAGGTCGTGGTAGCAGTCGACCCAGAGGCTGCGCAGAGCATCGGCGATCATCAGGCGTTCCGGGGACAACTTGGTGATTTTGAATTCCCCGATATCGCGCTCCGGTATGTCCATATTGGGATACGCGTAAGTAAAGACGCGTTTCCCCTTGGCTGCGGAGTCAATCGGGCAAGTCAGGTAGTCTTGGGCGATGGTCTTGCTCGGATCGGTAAGATTGTGGTCGCTGACATATGGCTGCAGCTTTCCGACCCAGAAGTCTGACCATGCCTCTCCCTGGCGATCGTAATAGCGCGGCATCGCGTCGTCGTTGTCTCCGGTATAGAAATACACCAGGAGCCCGAACTGCTTGAGGGTGCTGGTGCATTTGATCGCCTGTGCTTTGGCTCTCGCCTTGGAAAGCGCCGGCAGCAACATGCTGGCGAGGATGGCGATAATCGCGATCACGACCAGGAGTTCGATGAGTGTGAAACTTTTTTTCATGATTCCGTCCTTCTTTTGGTTGTTTCTGAGACGATTTTCTAGACTGTTACGGAGAATTTATGGACGGCAACGGGCTTTCAGGTCGTCGCCGCCGGTGTTGCACTTTACTTTGCGGCCTGCTTCTCCAGCATGGCGATGGCCTGCAAACGGAACGCATCGGCTTGGCGCCGGTCCAGTTGGGCTTCGGCATCGTACCACTTGATGTGGATATTGGTATTGGCGAAGAGGTACTGCCGCAGGTCGGCCAGCAGCTTTTCCGCCTGCTGCCGTTCGGCTGCCGGCATTTCCGGCAGCGTCTGTTCCAGCATCGTGAACAGCTCGAAGTCCTCGATGCCCTCCCGGAACGCTTCCAACGCCAGCGTCGACAGCACTTCGGTTTCGTCCATCACCGTCGGGGCGAAAATCGCCCAATGCAGCAGGTATTCGTTCCAGGCGGGAGCATTGGTATTGTCGGCGAACGACCAGATGCCGATCCCCTGGATCCGGTCCAGCCAGGAACCCAGGCCGTGAAGTTTGTAGTAGCTGAACGGGTCGAACAAACGCGACGGTCCGTTGCACGAGTAGGTCCACCAGGGTTTGCCGGCCGCTTGCTGCGCCAGGTAAAATGACCGGTATCCTTCCTCGTACTGACGGTCGCGCAACGAGCACAGGTCATCGATCAATTCGATCATTTCGCCGAAGCCCTCTTCACGGACGTCGACTATCGGGTTGTTCCAGTTGCGCAGTACCACCGGCTCGGCGGCCCGGAACGCTTTCGACCACGCGATTTGTATGTCTTTCTTGTGTTCGTCCCAGACTTCATCGACCAGCAGCCATTGGACCTGGCCCGGCTGCAGTCCCATTTGCTGAAGGTGCCGGTCCCAGGCCCGGATCCAGTTCGCCGCCCGGAGTTCAAACTCCGGCGTGCCGAACTTCCAGGGGCCGATGTTGTTGTGTTCCGGCGCCTCCGTGTTGACGAATACGCAATACATCGGTTTGTCGGGACGCTGTTGCAGCCATTGCTCGAACTTCTCCATTTTCAGGTCGCCGGTAAATTCGCCGGCGGCGTTGAAGTCCGACTCCTGCGGGAAATAGGTCAAACCGCCGCCCCAGGGGACGTTGATGCGCATCTTGTCCATCAACCGGATCGCCGAATCGACGTTCTTTTCGGTCATTCCCATCGCCGGCAGATGGTCGGTGTAGTCCCAGGTGCCGACCAGCAGCTTCTGCTCTTCGGGCAGTTTCACCGGGGAGACTTCGGCCGTCACGGCATAGGCGCGGCCGTCGATTTTCAGGGTCAACGGATAGTGTCCGGGCGCCAGCTTGCCGCCGTTGAAGGTCAGCGCCAGCCGGACCGAGAGGCCGCTCGGCAGTTCCAGCGAGAAGCGGTTGTTTTGGAGTTCCACCGGGACCATGATGGTCGATACGCTGATCCCTTCGGCGGTATCGGTCCAGGGCAGCCGGTAAATTTCCAGCTGTGCCAGGGCTTCCGGCGCGCCGGCGAGTTCGACGGTGATGGTGCGGTCATCGGCAGCGGTATTGAGCAGGGTGACGATTTCGGAACGGGCTTCGTTGCCGAGGACCTTGAAGTCGAGCTTTTCCAGGGGGGTGCCGGGGACATCGAAAGGCGTCGGGAAGTGATAACGGTAGAGGCTCCAGGCGTACACCGCCGCCGGATTCTGTTCGCGCAGGTGGCGGGCGAACAGCCGGTAGATGTCGCGCTGGATTTCATTTTGCGGATAGACACTGGAGAAGCCCTCCGCGCCGGGGGCGTCGAAGTCCGCGATCCGCTGTTCCAGCGCCTGCGTTTCCGCTGCGTACTTGTCACCGGCGGCCTGCCGCAACGCCGTCAGATCAGTATCGAGACGTTTGCGGCTGCCGGCACGGGTGAGCGCGTCGTTCAGCAACGCCTTGTAATCGGCAGTACCTTCCGGCACGGCCGCGACCTTGGCGTCGTCGCCGCGGTAGACTTCGAGTTCATCGAAGTGATAGCTCAAGGGCAGGTTCCGGGCGATCAGCGCCACTTTCAGGTAGCGCGCCTGGCTGTTCAACGTCATATCGCTGTAGGTCCAGCGCGGGTGATCGGGCGCCGGCGAATTGTTGCGGCCGCGCATTTCCGCCAGCGGGTACCAGGTTTTATTGTCTTCGCTACCGCAGACGAAAACCGCGTCCAACGGTGTATTCTGCTCGGTCAGGGAAAAAAGCGCCATGCCGCCGATCGGCTGAACCTCGCCGAGATCCACTTCAAAGAGGAACGGCGACCAGCCGAAGAAGCTGAGGGTGGTCTCCGGATTGACGCCGGGCGGCAGGTCCGGCGCGAATCGGTTGCCGGTGACCAGAGTGACCTTCGCGTTGGCGGCGAGGTTGACGGCGGCGGGCGCCGCCTCCGCGGCCTCGGCGCCGAGTAGTAGCAAGCCGGTCACGATACTTCCCAATGCTTTCACAATCATGACGTTGTCCCTTTTGATTCGGTTACTGTTTCCGGATTTTTACGGTCCGGATTATTTCGATTGATATATATTGATATAATTATAGTGTAATATAGATCAAATGTCAATAGCCAAGAGAAGAAATTCGGAATTTTTTTGAATATTGCGGAAAAAGACTTTGAACCATTGCGTTCGACAGCGAAACGTCGACGGCAAAAAGTGAAAAAAAAACGAATTGCCGTTATCAATTCGACAAAACGAAGCTATACTATGAAAAACCGATGTAAATCGAATCAAACATAAGGATGATGCATGGATACGAAGACACTGACGCTGCAGGCGCCGATCACCCGTTGGGATGAGGCGATTCCGCTGGGGAACGGTTTGACCGGGGTGTTGCTGTGGGGAGATTCGCGCCGGGTAAAATTGTCGCTGGACCGCGGCGATTTGTGGGATGAGCGCATGGGCGGCGTACTCGAGCACCCCGACTGGAACCGGCGCGCGATGGAGGAGATCGTGGCGGCGAAAGACCGGGAGCGTCTGGCTTATCTGGACAAGTTGGCCGAGGCGATTCCGGCGACCAAGCTGCCGGTGGGGCGGATCGAAATCGATTTCGCGCCGGAAGAGTCGATCGAAGCGTTCGTGCTGGACATGGCGCAGGCGACCGGTTTCGCCTCTGACCGGGCCGGTTCGCGCCGGGTCGAGTGCTTCTGCGCCGCCGACCAGAGCGCGATCTATCTGCGGCTGGCGGCGCCGGAGCGGGCGCGGCTGCGGATCGTGCCGCCGGATTACGCTTCGCAACAGAAGTTGGCGGATCAGGGCTTCGTCCGCAGCCCGGCGGTGCTCGGCTATGCCGCGCCGGTGCTGAAAAGCTGCGAACACGGGATGTATTACATTCAATCGTGCGGAGAAACCGGCCTGCATTACGGGATATTCCTGGCGCGTCTGACGGACGCGGTCTGGCGGATTGAAATCCGCCGGGCCGATTCCGCCGCCGCGATGGCGGCGATCAGCGCCGGCTTCGAACAGGGCCGGCGCACCAATGCCTCCTGGGATGATGCCCTGACGGCGCACTGCCGGTGGTGGCGGGCCTTCTGGGAGCGTTCGGCCGTGTCGCTGCCGGAGCCGGAGTTCGAGCGCTATTACCACTTGTGCCGTTACTTTTACGGCGCCGCATCGCGGCAGGGGGCGCCGCCGATGCCGCTGCAAGGGGTATGGACCGCCGATGACGGCACGCTGCCGCCGTGGCGCGGCGACTATCACCACGATTTGAATACGCAGATGACCTATATCAGCTATATGGTCAGCGGCGACTTCGATTGCGGTGCGAGCTTTTTCGATCACCTGAGTTCGCAGATCGAAGTCTACCGGGGATTCGCGCGGCGCTTCTACGGTGTGGAGGGCGTGGCCATCCCGGGGACCGCGACGCTGGCCGGGCAGGAGCTCGGCGGCTGGCCGCAGTACAGCATGTCGCCGACCAACAGCGCCTGGCTGGCGGCGATGTTCGTGCAGCATTACCGTTATACCCGCGATCCGGAATTCCTGCGCCGGCAGGCGTGGCCGTTCGTGACCGGAGTCGGTGAGTTTCTGCTGGCGATGCTGAAGTTGAACGAGGCCGGACAGTATGAGTTGCCGTTGACCAGTTCGCCGGAAATTCATAACAACAACCTGGAGGCGTTTCTGCACCGCTTCTCGAATTACGATCTGGCGCTGGTCCGGAAGCTGTTCGACGACCTGGTGTGGCTGTCGCAGGAGCTCGGCGAATCCGACCGCTGGTCGGAGCATCTGGCGCGTCTGCCGGAGTTCGCGGTCGATGCCGAAAAGGGGCTGATGCTGTGTCCCGGCGAAAACCTGGCGGAATCGCACCGGCACCATTCGCATCTGATGGCGATCTATCCGCTGCGCCTCTTGAATATGGAACAGGATCCGGAGGTGATCCGGGCGTCGCTGCTGCATCTGGACAGCCTCGGCATGGCATGCTGGGTCGGCTTCGGCTTCTCCTGGTCCGGGGCGATGTCGGCGTATTGCGGAATGGGCGACCGGGCGTTGCGGATGCTGCGGATTTTCTGTGACGGCTTCATCAGCCGCAACGGCTTCCACCTCAACGGCGACTACAAGGATTACGGCTATTGCGCGTGGAAATACCGGCCGTTCACGCTGGAAACCAACTTGCTGACGCAGCAGATCATCCACGAAATGCTGTTGCAGACGCAAGGCGGCACGGTACGCGTTTTCCCGGCGTTGCCGTCGGAATGGCGCGACGTCTCGTTCCGCGACTGGTGCGGGGAGGGGGGCGTCCGGGTCAGCGCGGTGCTGACGGCGGGGTGCGTCACCGAAATCCGGATTCGCGCGACCGAAGCCGTGACGCTGCGCATCGCCAATCCGGGCTATGGTGCGGAGCAATTGCGTTCCAGTGTCGCGGGTCTTGATCTTTCCGGCCCGGTCTGGGAGGTCAAACTCGCCGCCGGCCAGGAGCTGCTGCTGTCGCGGTAAGGCAAGTGTCGCCGCAACCGGCAAACACCGGTTGCGGTATTACCGGGGCTCCGGCAGTTCGCACGGGGCGCTTTTGGGCAAAAAGAGGTAGAAGGTGGTACCGCGCTTCGGTGCGCTTTTCACCTGGACCCAGCCGTGGTGGTTGGTGATGGTGCCGTAAACCATGGCCAGCCCCATGCCGGTGCCGCGTCCGACCGGTTTGGTGGTGTAAAACGGTTCGAAGATGTGTTTGCGGGTCTCCGGCGCAATGCCGCAGCCGTTGTCTTTCACGGCGACGAACCAGTAATCCTCCGGCGCCGCTCCGGTGATGTTGGCGATTTCCGGATGGAATCCGCCCGGACAGTCGGTGGCTTCGCCGCCGTACACCAGCAAGCGCCCGTCGGCGCGTTCGCCGATTGCGTCGCGGCCGTTGATCAGGAGATTGATCAGCACCTGCTGCAGCTGGATCGGGTCGCCCTGGACCATCATCGGCCGGTCTGTCCCTCTCACGACCAGCTTTACGTGTTCGCCGCGGTTGGGGGTGAGCATTTCGACGCTCTTCTGAATCACCGAGCGCAGATCGGTCAGGGAGAGCTGATATTTGCCTTTGCGGGCGAAACCGAGCAGCTGGCCGGTGACTTTGCCGGCCTGTTCCGCGATGGCCGCGATCTTGTTCAGATATTTTTGCACATCCGGAGGAACGGGTTCCGAGCTCATATTGGCGAGGTCGACGTTGCCGAGGATCGCATGGATGTGATTGTTGAAGTCGTGGGCCACGCCGCCGGCCAGTTGGCCGATGGCTTCGAGCCGCTGCGAGTGGGCGAGCCGCTCGTTGAGGTGCTCGCGCTCCGCCGTCATTTTCAGCTCTTCGGTGATATCGCGGCCGAGCACGATAAACATCGGCAGCCCGCGGAAGACGAACGGGGAAACGGTCATGGCGATGGCGCGCTCATCCGGAGAATTCTTCACCCGCACCCGGCAGCGGAATGCCTGCTCGCTGGAGATCGTCTCCGGCGACGGCAGTTCGTCGTTGTCGATGGGCTCCAGCAACGCATAGGGGCGCATGCTTTTCAAGGCGTCGATTGGAACGCCGAGCATGTCGGCGGCGGCGGGATTGGCTTCGATCACCCGTCCGGTCCGGTCGGTCAGCATTACCATTTCGCTGGCGCTTTCGATGAAACGCTGGTAGCGCCATTCCGACTCCAGCAGGTTTTTTTCCAGGTTTTTCGAACGCCCGTAACCGCCGAAAAAGGCGAAAATCATTTCGAACGACGAACTGGGCAACGCGTCGACATCGGTCGAGCCTTCGATTTTCATCACGTAAATGGTCAGCAGGAGACTGACCCAGACCGCGGACAGTCCCCGGACGATGAAGGTGGCGTTCAGCTGGCTCCACCATTGCGGCAGCGTCGATTGCTGTACCAGCTGATAGAGCACCGTATCCACCAGCTGGGTAAACAGGAGCGAGCCGAGAAAACAGACAAACAAAGTGCAGCCTGATTTGCGCAGCCGGGTGTAGATCATCGGCAGCAGGAACATCGCCAGCACCTGGATGGCCACCATCACCAGCATCGAGCTGCGCGTGCCGGTCAACAGCTGCCGGAGCGCTTCGCTGCTCAACCCCATCGAGGAGGAATACCCCGCCCAGCCGCATTGCATGGCGGTCAGTTCGCCGAGGTAGAGAAAGATGCCGACCACGACGATCGCCCCCACCACCAGCCGCTGCATGGCCAGTACGCCCTCGCTGACATAGACCAACAGCAGGACCGCCAGATACGGGGTCAAGAGGATGGTCTGGCCGAGCGGCAGCATCCAATTCTCGTCGATGAAAAACGGCAGCTCCATTTCCAGACCTGCCGCCGCGACGAACTGGGCAAAGAGGAACACCATCCCGATGGACAGGTAAAACGGCGCGTAGCCGATTTTACGCCTCTGGCTGTGCAGCAAACTCAGGACGATGAATACGAAATTCAACTCCAGAAGCGCCAGCCAGAATGCGTAGAATTGATTCATCAGTTTTCCCGGTTCGAAAGTCGCCGCAGCCGTTCGCGCACCAGATTGGCCCGGAAAATATCCCGCTCCTGTGCTTCCAGGTGCGGTTTGCCGGAAAATCGGGTCAGGTGGGCCGGGTTGATCAACAGCAGCAGCTCGTTGATGGTGTGGATGTCGACGGTGGAGAACATGCCGAGATTTACGCCGAAGCGCATCCAGGACAGCGAGTTGAGCGCATCCTGCGTCGTCAGGATATAGGCGTGGCGCAGCCGGCCGTAGGCGCGTCCGACCTGATCCAGAACCCGGTACTGGTCCTGCTCCATCAACCGGCGCCGGGCATCTTTTTCATGCTCGATCAACCGGGCGATCACATTTTCCAGCCGGGTGATGATCGCGGTCTCGCTTTCGCCGAGTGTGCTCTGATTGGAAACCTGAAAGAGATTGCCGGAGTTATCGGTCCCTTCGCCCGAGCCGCCGCGCACCGTGAGCCCCAGTTTGTTGATGCCCTGAATCGCCGGTGTGATTTCGCCCGCCAGCACCAGAGCCGGCAAATGCAGCATGACGCTGGCCCGCATCCCGGTCCCGACATTGGTCGGGCAACTGGTCAGGAAGCCGAGCTCATGGTCGTAGGCGAAGTCCAGGTGGCGTCCGAGGCAGTTGTCCAGAGCGTCGATCTCCTGCCATGCGGCCTGCAGCTGGAAGCCGGGCCGGAGCACCTGAAGCCGCAGATGGTCCTCTTCGTTGACCATCAACGCCGCCCCTTCTTCGAGGCCGACCACCACGGCCGAATCGCGGGACCGCGCCAGGGCGTCCGGCGAAATCAGCCGCCGTTCCAGCAGAATACCCCGCTCCACCTCGTCAAGTTCATTGAGGATGAAAATCAGGGCCTCATGACCGAGGCATCCGGACTCTTTGACGACATTGAGCACCCCCTGGCGCACCGCAGTCAACTGCTCTTCGGCGGCCGCGATGGGAAAGGGAAATCCGATGATGTTGCGCGCCAGGCGGATGCGCGAACTGATGGCGATATCGCCGTATTCCGGAGATTCCGCCAGCCAGCTGACCTTGCAGGTCAACAGTTGATCGATGGCTTCAGACATGGGCGGCTTCTCCTTCGTTCATTTCGCGCCGCAGCGCGGCGATCCGGTCGCGCAATTCGGCCGCGCGCTCGTATTCCTCGCGCTGGACGACCTCTTCCAACTCCTTCTGCAGATTCATCAGCTCCAGCCGTTGCCGGGCGTGGCTGCGTCCGGATTCGGAGTCTTCCGTCCCCGGCTGTTTGCCGACATGCAGTTTACCCCGGTGCATATTCGGCAGCACGCCGGCGATGATCGGCCGGAAATATTCGTAGCAATACGGACAGCCCAGGCGACCGCGCTTGCGCAGATTTTCCAACGACCAATGGCACTCCGGACAACTGGATAACTCCGTTGTTTGGGCGCCCTCAAACGGCTGCGGCGCAGCCGGGGCGTCGACCGTTTCCTTTTGCGACGCCAGATTATAGAGCATTTCCGCCAGATTGAACGGACCCAGATTGAGAAGCTCCTTGCCCTGCGCCTTGTTCGAGGCGCATTCGCCGCAAATATGCACGGCTTTTTTTTCGCCGTCGACAATCTCCTGTATGTGGATTGTCGCTTCGTTTTTCTTGCAGCAGTCACACAACATATTTTCACCTCCGGTTCTGTTTCTCCCCGACGGTCAATCTACCACATTCGGGCAAAAAATGCAAGTCGGATTATCGCGCAAACTCCTGCCGCGCCCGAAATTCCTCAAAAGTATCGTTCTCGATGGCCATCCGGATGCGCTCCGCCAGATGGAGGAAATAGTACACATTGTGCAGCGAAACCAACTGCATGCCGAGAATTTCCCCGACATTCATCAGGTGGCGCAGATACGCCCGGCTGAAGTTGCGGCAGCAGTAGCAATCGCAATCCGGGTCCAGCGGCCCGGCGTCATGCGCATAGCGCCCGGCTTTCACCGGCAGCACGCCGCCGGCGTGGAGAAAGGCGCTGCCGTGCCGTGCCAGCCGCGTCGGCATCACGCAGTCGAACATATCCACGCCGCGCGCCACCGCTTCGACAATCTGGCGCGGCGTCCCCATTCCCATCAGGTAACGCGGCTTGTCCTCGGGCAGCACCGGCGCAGTCCATTCGACGCAGCGCAGCATTTCCTCCTCGGGCTCTCCGACCGACACGCCGCCGATGGCGTAGCCGTCGAAATCCATCGCGACGATTTCACGGGCCGCATGCTCCCGCAGATCCTGAAAGGTCGAACCCTGAACGATGCCGAAGCGCAACTGCCCCGGATTCAACGGCTCGTTCCGGCTCATATCCTCCCAGCGCAACGTGATTTCCAGCGACTTCGACGCCTGTTCCCGCGTCGCCGGATAGGGGGTGCATTCGTCGAACGCCATCACGATATCCGAGTTCAATGTGCGTTGAATGTGCATCGATTCGCGGGGACCGAGGAAAAATCGGGTCCCGTCGATATGGGAGGCGAAGCGGACGCCGTCGCGTTCGATTTTGCGCAGTCCGGCCAGGCTGAATACCTGAAAGCCGCCCGAATCGGTCAGAATCGGATGCGGCCAGCTGATGAATTGATGCAGCCCTCCGGCTTCACCGATGATTTCCAGCCCCGGCCGCAGAAACAGGTGATAGGTGTTGCCGAGAATGATCTGGGCGCCGACCTCCTCGAGTTCACGGGGCGCCAGCGCCTTGACCGTGCCGCGGGTCCCCACCGGCATGAATACCGGGGTTTGAATTTTTCCGTGCGCCGTGGTCAATTCGCCGCGCCGCGCCGCGCATCCCGAACTTTTTTTCAACAGCCGGAAACTCACAACCAGCCCTCCGGCAACAGCATTCGGACGGCGACCTGCCGCGCTTCTGCGCCGGCGCCCAGCGCCTCCGCCACTTGCTGCGCCCATGCGAACACCGCGCCCGGACCTCTGCCGGTGACGATGGTGCCCGCGGTTTCGGCCGGTTTGCCGGTCGGTTTCAGGCCATGCAGATATTGTTCGGCCAGCTCCGGCGACGGGAATATGGTGAAGCCGCCGTCCCGCAGGAGAGCGGCTTTGGCCAGCACGATCGGCGCGGCGCAGATGGCGGCGACCACGCGGCCGTCGGCGGCGTAATGCGTCACCAGATCGCCGACGGTTTCACTGTCAAAGAGATGCTTCGCTCCGGGCATGCCGCCCGGCAGGGCGATGGCGTCGAAGTGTTCGTCTTTGACCTCGGCGAGCAAGGCGTCGGCTTTTACGGTAAGCTCGTGGGCGCCGGTCACATCGCGCCCGGACAGTCCGGCCAGCGTGACGGTGAAACCGGTACGGCGCCAGAAGTCCAGTGCGCCCAGCGCTTCGAGTTCTTCGAAGCCGTCGGCGAGAATGAGCAATATCTTTTTATTCATGATTTTCTCCTTCCGGAATTTGGAACTTCATGATTCTGGTTTTATAGTAGAGAGATAATTAATGTATAACCGAAAGCCCGTTTTGCCAATATGATTGACGGATATATCAAGAATTTTGAAGCATTTCTGCTGATGGAGCGCGGTCTCAGCCGCAAGACCGCGGATGCGTATACCTCGGACCTGCACGATTTCGCCGATTTCTCCGGCGGCGATCCGGCACGGGTCGACCGCGAGCTCATCCTCGACTACCTCGGCAGTTTGCGCGACCGCGGGATGGAGTCGACCACGCTCGCGCGGCGGCTGGTTTCGATCAAGCTGTTTCTACGGTATCTGGCCGAGGAGCGCCTGCTCGACCGCGATCCCACCGCGGCGATGGATTCGCCCAAACTGTGGCATCTCTTGCCGGATATGCTGTCGCATGCTGAGGTCGAACGGCTGTTGGAGGCCTTTCCCAATTCGGTGAAAAGGCCGCTGTGGCTGCGGAACCGGGCGATTCTGGAGCTGTTGTACGCCTCCGGGTTGCGCGTTTCCGAAGCCGCCAATCTGCTGCTGAGCAACATCGACTTCGACAACGAAGTCGCCCGGGTGACCGGGAAGGGCAACAAGACCCGGATGGTGCCGGTCGGACGCCCGGCACTGCGGATTCTGAGGCGTTATCTCGATGAAGTTCGTCCGGTGTTGGCGGAAAAGTCGCCTTCGACGCCGAATTTCTTCCTGTCCGTCAACGGCCGTCCGCTGAACCGGGAATGGATCTGGAACATGGTCAAAGAAGCCTCCCGCACCGCCGGGATCGAAAAAAACATCCACCCGCATTTGTTGCGCCACTCCTTCGCCAGCCACCTCCTGGAAAACGGCGCCGACCTCCGGGTGATTCAGGAAATGCTCGGTCACTCCGATCTCGCGACCACCGAAATCTATACCCATGTCGAAAAATCACGGCTGCTCCAGATTCACCGTAAATTTCATCCGCGGGGGTAAATCATGTGGAAAAAACTGCTGATTGCGTTGATGTTGGCCGCCCAATGGCAACTTATGGCGGCGCCGGAGAACTTTCACCGGGTCGCCGACGGTATCTACCGTTCCGGCCAGCCGAGCCGCGCCGAGTTCCGGGAGTTGGCGGCGGACGGCTTCAAAAGCGATCTCAATCTGCGCGAATACCACAGCGACAAGCGCGCGCTGCGCGGCCTCGGCATCACCGAATACCGTTTCCCCGTCGCCGCCGGATCCCTGACCGAAGAACAATTGTTCGAAGCCCTCAAAATCATTCGCGACGTGCCGCGCCCGATCCTGATCCACTGCTGGCACGGCTCCGACCGCACCGGCGCGGTCGTGGCCGCTTATCGCATCGCCTTCGAACAATGGCCGGTAACCAAAGCCCTGGAGGAGATGCGGCGCAAAGAATTCGGTTTCCATGACCGTATCTACCGCAACATCCCGGAGCTGCTGGAGTCCATCGACTGGGACCGCTTCCGCACCCGCCTTTTCCCGGAAGAGAGTGAGACTTCGGGGAGCAATGCGGCCCCGAATCCACCACCCAAACTTACCACACTCGCCGCACCGGCGGCGAACAATAAACAAACAAACGGAAGGAAGATATATGGCGCGGATGCGGGTACAGTTTTATTCGGCGGTGTTGGGTCGCCAGGTGGAATTTCAAGCGATTGTGCCGCAGACGACGGATGCGTCGGAGCGGTTTAAGGTGTTGTATTTGCTGCATGGGTTGGGGGATGACAGTTCGATGTGGGGACGGTATTCGGCGATTGAGCGTCATGTGGCGAATTTTCCGGTGATTGTGATTATGCCGGACGCGCAGCGCAGTTACTATACGGACATGAAGGAGGGGGCGCGTTACTGGACGATGCTGAGCGAAGAATTGCCGGCGGCGGTGAAGGGGTTTTTCCATGTTTCGGAACGGCGTGAAGATTCGGTGGCGGCGGGGTTGTCGATGGGGGGCTACGGGGCGTTGAAGTTTGCGTTGCGCCGGCCGGAAAGTTTTGGGGCGGTGGCGGCGTTTTCCAGCGCGGTGGATCCGGAGATGCTGATGCGGGATCCGTCGCGGGCGGATCTGATGCCGGAGTTCCGGCGGATCTTCGGGTCGCCGGATGAACTGCGGGGGAGCGGGGACGATTTGTTCCATCTGGCGCGGGAGCTGCGGCACTCCGGCAAGACGCTGCCGCGCATCCGGCAATATTGCGGCGCCGACGACTTCCTGATCGAACCGAACCGGAAGTTCCGGCGGCACATGGAGGCGCTGGCGTGGCCCGATTATCAATACATCGAGAACCCCGGCGAAGCGCACAGCTGGAGTTATTGGGACTACTGCATCGCCGACGCGCTGCCGTTTCTGCTGGATTCCCGGAACGAATAAATCCCGTTGGCGGCGGCCCAGTAGACGGTGGCTGCATCGGACGCTTCGATCGCCGCGAAGCCTTTCGGCAGGAACAGCGTCCGGGTCGCTTCCGGCCGGGCGAGATTGTAATACAACTGTTTCGCCGGAGCGAACAACCGGTTCGACTTGGTGATCAGCAGTGGCCAGGTGTCGTTGGCTATTACCGGTACATAATAGGGGTAGCCGGAGTGATCGGCATTGTTCTGCGGTTCGCTCCACAGCATCAACGGCGAAAAACCGTCGTCGCCGGGATCGTAGCAGTCGAAGTTGCCGAATTGTCCCGCTCCGGCCAGGATCCGGCCGTCGTCGAGCTGTTGCAGCCGGATGCGCCAACTGCCGATATTGGTCCGGCTGATCACACGGATTTGCTCGTCGGCGGGCGAAAAACGGCAGAACCGGCCGCCTCCCTGCTCGGCGCCGGCCCAAAAGAACAAGTCGCCGCCGGGCAACGCGATCAAATCGGATACATAGCCGTTGCCGATGCCGTCCAATTCATTGCGCTTTTCCCGGCGGTCGCTGGAAAAGTGCAGCCGCCGGTCCGAGCCGTCCGTCCGCACTGAATGCAGCGCCGTGACGCCGCTGTAGGTGGCCTCGCTGCTGTTCAGATAATAGATGCGGCCGTTGCTGAATGCCGCGCCCATGAGCTTGCCGCCGGAGAGATCGCGCACGCACTCCCACATCCCGTCGGCAAACGAATACATGCCGATGCCCCAGCCGTTCCCGGCCAGCAGCCGGTCGACTTGCCAAAAGACCTGCACCGATTCCAGATGCAACGGCATCGGCGGCAGATCGGAAAACGTTTCCTCGTCCGGGTTGAACACGAATACGGGTGAAGTTCCGTCGCCGTTGCTGGCTGCCGCGTAGACGAAGTAAATCCGTCCGCCTCCGGCGCCGGGGTTGCAGGATTGCAGACGCTTGGGGTATTCGATCCGGTGAATTTCGAATTCCGGCGAAATCGAGCGGATTGCTTCGATCACGCCGGGTGAGCTCCAACTGTACAGATTGGTGGCGAATGCCTGATAGGCCAGCCACGGCCCGGAGGAGAGGGTAAACGGCTTGAGTTCGGCCAACTGCGCCGCGAATTCCGGAATCCGCCGGAAGTTCGGCTCCAGCGATTCGCCGCTGTAGCGGGTTTCCTGCCACTGCCGGAGGAAATCCAGCGCGTTTTCCTCCGGCTGGTCCGGATTGCGACGGGCCAGCCGGAGCGCGTTTTCGAATATGGATGACGAGCTGTGTTCTTTCATTAGACCGAGATAACCGCATATGTCGTAATAACGCAGACAGTAATCCCGATGCTCGTGCTCGGATACCTCGATATCGAGTTCCGTATGCAATTTGCGCAACAGCCCGGCCCCGATCCGGATCATGTCGGCGTCGGTCATCGGAGAGTCCAGCAATTCCCGGATCGCCTCCAACTCCCATAGATAGGAGGTCAGCTCCGGGCAGTCCACCCGCGTGACCCACGCTTCGATTTCGCTCAGGTCGGCCAGCCGGAGCCGCAGATAATCCACGGTTTCACGGTAGCGGAACGGATCGTTCCTGTTCAGAAAATCCGGAAAACACCTGGGCCGGTAGTACCTGAGCGACAGTTTGGGGTTGCGTTCCAGATTCGAAACCGCCCAGGCCAGATAATCCAGCGTTTGCCGGTAGCCGGTCTGCATGGCGTCCAGATTGTCCGCGGCCGCGCCGGTGTCGAAAAAAAGTATTCCCTGACTCATGTCTTTTTGCTGGAGAACGGGGCCGGGGAGGCTCCGTTTCCAGTAGCGGTTTTCCCACTGCCGGAGTTCGTTCAGCTCCGCCAATACCGTCGCCAACTCCCGCCGCTCGGCGTCCGTCGCCGGATGCAAGGTCAGATGGTAGTTGCTGAATGGAGAATTGCGCAGATAATGCGAGTTGGCGGCGAAGCGCAGCGCCGCCGGGGTGTCCGGGCCGGGCTGAAAGCGTTCGTACCACTGCTCCATTTCGGTCTTGAACCGGCGCAGGCGCCGGAAGCGTTCCGGCCAGGTCAAATCGCGCGCCATCACCGGCATCGCGCGGTAAAAGATCCATTCGCGTTGGTACAGCGGATTGTCCGGCGCCAGCGCCGCCGCCGCCGCCAACGTGCGGCCGACCTCCTCCCACCCCTCCGGTATCCAATTGCCGCTGAATGATGTATTCCGCGCCCGCCAGACGAATTCGTCCCAGAAGCATTCCGCCTCCATGGCGGTATCGGCTTCTTCCGGTATTGTCGCCTCCAGGAAGCGCAACACGTCATGCGCCGCCGCAACCCGGTCGTCGCCGGTCAAATCCATATAATTGTATTCCCGGAGCACCGAACCGGCACCGTCGGCGATCATCAGCCGCAGATTCATCCGGTCGGCTTCGCTGCCGGCGGAAAACTCGAGCTTCAACACCCGGCACGACGCTGCGAGCGTGAAAGCCGAGCTGGAAAATTCCCGCTCGTCCAATACCCGGACGAGATAATCGCGCTCCAGCATTTGCACTTCCGGCGCCTGGTTGAGCTGTTCGGAGAGAAGCGAAACCGTCGCCGCCGCTTCCGCAGTCAGGGATGCGGGCAGGTGGAGCAAACGGATTTCGCCGACAGAAAGCAATATCGCGTCGGGGCGCACGGCTTTGTCGCGCGCCGTCGGCAGAAGTTCGACGACGCGCTGTGCTGCCGCCGCCGGATCCTCCGGCAATGGAGCATGAAGCAGCCGGTAGCCGTTATGGGCGTTGAACACGATCAGGCGCGAAGGGCCGACATTGCCGTCCTTGCGCAGTGCGGAGGTGATTTGTACGAATAATCCGGCATGCGGGAAATAGCTTTGCAGCTGTTCGGAGAGTAGCTGCTCTTTCTGCAACGCTTCGACGGTGTCGCGGTCCAGAAGCTCGAACGATTCGTCTGGCGCCAGCAACGCGTAGACGAGTGCGGCAGTTTGCGCTTCTCCGGCAATCGCCGTCGGAATCGCGCCCGCCTCCGCAAAAAGCGTGAAGCATACCGCCACCACCATCGGAACGACAAGCCGAAGCCGCCGCCACACGGTTACGCCTCCGGTTCGGGAGTGTCGAGGTAAATCAGGTGCATGCAGTGGTCGCAATAGGTCACCTGGCCGCGTTTGGCGTCGCTCATCGTCTGCGGCGTCAGGCGCAGCCGGCAGTTGCCGCAGATGCCGTCTTTGATGGCCGACAGGGGAATGCCGGTGCCGCGGCGCACCATCTGTTCGTAGCGGGCGAGCACGGTGTCGTTGATGTTTTTGCGATGGCCTTCGCGTTCGGCGGTCTTGCGGCTGATTTCTTCGGCCAGCTCTTTGGACACTTCGGTGAGTTCGGCGATGTCGGTACGGCAATTGGCGATCACGGCCTCGTTTTCGCGCATGACCTCCTTCAGCTGCCGCTGCGCCGTCTCCAGCTCATCCATGTTGAGCAAAATGGCGCTTTCGAAGTCGCTGATGGCGTTGCGGCGCTTTTCGGCCTCGGTCAGCATCGCCTGATACTCGGTGTTCTTTTTCACCAGCGCGGACTGCTGCTGCAACTTCTGGATGTGGGCTTCCTCCTGGGCGATCGACGATTCGGCGGATTTGATCGCCAGTTCGCACTTGCGGACCGCGTCCTGGGCGGCTTTGATTCCGGCCTCGGCTTCGGCCAGTTGCTTCGACAGACTTTCCTTTTCCTTCGGGATCAGGGTCAGACGCAGTCGCATGTTGCGGATTTCCAGGTCGATGGCCTGCAGAGCCAGTAAGCGTTCCACCCATAATGCGATCATTTTTCCCTCCGGGTCAATAGTTTAAAACAAATCAGGTTGGCTGGCGCATCCGGCTCTCTGGCGTGGCGGCTCCAGCCCGAGCTTCAGCCAGCACTTTTCCGTCGCCATCCGGCCCCGCGGGGTCCGGATCAGATAGCCTTCGCGGATCAGAAACGGTTCGTAGGCCTCCTCGATGGTGTCCTCGGATTCGCCGACCACCACCGAAATCGTCTTCAGCCCCGCCGGACCGCCGTGAAAATTCTTGACGACGGTTTCGAGAATCCGGTTGTCCATTTCATCGAGGCCGTCGGGATCGATCTGAAACATCGCCAACGCCGCCTGCGCCACGTCGCCGGTGATCCGCGCGTCCGCCCGGACCTGGGCATAGTTGCGCGCCCAGTCCAACAGGCTGTTGGCGATGCGCGGCGTGCCGCGGCTGCGGGTGGCGATTTCCCAGGCGCCGTCGTCTTCGAGTTCGACATTCATGATGCCGGCGGAGCGCTTGAGGATGCTGGCCAATATCTCGGGCTCGTAATAATCCAGCCGCAGATTCAATCCGAAACGCGTCCGCAGCGGCGCCGACAGCATTCCCTGGCGGGTGGTGGCGCCGATCAACGTGAAGCGCGGCACATTCAGCCGTACCGAACGCGCTCCGGGGCCCTGCTCAAGCATGATATCGATGAAGAAATCCTCCATCGCGCTGTAAAGGTACTCCTCGACCGTGGTGTTCAGCCGGTGAATCTCGTCGATGAAGAGGATGTCGCCCTCCTGCATGCTGGTCAACAGACCCGCCAGATCGCCCGGTTTTTCGATCGCCGGGCCGCTGGAGGCTTTCAGGTTGGCCTGTTTCTCGTGGGCGATGATGTTGGCCAGCGTGGTTTTGCCGAGGCCCGGCGGCCCCGACAGCAGCAGGTGGCTCAACGGCTCGCCCCGGGCCACCGACGCGTGGACGGACAATTCCAGAATCTCTTTGACTTTTTTCTGGCCCGGAAAATCCTGAAACGAGGTGGGGCGCAGGCTGCCGTCCCGGACATTGTCGCGTTTGTTGAGGGTCGAGGTTATGAAACGTTCTGCCATATTGTGAAATCTTTTGAAGTCTTGCGCTTGCTTTTTGGTTGTCGTTATATATATTAAGATGATACGGTTTTACTGAAATTTCAATCTGCATTTTGAAAAAAGCGACAGAAAGGATCAAAATCACCATGTTTGACGCGGCAAAAGTGCAAACGGCGGCCAATACCATTCGCGGTTTGGCGGCGGACGCCATCCAGAAAGCCAAATCGGGACACCCGGGCATGCCCCTGGGAACGGCCGATTTCGCGTTCACGCTCTTCTACAAATATCTGCGGCACAATCCGGCCAATCCGAAATGGATCGGCCGCGACCGCTTCGTGCTCTCCGCCGGACATGGTTCGATGCTGGAATACGCGCTGCTGCATTTGTTCGAATACGGCATGCCGATGGAGGAGCTGCAGAACTTCCGCCAGTGGGGCAGCCGCACGCCGGGACACCCGGAATACGGCCACACCGCCGGCGTCGATATCACCACCGGCCCGTTGGGCAGCGGTTTTGCCTCCGCGGTCGGTATGGCGATCGCGAACTATTACGTCGCCGCCAAGACCGGACTGGACAAGACCGGTTTGATGGACAGCCGTATTTTCATCATCGCCGGCGACGGCTGCATGATGGAGGGCGCCACCTCGGAAGCTGGTTCGCTGGCCGGCCACCTGAAGCTCGGCAACATCATCTGTTTTTATGACGACAACTCGATCACGATCGAAGGACAGACCGCGCTGGCGTTCAGCGAAGACGTCGCCAAGCGCTTCGACAGCTACGGCTGGCGCGTATTGCACGTCGCCAACGCCAACGACCCGGCGCAGTGCGACGCGGCGTTGGCCGAAGCGGTCAAGTCCGACGGCCGCCCGACTCTGATCGTCGGCAAAACCGCGATCGGCTTCGGCGCCCCGAACAAGCAGGGCAAATCCTCGGCGCACGGCGAACCGCTCGGCGCCGACGAAGTCGCCGCGATGAAGAAACACCTCGGATTGCCGGATGAGGCGTTCTATGTCTCCAGCGAAGTCCGCTCCTTCTGCCAGGCCCGCGTCGCGTCGCTGAAGCAGGAAGCGGCCGCCTGGGATGCCGAATTCCAGAAGTTCCTGACCGCCAATCCGGCGCAGGCCGGGTTGGTTTCGCAGTTCGTGAACCGCACGGTTCCGGCCGACATCCTCGGCGAACTTTTGAAAGCGGCCCCGACGGACAAGCCGATCGCGACCCGCGCCTCGTCGGGCGCGGTGCTGCAAAAGGCGGCGGAGCTGGTTCCGGCGCTGCTCGGCGGCGCCGCCGACCTGGCGCCCTCGACCAAGACCGACATCAAGAACGCGGGCAGCTTCTCCGCCACCGAGCGGGCGGGCCGGAATTTGCACTTCGGCGTCCGCGAGCTGGCGATGGGTATGGCGGGGAACGGGTTGGCGCTGACCGAAATGATCATCCCGTACACCTCGACCTTCTTCGTTTTCAGCGACTATATGAAGCCGGCGATCCGGCTGGCGGCGCTGATGCAGCTGCATGAGCTTTTCATCTTCACGCACGACAGCTTCTATGTCGGCGAAGACGGTCCGACCCACGAGCCGATCGAGCAGATCGCGATGCTGCGCACGATTCCGGGCCTGACCGTGTACCGTCCGGCCGAAGCGCACGAAGTGGCGCATTGCTATGCCGCCGCGCTGCAGGCCAACGGGCCGGTGGTGATGCTGATGACCCGTCAGGATTTGCCCCCGTATACGGCGGAAATGGCGGCGAAAATCGACGTCCGGAAGGGCGCATATGTGATCAGCGACGACCCGGATTTCAACGTCATTCTGGTGGCGACCGGTTCGGAAGTGTCGCTGGCGCTGGCGGCGGCCGAATTGGCGCGGGCGGCGGGTGCGAAGGTCCGGGTGGTGTCGATGGTTTCGATGGAAAACTTCTTTGCGCAGGATCAGGCCTACCGCGATTCGGTGTTGCCGCCGTGCTGCAAACGCCGGGTTTCAATCGAAGCGGCCTCGACCTTCGGCTGGGCGCGGGTGGTCGGCGACGAAGGTCTGTCGATCGGCCTCGACCACTTCGGCGCCAGTGCTCCGTACAAGGTGCTGGCCGACGAATTCGGCTTCACGCCGGAGAAGGTGCTGGCGCGGATGAAGGCGCACTTCGGCTGTGACTGCAAGTGCTGCTGCCAGGCCAAATAAGCATCGAAACTGCTGACGAAAAGCAGTGATAATTGCAGGGGGGACGGATTTTTCCGTCCCTCTGTTTTTTTTGCGGAATGCCTAAAACAGTTTTATAGCTAAAGTAATTAATTATTTTTTTATTTAATATAGCGAAAAGGTGTTTTTGAGCAGTTTTTTGGAATTTTGCAAGAAAAAAACTCCATTTTTTTTGAATAATTGGCGATTAAGGTATTGACTTTTGCATTTTTTTTACTATAATAGTAATGTCGCAGGCGCGCTGAGGGCGCCGCGTGAAAAAATGTTAATCTTTGATGGCAGGGTATTTCTATTGATTAGAACGTAATTCTTCTAACGGTTTCGCCGGCAATAATGTACGGCGTTCAACCCAGACTCGCCTCCCCGGCTTCCTGACTGCGGAAATTCATTGACACCCCCCTGACGGTCCGGCGACTTACGGCGGCGAATATATTAGCGATAATGAAAGATTCGGGGCGGGTGTAAAGAATAAATGGCGGAAACCGCCGGAAAGAGGAAGAGATGAATATCTATGTCGGAAACCTGCCGTACACCATCAGCAATGATGAACTTGCCAATGTTTTCGCGGTGTATGGGGAAGTGGCTGCGGCCCGAATTGTGATGGATCGCGAAAGCGGTCGTTCCAAAGGTTTCGGTTTTGTCGAAATGAACAACAACGACGAAGCGAATGCGGCGATCGAAGCGTTGAACGGTTCCGATATCGGCGGCCGCAAGTCGGTGGTCAATGAAGCGCGTCCGCGCGAAGAGCGTCCGCGTGAAAGCCGCGGCGGTTTCGGCGGCGGCGAACGTCGCGGCGGCTTCGGCGGCGGCGATCGTCGCGGCGGTGGCGGCTACCGGTAATTTTTTTCGGTTCCCGTTGATTTGAAAGCACCGGAGGGTTTTGCGCTCTCCGGTGTTTTTTTGTTTTCGGGGGAGAAAAATCAGTGCGTTACAAAGTAACCACCGTTCTTCGGAGCGCCTCGAAACTCGATTTTTCCTGCGTTTCGCAGCTCCCGCAGATAACGCTCTATGGAAGGGCGGCTCTTCTTTGCCGTTTTCGCCAGATCGGGAACGCGTGAGCCGGGGCTGGCATGCAGAAGTTGCAATACCTGAGCGGCTCCTTCGCTTAATTCAACCCCTGCCGCCTGGGGAGGAGTGCAGCCGAGAAGGCGTAGCAATTCCCGAAGCGTTTCTACCTCCCGGGCAATGATGAAGTGCACAAAATCCTTTGTGTCGGTATGGGCTTTTTCCAAAGCCGCGATATATTCAAAACGCAGAGTCGGGGGAATGATCGTGACCGGGTAGCCGAAGCGCAGCAAAACCAGATTCATCAGCAGGCGGCCGACTCTTCCGTTTCCGTCAATAAACGGATGGATGAATACGAATTTCTGATGAACCAGTGCCGCCAGCTCGACCGGATGCAATTGGGTTTCATGGAGATGGTACCATTGCAGGAAGTTGTCCAGCAGTGACGGAATCTGCGCCGGTTTCGGCAGCGAATGGTGACTGCCGCTGATGAACACCTGAACTGTTCGGAATTTACCCGCTTTGGCCGGATCGATGCGCTTATAAAACAGTTCATGAAGTTTCAGGATATCGGCCGTTTCCAATTGTTTGACGGTCGCCAGCGTTTGCAGATGATCATAGGCCTCCGCGTGGCCGATGGCTTCATACACGTCATGGAGCGGTTTGCCGTTGACGGTCAGCCCATCCTCGATCACGACTTTGGTTTCGGATTCCGTCAACGAATTCCCCTCCAGCGCATTGCTGGTATAAGTCAATCCGACCCGGTAATACTCCCGAAGCGATTTCAACGTATCTTCCGGAAATGGCCGCAGGGCATCCAGCTTGCGCTTGAGCTCGTCGCATGACGGCAGTTTCTTCATGATAGCGGCTCCAATGTCTTTGCTTCATTTACTCCATTGATGGAGTAAATGTACTTTTGATGGAGTAAATTGCAGATTTCTTCATCTGCATTAATCCTCGAACAAATCCTGGCCGGCGTATTGGGGGTCGCTGGTGAGATTGATACCGAGTTTGCGCAGCCCGCCTTCGTCGCCGGGGGAGGGGATGTGGCTCAGGTGCATTTCGCAGCCGGCGAGGAATTTCAGCTTCTTCATCGCCAGCCGCGCCGACGGATTGGAAGGCACGCTGACGCTGAGGGCGATCAGGGTTTCGCCGAGGTCGAGGCTCAGGCGCTTGCTCTTGAGGATGTCTTTTTTCATCGAGCCGACCGAATCGATGACATCGGGGGCGATCAGCAGCAATTCATCGGGAAGTCTGGCCAGGTACTTGATGGCGTTCAGGACGCAGCTGGAAGCGGCGTGGAGCAGCGGGGAATTCTTCCCGGTGATGATCTGGCCGTCGGGCAGCTCCAGAGCGGCGCCGCAGTAAATTTTGTCGTTGCCTTTGCCTCGCTGCAGTGAGGCGTCCTGTGCGGCCTGGCGGGCGGCATTGACCACCGGCCGGTCGGTGGCCGAAGCGCCGAGCTCGTCGAGCAGCAGCTTGACCCGTTCGACCGTGGCCTGGTCGGCGAGGCCCTTGGCGTAATCGCACTGATAACGGAAATAACGGCGGATCACCTCCTGAATCGCGGCCTGGCGGACGGCTTCGTCGTCGGCGATGGCGAAGCCGACCCGGTTGACCCCCATATCGGTCGGCGACTGGTACAATTGATCCGGCGCCATGATTTTGGCGCAGATGCGCTTGACCACCGGAAAGATCTCCACGTCGCGGTTGTAGTTGATCGCTACCTTGCCGTAGGCTTCCAGATGGTACGGGTCGACCATATTCAGGTCGCCCAGATCGGAGGTTGCGGCTTCATAGGCGATATTGACCGGATGCTTCAGCGGCAGATTCCAGACCGGGAAGGTTTCGAATTTGGCATAACCGGCATTGACGCCGCGCCGGTGTTCGTGATAGACCTGGGACAGGCATGTCGCCATTTTTCCCGAAGACGGCCCGGGACCGGTGACGATCACGATCGGCTTGTCGGTTTTGATGTATTCGTTGGCACCGTAGCCGTCGTCGCTGACGATGGCGTCGACATCGGTCGGGTAACCATGGATCGCCCGGTGCGCGTACACGGCGATGCCGCGCCGCGCCAGCTTGTTCATGAATGTCTTTACCGCGGGTTGCTCGTTGTAGCGGGTGACGACCACGGCGGAGACGGTGACGTCCCACTCCCGGAGGCTGTCGATGATCCGCAGCGTATCCTCGTCGTAACCGATGCCGAAGTCGGCGCGGACCTTGCGCTGCTCGATGGCGCCGGCGTAAATGCAGATGACGATAGCGATCTGATCTTTCAGGCGCTGCAGCAGTTTCAGCTTGACATTCGGATCGTAGCCCGGCAGAACGCGCGCGGCGTGGTAATCGAAGCCGAGTTTCCCACCGAATTCCAGATAGAGTTTACCGTTGAATTTGGCGGCGCGCTCAAGGATCGCGACGGATTGTTCCTGGAGGTATTTATCGTTGTCGAAACCGTTCTTCAGCATAATCAGTCCTGTATCGGGAAGAGTTGGAAAATCATTCAAGTATCCCTGTAATATAGCATCGGCGATAAAATTTTGCAAGACCGAAGATTTATTCAAAACCAATTTTTCGCTAACCGAATTCTAATTGTCGCCATGTACATTAAAGGGTAAGGACAGGAAAGCAACCATACGGGAAAACAAAATAGGAGTCTCGATTGAAACACATGAAACATCTGCTGCTCGGCGCCGCCGCCCTTTGCGCGGTCGCCGGAACCGGCGCGGAGCCGAAGGTCCAAACCATCCGCTTCGTCCAGGATGACGCCCAGGATTACATGGTGTCGAAAATGTACGAACTGAAGTATCTGAAAGCCAATGATCTGACCCCATTCGTCCTCGGCATCGTCAAGCGCTACAACATCAACTCCTCCGTCAACCGGATCAATGACAAGGCTTCCAACCGGCAGCTCCTGACCGTCAGTTGTCCGGTGGGAATGATGCCGAGCGTCGACGAATTCATCGCCGCGGTGGATCGTCCGTCCGGGATCGCCGGCAAAGAGGACGGCGATCCGATTCTCGGCAGCGGCATCACCCGCGATGTCTATATGCCGCAATTCCGCTCCGCGCAGACGATGGTCGATATTATGTATTCGATCGGGATCAACTCGGGCAAATCCGATTCCCTGATCGGCTACGACCAGAATTCCAATCAGATTTATTGGAAGGACGGCGCCTACAAGGGCACCGATATCGTCAAATACCTCGGCTGGCTCGACCGGCCGGTGCCGCAGGTCAATATCACTTTTTCGGTGTATGAGGTGCGCGAAAGCACCCTGCGCGATCTCGGCATCGACTATCTGGCCTGGAAGAACGGACCAGGGCTGAATCTGTTGCAGGCCGGCTTCGACGCCTTCAGCGTGACTTCGGCGGGCAGCGCGGCACTGCAGGCGGCCTCCGGCTCCATGGGCGGATTTTTCTTCGCGCCGCAATTTGACGCCAGCTTCGTCCGGGTACTGGAGCAGGACGGCAAAGCCCATCTGGTGAACACCGCCAATCTGACCGTGGTCAACTCGGACACCAAAAGCTACCGGGTCCAATTCAATCCGCAGTTGCAGAATCTGACCAAAAAGAACAACGACCAGAGCTCGGTCGATGTCAGCGCCGTGGCCGGCAAGCTCGACATCGTGCCGCTGGCTATGGTGGTGACCAAGCCGGTGGTCTGTCTCTCTGGCGCCGCCGATCCGAAGAGCGGGCAATTGCCGTACGGAGAATCGGATTACCGCGACACGAGCGGCGTGCTGGTGTTCGACTATGTGATTCAGGCGGCCAATGTGGTCGAACGCAACAACTACGGGGCGGAGCTGATTGAAACCAGCCGGGTGACCGGTTCGAGTTCGATCCGATTGCATGTGGAAAAAACCGTGGCGCTGTGGAGCAAGGAATCGGAGGTCGAACAGACCATCGGCGTGCCGTGGCTGTCGGAGATTCCATACCTGAAATATTTCTTCGGCACCACCACGACCAGCCGGGAAAACACCTGGTTCATGGTGACGGCCCAGGCTGTCCCGGTCCATCCGGACGACCGCAGCGCGGAAGCCGGAACTCTGATTTCGATGCAGGATTGAAACCAATACGTAATTTGACGGAAGGAAAACGATGAACTATCGACAGACAGCAGGCGTGTTGCTGGCCGGAACCGGTTTCTGGGCCATGGCGGCGGGAGTTCCGCGCGATTCGAACAGCGGCAACACCGCCAATTACCAGGACACCAAGGTCGAGGCGCAATTGATGGTCGGAGTGCGCGAAGACTCCGATGTGGTGCACTTCATCCGCGACAACAACGATCCGCGGGTCATCACCCGGACCTATGTGCTGCAGCACGCCGATCCTTATGAAATCCGCACCTATCTGCGCGAAATGGTACAGGCCAAACGGGTCGGCAATACCGCGCCGCAGCAGACGATTTCCGGCGCTCCCGCCAATCCGTCGCCGGCGTCGAAAACGGTGCTCGGTTCGGTGACCGCGCAGCCTGGTTATACGCCGGAAACCGAGCTCGGCAGCAATACCGCCGTCGAGTGCATGAAGTTCAACGACGGGACCGGGATTCTGATCATCTCCGCCGAAGACTACCGCTTCGACGACCAGGAAAACGGCATGGGCATCGATTCGTTGGTGACGATGCTGGATTCGCCGGGGATCGTCGCCAGTTCGGGGCAGCCGAAGTTCCTGTACTTCCCCGGCAATGTCCCGGCGCGCAATCTGTTGCCGCTGATTCAGAATGTCGGGATGAACGCCGGCGATGTGACCGAGTTGTGGCAGGGCAAAGACCGGGTCGCCTACGACCCGGAGTTGAATTGCCTCTTCTTCAACGTCGCCAACTATTCACGCAAAAACATCGAAACGATGCTGGCCAAATACGATCTGCCGATCCCGGAGGTGCGCATGAAGCTTCGGCTGTACGAAATCTACGCCGAAAACGACGACAAGATCGGTGTCGACTTCCAGGCGTGGAAAAACAACCAGGGGGTGGACTTCTTCAGCCTCGGCGGCCGTTACCGCGACAACTGGGCGGCGACGTACGGCGGCACGATGGGACCGACCGGATCGGAACGTACCAGCTATTACAACTTCAACCCGAAGTGGAACAGCCGTTACCTCGATTTCCTGGCCAGCCGCAGCCATGCGAAGGTGGCTTATACCGGCGAGCTGACGCTGCGGAACAATACGCCGGCCACGCTGGACCGCCGCACCCGGGTATTCTATATGGATTCGAGCAAGAAGGCGCCCGGAACCACGGACGATCCGGGCATCGGCCCGGCGAAGCTGCTGAGTCTCTTGATCCCCGATCCGGACGCGGCCGGAGCCGACATTCCGATCGGCAAGGACAATTCGCTGGAGGTGATGCCGGCGGATGAAAGCTTCGGCTTCATCCTGGAGGTCATCAATGCGTCGGTGACGGAAAAGGCGACCACGCTGGAGGTGAAAATGCGGAATTCCAGCCTGATCGGCTACCAGTCCAACGGCAAGCCGCGGGTGACGCAGGATTCGAGTGTCGAGCAGACGGTGATGCTGGGCAACGGCGTGCAGAGCTTCGTGCTCGGCGGGATTACCAAGCAGGAGCTGGTGCGTTCTTCGGGGGGCGTTCCGGGGTTGAAATCGATTCCGTGGCTGGGGTATCTGTTTGAGACGGAGAGCACCTCGATCAAACATTCGCAGCTGGTGCTGGTGGCGGATTGCGAACTGGTCTACCCCGAGAGTATGATCCCCGTGCGCGACGCCGAACGCATCGACGAGCTGAAAAAAATAGTGAAAAAATAAAAGAAATAAAAAAATAGAGCCGCGAAGCGGCGGTCTGCCCTCCGTCATACGGAGACGCCGGTCCAGCAGGCGGATACTGCTGGTCGCCCCAGGCGGCATAGCCGCCTCGAAAGGGGCGAAATTATAGTAAGCGAGCCGGGAGGCGAGCGGAAGCCACCCGAGGTAGCGATGGTGTAGATTAAACCGGATGCGTGAGCGACGGTTAAATCTACACACGGAGCGGACTCGGGCGCCGCACCGGCGGCGAATATAAACGAAATGCATACATCTTCAATCAACGAAGGAGCAAAAGAATGAATCGAGTACAACGAATGATGGCGGTCGCGGCGCTGGCGGCAGCGGCGGCGACGCAGGCGGAAAACGTGGTGAACGGCGCCGGGGCGAGCTTCCCGGCTCCGGTGTATCAGAATTGGACATACAGCTTCAGCCAGGCGACACCGGACGTGCTGGTGAATTACCAGTCGATCGGCTCCGGCGCCGGTATCAACCAAATCAAGGCCGGTACCGTCGACTTCGCCGGTACCGACAGCCCGCTGTCGAGCGATGAACTGGTCAAGGCGGAGCTGCTGCAGTTTCCGATGGTCACCGGCGGCGTGGTGGTGATCGTCAACGTTCCCGGCGTCAAAGACGGCGAACTGGCGCTCGACGGCGAAACCGTCGGCGATATCTTCCTCGGCAAAATCACCGCCTGGGACGATGCGAAAATTCAGGCGTTGAATCCCGGCTTGAAGCTGCCCCGGATGAAGATCAACGTCGTCCGCCGGGCCGACAGCTCCGGCACCACCTTCATCTTTACCGACTATCTGTGCCAGGTGTCGCCGGTGTGGAAGGCGGAGGTCGGCTCCGGCTCCGAAGTCAAATGGCCGGTCGGTATCGGCGGCCAGAAGAACCCCGGCGTCTGCAACAACGTCGCCAAGATGCGCGGCGCCATCGGCTACACCGAATACACCTATGCCAAGCAGGCCAAACTGACCATGGTCAAACTGCGGAACAAGGACGGCAATTTCGTTTCGCCCGCGCCGGAAACCTTCGAAGCCGCCAGTACCGGCGCCGATTGGGCCTCCGCACCCGGCTTCCAGATGATGCTGACCATGCAGCCCGGTGAAACGAGCTGGCCGATCGTCGGCGTGACTTACTTGCTGGTTCCCGCCAAGGTTGCGGACGCCGCCCGCGGCAACGCGCTGAAGCAGTACATCAACTGGTGCTTCACCGGCGGAGCTCCCGCCGCCGCGGAGCTGGATTACGTGCCGATGCCGTCGAGCGTGGTGGAATTGATCCGGAGCTATCTGGACAAGAATTGGCAGATCGCGAAGTAAGCTCCCGCAGCCGGGGGGAAGGGTGGAATTCCTTTCCCCCTTTTTTTGTGGCTTGACGAAGCTCGTGAAACGATGTATATTACCGGAAAATAAATAGCTCAGGGAGACAGGTTGTTCCGTTCATGAAAAAGTTTTTACTGCGGCTTCACCGCCATATCGTACCGCGGATGCAGACTTTCTGGTATTCGCGCTGGGGGGAACGCAGCTTTCTGGTGGTGGTCGCGGTATTGATCGGGGTGTTGGCGGCGGTGGCGGCGGCCTGTTTGCACGCGTGGGTGGTCAAACTCGAAGAGATGGCGCTGCTGGCGCAGAATATTCCCCGCAACTGGCACGAATATGCGTGGCTGGGGGCGTTGCTGGTGCTGCCGATGGTCGGATTGACCCTGTCCTACTGCGTGCAGCGTTATCTGGGTGGACCGCGTTACGCCAAGAGCCTGAGCCCGCTGATCCTGGCGTTGAATCGCAAACGCACCGGGATTCCGGCCAGTGAAATTTTCACCCACATGCTGTCGAGCGGTTTGTCGGTCGGCCTCGGCGGTTCGGCCGGGCTGGAGGCGCCGAGTGTGCTGACCGGCGCGGCGATCGGCTCCAATACCGCGTCGTTTTTCCGTATCGACCGGCGCAAGCGCGGGCTGCTGCTCGGCTGCGGGGCGGCGGCGGCGATTTCCGCGATCTTCGACAGCCCCATTGCCGGGGTGTTGTTCGCCGCCGAGGTGCTGTTGCCCGAATTCCGGGTGTCGGCGCTGGTTCCGATGATGATGTCCAGCGCGGTGGCGGCGGTGGTTTCGAAAATGATCCTCGGCAGCAACCAGTTTTTTCTGGCCGTCACCGACGCCTGGCACACCGACGCGGTGCCCTGTTACATCATTCTCGGAATGGTGTGCGCGCTGGTCGGCGTATTCGTGAGCAAGGCC
>JAVBQJ010000137.1:0-44378 GCA_031549115.1 Victivallaceae bacterium
GGGTTTTGTGGGGTGGTCCGGGGGTTTTTCAAGTCAAACCATTTTTCTCCAATGTCCCCCCCTTCCCCCCCCCCGGACCCCACCTCTTTCCCCTCACAAACCTTTTCAACGTAATTTTTTGCCTCGTTGGGCAAAAAATAAAAGCCTATCAACTCCCGGATGACCTTCAAGCATATCTCCCAACCTTTGCAGCTTCGATTTATGATTGTGCATTCGCACAATCATAAATCATACACAAAAAGGTTTGTGGAAGGGTGGATGGGGGTTCGGGGGAAGGCGGGAAAACACTTTCCTCAAAAGTGGTTTCCCGCCTTCCCCCGAGGCTTTCACCCCCACACCGCGTTGCTGATGTCGGAGGGCATGCGCCAGTCGCCGCGGGGCGAGAGGGCGATGGTGCCGACTTTGGGGCCGTCGGGCATGCAATTGCGTTTGAACTGCTGCTGGAAGAAGCGCTTGAGGAAGATCGCCAGTGTGCGTTCGATGGCGGGGGAGGGGCCGAAGGCGGCTTCCGCGAGGAATGCCAGTTTCTCCGGTTCCGCGCCGTATTTGAGAAAATGGTAGAGAAAGAAATCGTGCAGCTCGTAGGCGCCGATCACCGCTTCAGTCTGCTGTTGGATGGTGCCGTCGGGAGCGGGCGGCAGCAGCTCCGGGCTGACCGGGGTGGCGTTGACGTCGCGCAGCACCCGGGCGAGTTCCGGGCCGGATTCGAGGGCGATTTCTTCGATCAGGAAACGGATCAGGGTTTTCGGTACCGATGCGTTGACTGCGTACATCGACATGTGATCGCCGTTGTAGGTGCTCCAGCCGAGCGCGATTTCGGAGAGGTCACCGGTGCCGATGACGAAGCCGTGGTGGCGGTTCGCCAGATCCATCAATATCTGGGTGCGTTCGCGCGCCTGCGCGTTTTCGTAGGTCACATCGTGGCATGCCGGGTCGTGGCCGATGTCGGCGAAGTGCTGGTGGCAGGCCTCTTTGATGTCGACTTCCAGTGTGGAAACGCCGAGCAGACGGCATAATTCCAGCGCATTGCGGTAGGTGCGGCCGGTGGTGCCGAAGCCGGGCATGGTGACGCCGATCACTGTGGAGGCTGCCAGATCGAGCAAGCGGCAGCTTTCGACCGCGACGAGCAACGCCAGCGTGGAATCCAGGCCGCCTGAGATACCGATTACCAGCGATTTGGCGCGGGTATGTTCGATCCGACGCGCCAGACCGGCGGATTGAATGGCGAGGATTTCGCGGCAGCGTTCGCGGCGCTGCGCTTCCGGCGGCACGAACGGCGTCGGCGCGATCCGGGTGTAAACCAGATCGGGGCTCCCCGGCACCTCCGCGAGTTCGAGGGTGCGGAATTTCAACCCCTCCGGCAGTTCGTTGTCGTGGAAGCTGCTTTCCGAAGCGCGGGCGGTGATAAGCCGCTCGATATCGACATCGCTGTGCAGCAATTGGGATTGCCGGAGAAAACGGGAATTTTCCGCCGCGAGGCGGCCGTTTTCGGCGATCATCGCGTGCCCGGCGAATACCGCGTCGGTGGTCGACTCGTGCACGCCGGCGGAAGCCAGCACATAGGCCGCGACCAGGCGCGCACTCTGCTGCCTGACCAGTTCGCGGCGGTAATCGGCCTTGGCGGTGAGTTCGGTCCCGGCCGAGAGATTGCAGATGATCCGGGCGCCGCCGAGCGCGAGCCACGACGACGGCGGCACCACGCTCCACAGGTCTTCGCAAATTTCGACGCCGAACGAAACGGTTTCGCCGGCCTGGAAAATCAGGTCGGTTCCGACCGGAATGCCGCGCCATGCGGTGACGGCGAGGCGCCGGGCCGGCGTGAACTGTCGTTTCTCGTAAAACTCCCGGTAGTTCGGCAGGACGCTTTTGGGGACCAGCCCCCGGATGGCGCCGTGTTGCGCCACGGCGGCGACATTGTAAACGGCGTCCTGGATGCGTACCGGCAGGCCGAAAACCGCGACGGTTTCGCCGGTGGCGCGGGCGATTTCGAGCGCCCCCTCCCACGCGGCCTGCAGCAGTCGGGGCTGGAAAAACAGGTCGCCGCACGAGTAGCCGGTCACCGACAATTCGGGAAAGACCACACAGGCGGAGCCCTCGTGGCGGGCGAGTTGATACAGACGCACGATTTCCGCGGCGTTGGCGGCCGCGTCTCCCAACTCCAGACGCGGCACCGCCGCGCTCAAACGAAAAAATCCAAACATATGTTCTCTACTTCTCCGGATTGTCCTGATCGGCGTACCACTCCGGCGTAATGCCGAGCTTGCCGATTTTATAGTGAATCACCCGCGGCGACAGGTCCAGCTCGCGGGCGGCGGCGGACATGTTGCCGTGGTTGCGCTTCAAGGCTTCGACGATCAGTTCGCGTTCGTACGAATGCACCAGCGTCGCCAGCGACGCTTTGCCGTCCGGCAATAGTTCGCTGCCGGATTCCTTGCCGGTCTGCAGCGACGGCGGCAGATTGTAGCCGTAGATGCAGTCGTCGGCCGCGGTCAATACCGCGCGCTCGATGCAGTTTTCCAGCTCCCGGACGTTGCCGGGCCAATGATAGCTCATCAGCATGTTGATTGCCGGGGTCGACAGCCGCATGACCTGCTTGCCGTAACGGGTATTGTATTTGGCGATGAAGTGCTCGGCCAACAGAATGATGTCGCAACGGCGTTTGTTCAAATCCGGCATCACGATCGGAAAGATGTTCAGCCGGTAGTACAGGTCTTCGCGGAACAGTTTTTTCGCCATCAGCTCTTCCAGATTGCGGCTGGTCGCGGCGAGAAAACGGACGTTGGCTTTCAGCTCCGCCGAGCTGCCGACACGGGAAAAGGTGCGCTCCTGGATGAAGCGGAGCAGCTTCACCTGGGTCGACAGCGTCAGGTCGCCGACCTCGTCGAGAAACAGCGTGCCGCCGTCGGCGGCTTCGGCGCGGCCGACCCGGCGGCTGACGGCGCCGGTAAAGGCGCCGCGTTCGTGACCGAACAACTCGCTCTCCACCAGATTTTCCGGCAGCGCGGCGCAATTCAGCGTGACGAACGGCTTGTCCTTGCGGCTGCTCAATTTGACGATGGCGCGTGCCACCAGCTCCTTGCCGGTGCCGGAGGAGCCGCGGATCAGCACTGTGGCATCCGACGGCGCGACCTGCCGGATCAAAGTATAAATACCCTGCATGGTCCGGCAGTTGCCGATCAGGTCGCCGGGATTGCCGGAGAGCATGTCGCGCAATTGCCGGTTCTCTTCGAGCAGCGATTCCCGCTCGCGGTGTTCACATAGACACACGGCGACCGCCTCGGCGGTGATGTTGCCGACGATTTCGAGGAAACGCATATCGGCGGCCAGGTCGACGCCGCTTTCGATTTTGCGGTCGATGCTGAGCGTGCCGATCACGTGTTCCATGTGGATGATCGGCACGCAGATAAAGGCGATCTGCCCCGCTTCGTGGCGGGCGCCGGTGCGGTTCAGGAAGCGCGGATCGTGGGCGATGTCGGGGACCAGTTGCGCTTCGCCTGACGCGGCGACCCGGCCGGTGATGCCTTCGCCGAGCCGGTAACGGCCGCGCCGTTTTTCGTCCGGGTCCATTCCGTGCGAGGCTTCGATGGCGAGGACGCCGCCGGAAAGCAAAGTGAAGGTGCCCCGGAGCATGCCCATGCGGGCGTGAAGTACGGCCAGAACCTTGTCGAGCAGTGCGCCGACGTTGCGCTCGTGCACGATGGCGGAGCTGAGTTCGCGCAGAACGGTGATTTCGAGTGCCAGATTCTGATCCATACAGTGTGTCTCTTTCTAGTTTGCCAGCCGGTCGCGGGCCCGCGCGATGCGGGCGACCGCTTCGCCGGTGCGTTCGCGGTCGCCGAACGCGGTCAGCCGGAAGTATCCTTCGCCTTCGGAGCCGAAACCGGCGCCGGGGGTGCCGACCACCTCGCAAACTCTTAATAATGTATCCATAAAATGCATGGATTCAAGTCCGCGCGGCAATTTCCACCAGATATAAGGCGCATTTTCTCCTCCGAAGACCTCGAATCCGGCATCGGCGAGCCCCTCCCGGATGATCCGGGCGTTCTCCATGTAGTAATCGATCAGGGCGGCGGTTTCGCGCAATCCGGCTTCCGAATAGACCGCTTCGGCGGCGCGCTGAACGATATACGATACGCCGTTGAACTTGGTGCATTGGCGTCGGTGCCACATCGCGTTGACCGAAACGCCGTCGTATTGCAGCTCCTCCGGCACCACGGTGAAGGCGCAGCGCATGCCGGTGAAGCCCACCGTCTTGGAAAACGATTTGAATTCGATCGCGACTTCGCGGGCGCCGGGGATTTCGTAGATGCTGCGCGGCAGCTCCGGGTCGCGGATGTAGGCGGAATAGGCGCTGTCGAAAAGCAGAATCGCGTGTTCGCGGTGGGCGTATTCGACCCAACGGGCGAGTTCGGCGCGGCTCAGCACCGTCCCGGTCGGGTTATTGGGGCTGCATAGATAGATCAGGTCGACGTGCTCCGCCGGAAACACCGGGGCAAAGTGGTGTTCGCGGTTGCTGGCCAGGTAGACGATGCGGCGCCCGGCCATGATATTGCTGTCGCGGTAAACCGGGTACACCGGATCGGGAATGGCGGCGACGGCGCCTTCGGCAAACAGCTCCTGGATGTTGGCGACGTCGCACTTGGATCCATCGGAGACGAAGATCTCCGAGTTTCTCAATTCGATGCCACGCACCCGGTATTCGTGTTGACGGATCGCCTCGATCAGGAACGGGTAGCCCTGTTCGGGGCCGTAGCCGCGAAAGGTGGCGGCGTCGGCCATTTCCGCGACCGCGGCATGCATGGCGGCGATCACCGCCGGCGTCAACGGACGGGTGACGTCGCCGATGCCGAGGCGGATCAGGTCGGCGCCGGGATGGGTGGCGCAATAGGCCTCGATGCGCTGGTGCATTTCGGCGAAGAGATAGTTGCCGCCGAGTTCGGCGTAGTGCGGATTCAGGATATCGGACATTATGGATTCTCCAGAGTATTTAGCGGCCGACGGGATAATCGCCGGTGTAGACCATGACGGCGGGGCCGGTCATGTGGACGTGACGGTTGATTTTCGAATATTCGATCTGCAGTTCGCCGCCGTCCAGCAGGACACCGACATGGCGGGCGAGGCGTCCGGTTTCGACACCGGCCACCACGGCGGCGCAACTGCCGGTGCCGCAGGCCATGGTGATGCCGCAGCCGCGCTCCCAGACCCGTAAACGAATCAGATTCGAACCGAGGATTTCGACGAATTCGACGTTGGTTTTTTGCGGAAACCACGGGTGGCATTCGAGCATCGGGCCCCATTCTGCCAGCGGAACCGCGTGCAGCTCGGGGACGAAGACAATCCAGTGCGGGTTGCCCATCGATACCGCGTTGCCGGTGAAACAATGGCTGCCGATGTCGATGGCGACATTCCACGCGCTCTCGTCCGGGGGGCCCGCCATCGGGATTTCGCCGCGCCGCAGCCGGGGCACGCCCATATCCACCCGGACATTCCGGTTGTCCAGCACATAGGGCCGGATGACTCCGGCGCGGGTTTGCAGCTCGAATTCGCTCCCCGGCGCCAGCTTCCGGTCCCGGATGTGATTGGCCACGCAGCGGGTCGCGTTGCCGCACATTTCGCATTCGCTGCCGTCGGCATTGTAAATGCGCATCTCGAAGCGGTTGCCGCCCTCGGGCGAAAGTGTCACCACGCCGTCGGCGCCGATCCCGAAGTGCCGGTCGCACAGGCGCGGCGCCAGGCCGCCCGGATCGAGGCCGGCGTATTGATCGCGTTCGATCACGATGAAGTCGTTCCCCAGTCCCTGCCATTTGGTGAATCTCATGGTATCGGCCCTTTCTTAATATTGATCGATGTTCTTGGGTTCGCCGCCGGTGCGGCGCCTCGTCCGCTCTATGTGGAGATTGGATTGTCGCTCACGCATCCAATCCGATCTCCACCATCGCTTCCTCGGGCGGCTTCCGCTCGCCTCCCGGCTCGCTTGCTTTACTTTCGCCCCTTTCGAGGCGCTTTGCGCCTGGGGGCGACCAGCAGAATTCGCCTGCTGGATCGGCGCCTCCGTATGACGGAGTGCAGACCGCCGCTTCGCGGCTCTATTTTTTATTTATTTTTTTTAAAATACATTATTATGTCTTGGGCGGTGCGGCGGCCGTCGGCGATGGCGTGCACCACCAGCGAGGCGCCGCGTATCGCGTCTCCGGCCACGAAAATCCCGCGCTCCGGCGCCGCCAGTATCCGGCCGCGCTCCACCGTCAAGTCCAGCTCCCGCGCCACCGGATGATCGCCGACCCCGGTAAACCCCATCGCCAACAGCACCAGATCCGCCGGGATATCCTCCCGCGAATTCGGCCGCGTCTGAAATTGCAGCGGCCGCCCCGTCGGCGAAAACTCCCAGTCGACCCGGTCCACCTCCAGATGGGTGACCCGGTTGTGTTTGCCGTGGAAGCGCGCGGTCGCGGTATTCCAGCGGCGCATCCCGCCCTCATAATGACTCGACGAACTCCGCAGCAAATACGGCCACATCGGCCACGGCGTCGATTCCGAACGCGTTTCCGGCGGGCACGGCAGTAACTCCAGTTGCATTACGCTCAGCGCCCCCTGGCGCAGCGCGGTGCCGACGCAGTCGCTGCCGGTATCGCCGCCGCCGATCACCACCACCCGCTTGCCGGCGGCGGAAACCGGCAAGGTGCCGTATTCACCCGCCAGCAGCCGGTTCTGCCCGGTCAGAAACTCCAACGCCGGATGGATGCCCGCGAGTTCGCGCCCCGGAACCGGCAGATCCCGGGCTTCCGGCGTTCCGAGCGCGATCACCATCGCGTCGAAACGGCGGGTCAGGTACGCGGGCGCAATATCGCGGCCGACCTCGACGCCGCATTCGAAAACGATTCCGGCCTGCCGCATCAGTTCGATCCGCCGGTCGATCACCGTTTTTTCCAGCTTGAAGTCGGGAATGCCGTAGCGCAACAGTCCGCCGGGGGCGGTGGCCTTTTCAAATACCGTGACCGGAAAGCCACAGGCGCGCAGCTCGTCCGCCGCGGCGAGCCCGGCGGGACCGGCGCCGACGACGGCGACCTGTTGCGATCTATCGTGTTCCGGTCTGCGCGGCGTCACCCAACCGGCGGCGAAGGCGTGTTCGACGACGGCCTTTTCCAATTGCCGGATCATCACCGCTTCGGCGGCGATGCCCGAGGTACAGGCGCTCTCGCACAACGCCGGGCAGATCCGGCCGGTGAACTCGGGAAAGTTACCGGTCCGGCGCAGAATTTCCCACGCGGTGCGCCAGTCGCCGGCGGCGGCGGCCGCATTCATTTCCGGGATCACATTGTCGAGCGGGCAGCCGGTGCCGTGACAGAATGGAATGCCGCAGTTGCGGCAGCGTTCGGCCTGCATGGCCAGCTCCTCTGCGGATAGATTCCGCTCCACTTCGGCGAAGTCCCGGACGCGCTCCGGTTCCGGACGGTAGATCGTGTGAATTCGTTCGCTGTTATTCATGATTCTGCTCCTTATGACGGTGCAACTTTTCCAGCGCCTGCCGGTATTCGGCCGGGAAGACGCGCACCCAGTTGGCACGCTGGTTTTCCCAGTCGGCGAGTACCGAATGTGCTTTGGGGCTGCCGGTCGCGGCGATGTGCTCGCACAGCAGTGCGGCCAATTCGGCTTCGGCCTCCGATCCGGCCGGAATGTTTTCCAGATCGACCGAATCCAGGTTGCAGCGCAGGTCGAATTCGTTGGCCGGATCGTAGACATAGGCCAGCCCTCCGGTCATGCCGGCGGCGAAGTTGACGCCGGTGGGGCCGAGCACCACCACGCGCCCGGCGGTCATGTATTCGCAGCCGTGGTCGCCGATGCCTTCGACCACCAGCGTCATCCCCGAGTTGCGGATCGCGAAGCGTTCTCCGGCCTGGCCCTGGAGAAAGATTTTTCCCGAAGTCCCGCCGTAGCCGATCACATTGCCCGCGATCACGTTTTCAGCTGCCTCGAAGGCCGCGTCGCGCGGCGGCCGGATCACGATCCGGCCGCCCGAAAGCCCCTTGCCGACGAAGTCGTTGGCCTCCCCCTCCAGATCGAAGGTGATGCCGGGGGCGAGAAAGGCGCCGAAGCTCTGCCCCGCCACCCCCTGGAAGTGTACCTGAATCGTCCCCTCGGGCAACCCTCCGGCGCCGTGGCGCGCCGCCACTTCGCCCGCCAGTTCGGTGCCGACGGTGCGGTCGACATTCCGGAGCGTCCGTTCCAATGTCACCGGGCTTCCGTCGGCCAGAGCTCCTTGCAGCTCCGGAAGCAATTCGCGGCGGTCGTAATTATCCAATTCCCGGCGGCCGCTGCCGTCGTAACGGGTGGCGCCGCCTGCGACCGATTCGAATATGCCGCCGAAGTCCAGATGGTGTGCCTTGTAAAAGTCGATCGCCCGGTTCATCCGCAAAAGATCGCTGCGTCCGACCGCCTCGTCCAGCGACCGCAAGCCGAGTTGCGCCAGATATTCGCGCACCTCCATGGCGAGGAACCGCAGAAAATTCTCGATGTATTCGGGCTTGCCGGAGAAGCGCTTGCGCAACTCCGGATCCTGCGTGGCGACGCCGACCGGACAGGTGTTGTCGTGGCATTGGCGCATCATCACGCACCCCAGGCATACCAGAATGGTGGTGGCGAAGCCGAACTCCTCGGCGCCGAGCAAGGCGCCGATCACCACATCGCGGCCGGTTTTCAACTGGCCGTCGACCTGCAGCCGGACGTGGCCGCGCAGCCGGTTCAATACCAGCGTCTGCTGGGCTTCGGCCAACCCCAGCTCCCACGGCAATCCGGCGTGCTTGATGCTGGTCAACGGCGATGCGCCGGTGCCGCCGTCGTGGCCCGAAATCAACACCACATCGGCATGGGCCTTGGCCACACCGGCGGCGATGGTGCCGACGCCGACTTCGCTGACCAGTTTGACCGAAATCCGCGCCGCCGGATTGGCGTTGCGCAAATCGTAGATCAACTGGGCGAGGTCTTCGATCGAATAGATGTCATGGTGCGGCGGCGGCGAAATCAGTGTCACATGCGGCATCGAGTGGCGGATCCGAGCGATGAAGTCATTGACCTTGTGTCCCGGCAACTGGCCGCCTTCGCCGGGCTTCGCGCCCTGCGCCATCTTTATCTGCAACTCTTTGGCATGGCGCAGATAGTCGATGGTAACGCCGAAGCGGCCGCTGGCGACCTGCCGGATCGCACTGGCATGGCGCCGTGCCGGGTCTTCGCCGCCTTCGCCGCAGTTGCTCATGCCGCCGATGCGGTTCATCGCGATGGCGATGGTCTCGTGGGCCTCCGGGCTGAGGCTGCCGAGCGACATCGCGCCCGAAACGAAGCGGCGCAGGATCGATTCGACGCTCTCGACCTCTTCCAATGGAATCGGCGTCGCCGGGGCGAATTCGAACAGGCCGCGCAGCGTGCACAGCTGTCGCGACTGGTCGTTGATCAATCCGGCATAATCGCGGTAGCGCGCCGGGTCGTTGTGTTGAACCGCCTGCCGGAATGCCGCCAGGCTCTCCGGCGTCCACAAGTGCGCTTCGCCGTCCTTGCGGAAGCGGTATTGGCCGCCCGTTGGCAGCAGCGTTTCCACCGTTTGCGCTTCCCGCGTCCGGTGGCGGAGTTCGGTTTCGAGCTGCTCCAGCGTCATGCCGCCGATGCGGCTGGCGGTGCCCGGGAAATAACGGTCGATCACCGAGGCGTCGAGGCCGACGGCCTCGAACAATTGGGCGCCGCGGTAACTGCGCAGTGTCGAAATGCCCATCTTCGACATCACCTTCAAAATGCCCTGCTCCACCGCGTGAATGTAGTTGGCTCCGGCGGTGACCGCGTCGGCCTTGACCGCGTCCGAAGCGACCATGCCGGAGATGCTCGCCAGCGCCAGATACGGGTTGACCGCGGTGGCGCCGAAGCCGAGCAGCAGCGCGAAGTGATGCACCTCGCGAACCTCGGCGGACTCGACCACCAGACCCGCTTCGTTGCGGCTGCCGGCAGTGGCGAGCGCCCGGTTGACACAGGCGACGGCCAGAAGCGACGGAATCGCCGCTTCGTCGCCGGCGAGATCGCGGTCGCTGAGAATCAGGATCCGGTTGCCCCGGTTCACCTCCCGGACCGCGCGCGCTCCCAGCAATTGCAATGCCTCCTCCAGGGTGCCTGCGATGCCGAGCTTGAGCTCGGCGCACTGGAATCCGGGTTGGCGCAATTGCTTCAGGTGCGCCAGTTCGTCGTCGGTCAGTACCGGGTGCGCCAGCCGGATCACCCGGGCATGTTCCGGGCTCTCGGTCAGGATGTTGCCGGGGTTGCCGATGTAGGTGGTCAGACTCATCACCAGCTCTTCGCGGATCGGATCGATCGGCGGATTGGTGACCTGTGCAAACAATTGCTTGAAGTAGCTGAACAACGATTGCGGCCGTTGCGACAGCACCGCGAGCGCCGCGTCGTTGCCCATCGAACCGACCGGCTCCTTGCCGTGTTCGGCCATCGGGCGCAGAATCACGTCGAGGTCTTCGCGCGTATAGCCGTAACGCGCCTGTTGGCGCATCAGATCGTCGGGGGCGGGCGTTGGAGTGATGCCGGAAAAAAGACCGTTGACGCCGATCCGGTTGGCGTCGATCCAGCGCCGGTACGGACGGCGGCGGGCCGCGGTATTTTTGACTTCGGCGTCGCCGGCCAAACGGTGGTGTTCCAGATCGCAATAGAGGATTTCACCCGGCTTCAGCCGTCCCTTGCGGACGACGTCGGCGGCGGGAATGTCCAATACCCCGGTTTCGCTGGCCAATACCAGCACTCCGGAACGGGTCAGGGTGTAGCGTGCCGGACGCAGTCCGTTGCGGTCGAGGATCGCTCCGGCGTTGACGCCGTCGGAAAAGACCACCGCCGCCGGGCCGTCCCACGGCTCCATGATCGCCGCGTGGTATTCGAAGAACGCGCGCACATCGTGCCCCATGTGGTACTTTTCCCCCCATGCCTGCGGGATCAGCATCAGCATCGCGTGGCACGGATCGCGCCCGGCCAGCGTCAGCAGTTCGAACATGTTGTCGAGGCCGGCGGAATCGCTCTGGTCCGGCGGTATCAACGGCAGGATGTCGCGCATCTCTTCCGGCGTGAACAGCGCCGACGCGAGACTCGCTTCGCGCGAACGCAGCTGATTCAGGTTGCCGCGCAGGGTATTGATTTCGCCGTTGTGGGCGAGGTAGCGGAACGGGTGCGCCAAGGGCCAGGTCGGAAAGGTGTTGGTGCTGTAACGCTGGTGCACCACCGCCAGCGCCGATTGAAAATCCTCCGCGTTCAAATCGGGGTAGAAGTGCTCCATCTGCGGCGCCAGCAGCAACCCTTTGTAGACGATCCTGCGGCAGGACAAGCTGCAGACATATAGATCGGGGCAGCTCTTTTCGACGATCCGCCGGATCACGAACAATTTTCGTTCGAAAGCGTCGGCATCGGCGCAACCGCCGTCGTCGAGGAAGCATTGCCGGATCGGCGGCAATACCGCTTGCGCCGCGCTTCCGGCCGCCTCCGGGACGACGGGAACTTCGCGCCAGCCGAGGACGGCGATGCCGTAACGTGCGGCCGCCCGGGCGAGCGCCTCTTCGCCGCCCGCGCCGAAGAGCATTCCGACCGCGTAACGTCCCGGCGCGGGCAGGCTGGCGGCAAATACCCGGCGGAAAAAGGCGTCGGGAATCTGCACCATGATACCGGCGCCGTCGCCGGTTTCCGGGTCGTTGCCGGTGGCGCCGCGGTGCATCAGGTTTTTCAGTACGGTGAGGCCGTTGCGGACGGTTTCGTGGCCGGCGGCGCCGGAGAGATCGGCGACCAGGCCGACGCCGCAGGCGTCATGTTCGTACTCGAACCGGTACAGACCCCGTTGTCGGGGCGGGGCGTTGGGTGACTTCTTCATAAGGATTTACTCCCTCCTTCGTTATTCCGGCTTTTCTATTGTGCATTTCGCGTGCCAATCGGTTTCTTGCTCGGCAATGGTGCAATGTTTTACAAAAATGTAAAATTTTCTGTTGTTATATTTTACGCTTTTGTAATAATCTCCGAAAAAACCGCTTCAAAGACAGTTGGCACGCGAAATGCATATACCGAATGCAAACAACCGAAACCTGGGAGGCGGCTATGAAGAACACCAACAATCGAAGCACGGCGATCCATATCATCGCGGGGCGTACCGAACCGGAACTGCAACACGATGTTCCCGGTGAGATCGACGCTTACGGCGAAGACGTGTTCAATACCGCCGCCATCAACAAGTATCTGCCGCGCCCGGCGGCGGAACAGCTGCTGAATACGATTCACCACAGCGCGCAGCTGGATCCGGAGATTGCCGCAGCCGTTGCGCACGGGATGAAGGAGTGGGCGCTGGATCGCGGCGCCACCCACTTCACCCACTGGTTTCTGCCGCTGACCGGATCGACGGCGGAAAAGCACGACTCCTTTCTGGAGCCGCAGGGCGACCAGGCGATTCTGAGTTTTTCCGGCAAGAATCTGATCGTCGGGGAGCCGGATGCTTCCAGTTTCCCGTCGGGTGGGTTGCGCTGCACTTTTGAAGCGCGCGGCTATACCGCGTGGGACCCGACCAGCCCGGCCTTCGTCAAGCGCCACTCCAACGGCGCGACGCTGTGCATCCCGACGGTTTTCTGCAGCTATACCGGCGAGGCGCTGGACAAAAAGACGCCATTGTTGCGTTCGATGCAGAGCCTGTCGCAGGCGGTCCGGCGGCTGATGAAGTGCTTCGATCGACCGGAGGAACAAGTGCAGATCACGCTGGGACCGGAGCAGGAGTATTTCCTGATCGACAAGAATTTCTATTGGCTCCGTCCCGATCTGCAGCAGACCGGGCGCACCCTGTTCGGTGCGCCGCCGCCGAAGCATCAGCAGCTCGAAGATCACTATTTCGGTTCGATCCGGCTGCGGATCCTGAACTTCATGACCGAGGTGGAGCGGGAGTTGTGGAGTCTGGGCATTCCCGCCAAGACCCGGCACAACGAAGTGGCGCCGGCGCAGTTCGAATTGGCACCGATGTTCGAGGAGGTCAATCTGGCGTGCGACCACAACATGCTGGTGATGGAGGTGCTGCGGCAGGTGGCGGACCGCCACGGTCTGGTGTGTCTGCTGCATGAAAAGCCCTTCGCCGGGGTCAACGGTTCCGGCAAGCACAACAACTGGGCCATCTCCTACGGCGATACCAATCTGTTGAATCCGGGGCACGATCCGCACCAGAACGCCATTTTCCTGACGGTATTGTGCGGGATTATCCAGGCGGTCGACACCCATGCGGACCTGCTGCGCGCCGCGGTGGCGAGCGCCGGCAACGACCACCGGCTCGGCGCCAACGAAGCGCCGCCGGCGATCATTTCGATGTACCTCGGCGATCAGTTGAGCGATGTGATCAGGCAGCTCGAAAAAGGCAGCGTCACTTCGAGCCGTCACTCCGTGCCGATGCGGATCGGCGTGGATACGCTGCCGCCGCTGCCGCGGGACGCGACCGACCGCAACCGGACGAGCCCGTTCGCCTTCACCGGCAACAAGTTCGAGTTCCGGGCGCCGGGATCGAGCCAGTCGTGCGCCGGGCCGATGATGGTGTTGAATACGATCGCCGCCGAGGCCTTCGACGATATCGCGGATGCATTGGAAACGCTGGCGCCGGAGGAATTTCACGACGGATTGCAAAAGCTGTTGCAGCAGATCATCCGCAAACATGGACGCATCATCTTCAACGGCGACAATTACGCGGCGGCATGGCGCGAGGAGGCGGCCCGGCGCGGCCTCGCCAACGCGGCGACGACGATGGAGGCGTTGGCAGCGTTGATCGAGCCGAAGAATGTGAAGCTGTTCGAATGCTACGGCGTATTTTCCGGCAAGGAGGTGGCTTCGCGCTACGAGGTGTTTCTGGAGGAGTACCACCGCCGGGTCCAGATCGAGGGCAAGCTGACGCTGGAAATGGCGCGCAGCATGATCCTGCCGGTATTGGAGAAGGAATATCACGATGCCGCCGCCGCGCTGCGGCTGGGGATCGACAGCAAGCTCAAGGGTGGCGTGGAGGCGCTGTGCGGCAAGGCGGAAAGCCTCGGCGGCCACCTGGATTTGTTGACTTTGCGCTGCAGTGTATTGGAGGAGGCGCTCAAGGGTGTGCACGAAGACATTCTCGCCGCGATGGCGCAGGTGCGTTTGAGCGTGGATACGCTCGAAGCGCTGATCGCGGACGAGCGTTGGCCGTTGCCGAAATATCGTGAAATGCTCTTTATCTACTGAGGACAAATCATGTCGGACGCAATCAGACACGAATGCGCGGTGGCGCTGCTCCGGCTGCGGAAGCCGCCGGAGTATTACACGGCGAAGTACGGAAGCCATTGCTACGGTTGCGCGAAGCTGGCGATGCTGCTGGAGAAACAGCACAACCGCGGCCAGGACGGCGCCGGCTTCGGGGTGGTCGGATTGAATCCGCCGCCGGGGATTCCGGCGTACCGGGTGGCGCGCTACGCCGGAGGCGCGGCACTCGGGCAATTGTTTGAGAAGCTGCAGCGGCAGGACCGGGAAGCCCCGGAGGTGCCGGGCGAGGTTTTTCTCGGGCATCTGCGCTACGGCACTTTTGGCACATCCGGCGTCGAGGCGTGCCACCCGTTCGTCCGGGCCAGTTCGTACCGCAATCACAATCTGTTGCTGGCGGGCAACTTCAACTTGACCAACATCCGGGAGATTTTCGATTACCTGCGGGAGACCGGACACGATCCGATGGACGGTGCCGACGGCGAACTGGTACTGACGCTGCTGGGACACTATCTGGAGCAGGCGCTGCTGCCGGGGCACGGCGCGCCGGATTGGGCGCGGATTTTCCGGGATACGGCACAGCACTTCGACGGCGCGTATACCTTTTGCGCGCTGTCGGGGGACGGGACGGCGCTGGCGCTGCGGGATCCGGCCGGAATCCGGCCGGGATTCTGGTATTGCGACGACGAAGTGGCGGTGGTGGCGAGCGAGCGCCCGGCGATTCAGACGGCGTTCGGTGTCGCGAGCGACGCGGTGCGGGAGTTGCCCCCGGGACAGCTTTTGACGGTCGGCCGGGACGGTACGGCGGAGTTGCACGAGTGCCTGAAACCGAAACCGTTGCGGCGCTGTGTGTTCGAGCGGATCTATTTTTCGCGCGGCAACGACGCCGATATCCACCGCGAACGCCGGGCATTGGGACGGGCGCTGTTGCCGCGGGTGATGCCGTATCTGGATGACGAATGGGAGCGCAACTTTTTCTCTTACATTCCGAATACCGCGCAGATCAGCTTTCACGGTCTTTTGGCGGCGGCGATGGCGTTGCCGGGAGGACGGATGCCGCGTTTCGGACAGATCGCGGTCAAGGACGTGAAATTCCGTACTTTTCTGGCCGACGCGCAGGCGCGGCGCGAGCTTTTTCAGCATGTTTACGATATCACTTACGGATTGTTGGAGGAGGGGCGCGATACGCTGGTGATGCTGGACGATTCGATCGTGCGCGGCAATACGATGCGGCTGGCGCTGCTGCCGGTGTTGGACCGGCTGCGGCCGAAGCGGCTGGTGATCGCTTCGGCGGCGCCGCCGGTGTGTTATCCGGACGGCTACGGGATCGACATGGGGAGTTTGAAGGAGCTGGTGGCGTTCGAGGCGGCGATGCTGCTGCTCGCCCGGCAGGGGAGGGGGGCGGTATTGGAGGAGTGTTACCGCCGGGCGCAATGGTATCTGGCACACCCGAAGAAAGAGCCGGAAAATTGCGTCAAACCGTTGTACGACGGCTTGACGGCGGAGGAGCTGGCGCAGGCGATTACCGAGCGGTTGACGCCGGAGGGAATGCACGCGGAGGTTTGCGTGGTGTTTCAGACCTTGGAGGCGTTGCACCAGGCATGCCCGGAACACCGGGGCGATTGGTATTTCACCGGAAATTACCCGACCCGCGGCGGAACGACGATGGCGAACCGCGCCCTGGTCCGCTACGTCGAACACATCGAAGGCCGCGCCTATTGAAAAATGAAAAAGCGATATACAGAGACATAAACGGTGATAAGCACGCCTACTCTAACATTCATCCGCTTGGGAGCGCGCACGGGTACGCCGCGAAGCGGCGCCGGCGCCTTAGCGCCGCGGCCGCTGCGGCCGTGGAGCAGACGCGAGCGGAAGCACGGCAGTGCTGGAGCGACCGGTCTAAGGCTTTGCCGCCCTGACGGCGGCAAGGCCGCGTTAAGCCGAGCGGCGCTTGAGCGATCGGGGTTGGGAGGGGCGGAGCCCCCGCGTGAACAGGGGCGCGGCTCTCGAAGAGCGCGGCCCCGCGTCCACCGTCAAAATCATCACACTCGCCGCACCGGCGGCGCAAAAAATATATCAAAACAAACCAATTCGGAGGATCACCAATGACGAAACATATCTTCATCACCGGCGGCGTGGTATCGAGCCTGGGCAAAGGGATCACCGCCGCCAGCCTGGCTTATTTGCTGAAGCAGCGCGGCTACCGGGTGGCGATGCAGAAGCTGGACCCGTATTTGAATGTGGATCCGGGAACGATGAGCCCATACCAGCACGGCGAGGTGTTCGTCACCTGCGACGGGGCGGAAACCGACCTCGACCTCGGACACTACGAACGCTTCGCCGAAATCAATTGCACCCGCAACAGCAACTATACCTCCGGGCGCATTTACAGCAATGTCATCGCGCGCGAACGCGCCGGCGGCTACCTCGGCGCCACCGTGCAGGTGATTCCGCACGTGACCGATGAGATCAAAAAAGCGATGCACACGCTGCACGGCGATGACATCGACATCGCCATCACCGAGATCGGCGGCACCGCCGGCGACATCGAATCGCTGCCGTTTCTGGAAGCGGCGCGGCAGTTCGCTTTTGAACGGGGACGGGGCAATGCGATTTTCCTGCACTTGACCCTGGTGCCGTATCTGCGGGCGGCGGGGGAGTTGAAAACCAAGCCGTCGCAGCATTCGGTGGCGACCTTGCGCAGCATCGGGATCGCGCCGGATATCCTGATTTGCCGGACCGAGGTGCCGATGGGCGAGGAACACTGCGCCAAGCTGGCGCTCTTTTGCAATGTTCCCGCCGATCTGGTGATCGAAGAACCCGACGTCAAGCACTCCATTTACGAGGTTCCGCTGGAGTTGGCGTCGCATGGGCTGGATGCCAAAGTATTGGATTTATTGCGCCTTGGCCCTGCCGAACTGGAGCTGGCGGAGTACCGGCTCTGGCTCGACGGGGTGCTGCATCCGAACCGCCAATGTACGGTGGCGATCGCCGGCAAATACGCGACGCATAAGGACGCTTACAAGAGCATCTGCGAAGCGCTCGACCATGCCGGTATCGCCTGCGGCTGCGCGGTGAAGCGCATACCGATCGAAGCCGAGGAGTTCGAAACTGGCGATCCGGCCGAGCTGCTGCGGGGAGTCGACGCCGTGGTGGTTCCCGGCGGCTTCGGCAACCGTGGAATCGAGGGAAAAATCCGCGCGATTCAGTATGCGCGGACACGGAATATCCCGTTTCTCGGCATTTGCCTGGGCATGCAATGCGCGGTGGTCGAATTCGCCCGGAATGTCCTCGGCTTGACGCGGGCGAACAGCTCGGAATTCGATTCCGACACCCCCGATGCGGTGATCGATCTGTTGCCGGAGCAGCGGCAAGTCACCGAAAAAGGCGGCACCATGCGCCTGGGGAGTTATCCGTGCCGCCTGCGTCCCGCGTCACGCGCCACACAAGTTTACGGCGATACCGCCGAAATTTCCGAGCGCCACCGCCATCGCTACGAATGCGCCCCCGAATACCGCGCGCGCCTCGAAGCCGCCGGATTGATCGCTTCCGGCACCTCGCCCGACGGCAAGCTCACCGAAATCGTCGAGCTTGCCGAACACCCTCACTTCATCGGCTGCCAGTTCCACCCCGAATTCCAATCCCGCCCCCATCGGCCCCATCCGCTTTTTCTTTCGCTGGTGCAAGCGGCATTGGAGAAGTGAGTGCGCCGCGTTATCACACGAAACACTCTGCCTCACACCGCTTGAGGCGGCGGAGGAAGTCGATGGTGACGCACATCGCCGGTGAGTAGCCGGGGGAGGTGGAAAAATCACCGGTGAACGGATCCATCTGCTGCATGAACGCTTCGGCGCGGGCGAGGCCGTCGAGCCAGCGGTCGGCGAGATGTTCGAGTTCCCGGTGGTAGCCGTAGGCTTCGAACCAGTAAGGCGCGCGCAGCGCGGTCAATGCCTGGGTCCCGCCGCCCCAGCAGTTCAACGGCGCCGGGTGGATGAACGCCGGGTCGTTGACGGCGATGGACGGCAGTGGATACGGAGTCCAGAAGCCGTTCGGATTGAGGATGTGGCGTTGGAAGATCCGGTCGGCGCGGGCCTGATCCGGCACCAGTTCGCCGAGCACGCGCAAGCCGGCGTCGCCGATGATTTTGACCTGGGTGCCGTCGGGGAGGGCGTCGTAATAGAATTCGGTTTCCGGGTCGTAGCAATGACGCTCGATGGCTTCCCGGGTGCGGCGCGCGGCGGCGGCGTATTGCTCCGACGCCGTTTTTTCACCGAGGGCGCCGGCCATCTGCGACAGCGCGACCCGCATCCCGTAGAGCGTGGCCGAAAGATCGGGGGCGAGGCGGACGCCGGGGATGTTCGCCGGACAATTGCGCGCTTCGTGGCCGGGGCACTCCTGCGGATAGCCGTGCCAGCGCGGCGAATTGTCGTGCCCGGAGTCGTATTCGCACCAGGCTTCGAGCAAATCCAGATGGCGCGGATCGCGGTGGCGGATCAGCCACGCTTCCCAGCGGGAACAGGCGTCGTAGCTTTCGCGCAAAAAGGCTTCATCGCCGAAACGCTGCGCCAGGTCCCACGCGGTGCGCGCCAGCGGCGCGACCTGCTGAATCTGGCTGTAGCCGATCCGGTCGTCGAGGATATAAGCCGGGAATTGTCCGTCGGGGCGCTGATGGCGGTAAAAAATCCGATGGCTGTTCAACGCCGTTTCCGGGAAAATATCGGCGACCACATGGCTTTCGTGCGGCCCGGATTCGAGCCAGATGCCGGTGTACACGCCGCCCTCGTTCAGAACCGGCTTGCCGTCGGAACCGAAGACCGGGCGGCTGTTGGCGGAAAGGCCGGCCAGCGCGCGGTCGCGCAATCCGTTCCAGTCCGGCGTGATTTTGCTTTGCTGTATCATGATATTGATTGTCCTTGGCGTGAGCATGTGCTCAGTTGGTGATCCATACTTCCAGAGGTTCCAGTTGTTTGCGGGCGCCGTCGGCATTTACGCTTTGCCGTTCCCGCGAGGTGTTGCACAGAATCCGCAGCTTCCGGTCGCCCAGTTGCCAGCCGCCGCCGACCACGGCGGGGTTGTCGCTGGGAAAGCGCTGCCACGATCCATCCAGCAGGAACGGCAGATACGGAGCGATTTCCGCCGGAAGCCGCCGCATCCATTGCTCCAGCTCCGGGTGATCGGTCAACGCGAACGAGCCGTCGTTCCAGGTGTAAAAGAGGATGCCGGAGGTGTCGGCGGCGAGCGTCTGATAGACCATGTTTTTCAGCTCCGGCAAAGTCGGGATCGCGAATCCGGCCGGATAACCGAAGGATTGCAGCACCGCCAGCGGCGCCCGCCACTCCCCGATGTCTTCTTTGAGGCGGCAATGGTTGGCGAAGACACTGGACAGGTCGCGGTTGCCGGACAGAACCGGGTAATAGTCGTGCCCCACCCAGTCGGCGATGCGCCGGTAATTCCGAAAACTGGTCGGGAATACCAGCACGGTCGAAATCAACTGATTCGGCGTGTCATCGCGCCAGAGTTCGTATTGCGCCGCCAGCTCCGCCGGGTCGACCAAACCGAGATCCGGTTCGTCGCGCAGACTCCAGCCGAGAATGCTCTTCTCATCCTGCCATTGTCGGATCCGTTCGGGGTTGACTCCCTCCAGGAACAGCATCACATTTTCCCGCCGCGCCGCCTCCACCAACGGATCGATCGCTTCGTCGGGACGCCAGGACGCATGCAGTACATTATAGCCGTTGCGGGCGCTGTACTCCAGACACGCCAGCCGGTCGGCGTCGGTGAGACCCCACGAGACGTGATAGAAACCGATCGGGAAGAAACGCTTGCCGTCGCGCCGGATTTTTTGCGCCGCGTCGATCTGCATATAGGGGACATGGTCGTCGAGTTCCACGGGTTCGGCACGGGTGGCGGCCAACACCGATCGATCGGGACGGCGCAACTCCACTTTGACCGAATAGCTCCCGGCCGGGCAGTCGCTCCAATCGAGCACGAGTCTACCGGCATCCTGCTCGACGACTTTGACCGGAGCCGCCGGTTCGATGACCGCAACCGGCGTGGTGCCGCGCAGCCCCGGCGAATCCGGCAGCCGCAGACCGATGGTATACCGCGACGCCTGGTAACGGTAAATCCGGTGCCGGGGCAGCTCCATTGCGATCCACGGCGAACGGGCCACCGGCAGAGCGGCGCTCCATACGGCGGGTGAATCCAATCGAATCGTGAGTGTACCGGAGCTTTCCGGCGCCAACGCCGCCGGAATGGCGGCGGTATGCGTGGCTTGCGGTGCGATTGCGGCGTCGAATTGCTGCTGCGCCAGCACGCTCCCGTCCGCGGCGGTCAATACGAGTTCACCGGTCAACTGCTGCGGCTGCGCGGCATGATTGCTCCACGCGGCGCGGAATTGCGGCCGGTCGCCGTCGCTTTCCAGCATATCCCAGTGAATGGCCGCCTCCCGGTTGCGGACGAAAATCCGGATGTTTTCCAACAGATCGTGCAGCAGGTTGCCGCGCCCGGCGAATTCCGCCGGCGCCACCACAAAAATCCACCCTTTGCCGACCGGCCGCGCCGCAATCAACGCCTGTTGGTCGGGACAGTGCGCCAAAACCTCCCACGCCGGGGAGGGGACCAGATGGCCCCACTGGTAGAAGTTGGCCTGCTGGAAGCCGTCCGCCAACGCGTGCGGCCGGGTCATCACTTCGGTATCGGCATAGCGGATGTGCGGCGCCAGATCGACGCGGCCCATCAGCGCGCAGACGCCGGAATTCAGTGACGGCTGCGTTTCGAGAATTTGAAGAAAGTTTTCATACGCGGTAACTTCGCAGGCGCCGAGAATCAGCACAATGCCGCCCTGTTCCAGATAATCGCGCCACTGTTCACGCTCCATCGTGAACGACGCCGGTTCGACCAGGTTGCCGAGCGAACCGAAAACCACGGCGTCGTATTCCGGAAGCTGCTGCGCCAGACGGGGCAGTTCGCGGTTGTCGTACAACTCGAAACGCAGCCGGTCGCCGTAGATTTTTTGCAGGCTTTCGTATTCGGCGCGGCGGTCGTGCGGGGCGCGCCCGGCGACGAAGGCCGCCCGGCCGCTCTCCGCCGCCTGAATGGAGAGCGTGAATAGCAATGTGATGATTCCAAGCCAGCGCATGATATTACCGGTCCACCAGTTTGCCGCCGGAAATGTACGGCGACCAATGCTTCAAGTCGCGGAATTCGGTCGGCGCCATCGATTCGACATGGCCGTCGCCGAGGACGACATTGACCCGGTTGTTGTGGCGCGCGGCCGCCGGATACATCCACGACCAGCCGATGCTGCCGGGGTAGACACCGCCGTGCTCGGCGATGGTGAAGGTCTGATCGCTGGCCAGATCGCTTTTGACCGCGTCGGTCAACGGCTGGGAGTCGGCGATCAAATGCACTCCTGAAGGATTGCGGCTCAACACATTGGATAGCTTCTGCGGTTCGATGCTGCCGAAGCGGACACCGAAGCTGTCGCCGTTCATGCCGTAGCTGAAATTCATCCACTCCGCGCCGCTGGTCAGCCAGTTGGCTTCGGTGATCAGAGTTTCGACCGGGCACGCATAGGTCAGACGTCCCGGCGCATAACCGTCGGTATGCAGGTAATAAAACCACGGTTCCCACGGGAAGCAGCCGAGCGTCCAATCGTTGTTGTCGCCGGAGTACATGGTGTAGCCGAGGCCGAGCTGCTTGAGGTTGGAAATGCATTTGGTGCTCTGTGCCGCGGCGCGCGCTTTGGAGAGCGCCGGCAGCAGCATGCTGGCGAGAATGGCGATAATCGCGATCACGACCAGCAATTCTATCAATGTAAAAACGCTGCGATGGCATGACCGGGTCAAGTCGACTGATTTCATGATTTCACTCCGAGTTTGCTGTTTTCGTTGTTGGGTTCGTATATAATTATAGCAAATGCAAAACGTTTTGTCAATAGCCAATGTTAAAATTCTTGAAAAATTTTTATTTGAACTTGACAATATTCGATCATGACGGTATTTTTAATAGCAAAACGAAATGCTTTTTTCAGTGATACGCCGTTGCGGAAGGAGGGCGGGGACAGTGGATATCAAGGAATTTTCCCGGCGTCTCGGGGTTTCGACTACGACCATATCGCACGCGTTGAACGGCAAGCGTCCGGTGAAGCCGGCGACGCGCCATCTGATTCTGGAAAAGATGGCCGAATGGGGTTATACGCCCAATGTCAACGCCCGGCGTCTGGTGAACAGCAAGACCTATATGGTGGCGATGTTTTCCGAAGTTCCCGATACCTTGAGTGACCCGTATCAGCTGCAGATGACCCGGAGTTTCTGCCGTCAACTGCGGACGCGCAATTACGATTTATTGCTCGATCTGGCGCATGAGGGCAACGAATCGGATCCGTTCGTATCGTTGCGCGCCCGTGTCGGTTCGCATGCGATCGACGGGTCGGTGATCATCGGTCACCGGGTGGCGCCGGAGGAGTTCGCGACCTTGGCGGCGCCGCATTGTCCGTGTGTTTTCATCGACAACGTGCCGCATACGGCGTTGCCGAATGTCGGTTTCATTTCGGTGGATTGTTCGCAGGCTTACCGCGACGCGTTCCAATGTCTGTTGCGGCTGGACCGCCGTGATATCGCGATTCTGGCGCGGGACGAGGGGGATGCCATCCTGGCCGAATGGCACGGGTTGATTGCGGAATTCGGTTTCCGGCTGCGCCCCGACCACTGTCTGTTTTCGGCGGAATCGCCGGAGGAGGCGCGTGACCTGGCGTTGGCGTTGCTGCTGCGGCCGCCGTTGCCGCGGGCGATTCTGGCGCGTACCGATGCGCAGGCGCACGGGGCGTTGCGGGCGGCGCAGCAGTTGGGGATCAAGGTTCCGGAGGAGCTGTCGATCATCAGTCAGGGGGACATTGTGTATTCGCTGGGTTCGGAGCCGCCGTTGGGGACGGTTTCGTTCGACTACCAGAAGCTCGGGGTGCTGGCAATCGACGTGCTCTTCGACATGATGGAGAACCCGGAAAAATTACAGACGCCGATCCTCTTTCCCGGCCGTTTCATCCCGCGCGGCTCCGTGCTGTGAGCCGATCCTGAAAAAATAAAAATCAAATAAACTAGAGCCGCGAAGCGGCGGTCTGCACTCCGTCATACGGAGGCGCGGTCCAGCGCGCGAATAGCGCTGGTCGATCCCAGAGGGGATCGAAATCCAGGGAAGCGAGCCGGGAGGCGAGCGGATCATCCCGAGGTAGCGATGGTGGAGGTTAAACTGGAAGCGTGAGCGACAGTTTTATCTCCACATGGAGCGAACTCTGGCGCCGCTCCGGCGGCGAAAAGCTTGCGTATGCGGGCGCCTTCGGATGTGGTAATTATGACGGTGGGTACGGGGCCGCATTGCGCCCCGGCAAACGCGGGGGCCCGGCCCCTCCCAACCCCGATGCGCTCAAGCGGCGCTCGCCTTACACGTTTTTGCCGCCAATTGGCGGCAAAAACTCTCTTCGGTCATAAAAACGCTGCCGCGTTTTTAGGACCGACCCCCTCAGCGCTGGCAAGGCCAGCGCCGTTCGCCGGGGGTGGCTTCGTGCCGTGCTCCTTGGCGCGAGCTTCGCTGCGCCAATTCCTAACGGCACGGTCGCGCCTGACCGGCGCTCCGGCCCGTGCGCGCTCACGAGTAGGTGGTGCTGCGATGGGCGCGCGGACACGGTTGCATGGGCCCGTGCGCGCTCACGAGTGGCTGGTGCTGCGGCGGGCGCGCGGCCACGGTTAATTTTCCGGTGCGGGCCTTTGCCGGACCGTTATCTGATCGCATTTGAGCGCCTTATCCGCGCCGAGGATGACGCCGCCGACATAGCCCTGGAATTCGACCCCTTTCGGAGGCATGGCGGATGTCACCCAGGGATCGGCGCCGATTTCGATGCGGTAGGCGTTCGGACTCACCATGGTACGCCGGCAATTGCCGTCGGCGTCGAAAACAAAATATTCCCCGGTAAGATAACCCGAGAGCCCGATCTGGTTGGTGACGCCGAGCCGGCCGCGCCAGCTTGCCGGTATCGGTTCGGCGGGAATTTCAGCCGGAGTCTTTCCCCGAAAGAGGGAGCAGCTGCCGGTGACTTCCACCTGTCCAGACTCGGGGTCGGTCAAGGTGGTTCCATCCAGTACCAGCGTAACCTGCCGCAAGTCGCTGTCTTTGAATTGAAAATCCAGGGCGGCCCGCAACGCCTCCTGCAATTCCGCCTGTCGCGCCGCCGGCAACGGTACCCCATTGGCATCACGGGCTTCCAGCCGGACCGCCAACCAATTTCCCGACTCCTGGTCCGGTTGCGACGCCGGTTGCGGTTGTGGTACGGAACACGCGGTCAAAACGAGCGCGAGAACAGCGAAAATACCGAATTTACCCATGATTTACTGCGCCTCCATTGGAGGAGTTGACGGTGTCCGTGGAGGTCCGATCCGGGCTTGCCGGAACGCGGCCGAATGCCAGGTGTAGCCGACCCAAGTGCCTTCCCGGATTACCAGTATTTCTCCGGGGGCATTCTCCGACTTCACCAATCCGGAAATGTTGAGGCCCAATGGATAGCTGGCAAGAGGCCTGGTAGGCGAGGGGAATTGATAGTGAGCGTCGCGAACCCGGCATTGGCAGGCGAACCGGATGGCTTCGCCGTGCCATTCGAGCGTCGCATCGTAAAGATGAACTTCGGCTCCGTAAAATGGCGACATCCACAACAGACCAGTCAGTAAACCCGGGACCTGCTCCCGGAGCAGTTGCTCGCGTCGCGCCGCCTCCTCCGGAGCGAGCGATTCGGCATCGAGAAGTGTAATTTGCTTCCATTCCATCCGCTCCGCCTCATCCGGCGTCCGCACGGCGGCGATGCGTTGTTTGACCAGCTCTCTACCCTGGGGCGCCATGCGTTCCCGGTTCTCGGCGACAGTGGATCGGCAGCCCGCCAAACCGAGAATTACGGCGGCCGGCAACATTACGGCGGCAAATTTACGCATAATTCCGCTTCCCCGTTTTGATCTGCAATTGTAATCATACTATAGCAGGGGTTTGGCGCTTTTACAAATCGGGACAACAGCAGACAATCCGTACTGCATATCTGTGGCGGCAGGTCCGACGACAGGCGTAGGTCCTGAAAGGGGTAGCAGGGGGAAACGACGAGTTTCCCCCGGAGGGACCGGACGTGTATTGCCGGCAGGTGCGGCCGCTTTTGTGGTGGTCTGGCCGGTTTGAAGCGGCAACCAGCGCTTCCCCCTCTTCCAAAAGGTCGCGGAGGATATGGCACAGCCATATCCGCAGCAGAGGTGCAGGGTCGGTGACCCTGCCGGGGTGGTGTGGAGGGCGAGGAGCCCTCCCCATTGTGTGCCGCATCAGTTACCGGCTTCGATCAATTCGATGCCGTGCAAGTTGCAGAAGTCGCGCAGGATCGGCAGATGGTTGCCGTAGGCCAGAATATAATGCTGGCCCATCACCTGCTGGAGGAACTCTTCGGAGCCGCCGTCGAGCACGACTTCCAGGCTCGGCAGCTGCGGTGCCGGAGGCGCCCAGCCCGCTTCCTCCCAAGCCGGCGGCGTCTGTGCCGTCCCGGTGGCTGCGTGCATCGCGAAGCGGTTTCCGGCTTGCGTCAGGCGCACGATGGTGACGGCGCCGGTCTTGAGTTTCGATACATTCAGCAGACCTTCGCCGAAGCTGCCGAAACGGTTCGGCATCACCGTGACCTTGCCGGCGACGACCGACGGCGGCACATAATCCGGCACTCCCATCAACGCGGAGTTTTCGGTGAATTCGTAGAATTCCAGATACGCCGGAATCTGCTGCGTCAGGTACTTCATCAGCAACGCGGTCACGGTGCCGTAGGCGTCGTTTTCCGGTACGCTGACCAGTTCGGGACACAACTCATGCAGCAAGGCCATCGACCCCGCCGGCGCGAACTTCAGCAGCCGCTTGATGCCGTCGACGTCGCAGAACGAAAAACCGGCGTAATGCCGTTCTGCCAACTTCTGCTGCAACGCCAGCGCCAGACGCACCGAATTTTCCAGCGTTCCGGGCTGCGGCGCACGGGTGAACGCCCATTCGCGCTCGATGCGCGCCACCTCTTTCGCCACCGCAGCGGGTGCGATTTCCGCCATCAACTGTTGGATTTCCAGCAGGTCGAAATGCTCGATTTCGACCCCGAGATCGCGCTTCAACAGATTGCCGTCGTACAAGGTGCCGTACAAACGCATATCGCGGTAGCCGTTCATTCCGATCAGCGCTTCGCGCAGCAATGCTCCGGCGCGCGCCGCCTGCAGGAAGCGGACCGCCTCGTCAAAGCGCGGCGGCGCGTCTTTGAAGTTCACCAGATACTGGAAATTGAAGCCGAGATCTTCCAGGACCTTGCGCAGCGCGGTGGTGCCGGCCTGGTCGGCGGTGGTGACGAAGGTTTCACCCCGGTACCAGCCGGAGAGGCCCCACAGCAGCACCGGCTTGTGGCGGAAGTTTTCGATGGTTTTGATCACCGCCCAGGTCGGAATCCAGCCGGCGACGCAGACGATCAGCGCGTCGAAATCCTGTCCGGCCAGTTCGGCGGCCGCGCGGGCCGGATTTTTGCCCTCGGGATCGTCGCTGACGTACTGGGCTGCGAACACGTCGACGCCGCGTTCGCGCAGCTGTCCGGTCACGGCGGCGACCCGGTCGGTGATAAATTCCGCCGGCGTATTGACTTCTCCAAAGCCCACCAGGGCGGCGCGGATGTTTCTCATGATTCTCCTCCGAATGTCGGCATTAACAGTTGATTGATACGTTGATATTGACGGTAATACTGGGAATAGACGGACGCGTCGGCGCCCGGCTCGATGCGTTCGGTGATCCGGACCATCCGTTGCGCGGCCGCGGCGGGATCGGCGAAATCGCCGGCGGCGGCGGCCCCCAGGATCGCGGCGCCGAGGCACGCGGCTTCGCGGCATTCGGTGCGTACAATCGGCAGCCCCAGCACGTCGGCTTTGATCTGCGTCCACAGGCGGCTCTCGGCGCCGCCGCCGAGTACGCGCACCTCCCGGACCGGAAGGCCGCCAGCTTGCAGCGCGTCCAGATTGTCCTTGAGCAAATACGCCACCGCTTCCAGGATGGCGCGGACGATGTGTCCCTTTCGGTGGGTCAGCGTCAGGCCGTACAGGACCGCGCGGGCATGCGGGTTGGCCACCGGTGAAATCGCTCCGGCGGCATGGGGCAGCGCGATCAAACCGTCGCTGCCGGGCGCGACCGCCGCCGCCAGTTGATCCATTTGCGCATAGTTCAATTCCGGCGCGAAGACATCGCGGAAGTATTTGAGCAGCATTCCCGCGGTCGGCGCCCACGGCAGCAGCGCCGAATGCCCCGAAACCGGCCCCAGGTAGGTGCTGATCTGCCGCGCCGGATCGTAGACGACGCCGGGAGAAGAGACACACAACGCCATCGTGCAGCCGGTGGTTTCCGAGATTACGCCGGGTTCGCCGCCGCCGGCGCCCAGGTTGCCGGCGACATGATCCAGCGGTGCGCCGCCGATCACCGCTCCCGGCAGGAGTTCATTGCAGACGGCGAGCGCTTCACCGCAGCGCCTGACCTCCGGCAGTTGCGTTTCGGCGATGCCCAAGTTCGTCAGCATCGCTTCGGCGTAACCGCCAGTCCGGATGTCGAAGTAAAGCGTGGAGGGCAGCAAGCCGTCGCAGGTGACGAATGTCCCGGCGAGACGGTAGACGATATAATCCTCCACCATCAGGAATTTGGCGGTCCGGGCGAACAGCTCCGGTTCATGGCGCTTCAGCCAGGCGATTTTCGCCGCGGGCCAACAGGGGAGCATTTCGGTCTGGCCGGACATGCGGAACAGCTCCTCCGGATCGAATTGCGCCGCCAGTGCGTTCGCTTCGGCTTTGGCGCGGTTGTCGAGCCAGACGATCGCCTTGCGCAACGGGGTTCCGGCGGCGTCGACGCAGATCAGGGTTTCCACCTGTCCGGTCACCGCCAGCGCCCGGATGTCGCTTCCGGACAGATTGGCGCCCGCCAATGCCTGCCGGACGGCCTCCTGCGTACTCTGCCAATAGATTTCCGCATCCAGCTCGACGATATCCGGAGCCGGGGTTTCCAGGGTGTATTCCATCGTGCCGAGGCCGAGCAGCACTCCGGCGCCGGAGAAGACCGCCGCCTTGACCGCGGTGGTGCCGATATCGAGTCCCAGATACATGACGGGAATTCCTTTCTTCAGGGGCCGAACAGTTCGTTGATGGCGGCGACCGCCTCCTCCGCCAGCTGGAAGCCGCCGTCGGAGCCGATCTGCCCATTGATGACCATGCCGCCGTAGCCGCCGAAGCGTTCGGCGTCGGGGCTCGGCAGATATCCGCCTGTTGCGCCGGCCAGCTGCACCACCATGGTCCGGGCGGCATGGCTCCGCGCCTTGATGATCTGTCCGAAAAACAGATACAGTTCAAATGGATTGGTCGATATGGCCGCATCGCCGAGGCGCAGCGTGTGCATGTCGTAATGGTACGCGGGGGCGGCATTCTGGATTTCAAAGCGGCGGATCACCGCCTTCCGGTTCTGGATCTGGACGAAGTGCATCTCCTTGTCGTCATACGGGCCGGGGCGGCCGGGAATGACCTCGTTCGCGTGCACGGTGCGGCAGAAATCGTCGAACGCGGACTTTTCATCCTGCCGCTCTTCCAATTCCGCCAGCTCGCTTGCCGCCTGTTGGTACTGGATGAAAGACACCCGGCGCAGCGGCAGCGCCATGTGCCGGACGCTGTGACGCAACACCGGCGCGTAATCGGTCGCGTCGCGGTTGGCCCAGCCCTCGCGGACCGCCGCCGTCAACCGTTGCGCCAGCACCGGAATGCCGTCCTCGTGCCAGAAATCCGGTTCGGTCCGAAAATTGCGCACCAGGTCACGCGGCGACTGGCAGCCGGAGGCGCCGACCAGATAAAGCATCCGGAAGTCCTGCCCGTATTCGGTTTTCAGCATCTCCCGCGCCATTCCGGCGAAGTCGGCCGAAATCTTATAGGTCGCCTCCATGCCCTGCGAGGGGCAGGCGGCGTTGACCAGTACGCCGGTGGGGGCGCCGGTTTCATCGCAGGTGAAGACAAGCTCGACGCCGGAATCTTCGCCCGCTTCGAGCCCTACGAAGTCATCGCATGCGGTCGGCCCGTACATCTGCGCGGTGCCGTCGCGATACACCGGACGGCGGCAATGGCCGAGCCGGGCGAAGCCGAAGCCGGGGGCGATCCCCCCCGGCATCCGGCTGTCCCAGGCTTCGCGGACCGCGGCGATGATGCGACGTTTCAGTTCGATCACGTATTCGGCCGGATCGAGCATCCCCGGTTCCAGCGGCAGCCACTCCCGGAACAGTCCTTCGCGTTCGGCGTAAGGCGCGTTGTGGGTGTGCGTCGCATTCATCAGCACCGCTTCGGGGGCGATGGCCGGGTTGGCCGCGTGAACTTCCGCCGCAATCTCGCGCTGCAGCGCCTCCGGGATGCCGGCGACGTCGAGGGTAATCAATATCGCCTGGACCGGACCTTTTTCGAGCGCCAGCACGACGGCTTTCAGCGGCGAATGCACTTCGGTGGCGATGCGCCGGTAGTATTGCCCGGCGAGCTCGACTTTTGAGCTGGCCGGCGTGATGTCGGCTTCGCCCCATCCGATCAAAAGTTTTTCGCTCATAAACTCACCCATTTCCCGTTGGCCGCGGAGATTTTGACCTGCTCCATGAGCCGCTGAATTTTTACGCCCTGGTCCAGGCCGGGGCCGAGTTGACGGTTGGTGTGAACCGACTCCAGGAAGGTGTACAGACAGTGCATGTGGCCGCGCAGCCAGCCGATCGGCGCCTTCGGCGTCGGGAAACCGGCCGGCTTGTCGTAGCGCTGGCCGCAGTCGATCGCCGTCCAGCCGCGCAAGCCGCCCAACGGCGACGCCTGCGCGCCCATATTGTAGTAAAAGAGCTGGTCCAGATTCATCGGGTCCCAGCGCAGCGCGCCTTTACTGCCGTGGATTTCAAAACCGAAGCCGTCTTCGACTCCGGTGGAGATCTTCGACGCGCTGACGGTGCCGGCGGCGCCGTTGGCGAGACGCACCAGGCAGATCATGTTGTCTTCGGCGGTGACCTTGACGCGCTGACTGGGGTCCGAGGCCGAAGGGCGGTCCGGATAGGCGATATGGGTGGCGGCCGAGAGCGAGGCGAAATCGCCCAGGAGCCAGTTCATCAGATCGAGGATGTGGCTGCCGAGGTCGGCGATGGTGCCGGCTTCGAGCTTCCACTTCAACGGCGCCTTCGGATCGGCGCTGCCGGAGTGCAGATACTGGCCCCGGAATTCCAATATGTCCCCAAGCAGGCCGGCTTCGACGATCTGCTTGGCGCGCAGCGTCGCCGGAAAAAAGCGGTTCTGCAGCGTCATCTGGCCGATGCCGCGGTAGCGCGGCAACGCTTCGGCGATCTTGTCCGCCTCCGCGACAGTCGCGGTGAGCGGCTTGTCGCAGTAGATGTGCTTGCCGTTGGCGATGGCCGACAGCAGCACCTCGCAGTGCGCGGCGTTGGGCGAACAGATATCGACGATGTCGATCGCCGGATCTTCGGTGACGGCGCGGAAGTCGGTGACGGCTTCGACGCCGTCACCGAGCTGCCGGGCGGCCTGCGCGGCGCTTTCCGGCCGCGAGGTGCAGACCTTGACGATCCGGCTCGCGAACTCCTGTTGATCGTAAAACAGCGGCAGATTCCGGTGCCCATAGGCGTGTACTTTGCCGATGAACCCGAATCCGATCATGCCGACCCGGTAATTTTTCATATTGTTCAGCCCAATAATTCTTTTTCGGTTTCCGCGATGGCTTCCTCGATGATGTCCATCCCGCGGACGGCGACTTCGTTCGGCATCACGATCGGCGGACTCATCCGCAGGATGTGACCGGCCGGGATCCACGCCAGACCCTTGCGGAAGGCTTTCTGGTAGACCATCTTACCGGCCTGGTCGAAGGCTTCCTTGGTCTTCTGGTCCTTGACCAGTTCGACCCCCAACAGACATCCCTTGACCCGGCAGTCGCCGACCATCCGGTACTTTTTCGTCCAGTCGGCCATGCGGTTTTTGAACAGCGTTTCCAGCTCCTGCGCATGTTCGAGCAAGCCCTCTTCTTCGATCACTTCGAAGCACGCCAGCGCGGCGGCGCAGGCCATCGGGTTGCCGCCGTAGCTGGTGGAGGCGCTGATCTTGTCCACCGCTTCGGCGTACGGGGTGCGGACCGCCATCGCGGTGACCGGGAACCCGTTGCCGAAGCCCTTGCCGAGGGTGACGACGTCGGGGAGGACGTTCCAATGCTCCATGCACAGAATCTTGCCGGTGCGCCCCATGCTGGTGAGCACTTCGTCGGCGAACAGCAGGATGTCGCGCTCTTCCAGGAACTTCTTCAGCTTCGGGAAGAAGTCGTCCGGCGGCATGATCGAACCGCCCCAGCCCTGGATCGGTTCGGCGACAAACGCCGCCACCTGACCGGTGGTGCAATTTTTGATGAACTGGTCGTAAAAGTCCAGATAGGCTTCGGTGTCCAGCGTGCCGTCGGCGCGCTGCCACATCGGCCGGTAGGTATCCGGGCGCGGCACCAGATAGAAGCCGGGTTCGCGCGACGGGCCGCTGAACTTGGTCATTTTCGCGAGGCCGATCGAGTGGCCGCTCTTGCCGTGGAAATCCATGTAACAGCTGATGAATTCATGTTTGCCGGTCGCGGCGCGGCAGGTGCGCAACCCGGCTTCGACGGCGGTGGTGCCGCTGTCGTACAGTTGATAGCTCTTCAAATCCCCCGGCAGCGTCGCCGCCATCTTTTCCAGGAGACGCATCTTGATTTCGGTGGTGAAGTCATGGGCGTTCATCAGCTGCTTGGCGTAGCGGGCGACCGCCTCGGAAATTTTCGGGTGGCAGTGGCCGAGGGTGGTGACGTAAATGCCGCTGGAAAAGTCGATGTACTGGTTGCCGTCGACATCCTCGAGCATGCACCCGGAACCACGTTCGAACGCGACCGGGAACAGCCGGACCTGGCCCGAAAGGCCCTTGAAGTGTTTTTCGGTCCGGGCATGGTATTCGCGGCTTTTCGGGCCCGGAATTTCGCTGGTGACCAGATGCGGATAACGCTTCAGATCCAATTGATACGGTGTCGGATTGTACGTGCCCATCGTCGGAGCCTCCTTTGATGATTGTAAAATTGTCTATTGCGAAAAAAACTTGCACCCGGCGTCATTCGACCATTTCGCCGAGGATGAAAATGTTGCCGGCGTAATAGCAGTACTCCGCGTATTTGGCCGGATTTTTATCGAAATCGGGACGATCCTGTTCGAAGAGTATCGAGCGCTTATCGAACCGGGTCGGCAGGACGGTTATTTTCACATGGTGGATTTCGTCTTTCAGGTTGTCGCCGATGTCGCACAGCGACAAGCGCCAACAGGCGCAGAACGCATCGAAACGCCGGAGTTTCCGGGTTTCTCCGTCGAGCGTGACTTCGATTTCCGCCGAGCCGGGGCCGTGCATATCGTACAGCATCACTTGCGTACCGGTGAATTTGAACTCGATCGTGGCGCCGGGTTCCAATTTGCGGAGCTGCTGCAGCCGGCCGAAAAATGGCCGGAAAACCGGATCGTCTTCGGCAATCGCGGTATTGCCGCCGCTCACCTTGACGGCGGGGGCATCCAGATAAACGGTCATGGGATTCTGCCAGCAATCCGGCTGCATGGGGTCCTTCAGCAGGTGACCGCCCGGTTTCCCGGCTTGGGAAATTTCGTCCAGGGCGGCCATCAAACTGCGGTTGTAAATCACCTGCCCGGTGGCCGAATAGGGATGGACGCCGTCGCCGGAGAAAATGATCCTGCCGTCATCGGTGGCCGGCAGCCCGGAGGCCGTGCTGCATTCATCGTCGGAAATCCGGGTCATATCCTCTCTCTTGCCGGTCATGACCAGCTTGCCGGCTTTGACCAGGCGGGCGATGTCATAGCCGAAATTGACCGAAGGGATGTCATAATAGGCGGCGATGTCTTCCATGACCGAAGCGGACGGCGGCAGTTTGCCGTCTTTGAAATCCCGTTCGTAGGTGGCGCTTCGGATCGTATAGACGAAGCAGATGTCGCAGCCGGGCAATTCGCGCCAGGTCTGGCGGACGATTCCCTCCATGGATTTGCGGATATTTTCGACCTTGGCGGCATCGTCATTGACCGCGAACTCGACGAAAAGCAGGTCCGGCTTTTGCGCCAGCGCATCCTGCCGCAGCCGGAATGTCCCGAGGTTGGAACCGGTCCCGCTGATGGCGGCGTTCACACTGCTGATTGGCGCTTTCGGGAATTGCTTCTGCAGTTCGGCGGCACTCAAAACACGCCAGCCGTTCTGTTCGGTGATGCTGCCGCCGAGATAGACGATTTTCACCTCCTGCCCGGCGTTCAACTTGGCGTAAAAATTCGGCAGGCCGCCGCGCACGGCATACGGCCCGGATTCCTTGCGCGTGGCATCGGCGGGGGCGGCAAACGCCATTGCGACGCAAAAATTCAACAACAATACCATGATTTTTTTCATCATTATACTACTGTCCCTTTGAAGAATGAATTACCCGACACTCGAGAATGTAGCCGGGCAATCGGCTTTTGCAACCGGGATTCGCCGTTTGGCGTGTTGTTTTGTAAAAAATAATGTTAATTTTTAACAATACGGCTTGCAAACTTGTTTTCCCGGTGCTATGATATGGCATGCATACACGACAGCGAAAAATATTGGATCTGCTTCAGGCGGGGCCGCTTTCCATCCGGGAGGCGGCGCGGATTCTGGAAGTGACGGAAATGACCATCCGCCGCGACATCCGGATATTGGAGGAGCAGCGGTTGTTGCTGGCGGTCAAGGGCAAGGTGATGCCGTATCCGGTCAATTACCGTACGGTGTCCGGTGACGTGGGCGGGCAGGCGGTGAAAAACGCGATTGCCGAAGCCTGTTACCGGGAGTGCGGCACCGCCGATTCGTTCTTCATCGGCAGCGGTACGACGGTGCTGGCGTTCGCTCATCTCCTGGCGTATCGGGCGGGGGGAGCGAAAACCGTGATTACCAATTCGCTGTCGGTGGCGTCGGCGCTGTTTCAGAGCCGCTGCCGGGTGATTCTGCTGGGAGGCGAACTGCGGGCGGAATCGATGGACCTGGTGGGCGCCGCCGCCGACCGCGCCATCGGCGAATACCATGTCGATTGCCTGATTTCGGGTGCCGACGGCATTCTGCCGGATTACGGTTATTACACCAGCGACGTCAATCTGTCGTCGCTGGAGCGGCGCACCATTGAAATCGCCGACCGGACGGTGATCCTGGCGGACAGCGGCAAATTCGGGAAAAAGTCGCTGGTGCGCTTCGCGCCGCTGGAGGCGGCGCATCTGGTGATCACCGACGCCGGGATCCCCGAGGACGCGCTGCGCCAGCTCCGGGAAGCCGGCGTCGCCGTCGTCACTGCCTGACGGTCACACCGTTCCGGGCCTGCTCCAATCCGCCATGGCGCAGAGAAACAGGATGCCGTGAAACAGCGCGTCGTCGTCGAAGTCGAACGCCGTATGGTGCAGCGGCAGGTGCTCTTCGCCCAATCCGAGCAAATACAGCGCCCCCGGATACCGGTCGAGATAAAAGGAAAAGTCCTCCCCGATGGTTTGCGGCTCCGGCAGCTCCAATAGCCGCAGCTCCGGCAGCAGCTGCTGCAATTGCCGTCGGGAATAGGCGATGGCGCTGTCGCGGTTTACCGTCGGGATATAGGGGCGGGCGTATTCGAGTTCGGCGCGTCCCCGCATGCCGCCGGCGATGCCTTCGGCAATGGCGCGCATGTCCTTCTCGATCTCCTCGCCGAGCCATTTGTTGTAATAGCGGACGGTGCCCTCCAGCGTGACCCGTTCGGGGATGATGTTCCAGGCGCCGTCGCACTGGACGTTCCCGGTGCCGATCACGACGGTTTCCTGCGGCGGCATGCGCCGGGTCACGATGGTCTGCCAGGCAGTGATGATCTGTGCCGCGATCACCACCGGATCGACGGATTTGTGCGGGCTGGAAGCGTGTCCGCCTTTGCCGGTGATAGTCAGCCGGTAATAATCCGCCGCCGCGGTGATCGGTCCCGACCGTGAAATCAGCGCGCCGACCGGGAAGCCGGGCATGCCGTGCAATGCGAAAATCATGTCCGGTTCGGGCTCGGCCAGGGCGCCGGCCTTCACCAGTTCGTGACCGAGGGCGCCGAACTCCTCGCCCGGCTGAAAGACCAGCTTGACGCTGCCCTGCCAGGAGTCCTGCAGCTTGTCCAGCACCAGCGCCGCGCCGAGCAGCATCGCGGCATGGGCGTCGTGGCCGCAGCCGTGCATGGCGCCCGGAATCTGCGAACGGTATTCCAGCGCCGGATTGCACTCCTCCTGCGGCAATGCGTCGATATCGGCGCGCAGCACGATATGTTTTCCCGGCCGCCGGTTGGAGTGCAATAACGCCACCGTATCGGTCGCCAGAAAAGGCGGTGAAACCCGGAATGCGGTTGTTTTCAGCGTTTCCCGGATGAAGCGGCAGGTTTCATGCTCGCGCCCGGACAATTCCGGGTGCCGGTGCAGCAGATGGCGGAAGCTTCGCACCGTCGGTATCACGTCTTTGACACATTGAATAAGTGGATTCATCGGCAAATTCCCCTGATTTTGGATGGGGAACCATACTGCCGGATCGCCGCTTTTGCAAATGGAGAAAGTGCCGGATGGACAGTTTGTTGCAAATTTTCGGATATGTTTCGTTTCCATGATGGCTTTGGGACATAATTTCTGGCTATGTCCTATTGCAAAAAAACGAAAAGTACAGTATCATAGATTAAGGACGCATCATCAAACCGGGACGGGAATGAACAAAACGGATACAGTGATCAGATATCTGCGAAGCCGGATTGCCTCCGGGGCGTTCCCCGGCGGCAAGCTGCCGCGGGAGGTGGATCTGAGTACGGCTTTGCAGGTCGGGCGCGTGACGGTCCGGGCCGCGTTGGAGGTGCTGGAGCAGGAAGGGGCGATTGTCCGGAAGCGGCATACCGGTACCTTCGTCAAGCCGGACCTGCCGAAGGCGCCGATCGGCGTCATTTCCCGGACCCGTGGTCATTTGTATGCCGAACTGTACGATTTTCTGCTGCATGCGGCGATGATGCATAATGTTTCGCTGCAGGTGGTCAGCACTTCGTCGGTGCTTCTGGAGGAGCCGACGGTGGGGCGGAAGAGTCTGCTGTACAAATCGGTGGAGCGGCTGTTGCACTGCCGCTGCTCCGGCTGGATTGTGGACGGGAATTGCCACCCCAATGTGCCGTTGATCGGCGAGGTGGCGTTGCGGAATCCGGTTTTTTTCGACTACTTCGATGCCGGCGAGCTGGAGATGCCGGAATACGGCGTCTGGATCGATTACGAACGGGCCGGGTATCTGGGGGCGCAATATCTCCTGCAACAGGGCTGCCGTCACCCGTTGCTGGTCTGCCATTACCTGCCGTATCATGTCCGGTTTCATCCGAACGGTTACCAACGCCACCGGGATATGCAAATTCAACGCGGATTCCGGAAGCTGCTGGCCGAACACGATATGGATCGGGAATGCTTTATTCTCGGCAACAATTACAGTTCGGTGCAGGAGCGCGAGGATATTCTCCGGGAGTTGATCCGCAACCCGAAATTGCGCCCGGACGGCATTCTGTTTGCGGCGGACACCATGGCGCTCAAGCCGCTGAAGTGGCTGCACGCGGCCGGGTTGGCGGCCGGACGCGACATTCACCTGGTCGGGATCGGCAATACCCCCTGGAGCGGCGAAGAATCGTTCCATCCGTTTTCCAGCATCGATCTGCAATTGGAATATATGGCGGATGAGTTGATACGTATGGCAATACAGACGCCGGAACAGCGGGTCCAGCGTTTCGTGGAACCGGTTCTGGTAGAACGGTAGTTTTTTCGGAGTGAACCCGCAACCAGCAAAAAAGGGAGATGTCGAGATGAGGAAAACAAAATTCACACTTATTGAGCTCCTGGTCGTGATTGCGATCATCGCCATCCTCGCGAGCATGCTGCTGCCGGCGCTGTCCAAGGCGCGGGCGGCGGCGCAGAAGATCAGCTGCGTCAACAATCTGAAGCAGACTTCTCTGAGCTTCATCCTGTATGCCAATGACGCGGACGACTGCGTGCCCGAAACGCAGGGCGACACCATCTACTGGCCCGCGACTCTGGCGTTCACCGGTTATCTGACGCCGACCCGGATCCTGGTCTGCCCCGCGCGGCCATCCCTGGCATCGGTCCGGGATGTGATGATGGACGGCTCCATCATGAATAACGGTCAATCCTGGCATTGGGGCTATATCGATTACGGGATGAATGTACGGCTGGCGCCCTTGTATCCGGCCCGTTCCGCCGCCCGATTGACGGCGGTACAGAGTGCCTCCCGGACCGTCGGCGTCGCCGAATCGATGGATGTGGCCGGATACAATGCCGGGTACGTTTACGGCTACAGCATGCTGCGCGCCAGTCCGATCGGCAATGTCGGCGGTGTTCCGGACGGCATTCACGACCGGAGCTGCAATGTCATGTATATGGACGGGCACGTCGCTTCCACCGCGAAAATCAATTACGGCTGGCCCAGTTGGTACTATGTCGCCTATCAGGACGGTTATGTGTTCGCCAGCGACGAATACGACAACAATGTCTGGACGCTGGACGGAAAGAAGCTGCCATGAGCCGGAAATATTGCATTCTGCCGATCCTGACGGGAATGGCGCTGGCGGCCGGGGCGGCGGATTATGCCGGCGGCTTCGATCGCGCTTCGGAGTTGTGGGAGCACTGGAAATCGGCGAAAGCCAAAGGCCGTTTCGCGTATCGCGCCGACTACGGACACCGGGCGCCCGGTGCGCTCATGATTACGGTTGAGGAGGGCAATCCGCGCGAGGAGGGCGGGTTGGTCTTTACCCGGCAGTTCGACGGCGAACCGGGACGGAGTTACACCTTTGTGGTGTATGCCGCGCACGCCGGTGTCAATCCGGACGCGGTGATCGCGCTGAGCATCCAGGGGTTGGACAAGGACGGGGCGTTTCTGGGTACCGGCGTACAGGGGACGCAGCTGCCGGTGCGGGAATTGAAAGCCGGCGTATGGCGCCGGCTGCTCTTCACCTTCCGGGTGCCGGAATCGGCGGAGTGGAGCCGGTTCGGCAAATTTGTGTGTTCGCTGGGGGTTATGGAAGGGCAGACCGGAGAGGTTTACTTCGACGATTTTGAGTTTTTTGCAGACGAAGAGGGAGGTGAGTGAATTGTTCGGGAAAAAGCTATGGTTGTTCGGGCTGATCGCGGTGCTGCGGCTCTGCGATGCCGCGGACTTTGTGGAAGTTCCGGCACAGGACAAGCTGCGCGATGCGGATCTGACCTTCGCGGTGACCTTCGACCGTAATACCGTCGAAGCGGACCTGGCGCGGGGCAATCCGGTTTCGCCGACGATGAAGGATGTCGGTCTGTTGTTGCGCGGCTGCGTCGGTTTCGACGGCGGGAACGCGTTTCAGGTCAAGCCCGGCGATGACCTGCGCTTTGACGTGCCCGGCAACGCTTCTCCAGCGGCCGGCACCATCACCATCTGGGTCAACGCGCTCGGTTACAACCCGGCGGAAGCGCTGACCGACGGCGAACACCGCGGCAATATCGCTCTCTTCGATCTGATGTTCAAGGAGGACAGCCGCTTCGTCCGGATCCGGGCTTATGAATACGGCGACACGGTGTATGCCTTTTGGGAGAGTTCGGAGGAGCCGCAGGGGTGGGGCCAATACACCCAGCTTCCGGCGCCGCGCACCGCCATCCGGAAGAACCAGTGGCATCAGCTGGCGGTCACCTGGACCGACCGGACCATGGCGCTTTACCTCAACGGCGAACTGCAACGGGAGGCCGATCTGCCGCCGAAATCGCTCAAAACCGCGGATCTGCAGCCGCAGTCCGAGGAGTCCTATATCGGGTTGAAGACCGTCTTTTACGAAGACACCTCGCGTTGGCCGATGGCCATCGACGATGTGAAAATTTATTCCCGCGCGCTCAAGCCGATCGAGATCCGGAACGCCTACGCGGCGCTGTTGAAGGAGCGCGGCGACATTGTCATTCAGGATTACGACCTGACGCTCAACGGCGTGAGCGTCAGCCGCGCCGACAAACTGGACCGGCTGGAGGCGGAATTCGACTTTTCGGTACTGCCGCCGGAGCTGAAGTCCCGGTTGGAAGCCGGAACGCTGGAAATCGCCTATGGCCTGACCGCCCCGGACGGTACGGTGCGCGAAGGCACCTGGCAATTCCGGCAGGGGGAAAGTTGCCGGATTCTGGATGCGGTGGATCAGGTCGGCGCGTACCGGCTGGCATGCTCCATCGACGGCGGCTCCCGGGTTGCGGCGGTCATCGAACGGCCGGATTTGAGCTGGGTCGGCAATGGACTCGGCGACGAGGATGAAATTCCGGCGCTGTGGCGGGACTTCGCGGTCGACGGCCGCCGGGTGACGCTGTGGAATCGCACGTACGATTTTGCCGACCGGCCGCTGCCGGTATCCATCCGGGTCGCCGGCAAAGAGCTGTTTACGCAGGCGCCGCAGCTGCATCTCGATGGCCGCGCGATCGCCTGGCAGCCGCTGCCGACGACCCGCACCGGGCGCAGCGTCACCTTTCACACCCGGGGCGAGGCGGAAGACCTGGTCATCGTTTGCGCCACCACGGTGGAATTCGACGGGATGATCCAATTCGAGTGGACGATCTCCGGCGAACCTGAAATCGCGTCGATGAACCTGACCTGGCAGATGGCGCCGGAGTTCCGGCAATACCTGATGACGCCATGGCTGCAGAACGGCGCCGAGCCGCAGGTCGCGCTGGAATATCCGGCCAGCTCCGCGAGTTCGGTCAAGACGCTGTGGTTCGTCACCGAAAAGCGCGGCGGATTCGCCTATACGATGGAACACAACGCCAATTGGGTCGCCGATTTCACCCGTCCGGTCTTTTTCGCCGACAAGGCGGACGGCTCCTGCCGGGTGCAAATGATCGACCGCAAAGTCAAATTGCCGCCGGAAACCGACTATCACGCGCTGTTCATCGCCACGCCGACGCGGCCGTTGCCGGAGCGCAACCGGGTGATCCGCTTCGGCGATTCGTCGCGGGCCGATACGCCGCGCCTGGCGGCGGCCGGAGGCGGGGACGGATTGAGCGGGGTATTCACCTATGAACCGCTCGACCCGGACTTCACGTATTGCATGAAAGGGCGTGTCCCGAACACCCAGTCGTTTTACGGCGCCGCCGATTCGCTGACGGAGCAGTCGCCGGTGGCGAATTACTTCCGCAAATACTGGGACATTCCGGGCTGCGATATTTACAAAATGCGCTATCTGAAGCCGACTTCGGTGCCGGGGCAATACGAAGAAACCTGGCCGGTCACGGTGCCGGCGTGCACCCGCCTCGTGATCAACGATTATTATCTGTTCAACCAGAGGAAGCTCCTGGAGCACCCATTGGGAGACCGGGTGTGGCAGCTGTATTACGATCTGGGCGGGGATTCGATGTGCTTCAACCCGCTGCACGGTTGCCGGTTCAAGGACAAATTCGGCCGCGATGTTTACCGGCTGGCGGTGTTGAGCAAACGCGATCTGTTCCGGCGCACCGTGACGCAGGCGCACAAATACGGCAAGACCGTGATGGTGCATGCGCAGCGCGAATTCCTGCCGTTTATGCACGGGTTGGCCGATTACTTTTTCCCCGGAGAGCAGCATAACGGGCTGCTGCAGCGCAACCGCTTCGGTTATACCGATGAGTTGTCCGACGACACCTATCGCAGCGAATACAACCGCGACGTGCTCGGCGTCGGGGTGATCTTCCTGCCCGCGATCGGCCATGTGATAAAAGACTACTGGAGCGAGGAGGCCAAACCGGTCACGGTTTCGATGATGACGATGCTGTTGGCCCACGACATTGACACCGCCGAGGATTGGGCGACCAATGTGGTGATTCAAAAGGTCTGGGACGCGCTGGAAAAGTACCGGGTCGGTTCCCCCGACACCGAATGCATTCCATACTACGCGGAGCACGCCATATCGACCTCCGAGCCGTCGGTCCGGGTCACGACCTACCGCTGCCCCGGCGGCCGCTATGTGTTGATCCTGGCCAACAAAGACGCCCGGAGCCATACCGCGGAGGTGGATATCGGCAGTTTAACCGGCGAATCGTTTACGGCGCAGGAAGAATACGCCGGAGCTCCGGTGGAGGTCGTCGGCGGGAAGTTCCAGATCAAGGTGCCGGCGCGATCGTTCCGGATCGTGGCTTTTCCGCCCATAGGCTTTTATCCGGTCGCCGATGCGTTCGATGCGCCCTGGGGCAGCTGGGCGGGCGATGATGCCGCGGCGATGGAGCTGCGCCTCGACGACGCCGTCGGCAGGAGTGCCGCGCCGTCGTTGCTGCTGCGGGCCGCGGACAGTGCCAACGGCTGCTTCCTCAAATCCTTTCCGGTGACGCCGGGCCGGAAATACCGGGCTTCGGTCTGGGTGCGGCAGGAGAACGCCGCCGCCGCGATTCTGGCGTTCCAGTGGCAGCGGGATTCCGCGTTTGCCGGATTGCCGGTGGTTTCGTCGCGCAGCGAGTATGCCGACGGTTGGCGCCGGATGGAGTTGGAGTTTGCGCTGCCGGCGGAGGGCGAATACGCCGGAGTGAATATGCTGTTGGTCACCCTTTCGGTCGAGGGCGAGCCTTCAAAGAGCTGGTTTGACGATTTCCTGCTGGAAGAAGAAGAGTAATACCATGATGCGATTCATCAATATTGTCCCCTATTTCCCCGATCACCTGGAATACACGGTACAGGAATGCCGGCAGGTCCGCAGCCGGACCGGGCTTGTCGAGGCGGCTTTGTGCCTGACGCTGCATCCGGAAGGCATGCCGGCCATGGAAAAAGCGCGCCGTTACGCCGGGGATTTCGGCCGTCTGCGCGAACTGCTCCGGCCCGAAGGGATCGAGTTGGGAGTGCTGCTGCAGAGTTTGATCGGGCACGGCTGGGACGGGCAGCCGGATACCGGAGAGTTGTTTCAGCGGACGGTCAACCACCTCGGCCGGAGCTCCAGACGCTTCTGTCCGCTGGACCCCGGTTTTCAGGCCTATGTCGCCGCGACGGTGACGCTGCTGGCGTCACAGCGACCGGCCTTTTTTCTGGTGGACGACGATTTCCGGTTGATCGACAATAACAAGCTGGAGTGCTTCTGCCCGCTGCACCGGGCCCGGATGGCGCAGCCGATGGAGCAGCAGGAGTTGATCGACCGGATCGTCGCGGCGCGTCCGGGGGAGGCATTACTGGAGGAGTTCGAACAGGTTCGCCGGAGTTCGCTGCTCGAATTGGCGGACGTCGTCCGGCAGGCGATCGACGGCGTCGATCCGCAGATACGCTGCGGTTATTGCATGCCCGGTCGCGAACACCTGATCTGCGCCGAACTGACCAAGCGCCTGGCCGGGGGCACCAAGCCGTTCGTCCGGGTCGGCAACGCGCTGTATATGGAGGGGGACCCGAAAGACTTTCTGCTGCGGATGTACCAGTCGCAGATCCTGATCCGGGCGTGCGACGGCATCCCGGAAATCCTGGACGAGGCCGACACCTGGCCCCAGCACCGTTACAGCAAATCGGCCGTGGCGATGCACGCGCACATCAGCTGCGGCATCCTGCATGGGTTGAACGGCGCCAAATTATGGCTGACCAATGTGTTTCAGCCGGATGCGGAAACCGGGCTGGCGTATGAGCGTATGCTCGGCAGCCACCGGGGATTTTACCGGGAGCTGCGGCGCATGACCGAAGACATCCGCTACCTGGGGGCCGCGACGCCGCTGGCGGATATCCGCAAAAATTTTCATCCGCTGCATTATCCGGAGTATTTCACCTGGCCGGAGTGGCAGAGCCGGTTGCTGAACCGTTACGGCATTCCCGGCAGCTTCATCGCCGCCGGCGAAGAGGCCGGCTGCCGGATGCTGGCCGGCAATATGCCCGATTACTTCGACGATGCCACTTTGCTGCGTTTTCTTGGCGCCGGTCTACTGCTGGACGGCGCCGCGGCGGCCAAACTGCATCAGCGCGGCTTCGGCGAATATCTCGGGGTGGAACCGGAGACAAAGCCGTTCCGTTTTATTTTCGACCGGATTCGGGCGTCGTGGGAGCGTCTGCTGTTGCTCAATGACGGCAGTGTGCGCTTCCTGCATATCCGTTCGCCCGAAGTGGAGGTGATGTCGGAGTTGATCGATGCGCCTCACTGCCAGAGCGAGGAGGTTTCGGTGGCCGCTCCCGGCTCCACGGTGTTCGCCAACTCGCTGGGCGGGCGCGTCGCCGTTTACGCGGCGGAGTTGGGGATGCCGGTGCACAACTGGCTGTCGCCGGGACACAAAAAACTGCTGCTGCAGATATTGAACCGGTTGGAGCCGCTGCCGCTTTATTGCCTGGACGACCAGGATATGTATCTGCGTTTCGGCCGGCTTGCCGCCGGAGGGTATCTATTGTCTGTGGTCAACTTCAATTTCGACCGGTTGGAAAAGGCGCTGTTCCGGTGCCGGGTGCCGGTGCGGACGGTGGAGCGTCTGGAGCCGGACGGCAATTGGGCTGCGGTGGAGTTTACCGGCGACGGAGAGCAACTGGAGATCGGCGGCGATTTTTCCATCTATCGGGTCAATATTTTCCGGTTGGGGTGAATGCTATCCGGCGCTTCGCGTCGGCGCCGTATAGCCGTCGCGTCCGCCGCGCTTCTGCCAGTTGAGGTAAAGCCCGCAGAATGTGATGAAGCCGAGCGTGGTGAAAATGAAGTCCCACATATAAATGTATTGATAGCCGAACCAGTCGATGACGACGCCGCCGAGGTAGCTGCACACCATCATCACCACCGCGCGAAACAACGCGTTGGCGGAGGAGAATTGGCCGTAGAACTCCGGCGGCAGTATCGCCACGAAAACCGGAAGCGTGCTCACCGCCTGAATGGCGTATACGACTCCGAGGCACATCATGGTAATGGAGAACGTCCGTTCGTCGTGAACCCAGAAAAAGCTCACCAGATTGACCGCCATGATCAACAGACAACCGGAACCGTAGATGCGCAACGGGTGAAATTTGTCCGACAGCCACCCCAGCGGCACACTCAAC
>JAVBQJ010000042.1:0-84706 GCA_031549115.1 Victivallaceae bacterium
GCGTCTGGCTCCGGTAGCAATTGTGCCCGGTTACCTATGGGTAGCCGGGCAAATCTACCCGGAGCCAGTCACTCGCAATCCATCCCGATCTGACATAAATATACTTTTGAAATCACCTCTGGAATAAACGGATTTTTTTACAATAATAAGGAGTTTCGGTTTTATCATGGCAGAAAATACGACGCCGGCATCCAATTTTATTTTGGATATGGTCAAAGAGGATGTCCGGAATCTCAAATACGGCGGACATGTCGAAACCCGCTTCCCGCCCGAACCCAACGGCTACTTGCACATCGGTCATGCCAAGGCGATCTGCCTGGATTTCGGTATCGCCCGCGAATTCGGCGGCGTGTGCCACTTGCGCATGGATGACACCAACCCGGCCAAAGAAGATCAGGAGTATGTCGACGCGATCAAAGAGGACATCCATTGGCTCGGCTACGACTGGGGCGATCACTTCTATTATGCCAGCGACTTTTTCGAGCAGATGTACGAATGCGCGGTGGAGCTGATCCGGCGCGGCAAGGCCTATGTTTGCAGCCTTACTCCGGAAGAGTGGGAGGAATACCGCGGCAATCTGTATGTGGCGGGGAAGGAATCCCCGGGCCGCTCGCTCTCCATCGAAGAGAACCTCGACCTCTTCGAACGCATGAAGCGCGGGGAGTTCGGAGACGGCGAAAAGGTGCTCCGGGCCCGGATTGATATGGCGTCGCCGAATATCCACATGCGTGACCCGGTCATTTACCGGATCCGCCGGGTGGAACACTTCCGCCAGGGCGACCGCTGGTGCATCTATCCGATGTACGACTTCGCCCATCCGCTGGAAGACGCTCTGGAAAAGGTGACGCACTCGTTCTGTACGTTGGAGTTTGAAATCCACCGGCCGCTTTACGACTGGGTGCTGCAGGCACTGGAGTGGCAGGACCCGCCGGAACAGACCGAATTTGCCCGGCTCAGCCTGACCTATACGGTGATGAGCAAGCGCAAGCTTCTGCAGCTGGTCAAGGAGAAGCATGTGAACGATTGGGACGACCCCCGGATGCCGACGATCTGCGGGTTGCGCCGGCGCGGTTACACGCCGGAGTCGCTGCGCCGCTTCAGCGAGATGGTCGGCATCACCAAATTCAACGCCGTCACCGATATGGCGCTGCTCGAATATTGCGTCCGCGAGGATTTGAATAAGAACGCCTCCCGTTATTTGGCGGTGCTCGATCCGGTCAAGGTGGTGATCGAGAATTATCCGGAGGGTAAAATCGAGTATCTGGACGCGGTCAACAACCCGGAACTGCCGGAAGCCGGCAGCCGGGAGGTGCCGTTCGGCCGGGAACTTTACATCGACCGGGCCGATTTCATGGAGGAGCCGCCGAAAGGGTATTTCCGGTTGGCTCCGGAGCGTGAGGTCCGGCTGCGTTACGGTTACTTCATCAAATGTACCGGCGTGGTCAAAGATGCCGATGGACAGGTGACGGAGCTGCGTTGCACCTACGATCCGGAAACCCGCGGCGGTTCCGCGCCGGACGGGCGCAAGGTCAAGGGGACGATTCACTGGGTGGCGGCGGCGACGGCGAAGTGCGGCGAAGCCAGATTGTACGACCGGTTGTTCACGGTTCCGGCTCCGGGAACCGGAGATGAGGATTTTCTGACCCAGTTGAATCCGGATTCGTTGAAAAAGGTGCCGGTGATGATGGAGCCGGCGCTGGCGGCGCTGCCGGCGGGGACCCGGGTGCAGTTTGAGCGGGTCGGTTACTTCGTGATGGATCCGGACGCCACTGCGGAGTGTCCGGTTTTCAACCGTACGGTGGCGTTGAAAGATTCATGGGCCCGGCAACAAAAATAAGGAAATATGACCGCCGGACGGTGTTTTCGACTTGAAAAAGCCTTTTGGCGTGATATCTTCAACACGATGGACTGTGGATGCCGGAGAGGAATGAGCAGAAAAATGATGCTCTTGTTTCCCTCGCCGGTGCCGCAAAAATACCGACAATACGGGCGTAATTATGGCCCTGGAAGGAGAAAAAGGTATGAAGAAGATGATGTTGGCGATGGCGGTGACCGGCTTGCTCGGCGCCGGAGTGGCGATGGCCGAGGATGCCGCCGCCGAAACGAAGGCGATGCCGCAGCTCCCGATGATGGAGCCGGTCGCGGATGCCCCGAAACCGTTCAGTTGGGATGCGGTGCCGGAGGTCGTGGCGCAGGTGGGCGAGCAGAAGATCACCCGTGATCAATTGAAGGATTTTGTGGGCACCCAACTTCCGGGCGGCGGAATTCCGGCGGATGCGCCGCAGGCTCCGGTGATGATGATGCTCTATCAGATGACCGAGGCTCTGGTCAAGGAGGCGTTGCTGGCGGATGCCCTGAAAGCCAATGGCTTGCCGGCGTTTGAAGAGAATGCGCGTCAACAGCTTCAGAAGGAATTGGACGCCATGACTCCGGAGCAGCGCCAGATTTTGGACACGGATCTGGAAGCGCAGAACATGACTCTGGAGCAGGCTTTGGCGCAGCTTGTGGGAGCGCCGGGAGTCGCGACGGCTCTGGCGGAGAAAGCGCTTGCCGACAAGCTCGGTGCCGATGTCAAGGAAGCCACGCCGGAAGCGGCCAAGGCCTTCTATGACGAGAATCTGCAGCAGTACTTCACCGAGCCGGGTTATGTCGAAGTCGCCCATATTCTGTTGCAGCCGAAGAAAGACGGCTCCGACGATGCGGAAGTGAAAGCCAAGCTCGAAGGCATCCTGGCCGAAGTTCGCGCCAATCCGGAGTTATTCGCCGAAAAGGCCAAAGCCGAAAGCGCCTGCCCGTCCAAAGAGAAGGGTGGTGAACTCGGTGCGCGGATCTCGGCGGACAACGAACAGTTCGACAGAGATTTTGTGGATGCGGTGATGCCGTTGAAAGCCGGCGAAATCTCCGATGTGTTCAAGACCCAGTTCGGGTATCATATCGCCAAGTGTCTGGTGCGCACCGAAGACAAAGTGGAGCCGTTTACACCGGAACTCCAGAAGAATCTCCAGGACACTCTGACTTTGAATGCAAAGATGGATGTCGCCAGAAAGTATTTGGCGGAGTTGAGCGGCAAACTCAAGCCGGAAGTGCTGATGGAAAAACCTCAGTTTCCGATGCAGATGATGATGCGATAAGCCGGATCGGCTGATTCCGCTTCGGGCGTACCGTTTCGACGGTACGCCTTTTTTCATGTCCCGAATGGCTGCCGAACAAATTGCGTTGACACGACAACTAGAAAAAAGAGAAGAAATGCCGGTACCACGGGCGCTTCGGGGTTACCCGGTGCGGGAGTTCGTTGTTGAGAATCCGGAGCGGATTCTCCTCCAGCCAGCACTCAACCGGTGCGGCTCCATAGCGTTTGGTGAGCAGGTCGCGTACTTCCGTGAGCGGCCAACGCTTTCCCCGAAGGTTGTGGACGTCTCCGGCAATGATGTGGCAAAGGCCGTTTTCCAGCAGCCGGAACGCCGAATTGCGTGGTCCCGGTCCGTAATGACCGAGCAGACTTCCGGCATTGACCTGAAGGAAAGCGCCCTCATCGATGAATTCGGCTCCGACTTCAAGGATATCCGGGTAAAGCCGTTCGGGGTGTGCCACCAAAACCCGCGCTCCGCGATCCACCATATCCCCGACCAGCGTATTATGCCAGTTCGGCGGCAGGATCGGAGCCGCGAAATCCACCAGGAGGAAGCGGCCGTTATTCAGCATCTGGATCGGCGCCTGACTCTGGTGCCGTCGTTTCCATTCGGCCAGAAAGCCGAAATCGTACTCCATTCCGGGAATCAATTCGATCCCGCAGGCGATTGCCACTGTGCGCCATTCGCTCCAAACCTGACGATAGTGCTCCAGGTCGCGCACTCCGTGCGGAGTTGCCGCAATTTTTTTTATTCCTTCCCGGGAGGCGATGCGCAACATACGCTCCGTGATTTCCGGGGAGGCTGCGCCATCATCGAGCCCCGGAAGGATATGAGAGTGCAAATCAATCATAACGGTATTTTTTTCAGCCGATACCCCGGAGGGAATTGTCAACTCTTCTGCGTTTCTTCCGATGAGGAATTCTTATTTTTATGGTCATGACCGTAGCCGTAGCCGTAACCGTAACCATAGCCGTAACCGTAGCCATAACCGTACCCATATTTGCCGGAGATGCCGCGATCCAGGCTGAAACGGTTCATGACGGTTCCAATCACGTTCAACTGCATCTGACGCAGCTGATTCACGGCCCGTTCGGCCGCGTCGGTGCGCGTGGAGCCGCAGGCGGTTACCAGCACAACTCCGTCGGTCAGGCGACCGGTGATCGCCGCATCGGCGATATTCAGGCACGGCGGCGTATCCAGAATGATATAATCGTAATTCTGCGCCTGTTCTTCGATCAACGCGGCAAACTCATCCGAGAGCAGCAGCTTGGAGGCGTTGGGCGGCAGCGGGCCGCACGGCAGCACATCCAGCGGGATTCCCAGTACATTGCGGCTGACCGCCTTGTCGAAGCTCATCTCGCCGACCAGCACGTTGACTACGCCGATATCGGTACGCAGGCCGAACAATTTACCCAGAACCGGTTTGTGCAAGTCGCAGTTGATCAACAGCACCCGACGGCTGGTATCGGCCAGCGAAGCGGCAAGGTTGGTGGCGATGAATGTTTTCCCTTCGGCGGGGAAGGTGCTGGTGACGGCAAAAATACGCGCCCGGCTGCCTTGGGGGACGGAATACTGCAAATTGGTACGCAGCAGGCGGAAGCCTTCGGCGATATTGAACCGCCCGGCGCTTGCTTCGCCGACGGAAATGATATGCGGAGTCGTTCCCGGCTTGGCGTCGATATCTCCCATTTCCCGCAATTTGTCGTCTTCCATAATGGTTCCGAGTACAGGCAGTTTCAAACGCTCGGAGGCATCTTCCGGGGTTTTGAAGGTCTGGTCCAGCTGGGCCAGGAGGAAATAAACCCCATAGGTAAGCAGCAGCGCGAGGACAAAGCCGATAAGGACATTGCGCTTGACATTCGGACTGGAAAGGGTACCGGGGTCGTCGCGGTCCGCGTCCAGAAGCTGCGGCTGGGGGATCTTCATGATTTTCTGAACATCCTCGCAGAAAGCCTTGGCGGTTATTTTGGCGGCCATGCCGGACAGCACCGGATTCGGACTGACGGCGGAAATCTGCACCATGCGGGTCTGGCGGATCAAAGTGACGTTGACCCGGTAAGGCGGCAGCTTGTCTTTGGCGTTGTAATACGAACAGAGTTTGGCTTGTTCAAGTTTCAAGTTCGGCTTCAGCGACATCTCTTCCACTTCGTCTTTCAACTTATTGTAGACGTCTTCGCGCACATCGCGGGAATCAATCAATACCTTGAAGTCATTGACCAACAGGTTGGCGACATTGAGGCTTTGCAGCGTCGGGGGAGCTTCTTCTTCGGTGGTCTGGGGACTTTCGCCCGGACGCGTTGCCGGGATTGCTCCGGTTCCGCGGGCGTACAGGGTGACATCTGCGGTATATTGCGGGGTTATGACCCAGCGGCTTACCCCGTAGGCGATTGCGGCTCCGAGAATGGCGGCGAACACCAATACTTTCCAGTGTCGTACAGCAATCCCCCACAGGGTGAAAAAATCGAACTCTTTCATTCAGGCTCTCTCATTATATTGCGATTTCTGACAGGATATTGAGAATATTTGTGAAATATAATCCCAAAAACGGGAATTGTCAATGGAATAGCGGCACTTTTCCATGTATAATGAGGAGAAAAAACAAAAAAGCGGAAAAAAAGATTGACTTTTGGTTTTTCCTGTGGCATATTACCGCGTTATTTTGTTGATGCATTGGTGACATGAAACACTGAATAAGGTAAGAAAACATGAGCAAGTCCGTGGCGATTCCGCCGAAAATGTTGGCTTGGCGACTCTATGGCGCCGGCATGGAGAATTTTGGCGACCGGGAACAACCGGTGGAAATTCCGGTTCCGGAGATCAAGGATGACGAACTTCTGGTCCGGATCGATGCGATCGGGCTGTGCTTCTCGGATGTGAAGCTGATTCGCGCCGGCCAGGAGCATCCGCGGGTGATTTCGAAGGACTTGAAGACGGATCCGGTGATTCCGGGCCATGAAGCGGTGATGACCGTTGCCAAGGTCGGCGCCAAACTGGCCGGCCGTTTCAAAGTCGGCGAACGTTTTATTATTCAGGCCGATATTTATGTGAACGGCAAAGGCTTTGCCTACGGCTACGCGATCAATGGCGGCATGGCGCAGTACAGCGTGCTCGATTCCCGGGTGCTGAACGGCGACGAAGGGTGTTATCTTTTGCCGGTGGATCCGGCGACACCGACTGCGGTGGCCGCATTGATGGAACCGTGGACCTGTGTTCAGGCCAGCTACATGATCGAGAACCGGATGGCGCCGAAAAAAGGCGGTACCGCTTTGGCGGTATTCGGCGGCGCGGCGGAAGATTACAGCGCCGGTGCTTTGGCGCGTGACGCCAAATGGGAAAAGCTGGTGGCGGTGAACGCGTCGGCGGCGGTGCTGGAAAAATTGAAGCGCGAACTGGCGGTTCCGGTGGTGGCGGCAAGTTCGCTTCCGGCCGAAGAGCAGTTCGATGATATTTTTCTCTGCGATGTTGCCGACCGGACGATGGCGGAAGCGGCCGCAAAGATGGGCAAGCGCGGCGCGGTGATCAGCTTTGTCGGCGCGTATCCAAATGAAGAATGGAGCTTCGACGTCGGCAGCATTCACTACGAAGGCTGGTTCTATCAGGGGACTGCCGCGCATGACTGGTCCAGCGCCTACAATCGCAATGTGCGCAGTACCAAGAAAGCCGGCGGCACCTGCTGGCTTCCCGGCGGCGCCGGCGCCATGGGGCAGATGCATACGCAGATGGCGGTCGAGGATCCGGACGGGCCGGCGCGGATTCTGGTTTCCGATCTGGATCCGGCCCGTATTGCCAACGTCAAGCGTCTGCTCAAGGATACCATTGCGGCGCGCGGCATTGAATTCAAGACCGTCAATCCGTCGGAAATGACGCCGGAAGAGTTCGACCGGGTGGTGACGGAATTTGCACCGGAAGGTTTCGACGATATCATCATGCTGGTGCCGGTGGTGCCGATTTTGAATCAGGCCGCCCGGCATTTGAAACTGGATGGCCTGATGAATATTTTCGCCGGAATTCCGGCCGGCAAGGAAGCGCTGCTGAATGTGCGTCAGATCGCATCCGGCGGGGTACGCTATATCGGTTCGAGCGGCAGCAAAACGGCGCACCTGCGGCACACGTTGGATTTGGCCGAATCCGGGCAGCTTCAACCGGTTACGGCTTTGGCGGCTGTCGGCGGCATGAAGGAATTGAAGCATGGCCTGGAGGCGGTGATGAATGCCGCTTTCCCGGGCAAAACTGTGATTTTCCCGAATTGTCCGGAGATGCCGTTGGCCCAGGTCAGTCAGTTGGAAAAAATCAATCCGGCTTTGAAAAGCACGCTGGACGCGGCCGGGTTGTATACCATGGCTACGGAGAAGGCGTTGCTGGACGAGTACGAAGCGTAAACCGGGTAAAATCGGGAGCAGAAGCGGTCTAATTGAAAACTGCAGTAAAAATCTGGATCATTGCCAGCTGGCTGGCGGCGGGGACGTTGTTGGAAGCGGCGTCATTTTTGGGCATCAGCTTCGATAAAGGCGGCGATGCGATGCTGGCGGACTTGAAGAACAGCCAGGCCCGGGAGTGGCGAAAGGTCGGCGATACCTTTGTTTTTCAGGGGGACATCCGGATTCCTTACAAAGATTTGGTTTTCTACGCCGACAACGCGATTATCGATATTGAGAACCGGGATATCGAATTGACCGGAAACGTCCGGCTGTACCGGGTGATCAATTCGAGCAAATCGATGACCATCAATGACTTGGAACGGGTGATGGCATTGTCCGGATTGTACTTGTCAATCACCGGATATACCACCAACGGACTGGGCGAACAGCAGGTTTCTGTTTCCATGTTCACCCCCGGCGAGGTATTGAAAGCCGACCGGGTGACCGGGAATCTTCTGACCGGCGTTTTCGCATTCGATAACCTGAATTGCGATTTCGGTACCTTCGTTGCTTCCGCCAAGGCGGGAGAACGCAAGCCCTCCGGTGAAATTGTGCTGAACGAGGTCGAGATTTCGACCTGTTCCTATCTGGCGGATAACCGGTCGCATTATTCGGTATTCTGCGACACGGCCAAGGTATTCCCGCACGAAGCCGGTGTCGACGGCATGCGTGGCTACAACTCGGACTTCGGTGAGCATTCCATCTGGGCATATAACTGCTGGGTGAAGGCATTCGACATGCCGTTGATCTGGTTGCCGATGTTTTACAAGCCCAAAGACGAGTCGCTCGGACTCTTTCAGATGGCCGGCGGCGAATCTTCGGATTACGGTTACTACGGTTCCATCAGCCGGAAGTTCACGCTGTCGGAATACCCGTACTCCTGGATTCGGCCGCGGATGGATTGGTATGAGTTGCGCGGCGTCGGCTATGGAGCGACCGGAGGTATTTATTCCGAACAGTCGAGAACGGAGCTGTTCGCCTATGGCATCGGCGACCTGCGGCCGTACGAAGGCTCGGAAGTCGAGAAATACCGATTGGATATTCCCAAATACCGCTACCGTTTCGCCCTGGATAACGTGACCCACATCACGCCGCGGCTGGACTTCCGCGGGAAGTTCGATATCTCCAGCGACTATTATTTCACCCGGGACTATTTCGGCTCCAACTTCAACGCCGACCCGGAACCGGCGACGTACGGAGCGCTCGAATATCAGTTCGACCGCGCCAGTCTGTCGGTGTTGATGCGTCCGCAGGTGAATTCATTTTACACCACGGCGCAGCAGTTGCCGCAGATCAAGCTGGATATGCCGCGCCAGGAGCTGTTCGGAACCGGCGTTTATTATCAGGGGACGCATTCGGTGGACTATCTGTCGATGCGCTGGCGGGAATTCGACGAACCCCGGGTGCGGTATAAAGGCACTCCCCGGGAACAGGTGATTCCGGGACCGGAAGACTACCAGACGATGCGCTTTGACAGTGTCAACTTCCTGTACTATCCGTTTAAACTGTTTGACGTGATCAACCTGACGCCGCGGGCGGGGGTGCGTTTGACCGATTACACCGATTCATCGAAAAACAAAGTTTCCGATGAGGATATCGGCCGGATTCTGGCGGCGGACCAGCCGACCAGCATGACGACCACGACACTGAACAATTACGATAATCGCGGCGGCAACCGTTTCCGGATTGCCGAGGAGCTCGGCATCGAAGCTTCGATGAAGTTCTATAATGCCTGGCAGAATGTGCGCAGTCCGTTTTTCAAACTGGACGGCTTACGGCACGTCTTTGAACCGTACACCAACTATACGTTTATTCCCGATGTCAGCGAGAGCCGGGAGCATTTGTATTACTTCGACGACATCGACCGGTTGAAGGAAATGAACTTCATTCGTTTCGGAATGCGGAACCGGTTGCAGACCCGTACGGGCAGTGTGACCCGGCCGCAGTTGATCAACTGGCTGTCGATGGACAATTACTGGGATTTGTTTTTCAAGAACGAAAATGGATATAACAGCATCGGCGATTTGGGAACGATTCTGCGTTTCGAGCCCGGGAACGGCTTTTCTCTGTCGGCGGAGTGCTCATTTGACGTCGGCGGCAACTATGAGCGCGAGGATGTATACCGGAATGGGAAGAATGTCGGACGTCCCGGTTTGGATATAGCGCAGCTCAATAATTTGAGTTTGTCGATGAAATACGCGCTGCTCGACGATTTGATTTTCGGCGTTACCTACAATTACGAGGACGCTTACCGGAGTCGGTCCGCTTATTCGATGGGAAGTACGCTGGCCTCGATCAATGCCGCTTCGTCGTGGGGGGTGACCTCGTCGGATATGACCCAGAATGTGGTGTTCGATGTGCAATTCCCGGTGACGCCGGACCGGGACTTGCGCGGCCGTTATGCGATTACCTATGACTTCTACAAAGGGTCGATCTCGGATCAAAGTTTGCAGGTGATCAAGACGCTGCACTGCTGGGACATTATTTTCGAAATGAATTCCGACCTGGATTGGGATTCCAAGCGCAGCACCTATAACCGGGAGTTTTCGTTCCGGGTATCGGCGTTCCTGAACGGAATGATTTCACCGTTGAATCAAGTACAGCGGCAGATGGTGAATTCGGCTCAGAATTACCGGCAGAAGAGCGGCCGGGACGACAGCTTTGCGTTTTTCTAAAGCCAAAGGCGGCAAATATATGAAGGTGAAATATGTGGTGACCGGCGCGGCCGGTTTGATCGGCAGCGCGATGGTCTGGCAGATGAATCAATTGGGAGTCGACGGGATTCTCGCGGTCGATCATCTGGGGGAATCGGACAAGTGGAAGAATCTTCGGGCGTTGCGTTTCGCGGATTACCTGGAGAAAGACGATTTTCTGGCCCGGCTGGAAACCGACGATTCATTCTGGCGCCACGTCGAAGGAATTGTGCATCTGGGGGCTTGTTCCGCCACCACCGAGACCGACGCCACTTACTTGATTCACAATAACTTCGAATACAGCAAGCGGGTGGCGGAAATCGCCCTGAAGCACCGGATCCGGATGGTGTATGCGTCCAGTTGCGCCACTTACGGCGACGGCTCGCTGGGGTATTGCGACGACGAAGCGGAAATTCACCGGTTGCGGCCGATGAACATGTACGGCTACAGCAAGCAGCTTTTCGATCTCTATGCCCGGCGCCAGGGATGGCTGACGTCGCTGACCGGCTGCAAGTTTTCGAATATCTACGGGCCCAACGAATTGCACAAGGCGAACATGCGCAGTGTGGTCTGCCGGGCATTCGAACAGATTACCGCTTCGGGGGTGTTGCAGTTGTTCCGTTCCTACCGATCGGAATACGCCGACGGCGAGCAGATGCGTGATTTCCTATATGTCAAGGATGCGGTGCGGATGCTGTGGTTTCTGCTCAACCACCCGAAGGGAGCGGGGCTTTACAACATCGGTTCGGGAAAGGCCGAGACGTGGAATCAGCTGGCGGCGGCGGCCTTTGCCGCGATGGGACGCGAGGTGAATATGCAATACATCGAGATGCCCGAGTCGCTGCGCGACCGCTATCAATATTATACCAAAGCGGAAATGGACAAGCTGCATCGCCTGGGCTATACCGATGAGCCGATGTCGTTGACGGACGCGGTCCGGGATTACTATTCCTACTGGAGCAACGGTCGTTTTCTGGGGGATGAAGCATTGTGATTGCGGAGCGGATTCTGGCGGAGGCGGTTCGGGCGCTGTCGATGGTGGACAACCACGCGTGCGCGCTGGATGATTATCTGGACTCGTACCTGCAACTGCCCGAGGAGCGCCGTACCCTGACGGACCTCTTGTTCGCCGCCTATCGTTATCGCGGCGCGATCGAATATTTTCTGACGGCACATTGCACCAAAACGCCTCCGGCTCCGGTGAAACGAGTGCTGTACGCGGTGTTGACCCAGCTCTGGTATCAGACCGGCATCCGCCCGGAATCGGCGGTCAATGTCGCAGTGAGCTACGTTCGCCAACATATCAGCCGCAACGCCTCCGGCTTCTGCAACGCACTGTTGCGCAAAGCGGTGGAGGAGGGGGCGCCGGCGGCAGCCGAACTGTTGCCGCCCGCTGTAGCGGCGCGTTGGAGCGCGCGCTTTTCCGATGCGGAAATGGCGCAGTTGCGCCAGGCCTGGCAGAGCCGGGCGCCTTTGACCTACCGCTGGTGCGCTGTCGGGGAGCCGCCGGCCCCGGACGATGATATCCCGGTACAGGCCGATTGGCTGTCCGGCTGGAATTTTCGGCGTACCGCCATGGCCCACAGCGCCTGGCTGGCGCGTCATCGCGACTGGCTGGAAAACGGCAGTGTCTATATTCAGGATCCGGCGACGGCGCTGGCGGTGTCGCTGGTACCATGGCGTGGCGACGAGCGGGTACTGGATGTCTGTGCCGCGCCGGGTGGGAAGGCGTTGCTGATGGCTTCCAGATTGGCCCGGGGAGGTTCGCTGACGGCGGCGGACCGTTCGCCGGAGCGGGTGGCGCGGTTGCGGGAAAATCTTGCCCGTCACCGGGTAAAGTGTGAAATCATCACCCGCGAAGCGCAGGCTTTGCCGGTGGATAAAAAGAACGGCTTCGATGTCGTGTTTGCGGATGTGCCGTGTTCGAATACCGGGGTATTCCGGCGCCGTCCGGATGCACTCTGGCGTTTTTCGGAGCGGGAGTTGGCCGCAGTGGTTCAATTGCAGCAGGAGATTATCGATCATATCGCACGGCTGGTGCGTCCCGGCGGTTGCCTGGTTTACAGTACCTGCAGCTTGGAGCCGGAGGAGAATTGCGAACAGGTGCAGGCATTTCTGGCGCGCCATTCCGGCGACTGGCACAGCGAGGCGGAACGGCTGCTGTTACCCTCGGAGGAGCACGATGGCGCGTATGCTGCGGTGATCCGGTATCGAGGCGGGATGGCGCGATGATGATGCCGCTGGATTCGCTTGACGACCTGGAGGAATTCATGGTCGAAGTGGACCTGGAGGGCAATGCGCCTCCGGAGTTGGAACCGGCGGTCGACCTGCGGGAGCTGGAGCCGCAGGTGGCGGCTTTTTTCGCGCCGGACGGACCGTTGCGTTATTCGGCGGAATACGGCGGCCGCCCCTACGAATACCGGTCGCAGCAATCGCGCATGGCGCGGGCCATTGCGGCGGCGTTGACGGCCGGGCGCAATCTGGCGATTGAAGCGCCGACCGGAGTCGGCAAGAGCTTTGCCTATCTGGTGCCGCTGATTTTTCTGGCGCAGAAGTTGCCGCACCCGTTGGTGGTGACCACCGAAACCATCAACTTGCAGGAGCAATTGATTACCCGTGATTTGCCGCTGCTGGCGCGCCTGACCGGGATTCCATTCAAAGCGGCGCTGGCCAAGGGGCGGTCCAATTATCTGTGCCGGCGGCGGCTGGCATTGGCGACCGGCGGCGAACGGCAGGCGGCGTTTCCCGGATTGGTGTCGCAGGCTTTGGAGCTGGAACGGGTGGCGCGCTGGAGCGAGGAGAGCGCCGATGGCGACCGGGATTCGGCGGCATTGCGCTTCGAGCCGTCGGCGTGGAGCCACGTCTGCTGCGAGGCGGGCAATTGTGTGGGGAACCGGTGTGAATTTTTCCGGCGTTGTTTTTACTGGCGCGCCCGGCTGGATTGGGAGAGCGCCGATATCATCGTGGCCAACCATGCGCTGTTTTTCGCCGATTTGAAGATGCAGCTGGAGGCGCCGGGCGAACTTTCGGCATTGCTGCCGCGCTATGCCGCTGTGGTGGTGGACGAGGCGCATACTCTGGAAGACAGCGCTGCGGACCATCTGGGATTACGGGTATCGCAGCTGGGATTTCTGGCGTATTTGAACCGGATGTTCAACCCGGATACCGGTTGGGGGGTACTGGTGCGGGCCGGCGGCGATACCCTGGCGCTGCGCCGGGAGGTCACCGAAGTGAAAGGCGCGGCGCAGAGTTTTTTCGCGCTGTTCGATCAGTTTCTGGCGGAGGTGAACGACAGCATCCGCCGGGTTTCTGAAGCCGCGCGCTTTCCGGATCTGCTCGGCGCCCGTCTGTGCCGCTTGCGGGAGCTGCTGGCTTCGTGTGCGGAGGCGCAGGAGGACAAAAACTTCAAGACCGAGCTGGAAGCGTATCTGAGCCGCTGTGATGCATTTATCGATGCCATTTCGCGCTTTATCGCGATGGGGGTGCCGGATGCGGTCTACTGGGTGGAGCGCGAACGCGACAACATCGTGCTGCAGGCGGCGCCGCTGAATGTGGCGGAGATTCTGCGTACCGCGCTGTTTCGTCGGAATTTCCCGGTGATTCTGACCAGTGCGACATTGACGGTGGACCAGAAGTTCGACTATTACGCCGACCGGGTCGGCTATGAAGGCGCCGAGCCGGTCCGGCTGGATTCCCCGTTCGAGCCGGAGCAGGTGAAGCTCTATTTGTCGCGCTCGATTCCCGACCCGAAAGAGGATGCATATCTCCCCGGCCTGATCCGGGAGATTCCGCGTTACATCGGTCTGACGCATGGAAAGGCCTTTGTGCTTTTTACCAGCTACAGTACCATGCGCAGTTGCGCCGACGCGTTGCGGCCGTGGTTTGAAGCGGAAGGCATCCCGTTGCTGCTGCAAGGGGAGGGGCTGTCCCGGACGGCTTTGCTCTCGACCTTCAAAAACGACGTCGATTCGGTGTTGTTCGGGACCGACAGCTTCTGGACCGGCGTGGATGTGCCGGGAGAGGCGCTGAGCAATGTGATCGTGACCAAATTGCCTTTCGCGGTGCCTTCGCATCCATTGATCAAAGCCCGCTGCGAATGCATCGAGTTGAGCGGGAAAAGCTCGTTCATGGAGTATACTTTGCCGGAAGCGGTGCTCAAATTCCGGCAGGGGGTGGGGCGGCTGATCCGCAGTACCACCGACACCGGAATCATCGTGATACTCGACCGGCGCCTGGTCTCCAAGCGCTACGGCACACTCTTCCTGAATTCGATTCCGCCCTATCCGCAACTGCCGGATTCCTTTGCCTGACAAGGCGCTTTAAGCTGCATCGCAAAAAACTGATCTTTTTGATAAAAAAAATTTGCTTTCATAAATTACGAGTGTAGTTTATGGCATGGAGGGATCGATCATGGTGACGATATCGGGTGCGGAATTGGTGGTGATGACGGAGTTGTGGAAGCGTCCGGAGGGGTTGATGACGCCGGAGGTGGTGGCACTGGTCCGCGACGGGTGCGAATGGGATGAGAATACCATAAAAACGCTGTTGACCCGGCTGGTGAAGAAGGGAGCGGTGGAGGCCTCGGGGCCGAAACGGGCGTATGTATACCGTCCTTTGGTGACAAAGGACGACTACCGGGAGGAGGCGGCGAGTTCGTTGGTGCGGCAGTTGTTCAACGCCGATCCGGCGCAGTTGATGTGCTTTTTTGCCGAACGCAGCAAGCTGTCGAAGAGCGAAATTGCGCAGTTGAAAGACTTATTGAACAAGGCGGAAGCGGAAAAATGAATACTTTGCTGTTGTACTTGGTCGGAACTTTGTTGCGTGCCGGCGTATTGGCGCTGCTGCTCGGAGGCTGGAGCCGGGTGGGAAAGGTACGCAGCTGGATGGTATTGGCGCTGGTGGCGGTAGCGTTGCTGCCGTTCGGCTTCGAAGGGTGGCGGAGCGTGCCGCAGGCGCCGGTGGAATCCGTAACTGTTGTGCCGGTTGGGCCCCAACTGGAACCGGTGGCGACCGGGGAGGCTGTGCTGCCTGCCGTTTCAGCGGTACCGGCGGCGACTGATATGAAGACGGTAAAGACGGAAACTTCCTCCATTTCGATCGGCTGGGCCGGCTGGATCGGGATGGCTTATATAGTTTTGACGCTGTTCTGGGGCGTTTACCGGTTATGGCGCGCGAGGGGCTGGCTGCGACAGGTCAGGTCTTATCCGGCGGTAACCGACGAGCGGCTGTTGCGGATCTTCGCGGACGCGCGGAATATCGCCGGGATGACTCCGGGTCGCTACCGGAATTTATCCTTGCGGAATAGCGGCGAAGCTGGAATCGGCCCGGCCTGTTGCGGTTGGCGGCATGGAATAGTGCTGTTTCCGGAGGGCGGGGCGCTGCAATCGGATGATATGCGGTTGCGGATGTTGTTGATGCACGAGCTGGAGCATCTCCGGCGCGGGCATCACCGGATGAGCTGGATCGTCTGGGGATTGGAGAGCGTATTCTGGTTCAATCCGGGGATGCGCATCCTGCTGCGCGGGTGGAAGGTCGCCTGCGAGGTGGAGTGCGACGAAGCGGTCGGCAAAAGCCTGCAACTGACCCCGTGCGAGCGCGCGGCGTATGCCGGGCTGTTGCTGGAGTTGGCGGCCGGGAGTCCGGTTTATGAACTGCCGGCGCCGGGCGTGAGCCGGGATGCGCGGCAATTGAAACAACGAATGACGGAGCTGATAATGAAAACGAATAAAATCGATCGTATATGGTGTTCTCTGGCGGCGCTGGCGGTAGTGGCGCTGATCGGGTTATGGATTCCGATGACCGGAGCCGCTGCGGCTTTGACGCCGGAGCAATTGGATGCGAAAGTGGCGGCATTGCGCCCGCCGGAACTGGAAACGCAGGAGTGGGTCGAGTTTATATATCCGCGTTGTAAGGCATTGATTGCGGAGGAGAAGTATGAGGAGGCGCTGGTCAATTTTGTCTGGTTCTGGGAACACATACTGGAATATGGATCTAGTATGAGCGGAGTCCGCGTATCGTTTCTGCTTTCGGAGTGGAAGAGTCTGGGAGACGTGTATCCTCCGGCACGCGAGGAAATGATTCGGCAGCGTGACAAAGCGGTGGCGCATTTAATGGCAGGAAACTGGCAGACGGGATCTCCCTGGATCAAAGTGGACGGCAGTATCGATAGCTCCATTAAGCTTCCGCAGAGTTCGAAGGAAAGGGAGGAAGCTGCCCGGTTGGGACGTCTCAATGCTCAGGTCCTGGCAGATGTGATTCATTTGAGTTCGGTTTTGGGAGAGTCGGAGTATGTGGTGAATTTTCTGGAGTTTGTGGACCGGGAACATCCGAAATTTCTCAAGGAAAACTTCAATCGGATTGAACGGGAGTTACAGGATGCCGGAGGATATGCTTTGGCCTCCAAATACATTCCTGATATCAATGCGCAGTGGGGCAAAGACAAGGAGTGGCTGCCGCGGATGTTTGAAGAGTCGGCACGGATCAAAGCAGGATACCCGGATTTTGACGACAAGGGACATTGTGTCTGTATTGTGGACATAACCCGTTCCAAGTCGGAAAAATTGGCGAAATTGGCGCGCTGGCAGAAAAACGAGGAGCTTGCTGTTCAAATCGAGAATGAAATGAACGAACTCGAAAAAGAATATCTGGCGAAAATCGAAGAGCACTTCGGCGAATAGCCCGACCCAAACCCCGATTTATGGATTTGCATCGCAAATCCATAAATCATACACAAAAAGGTTTGAGGGGGTTGAGAGAAGGGGTTTGGGGAAGAGAGAAGGGAGCCCCTTTCCTCAAAAGGGGGCCCTTCTCTTTTCCCCAAGGCATTCATTCCCACCCGCTCAGGCGGCCTAGCAGGGCGCTGACGGCGACTTCGGTGCGGAGGATGCGGGTGCCGAGGTGGACGGGGCGGGCGCCGGTTTGTTGCAGCATCCGGATTTCGTAATCGGTGAAGCCGCCTTCGGGACCGAGAAAGAGGCCGACCGGGACGGAGGGCGAAGCCGGGCAGCATTCCGGCGAGCCGGGGTGCGCCAGCAGGAGCTGCAATCCGGCGGTGAGAGCGGGTAACTCATCTTCGACGAATGGTTTGAAGCGCGGGTGAAAGCTGATGCACGGCTCCATGGTATCGACGGCCTGCTCCAGCGCGAGCCGGATTTCCGCTTGCAGCTCCTCCGGATTCAGCAACGGCGAACTCCAATAGCTCTTTTCCACCTTCCAGGTCTGAAAAAAGCACAGCCGTTTGACGCCGAAGCCGACAGCGGCATGCAGTACTTTTCGCAATGTCTTGGGCCGCGGAAGCGCCATGAACAACGTGACCGGAAGCGGGGAGGGGGGCGCAATATCGCCTTGAATTTGGAGCGTGACCGCGTCGGCACCGACTTCGACCACGTGTCCGGTGCCCATCGCACCATTCAACCAGCCGACTTTACAAGTCGAATCCGCATTCCCCCGCAGCACATCACGCCAATGTTCGAAGCGGCGTCCCCGCAATTGTACGGTATCCTCCGCGATCCGGTCCGACTCTTCCAACAAAATTATATTCATATCGTTTCTCCTGCGCTTTAAGGAATGCGGGTGGCTTCTCGCCCCCCGCGCCCCCTCGGCAGGGGGACCCGCGTTACGCTCGCTGACGCGAGCTTACTTTTCGCCCTTGCGCTTCGCGCTGCGTTCTCTGCACCTCTGCTCCGGATGCCTGACGGCATCCTCCGCGACCTTTTGAAAATTCTTTCCGGGAGCGCCTGTTGCCGCGTCAAACCGGCCAGACCACCACAAAAGCCGCCACCCTTGCCGACAATACATGTCCGGTCCCTCCGGGGGAAACTCGTCGTTTCCCCCAGCTACCCCCTTCAGGACCTACGCCTGTCGTCGGTGTTATCGCTTGGGGTATTCACTGGTTGTCCAATTCTATTTCAAACTTCACGATTTATGGATTTGCGATGCAAATCCGTAAATCATACACAAAAAGGTTTGAGGGGGTTGAGAGAAGGGGTTTGGGGAAGAGAGAAGGGAGCCCCTTTCCTCAAAAGGGGGCCCTTCTCTTTTCCCCAAGGCGCTTTTATCTAACCACCTAAACAGTATTCGCGGTAGCGGCAGATGGAACAGTTTTCGTGGGTTGGCTCGATGGCTTCGGGCGGGGCGTCGGCGGCGTCGACGAGCCAGTCGCGCATGATGCGGGCGCGTTCCAGGGCGCGGTGTCCGGCTTCGGAAAAGTTGAACTCTTCCGGAGGCAGTTGCATGGCTTCGCCGCGGGCGAAATCGGCGAATTCGGGTTCCACGTGAATCGGGCTGGCGCAGAGTTTCGTCCAGGCATAATAACGGATCCAGGCGTCGTCCGGTTCGGCGGGAAGATTGGGGACGAGCCAGCGCAGCCGGGGGCCTTCGCGCCAGATCAGCGCGGGAGCGAGAAAGACGGTCATTTCCTGAAAGTGGACCGAAAGCGCGTCGGCATAGTGGACGAAACCGCCGGGCGAATAGCGGGCCAGCTCCTCGCCATAGCCGAAATAAAGTTGTTCCAGGCGGAGACGCAACGCCTCTTCGGCGCGGCGGTTGAGAGCGAATGCGTCGATTTGGCCGAAACGCAGTTCGGAGAGCTGCGGATAGCCGGCGGGATCGTCGCGCCAGCTTTCGCGGCGCAGATGGTGGCAATCGCGGGCGAGGCGGGTCAGCGCCTGCTGTTGGAGCTGCTGCTTCCAGCGGTTGGGGGTGTAAAAGACGGTACAGACATTGCGGACAGCGTCGAAGAGAATCCGGTTGAGCCAGCCGTCGAACGGGAGCAGATGCTTGAGATAATAGAGCTGCCGGATCGGGGCGGGCTGAAACGATTCATAGCCGCCGCGGCAGACGACATAATGAAACAGGAACCCGCGCTTGCAGAAGCGGAAGCGCCGCCAGCGTCCGTCCGAATACACCAGTTGCGCGACCGGAGCCGGAAACAAGGTATTCAGGGGAGTTGCATTCATCGACATGCTTTCAAAAAAAATGCCCGGAGCGTTTACCGCCTCCGGGCAAAGGTAACCGGATTACTCTTCGAGATACTCGATATCCTTGATCAACACCCGGCAAGTCACCGGATCGCGCACAAACGTAACAATCATCCGCAACTGCCCCGTGATTTCATCGACGCCTTCTTCATAGCGACCGAGGAGGACAAGTATATCTTTTTCATTTTTAATAGGATCGGCATCCCCTGTAATTTGCCCGTCACCATTCCTATCAATACTGATTTTGAATGCATCCGCAGGGTCACTCGAATCCGCACCGATATCCCGGATGCTCTGTGCCAACACCAGTACCCGGTAAACCGTCGGCAGACCGCCAGCGGTCGTCATTTGCATCGTCTTGGCACATAACTCGTCATATAATGCTTTGTTGAGCTTCAACGGGCTGATAACGGCATCGGTAAGCTCATTATAAGCGTTATAATAACGAATCTCCTCATTAGCAGACAGTTTATCTTCATAATACCACAACAACTGCGATCGGTTGGAATACTGCGGAGGTGCTTTGGTTTCGTCTGTCTCGAATCTCCAGTTCAAGAACGAGATTAACGAATTGGCAACCACTGTAGTTGTTGTTCCGTCGGTGAAATCAGTAACCTTGGTCCCGTCGGAATCTGAAGTGAGCAAATCAATAGTGGGACTGGAAGACTGCAGTGCTCCAATTCGAATGTCCTCCAACAAGTATCGATAATAGTTGTCGCCCAAAAATTTCGTCGGGCTATACGTGTTATTCCCATCCCGCAAATTCAGATCATAAACATCATATTGCCAATTCTTGTCTGTAACCTTGACCTGATCCAAAAGACCGCCATCCCCTTGCTGATAACTGGTTCCCGGCTCGGTGTCCTGTTCCTGAGTGTATTTATATTTTACAGGGTCATAATCGCTGGGTTGTACCGGCTTGGATAGATTGGTCGCGGTGGCATGCGGCTGGGCGGCATTGGCCAAATTCAATGTTTCCCACATCGCGCCACGATGAATGAACCCCAATTCCGCCAGTGACTCCATTGGTCCATTACGGAAAAATGCAGTAGACAAATGTTTATCCGCATCATCGCCCAACCAAGCTGGAGTTTTTGCATCTTCGATATCTCTAGTCATATCCGGACTTGCTCCATTATTCCTGGGATTGCGAAGATTATATGTACTGTTATCACAAAGGGGATCTACTAATGTTTTTGCTTCTGTTGAGAATAACCAATTTTCTTCATAGCCTAGCTGTTTGGCAATATCAGTATCAAAAATCGGTCCATTATTCTTAGTTTCGGGGTACCAATCATCTTCATTCAAATTCTGGCGAGGATCTTTACACATAATTCCACCGAGGGCAAAGAATGTCGGTGTGATAGCATCAAAAGTATAATTTACATACCCAACATCAAACTCCTTGACATAGTCTACATTGGCAACACTGACGCCCGCGTCCGCATTGTATCCATCTCCCCAAGAATCATCATCCAAGTCGGATAATACCATACGGCTGATATTGAATTTAGTTGCTTGAACAGAAACCGGAAGCGACGACGTATCAGTCAATGTCCATGTCAAGGAGTCTTTTACGAAAGATCCATCGTCAATATGGGACAATAATGCCAGATCCTGTGATATTGTAGATAAGACGGGTATATAGAGTTCGATGGTCATGGCTTTCATTGCCCCATCTATAGACATATTATCGCTCTTACTACCTTCGTAGCCCTGAGTGAACTCGACTTCGTTGAACGGAAGAATTATTTTACCTTCGCTGCCATCAGGATCTGCTGTATTTCCAAAGCGCAGCTTAGAATTAAGAACTGTTCCCGCGTTTTGCAGCCACAAATTATCAGTCAAAGTAATAGTTTCCGTTACCGGGATAGAGGTACCCATTGCGTCCTCATAGGAATACTGGAATGTCACCTCCGGGGTAGCCCAACGCATATTTTCAAAGTAGAAGCCATCTCCATTCAAAAAAAGCTGAAGAGCGTAATTGCGTTTTGCCGGTTCGGAATAAATATTCACCAACGCTGCTGTAACCCGTGCGTTTAATGTCAACTGCATTGCTCCCGGATAAGCGGCTCCCTGAGTAGAAATAGAGTCCAAGAAATCCTGAGCTCCAGATGTAGAGCCAATATACCATGAAGGCAAAGGCGCACGCATGGCTTCTGCCCGTACCACAACCCCTATACGATCTATATAGGGGGTTCTTTCATTGCCAGCATAGTTTACAACCGGCTTTGTGGTACTGTCCCAAGTATCGGGTTTGGCATCAGACGCCGTTGTCGGAATATTATCTCCATCACAGTAGTCAATCAGGTTGGCCGCGATTTGTAAGCGACGATCGGCTATGGAGGTGAAGGTTTTCGGAGCATTGGAAACTCTGCGCAAAAACTGGATACCGTCTGTTGTCGCAGGATTCACAAGCAGTTCATTTTTAGTGCTGTAGCTGTCTGATGTAAGTTTTTTATCCACAACGTCTTTATAGAAACTTGCCGGTGCGGTGTCCAGTAAATTTTCCGGAGTGATGGTTCCCCAATCCGCCCGCTTCAGGTCAAAACGCTTATAATAGTCAGCCGGCAATGAACGGGGCGGGATCTTCTCCGAGGGCATATTAAGATCGGTGGAATTATAAACATAGGCTTCCAGCGCGGGTGGGTAATAAATCTCCATTTCGCGCTTGAAGTTCAGCAAATCCCCTTTGGTGGTCACGTCAGTGGAAGTTGCAAGCTCTTCGAAAGTGCGCCAGGTTGGTAAGCCGTTCGGTTTGTGTTCCTGGAAAAATCGCGGTATGGGCGGAAGCATAATATAGGCATAGCGGCCGACAATTTCCTTTTGCGCCGCAGCTTGGTGGTTTTTGACCAGACGCCAGTCTGGAAGTTCCCAGTTGTGGCAAATAAGACAATCAGCAACGACATGTGCCGTATTCGATATCACATAGGGACATTGTTGGAAGTCTTTTTCCTCGTACAAAACTCCACCCAATTTTTCTATCTCCAGCAGGTCGGAAGTCACCCCGCCGCCATTAAATTCGGCATCTACAGCATCTGCGGTGTCAACAAAACTTTTCAGCCGGTTGATGTCGGCTTTCCCGTCTATCCAAGCGGGGGCGACATCGGCTTGATAATAGAAAAGCTGCGTGCGGACACGTTCCACCGCGGAATCGGCAATCACTTCCACCATGGCACGGGAGCTGCGGTTGGCGGCAATTTTCCGCTGCAACAATGAGTTGGCGGCAAATGCCATCGCCAACAAAAGAAAAAGCGCCAGAAGCCCCATTGCAAATAACAATGCTGCGCCGCGTTCGTTGGATTTTATTCTCACGCTCATATCTGTCGTCCTCACTTATTCCACTACATAATCGCGGTTATCGAAGTAAATAATCCGGCTGAAACTCAATTCATTGTCTCTTAAGAACTTGTCATTGTTCGTTTCGCTGTAGATTTCAAAATTATTCTTATCCAGCATCCGGAGTTGTATCATCAGCGCTGCCGGTATTCTGTTTTTGGGATCACCTCCACTATCCAAGCTTCCGTCTGCATTGCGGTAAAGGGGGTAAAAGTCAAGACCCGTTACCCGGTCGATAATTGTTTCAAAAGCAGCATTGGTAAACGGAGCTTCAGTTTCTGCTAGTACCGAACTCCAAGTTCCGGCAATTGCCGCATCGTAATTTTTACTCTTCTCTCCGCTGGCATATGCGGGGATCCCGCGGATCTGCAGCTTGTTTCCTGACAAGCCGATCGAAAATAAATACACATCATTTAATGACGTCGTGCCGAAATCGGCATCGGAACGTCCGAAAAAGTGAATTTCGGGCAATCTGCCGTTGGCATCCTTCGGAATATAGAAAGGATAATTTACGGTATTTGTATCTCCCGGATTCTCATAGAACTGAACATAGTTGACTTCGCGGAACAAAGAGGCCATTAAATCCATTGCGGTTTTGCTCTCGACATAAACATCGCCGCGTCCGGAAGTTCCTTTCCATATCTGCTGTGTTCCTGCCAGAAATTGCAGCATCATCACGAGAAGGATCAAAAACACCGCAATCGAAACCAATAATTCGATCAGGGTAAATCCGGATTTTTTCTTTTTCAAGATCATAATAATGTGGCCTCCGGATTGAATACTTCCATCCGATACGTTCGAATGTTCCCCAACTCCTCCCGCCGGCCATATGGAATGGTGGCCGGCCAGCTTACTTCAATATAAATAGCTTTGGAAACTCCTGAAACATTTACCGTTGGGGTGACAGCATTGAAGAATCTGAAATCCGAAATATTCTCCTGCCAAACCCGAGCCGCCGCCGCAAAGTCAATATTAAAGACATCGTCATCGGGTGTAGGTCCATCGGCAACTTTTGTCTGTTGGACGATTAAAAAATTTCCATCTCCATTTGATATAACAAACCCGCCTGATTCCTTCGGGTTGCCCAGATAAGCACTACTGCGATCAATGCTGTCTACATCCCCCCAGTTATTGGCCGTTGGCTTGGAAGTTGGCACTTTCCCCGGGCCGTTTGCTGGCACACCCCAAGTCGCATCCGCTCGTTTACAGTCCAATTTTATGATAGTGAGTAATTCCTGCGCCACGTCCGGCAGGTAATTGTCCGCCGTGGCGTCACGGGAAGCATTCATTCCCACCGGAATCAAGGCCATGATACAGACCACTCCGATCACGGCCACGCCCAGTGCCAGGGTGACTTCCACCATGTTGAAGTAATTTTTACGGTGCCGCGTCATAACTTATTACTCCGGTGTATTTATTGATGGTAATCCGCAAACGGTCCGCGGCGGCTCCCTGGAAGACCATGTCCCCATTGTCGTCGAGCATTGCACTTCCAACGATGATTTGGCAGTTCGAAGTCGCCGCAGGGTACAAGGTCCCTTTGGACGAAAAGACCAGACCCGCTCCTGCCCGTCCTTTTTTGTCCACGTCGTTGATGGTAAGCGCTTTCCCGCCGTAATTGGCATCGGCCGCTTCGCCGTCAATTGTGATGACCGCCGTTCCCAGAGGCAGCAACTTCCAATCCTGCGCCGGAACCCAGCTGACAAAATCCGCACTGCCGCCATTTGGCTTTTCCACATAGGCCAACCGATAGGCCGAAAAGCTGCGATCGGCAAGTTTCGTACTGGAGGCGGTTGTCGCCGGGGTCGCAATTACCACCGCCACATATCTTCTCCGGCTGGCGGCCTGGGATTGGGCCAGGCTTAACGCGTTGCCGACTTCGGCGGTTGCCGCGTCCACGTTGCTGGAACCGCCCAGATTTTCAAAGGATACCCCGATCAAGGTAATCACAATCGCTGCGATCGCGATCACGGTGACGATTTCGATCAGAGTGTACGGTTTTTTCCGGTCTTTTGTCATTACTACCATCCGGTTCTGGATTTACTTGCTATCCCAGCTGGTCACATTGTCTTTGTTTTTTTCCTCATTATTCTTCTTGCCCGGAGTTTCGTCGCCGTCAATTCCCAAGGAATAGACAAATATGTCTCCATGCAACTCATCGGCATTGACATCGACTTTGTTGTCGTAGTCCTCGTCAAGGAAAATGCGGTACTCGCGGCCCCACGGGTCCAGCCAAACCGCCGGCACGACTGTACCTCCGCCGGCCTTAGCAGAATCTTTTGCCCGCGGTGTCAAAAACTTGGTTTGCCGGGGGTTGGTACCGGAGACGTTTTTTCCGCAAAGCATTTCCATGAAGTCAACATACTCATCGGGAGTAACTTTTCCGGTCGGCTTGTTATTGTTTTGCTTGGTTAATTTTAACGGCAGTTTATTGTACTGTTGGCGATACGCCTTGATAGCGGCGACAATCGAACTGACTTCGGTTTTGGCCGTGGCTTCCTGTGCTCTCCGTTTTGATATCGTAATCGTCGGAATCAAAATCCCGGCCAAAACTCCGATGATTGCGATCACCGTCAACATTTCCACCAATGTGAATTTCTTCTTGCGCATCTTATTTCAACTCCGCAGTTTATGATTAAAAATTCGTGATGTCGTCGCTGGTTTTTGCGTCAAAATCTTCCGTTGAATGTGTCTTTAATTCGCCTCCGTCAACTAATGCAAACGGTACGTTAGGGGACTTTTCCTTGTTGCCAACATTGCCATCCACTCCGGCGCTGGCCAAGTCGAAAGTCCCGGTATTGTGATGGCCGGGGGCCATGTAGACCAACGGATGTTCCATTGCGTCCGCCAGTACGATCTGTCCATCAAACCAGATACAACTGTCTCGCAGGTTTTCAAATTCGATGATTGAAACAAAGCCGTTCAAATAGGCTGCCGGATAAATGCTTTTGCTTCCGTTATAGCCGCCCAGATCAATACCGGGAGATTCAACCCCCAGAATAGTAACTTTCGGTACAAATTCTTTTTTCCAGTTTGCTGCTGTCCAATTATGTTTTTCTGCCAAATCCTTACCGCAGATTACCAGCATGCCATTTGTGGCATTCGGGTAGTAGCCGAATTTGGCTTGCAGGCTGTTCAGGGTCAGGCTCACTTTTTCGATTGTCGCGCGGGTGCGCGACTCCGCCATCCGGGTTCTGGCCAGCGACGCCAGGCCCAGCACAATCGCACTCAATACGCCGATAATGGCAATGACGGTCAATACTTCAATCAGCGAGAAGTTCCGCCGCCGGCTGATGGCATAGCTTTTCATTCTTTATTCACCCTGTCGATCGTTCGGATTACAACTGTCCAATTCTAATATACCCAGAATGTTTCGTAAAAGCAACTCGGAATTCCCTTTTTTTAAGACTTTTTTCTACTTTTTTGGCGAATAGGACGAAAAAGAGGGATAATAAGGGTAGATAATTGCTTTATGGTCATGTTTTTAACTTGGTTATTCTGTCGTCCGGAATTCTGTGATGACGGCCGGGATTTTCTCGGATTGAAGTGTTTTCATTTTGAAAGAGGGTAAAGTTTTTTCGCTTTTATCCTCCGGCCGGTTGTTGCCGCGGTTTTTTTCAGGAATATCACTACATCGCCAAGGAGATTGTCCGTATATGCCTCCCGTGTTTCAAAAGACTTGCGACCAGCGCCAGGCGCTGAAATTATTGGGCGGCCGCGCCCGCAATACCCTGCTTTTCGGCGGCTCGCGTTCCGGCAAGACCTTCGTCCTGCTTTATGCGCTCCTCGTCCGGGCGCTCAAGGCCCCCGGCAGCCGCCACGCCGTGTTGCGGCTTCACGCCAACGCCGTCCGCAATTCCGTCTGGAACGACACGCTGCCGAAGGTGTTGCGGCTCGCCTTTCCCGGTCTCGCCGTCCGGCGCCAGGAGTCGGAAAATGTGCTGCTCCTGCCCAATCGCGCCGAAATCTGGTGCGGCGGCCTCGACACCGCCGACCGGGCCGACAAAATCCTCGGGCGCGAATTCGCCACCTTGTATTTCAACGAGTGTTCCGAGCTGTCGTATCCGGCGGTGGCGACCGCGTTGACCCGGCTGGCGCAGAAGACCGCGCTGCGCAACCGCGCCTACTTCGATTGCAATCCCCCCGGCAAATCGCATTGGAGCTACACGCTTTTCGTGCGCAAGATCGACCCGGCCTCCGGTGTTCCGCTGCGCTTCCCGGGGCAGTATGCGCACATGGTGATGAATCCGGCCGGAAACAGCGCCAACCTGCCGGAGGGGTATCTCGAAGAAACCCTCGCCGGCTTGAGTGAGGTGCAGCGGATGCGTTTTCTCGAAGGACGCTGGCTCGACGATCTGGAGGGCGCATTGTGGAATTCGGAACGTCTGGCGCAAACCCGGGTCGATTCCGCCCCCCATCTGGACCGCGTGGTCGTCGGCGTCGATCCCGCCGTCACCCACCACCAGGACAGCGACGAAACCGGAATCGTCGTAGCCGGATGCGGCGCCGGCCGCTATTATGTCCTCGCCGACGCCAGTCTGCGGGCTTCGCCGGCCCGCTGGGTCGCCGAAGTCGACAAAGTCTACCGCCGTTTTCAAGCCGACCGCGTGATCGGAGAAGTCAACAACGGCGGCGACCTGATTGAATTCGCGCTGCGCAGCGCCGACTGCAATCTCAGCTTCCGCGCCGTCCGCGCCTCCCGCGGCAAAATCGCCCGCGCCGAACCCATCGCCGCCCTCTACGAACGCGGCGTCGTTCACCACGTCGGCGTCTTCCGCGAACTCGAAGACCAGCTGTGTTCGTACGGTTCCGGCGCCTCCGACAAAAGCCCCGACCGCATGGACGCCCTCGTCTGGGCCCTGACCGACCTGGCCAACACCCCCTCCATCTCCCGCTTCGTCACCGTGTGACGAGGGGGGAGATTCCGGGGAGAAGGGAAGGCCCCCCTTTGGTGGAACGGGGCTGCCTTCCCTTCTCCCCGGACCCCTCATCCCATCCACCTCCAACCTTTTTAACGTAATTTTTTGCCTCGTTGGGCAAAAAATGAGCATTCAACTCCCGGACAGCCGTCAAGCATACATCCCAATCTTTGGAACTCCGATTTATGATTTTGCGTCAGCAAAATCGTAAATCGTACACAAAAAGGTTTGAGGAGGATGAGGGATGGGGTCCGGGGAAGGGAGAAGGGAGCCCCTTTCCTAAAAAGGGGGCCCTTCTCCCTTCCCCGGGACGACAACACTCACCCCCCTGAAACGTTATTGGGGGGCGACGAAATGGCGGGGGCCGCCGCGGCGGAGGTATTCGATGTAGACGTAGAGCAGTGCCGCGGTGGCGATGATGGTGAATATGAAGTCCCAGACGAAGATGAAGCGGTAGCCGAAGTGGTCGATGCATTTGCCGCCGGCCCAGTTGGCGACGATCAGTCCGAAACAGTTGACGAGGGCGTTGGCGCTGCTGTACTGGCCGAATTTGCCTTCGGGAAAGAGTTCGGCGAACATCGGAATGATGCACAGCCCCTGTACCGCGTAGATGATGATGATCACGAGGCCGATCCAGTAAAAGCTCTGGTAATCGACGGCAAAAAAGTAACCGAAGATGTTGAAGAAGATCACCACGATGCCGCTGCCGATGAAAATGCGCAGAGGCCGCAGTTTATCCATCAGATAGCCGGAGAATATCAGTACGCCGATCGACACCAGCGCGCCGTCGCCGGCGACATCGCCGAATTGCTTGGGAGTGAGGTTCAGCTCCTGGGTCGCGAACAATACGTTGAACAAGCCGCGGCAGACGGTGGAAACCTGGGTCAGGGCGGTACCGATGAACAGCATCAGATAGAACGGAGTGCCGAAACACTCTTTGCTGTAAATTTTCAGGACCTTCCAGACGCGAACGGCCCAGGGATCGCCGGAGACTTTGTATGCTTCCGGCGGCGGATATTGGCCCTCTTTGACTCCCAGGCACATGCCCATGAAGCTGACCAGATAGATTGCCGCAATGCCGGTGTAAATCCATTGCGCACTGCCGTCTACAAACTGCAGCAGGAATTTATTGAAAAAATAACCGCCCGCCATCGAAAAAATCTGCATCAACGCCATGAAACGGCCGAGCATCTGGTGCGGCACCACGTCGGCAAAAATATAGCAATATACCGAGCCGACGATCAGGCTGAAAAACTGAAAGACGATCGAGAAGGCGCAGACCAGCACGATTCCCAGCATGGCCGGATCAAGAGACGCGCCCAACGGAGTATCCACCAACCAGGCGGTCACCTGCGGCGTCCAGCCGACCAGCACCAAAAAAAGCGCGACAAACGGTGTTGCCACGAACAGGAACGGGATGCGCCGCCCCCAGCGGGTGCGCAGCCGGTCGCTGGAGGTGCTGACGATCGGATTCATCACCAGGTTCATCGCCGCCGGGATGCTGCCGACGATCAGGCCGATCAATTGATTGGAGGCGTTGAAGCCGTTCAGCGTCAGCGGCAGCACGGTCGGGATCAGCACATATGCCAGCGTGTTATAACACAGCCCGCCCCAGAGCATCCAGGTGCAGACCATGAACAGGGTCGCCGGCGAATACACCAGCGTTCCGACGTGATACCGACGCGGCTGCCCGTCCGGCGTGGAAAATTGGAACCATTTCATCAAACGCTTACCTTTGTCATTATACCATACTGCCGTTTTCGCTCCAGCCGTTGGCGCGGTTGACTTCGCCGGCGGCTTCGAGCATCGCTTCCAGCGTATCCGGGGCGGTATCCGGATCGACGGAGCTGAGGAAAATTTCATAGCGGTCGCCGAGCTCGTTGACCACCTGGCGCAACGCGCCGGTGACTTCGTCCGGCGTGCCGTTCCGGATCAGTGCCGGGGCGACGAAGCCGAGAATCGGTATTTCCGGGAAGAGCTCCCGCAAGCGCCGGTAATTCGAGCCCATGCCGATCTGCATCGCATCCATATAAGGGATCTGCGCGAATAACTCGATCAGGTGCGCCGACGGGCCGCAGGAGTGCAGCCGGATCCGGCGGCTCTGTTCCGCCAGCGCCCGGTAACGCGGCACGCTGAAGCGTGCGAACAGATCCGGCGACAGCATCGTCGCCGCGCAATCTCCGAGGTGAATGCCGTCGGGAATCCACTGAAACCGGTGGCAGGCGGCTTCGAACATCGTCCAATACTGGCGCCAGACGTAGTCGAACAGCGCTTCGGCGATCTCCTCCTCCAGCATCATGAACTCGAAAATCCGTTCGCCCAGCAGCCGGAATACGGTGGTGTACGGTGAGTGAATCACCAGCGTCGCGCGGTCCGGACCGCGCTGAAATTCGATGTTCTGGAAGCCGCCGGGCCGGAAGCCGGGAAAGTGGCGTTGCAGTGTTTCGTATTGTTCGCAGTAATCGCGGAAGATCGGCACATTCGGCCAATCCAGTTCCGGCAGGGCTCTGACGTCGGCCAGGGTTTCGACATGCTCGAGCGGCCGGTCCGGCGTCCATACCGACTCCTCCGCCGTGTACACCATGCGGCCGCCGAGGGCGGCGTTGAGAAAATCCAACGGCTGGATGCCGACCGGCGGCAGGGTGCGGTTTTCCCGGAAGCCGGTTGCCGGCACCACCGCGGTGTAACGGTGATAGCGTTCGAAGAGTTCGCGCTGCAGCCGCTCCAGCTCACTTGCCCGGTACATCGGGTCGCAGTGAAAGGCTTCGCCGTAATCCATGCCGAAAAAGCGGTGGTTGAACTTCGGGTGCGGGTCGAAAAATACGTGGTTGTCCATCTTACTTCACCCCCAGTTCCAAACACAGATCCAGATAACGTTTCACCGCGTCCGCCGGGACATTCCACGGAATGTGGTTGCCGACGCAGTAAAAGTAGCCGGGCACGTCGTGGGCGGTTGCGGTCATCGCCTCCACCATCCGGCGGATGGCGGCCGGGTCGCCGCCGGAGAGAATCCGGTTGTCGCCTTCACCGCCCAGAACCAGACCGGGGTGGCGTTTGGCGATGGCTTTGAAATCGGTGTACGGTTCGCTGATGATCCCCTCCGCGCCGCAGGCGACGAGATCGGAGGCGAAAGCGTCGACGTTGCCGTCGGCGATGAAGATCACCTTTTTGCCCGCATCCCGGAGCATGCCCCAATATTCTTCGTAGCGCGGGAAAATGTAGCGATCCATCCATTCCCGGTTGCAGACCGGTCCCCGGGTGGTACAGATATCGTCATGGCACAAGACGAAATTGGCCGGCAATCTGGCGAAGCAGCGGAAGACCCGGCGGTTGATTTCGGCGAACTCCTCCATCAGCCGTTCGAAGCGGTCGTCCATGCAATTGAGCAAAAAGTTTTCCCAGCCGAAGGTCAACACCGGCCACATGAACATCGTGTTGTAAAACCACGGCATCGCGGTCGAATCCACCGCCACCGGCTGCGTGTCGTCCAGGCCATGGCGCTTCAACAGCTGCCGGTACAGGTCGGCCTCGTCGCGGAAATCGAGCTCCTCGATCACCGGAAACTTGCGGAAGTCCCCCTGGGCCAGCGGGCTGAAGCGGAAGACCGATTCCTCGTCGGGGAACAACGCTTCACCGTGTTCGAAGGTCGCGGTGGCGCCGTCGCCCCAGCGGACCGAATGATCTTCGGCGTCGGCGCCGTCGGCGAAACGCCCCTCCGGGCGCGGAACCGGCGTGTCGTCCTCCGGGACGGCCAGCCGCAACTCCGGGTAAAGTTCGTTCAGCCGCAGCCGGGCCTGGCGCGGTTGAGCGTAGTGATCGATTCCGGTGATGAAGGTTTCGGCGTCCGGGTTGCTCCAATGTTCCCAGTGGGGAATATGGGTCGGCATTCCTCCCGACAGGGCGAGGAAACGGTTGTCGCGGGATGGCATAGATGATTTCTCCATATTATTCATACGCTTCGATCAAGTCGGCGATGGCCTATTGAGTTGAAGAGTTCGCCTGCAATTTCAGAATAAACTCCTTGAGGGTTTGCCGGATCTGATCCAGATTGCATTCGGGGGATTCTGGATGCAATTGCTCCAGATAGCCGGCGGCGAGGGCGGCAATATATTTTTCCTCTTCCGTGCCGGATGTTTGAGCGCGCGCAATTTCTTTCCGCAATGTGGAGGCATAGCGAACATCGGTGACGGCGCCGCGCATGCCTTCGGCCTGAATAGTATTAATCACGCCGTCCATGGTGGGGTAGACAAAGCCATGACGGCGGTAGTAGGTGTGGCCGAAGTCATTCCAGGTTTGTCCGTCCAGGTCGATATAACAGTACGGAGCATTGCCATCGTAATTTTCGTTCCACAGCCATAAGCCGTAATTGCGGCGATTGATATCGGCGTTTTCAACACCGGCCTGCGGATTGTAATAATTCCAGATTCGATGTCCCGCTCCGTGCCATTTGGCGGCTTCGCTCCGCGTTGGAGTGCCGAACCATACACACAGATCCAGCAGATCGCCGACAGCTTCAAACTGGCCGGGGAAACTGGATACGATAATTTTGGCGCCACCTTGTTTTTTTACGGTATCCCAGATCTTCCGTTGCGCCAGCAATTCATCTCCGCGCCGTTCATCAATACCGTAAAAATATATTTCTTCGATGCCGTATTTTTCGGCGGCATGTTTACGCAAAGCTTTGACATCGGCGATAATTCGCTCCAAGTCGCGCCCGGCTATGCAGCCGGAATCCCCAAAGTACAAGGACTTTTGATCCGGAAAGCCGGCTGCGCGATATGCCTCCATCATCCGGTCGAAGCGAGCAAAGTCCCGTTGAAACATATCGGCGGGACTCCAGATCAAAATCGGAGCGGTGATACCGTAGCGGCTCATGTTGCGGAGTTCTGCGGTGAGCTGGTTCTGATTTTTGCTGTGCCCGGAAATCCGCCCCCGGGAGGCGTGTTGATTCAAGGCTCCCCAGTAATAAACGCTGAACGCAAAGGGACGCGTCAGGTCGTAACGAGTCGTGGGTTCGGATAGTTCGATCGGCAGCACCAGGACAGCCAGCGGAAGCTCTCCGATGGTTTGGTCGCCGGCCATAAGCGTGATACCGCCATAATAACCGCCGGGAGCCGTGTTTTCCGGAATCGTCACAGTAAGGTAATATTGCTGGTTGACATCGGAGACAAGCTCCAGCGGTTGTAACGTCGCTGCGTCCCGAATCGGCACGTCCCGAATATCCATTTCGATATTCTCATAGTCGTGCTTCCGGTCGCGCCCTTCACTGATCCAAACCAATGGGTGTTCCGGATCGGTGGTGGAGAGAAAGTTATCCTCACCAGCCGGATCCACCTGTACCAGATCCGGCTTGTACAACAAAAGCTCCGGGTAAAGTTTTTTATCGAACCCGCGTTCAATTCGGATTCCAGCATTGCTGTCCTGATACCATACTTTGACCGCTTTGAGCTCCGGCGGCAATTCCTTGCCGGCTTCATTCCGGAATACGGATATCCGCGGCAGGAACTGTTTTACCGTCACGCCGGAATGGAATACCAGGGACATCTGCACGGTTTCTCCCGGTGCGCCGTGAAGTACCGCCCCGCTTGCATTCAACGCCGGATAATGGTCAAGATTGCTGTCCGGCAGTACCGGTCGCCCGTATAGCGGGGGCAATTGTTTAGCGGTGAATCCTTGCGGCAATCGTTCCGGCTCCGGTTCCCGCAGCAACTGCGTGCGGGCCCAGTCTTGCTGCCGGGCAAATTCTTCACGCTCTCCGGCCACCCGTGCGGATTTTCGCTCGGCAGCCTGGGTCAACAGTTGACGCAATTGCCGATCCGTGTCCGCATGGTTCAAATTTTCGTAGTCCAGTACATAGCTGTAGATTTTGACATCCCGTAAGGCGCCGGTAAAAAATGCTTCCGCCGGATTGCTCCATGCGACCGCTCCGAGCCGAATTGGTTGCCGGTTCATGTCCAACCGGCCCGGAGCCAGCAATACCGAGTCAAGTTCGCCGTCAAGCCCCATTGCCATTCGAATGCCATCGAAAGCGCAGTAAAAGTGATACCATTTATTCTTTTCCACCGTCCTGGATAAACTGATCTCCTGCCAGCCGATCCCGTCGATGCTGACTCCAAAATTCAGCCACCCGGCGGTATTGAAACGCAGGAAACTCTGATTTCCGGCTCCGAATAGAAAACTTCCAGGCGTGGTTTCATCCGCCCGAAACCAGCCGGTAACCATGAAAACATTTTCCGGATTGAAGAAGTTTTCCAATCCGGCGAGTTCCAACGTGTCGGTATGTCCGTCGAACTCTTTTTCTCCGGCCAGCAAAACCCGGGAGCGGCCTGTTGTTTCCTGGGATAACTTCGTTTCCGATTCCGGACGAAATTGATGGTAACTATTCAGTGCTTCGGCTTCGGAAATGGGACGTCCATACAGCCGGAATTCGTCGATACTGCCGCGAAAACCGACATACCCAAAATCCCAGCCGCAAGTTCCAAGCACCAGCGGAGCAAATGGTTTGGGGGCCGGAAAGTGCAATGAGGTTGCAGCCAGAGATGAACGTCCATTCCATTGACCATTGATTCCCGCCACTGCTTCCGTGCCATCGAAAACCGCCGAAACCAAACTCCATTCATTCCAGGGAAGCGAAGTTTGCGTCATGGCGGACAATTCGACCGGTTTTTGGTGCGGATCCAGTCCGGTGACACCGAACACGATATTCCGATTTTCCGTCATGCGCAGATAAAAACGACCGCTTTCTCCGGCAAGATAAGTGTCGCCGGTTGCTTCCGCTTCCGGTTTTACCCACAATTGCAGTGAAAACCCCTTCTCTGGTGTCGGCAGATTAACCGGGGTCAGGGCATAATTTCCGCCATTGAACCGCAGGGCGCTGCCGTGGATTCCATCTACTCGTTCGGCTCCCACTGTTTCCGCATTGTTGCCATAGGTGGATACGTCGAAGCAGACGATTCCGTCGGCTTCGTTGAACATCCATCGGCCCAGAAGCGAAGGCTGGGTGGGAAAGGCCTGCAAGCCGGATAAAACGAGAATATAACTTGTGACTGTAATAATTGACTTCATCATGATGCTTCCGGGCTTTCGGGTTAAGGGGCGGTGTAACCGGTTTTGTCGATCATGAAGTAGTAGGGGTTCCAGGACTGCTTCATGATGCTGTGGATTTTCTGTGTGGTGGCGTGTCCATCGGCCCAGGCCAGCGAAATGTCCCCACTGTGAAAGCCTCCCCGATCCGGTACCGGATCGATCCAGAACCCGGCGTCCCACACCACCATAAACGGCCAGTTCACATAGGACCCGTGTTCATCTCCGAACAATAATGTCTGGGACGGGGTCGTCAACTGCGTAACCTTCTGCAACTTGGAGTCGGTTGCGGGGCCGCCGTCGTTGCCGGCTGTCATTTTGGGATTATAGCCATAACTGTAGTCCAAGTAATGATCATCGGTCGAAACAAAACCGCACTCCGGATGGGCCGGGCAGCCCGAGGCGGACACTTCCAGCGGCACATAGTCGTTGATTGGTGCCAGTTTCGGAAAGTTGCCTTTGTTGCCCGGCCAATATCCGGAATATCCGGTTTCGCCTTTATACTCGAACGGCATATAATGATCGTTGTTGTCGTTGACATACAATACCGTTCCGACTGCCAATTGGCGGATGGAGCTGAGACATTTTGCTTTCATTGCCGACGCCCGCGCCTTGCTCAATGCGGGCAACAGCATGCTGGCGAGAATAGCGATGATGGCAATCACGACCAGAAGTTCGATGAGTGTGAAGCGGGAAATGTGCCGAGTGCGGGAAACATTATTTCCGATCATGGGGAAGCTCCTTTCCAGTTGAAATTTCATGTACAAATTAGTATAGCCGATTCTTCTCGCAAATACAATGGAACGGAATTGCAATTTTTTGTGTATTCGTGCCTTTCTATGGTTGACTTTATTTCGAAAATGGATTATTGTAAATAGGAAACAATGCGGCTGCGATTATGAAAAACATCAATGACAACCGGAATTATCAGGCGATTCAGTTGAGTTCGCCGGCGGTGGAAATTCTGCTTTGCCGCCGGGCGCTGCTCGAACACTGGGAGGTCGCGCCGTCGGCGCTGCGCCCGTATTGGCGCATCTACCGCCCGTGGAATGACGCCGCCACCTTGATCTGTAAAGGACAGGAGTTCCCGATGCGAACCGGCGACATCTGGCTGATCGCGCCGGAAACGGAGTTCGACGCCGCGCAAAGCGGGCCGTTCGATAAACTTTATCTGCATTTCCTGGTCGACGGCGATCTGGCGAATTGCCGCGACTTCTGCATCCGGCTGGAGGCTTCTCCCGCATTGGACGCGTTGGCGGAACGGGTTTCGGCGAAGCTGCTGGCAGGCGAAAGCGCCGGTTTCCGTCTGGAGTTGGAGGCCTCGGCGCTGGTTACGGCGGCGCTGGCGCTGATTCCGGAGCGCTATCTGGTGCAGTACCGGCCGGTCGAATCCGGCCTGATCGCGGTGTGGCGGTTGATCCAACAGAACCCGTCGCGCGGTTACACCAATTCGGAGCTGGCGGCGATTGCCAAGATGGGTCTGAGCACCTTCATTCGCCGCTTCACCCTCCACTTCGGCATTTCGCCGCAGCACTTCGTGCTGGAGCAGAAGATCCGCAGCGCCACGCTGCTGTTGATCCGCACCGAACTGTCGATTGCGGAAATTGCGGAGAGCTGCGGCTTCTGCGATATTTATCACTTCAGCCGGATGTTCCGCAAATTCCGCGGCATGCCGCCGTTGACCTTTCGCAAGCATCATCGCGTCTCCGGGTGAGCGCCCGCTTCCAGCGGCGCGCAATGTTTTCGCAACGCCCCCAGCAACGCTTGAATATTCTCCCACGGCGGGTCGTTATCGAGTTCGAAGTGGAAGATGATGCCGCCGGATTCCCGCCGGGCGTACTCCGCGAACCAGGCGACACTCCGGTCGATTTCCTCCGGGGTGCCCAACGGCATCAGTCTCTGCGGATCGGGGCGCACCAGCACCGCGATTTTGCGTTTCCGGCTTTCCAGCCACAACTCCGACTCGGGCGGCATCAGCTTTATCTGGGGCCAGAACATATCGATGCCGAGATCGAACAGTTCGCGCCAGATCGGAGCCAATTCCCCGCAGGAGTGATAAAGCACCTTCAAACCGTGCCGGTGGGCGCAGTCGATCATCCGGCGGCAGGGTTCCCGGAACAGCGCATTCCAATCAGCCGGCGAGATCATCGGGCCGGTCTGCGTCCCCCAGTCGTCGGCCACATTAACGACATCGGCGCCCTGGACCGCGTAGGCTTCGATTTCCCGACAGCGGAATTCGGTCAGATGGTCGATGAATTCCAGCATATCCGGATCGCGCAGCGCAATGCCGATCAGCACCTCCTCCATCGGACGCACCGCGTGGAGGGTTTCGAACAATGTCTGCCAGCCGCAAATGCGGATCCGGTCCGTTTTCGGGCGCGGCGACGCCTCCGGAAGCGCCATCCGGCCGAAGTCCCACGCCGCCGCCTCCCGCCAATCGGCAAAGGCATAGCGGCAGGGGTGCCCATGCAGCCCGAAGATCCGGAATTCCAGTTCGGTTCCAAAGGCGTCGGTCCGGAATTCATGGTATTCGCTGTTGCGCAGCGATTCCGGGGGAGGGGCGGGGACCCGGTCATATTCGATTTCATTGTCGAATGGGAAATTGTTCAGCTCCTTCAACAGCCGGTCCCCATGGACGTAGAGACCCGCCACACTCGGGTGCCCCCATACCATGATCCGGTCCGGACCGGTGAAATCCAATGTGCGTTGCAAGCGCTCTTGCGAGGTCATAATTGCCACTCCCGGGTTGCGGTGAATTCCACGGCGAATTCATTCAGTTCATGCAGTTCCAGTACGATGATTTCATTGACGCCCCGGCGCAGCAGGGGCCAGGGGATATACAAAGCGTTGCCCGGTCCGATATTCCAATACCGGCCGATATTGACGCCGTTGATCCAGACGACGCCTTTGACGCCGGGGAAACGCAAATAGGTGTCGGCGACTTCATCCGCCTGCCAGTGGCCCCGGTAAAAACGCGGGCGCTGGAGTGCCGGCTGTACTTCGCCGAATTCGAGTCCCGCCAGATCTTCGAGCGGGAGCGGCCAGACTTCGTAGTCGCTCAGAATTTTGTTGCGGATCGCGGCGCCGTCGAGTAGGCCCTTGCAGTCGCGGCCGCACTCCGGGCCGTAATTGACCCGGCCGAGGTTTTCCACCAGGATATCCAGCATGGCGCCCGCGCCGTCCAGCTCCAGCGCGAATGCCGGGTCGCCCTCGTTGCGCGACGTCGTCCCCAGATAGCTTCCGTCGAGATAGAGCTGCGCCCGGTCGCGGACGCCGAACAAGCGCAGGTATTCTTCGCCCTTGACCAGCGGGCCCGGAATGTGGGTGCGGTACAGGATGAAGCCGGTGTTTTGTCCGAAAAATTCCATCGGTTCGGCGTCGCGGCTGTCGCGGCGTTTCGCGAGCCGGTGGCGCTGGCTCAACAGATCGGCGCTTTCGGTCAACGCGACCTTGCCGTAGGCGTGTTTTTTGCCCGGCAACGGCGTTCCGAAGCGGTGCTCCGGGCAATAGCGGCGCAGCACCTGCTGGACGGCGAAATACTTCGGCGTCGGGTCGCCGGCTTCGTCCAGCAGCGAGTCGTAGTCGTAACTGGTGGTCGTCGGCGCGTAATCGAGCTTGTGGAACGCGGCGTCGGTCAGTTTGCCCTGTTCGAAGACGTTGACCATGTTGGCGCCGTTGGTAAAGCCGAAGTTGGTGCCGCCGTGAAACATGTACAAGTTGACCGAGGCGCCGAGCTTCAGCATCCGCTCCAGCCCGTCGGTGACGGCGCCGGCGTCGACGGTGTGGTGGGTTTCGCCCCAGTGGTCGAAGGCGCCGAGCCAGTACTCCATGCACATCGGCGGACTCGCCGGATGCAGATCCCGGCTGCGGCGGAAGAACTCTTCGATATTGCCGGGCCCGAAGGTCAGCGCCACCGGCGAATCCGCCAGCGAACCACCGAGCAGGAACGAATATTCCCCGCCGCCGTCGGCGGTGAACAACGGCACATCGATTCCGGCGTCGCGGTAACGGCCGCGCAGCCAGGCGAGATATTCCTTGTCTTCGCCATAGGAGCCATATTCGTTCTCGATCTGCACCGCGATGACCGGGCCGCCGTTGCTGGCCAACAGCGGTCGCAGCAGCGGCAGGAGTCTGCGGAAGTAACCGTCGACGGCATCGAGGTAAGGTTGGTTCATGCGCCTGACCCGCATTCCCGGCTTTGCCGCCAGCCACGGCGGCAGGCCGCCGTTTTCCCACTCGGCGCAAACATACGGGCCCGGGCGGGCGATCACCCACAAGCCGAGCTCGTGCGCGGTTTCGATGAAGCGGACGAAGTCGAGCATGCCTGCCGTATCCCACTCGCCGGGATGCGGCTCGTGCAAGTTCCAGCAGAAATAGGTTTCGATCGCGTTCAAACCGAGGGCGGCGGCCTTTTCCATCCGGTCGCGCCACTGCTCCGGGCGGGTGCGGAAATAGTGCATCGCGCCGGAGACGATCCGAACCGGCTTACCGTCGATTTCGACGTGATCGGGGGTGAAAATTACGTGACTCATGCATTCCTCCCGAGGCGTTGGATTTGGCCGGTTTGCGGCCGGATGGTGCGGATGGCGGGGTATTTGATCGCCATATAGTCGCAAAAGGCGTCGATGTCGCCCAAGTTCATCGCGAACATGTCGTAATGCGCCGGAACGACGGCGGCGGTTTCGAGCCACCCGGCCAGGTCGGCGGCCTCCTGGTAGGTGAAGTTGCCGATGCAGTTCTGCTTCAGCCGCCGGGCGTCGCGGCCGTTGATCGGCAGGAACAGCGCATCGTAGCGGAAGCGGCGCAGCCGCTCGACCAGGCCCGGATAAAGGCAGCAGTCGCCTGCGTGATACAGGCGGAAGCCGTTGCCCTCCATCACATAGCCGAGGTACGGATAGCAGCCGGTGGCCGGATCGCGGTCGAGGAATTCGTGGGCGGAAGCGACCGCGTGCAAGGTGACGCCGTCCAATTCCAGTGATTGGCCGTCGTCCAGCGTCAGCAGCCGTTCCGGCGCGATGCCGGTCGCGGCTTGCACTGTGGCGGCGCCGGCGCGCGGCAGCACGAAGCGCAAATGGCCGAAGCGTTGCGCCGCCGTTTGCCACAGCGGAAGATCGATGTGGTCGGCATGGTCGTGTGATCCGGTCAGGAAATCGACACCGGCCAGCGCCTCCGGCGAAAGCTGCGGCGGAATCAGCCGGTCCGGCAACGGCGACAGAAAGAGGTCGCAGCCGACCGTGGCGCTGCCGAACTGAAACAGGAAGCTGTGTTGGCCGAGGTGGCAGAAGGCGAATTCGCCCGGTCCCAAATTCAGGGCTTTCAGTTGCCGCACCGGATCGCTCATAGCATCACCTTGCCGCCTTCGGCCAACAGATTCTGTCCGGTGACCGCCCCGGCGCAGCGGCTGAGCAGAAACAACAAGGGGCCCATCACATCCACTTCGGACAGGATGACCGGCAGCGCCTGTTCGCGCTTGAGCGCCTCCTGCGCCGCCGGCGTCATGTGGTTGGCGAGCTGTTTCGGCGTCGCGATCCAGCCGGGGGTGAAGGTGTTGACCCGGATCATCTCCGGGCCGAGCTGCCGCGCCAGCGCGTGGGTCAACCCGACGATGCCGGACTTGGCGATATTGTACAACAGACAATCCGGTTCCGGGCGCATGTAGTTGCAGGTGCCGACGTTGACGATGGCGCGCCCGGAGCCGCGCCGGAGCGCGGGGAGGGCGGCGAGACTTGCCAGATAATGCGAGCGCAGATTGACCGCCACCGCCGCGTCGAAAGCCGCGTCGTCGAGCGTATCGAAAGCGACCCGGCGGTCGTCGGCGACATTATTGATCAGATAGTCCAAGGGATCGATCGCCGCCACCCATTGCTTCAATGCCGCGGGATCGGTGACGTCGAGTTCCTGATAATGCGCGCGCCCCTCCGGGCATTCGGCGGCGGTGGCCCGGCCGCACTCCGGGTGGCGGCCGCAGAAGTGTACTTCGGCTCCGAGGCGGGTCAGCGTCCGGACGATTTCGCGGCCGATGCCGGAGCTGCCGCCGGTGACACAGGCGGTTTTTCCGGTGAATTCGCTGCGGAACATTTCGACGGCGGAATAATTTTCATTCATAGCAGGGCCGCCTTACGGATGGATGATGATTTTGTTGCGTTCGGGTTGCCCCATCACTTCCATGGCCTCGTGAATCCGGCTCAGCGGGAAGCGGTGCGAAATGATCGCTTCCGGATTCACCACGTTGCGCTCCATCAGCCGGATCGCCTGCTGCATGCCCAGCGGAGTGCAGCCGAAGCTGGCGTCCATCCGCCCTTCGAGGAAGTGCGTGTGCCCGCCGTCGAGTTCGAAGGTTTCATGCGTGGTGATGCCGAACACGTTCCACTTGGTGCCGCGGCGGCGCAGTTTCACCATCAGTTCGACTGCCTGAATCGGACCCGCGGCTTCGATCACCAGATCGGGGCCCTCGGGGATGATGTCATAGACCGCCTTGACGATCTCCGGATCGCGCGGATCGAGCGCGTGCGTCGCCCCCAGCTTCATCGCGTTGTCGCGGGCGTATTGGCTCGCGTCGATCGCGATCAGGCGTCCGGCTCCGGCGGCGCGGGCGACCATCAGGCACAATAGGCCGATGCCGCCGGTGCCGATGACGACCACATCGTCGCCGACGTGCATTTCACTCTTGAGGATCACCCCTTTCCAGGCGCCGGCGAGCGGTTCGGTCAGGGCGCCGGCGTCGAAGCTGATGTTGGCCGGTTTGCGGTAAAGGCACTGCTCCTTGGTGATCATGTATTCGGCGAAGGCTCCCGCCCAGACGTCGGTCGGACCGTCGCCGCCGGTGGTGAAGGCGTTCCGGCAGTAATGCGAATTGCCGCTGCGGCAGTCCGGGCAGACGCCGCAGCTGCCGCTCGGAGCGACGATGACTTCATCGCCGAGCTGGAAGTGTTCGACGCCGGCGCCGGTTTCGGCGACGACACCGGCCGGTTCATGGCCGACGATGCAGGGAAGTTCGACATTGCGGCGGATGCCCATGATCGCCTTGTAATCGGTGGCGCAGACGCCGCAGGACTTGATCCTGACCAGCACTTCGCCGGGGCCGGGGACCGGGGTGGGAACCTCTTCGAGAACCAATTGCTTGAAATCTTTCAGTACCGCTGCCAGCATCGTGTGTTTCTCCATATTTTAGAACTGTTGCAAAAGCGATTTGCTATATAGTATAGACAATTTTTTCAATTATGTCAAGTATTGATAGAATGAAAAAATGTAAAAATTTTATATTTATTCGCGATTGCCTTTTAAAAAACGGGACATTATATTACGATATGACAGAATTGGCCGACAAACACGGTTCCGGAGCCCACCGGGAGATGAAGCTCGCCGCCTTCGAGGCGGTGATGGGAGCGGTGCGCGCCGGCGCCCGGACGCGCCGGGAGATTCAGGCGCACGCCGCTTTGTCGTGGGGAGCCACCAGCCAGTGTGTGAGCCGTCTGCAGGAGATCGGCATGCTGGTCGCAGGCCAGCCGGAACGCGTTTCCGGCGGCGAGGGGCGTCGTCCTGTCTCTGTCGGCGTCCCGGAGAAACGCTTTCTGGTGACGGCGCTGGAGATGTACCCTTTGGAGGCGGTCGGGGTTACCATGAATCTGGCTGGCGAGGTGGTTTGGACGCACCGGTTGGAATTCGACGATGCCGGGGACAATGCGGCGCTGGAGAAGCGCCTGGAGGTGTGGCGCGGGGAATTGGAGCGGCGCTTCCGGCCCGGCGCGGTGCGCGAGTGGCATCTGGTGTTGACCGGCGCGGTCGACGCGGTACGCCGCGTCTGGCTGCGGACGCCGCAACTGCCGCACATGCGCGATTTTTCCGTGGCGAATCCGGAGTTGACGTTATTCTTTGAACACGACGTGACGGCGCGGGCACGGGAGGTGGTACGGCAGTTGTCGTTGCCGGAAAATTCCGGTTATGTGTTTTTTCACATCGGCCGCGGCGTCGGCATGGCGGTGTGCGAGGAGGGGCGTTTCCTGCATGGGGCGCGCGGAATGGCCGGGGAAATCGGTCATTTGCCCCTGGGAGGAACACACCTGTGCTCGTGCGGCAACTCCGGGTGTCTGGAAAGCCTCTTTTACCCGGCCAACCTCTTCACCGAAGCCGGTATCGCCCGGGACCCGGGACCCCTGGCGGCGTATGCGGCCGGGTTGAATGCCGAAGAAACCGACGCGCTGGCACGGACACTGTGCGGGCACTTGCTGCGGCTGCTGGTGACGGCGGTGAATTTATTCGACCCTCCCTGCATGATCGCCGGGGGGGAAATTCTCGCTCCGGTGCGGACTCGGGTATTGGAATTGTGGCCGGAATTCTGCCGTCGCCATGGCTGGGCGGCGCCGGAGGTGCCGTTGTTGTTCTACGAAACCGAAGCGGGAGCCGCGGCCGCCGGCAGCGCCCGCGCCGGAGTGGAGCTTCTGACCCAGCGGCTGCTGCGTGAATTGGTGTAGAAATAGCTGATTTGAAAAATCATTCACTTCAGATTATAGTATGTAGATCGTATTTCGTATTATTTTGATTTCTGCGGGATGGCTCATGAATAGAACTATCGTCTTTTGTCGCTTCCGGTGTCCTGAGCGCAGGGTATGTCGTCTGGTTGCGGTCGTTGTCATGTGTTTGGGGTGCTTTGCCGGTTACGCTGCGGAACTCCTGCCGGTTTTGTCCTGGCCGTTCAGTGAAAAAGAGCGCAGCTTCTGTCGCCAAAATACGATTCCGGATTCCGCCTGGGAAAGTCTTCGGTTATGGGAACACTGGCGGTTGCAGGTGGATAAAACCAGCCTCAACGCGTTTCCACTGCGTTCGGAAAACGAGAATGGCGCACTGCGGATAGTGACGGCCGACAGCGATGCCGTGATCTACGCCAATCAGGTTAAGGCGGATGCGATTGCGGAAGGTGGCTATGCAGTCCGGGCGGAATTTCGGCCGAATGCGTCCGGGCTGTTGCGTCTGGGGTATTACGGTTACGATGCCGACGGCAATTACCGTGGGAAGCGCGAGACCGTTCTGAAGCTTCAGCCGGGACCGATGCGCGAAGAGATTGTTGTCGTTGCGCCGGAGGATATCCCGTTTTATCCGCAGATCCGGCCGTGTTTCGCGGTGGGGGGTGATGTGTCGCTGCGGTCGGTGTCGACAGTCGGGATCGAAGGAGATGAGCCAGGTATTTCGGTTGCGCAGGGGGTGGTCCGGGAGGTTTCATTGCCGGCACAGCTGACACCGGAAAATGCGCCGTATCCGGATTGCATGCTGACTGCCCGTGTGGAAATCGTGTCGATTCAAAAGGGAAGGTCGATCCCCCGGGAAATTCTTCTGGTCTATCCCTGGTTTTTGGAGCGCCGTCCGACTCGTTATGCCGGTTTGAAACGCGGCGACAGGTTGCTGATGCGGCTGCGTCCGTTGGATGAAGCCGATTCCCGCTTCAAATCGGTGCAGCAGGCTGACACTATTGGCAACTACGAACTGGAACCGTATCTGGCGACAGGTATGGCGGAGTTGCGGCAGCCGCTCGACTGGACGAACCCCGTTGCGTTCAAGGATGAAGAAAAACATGTTTCGATTTACAGCCGTCGGGTCAATCCGGCGCTTTCCGAAGATGCCATGCAGCGACGAAAGCAGGCCATCCGGGCGGAATGGAATCTGGTCAACACACGGCTCGAATGGATTTCCCGATTGAATGCGGCACGAATCAATCAGGAGTTTCGTTCTGCCTGGTTGGAGCGCCAGAGGCAATTAGAGACGATTGACGGCCGTATTGCCTGGGGGCGGGTGGAAAATTCCTACTTCGCGTTGCCTTTGGACTATAAGTTGCAGCTCTCTTTCAACCCGGATCCCGGGCAGATTGACGCACTGCGTTCGATCAATGAGTTTCTGCTGGCCAATGGCGTGGAGTTCATCGTCCAGTTGATTCCTTACTATTACGATGTGGCCGCCAGAGTGTTCAATCCGGATTATGCCGGGATTCCCGATGTTCGCATGTTGACGGTGGCGCGGTCGCTTCTGGAAAGCGATATCGAAACCATGTATACGTTTGATGCTTTCGTTCAGAGTCCGCTGCAGAAGGAGTTGTTGTTTCTCTATCCGGAAGACGCCCATCCGGGAGATGGCGCGCAGGAGCTGTTGACCGACATGATGGCGGAACGCTTGAGCCGCTTTCAATTGCGAACGGATGATGTCGCGGCGCAGGACTTCTCCGGGAAGCCGGGACGCTGCCGCTACAATTGGAACATCTGGCCCGAAGGGGTGGACATCGGCAAGCACAAACCCGGCGGCATGATGGAGGTGGAGCATATCCTCTACCGCAACCTGCCACTGTCGTTCCCGGAAGAGTCGCCGGTATTTGTAGTCGGGAACAGCTTTATCCAGTCACCGATGGCGGAAGGCGCTTACAGCACCCGGCTGGCGGCCAAAATCGGTCGGATACCGTCGAATTGGTATGTCACCTCGCTGGGGCCGCAGATGACGATTTTTCCGGCCTTTGCCCGCAATCCGGAATTCTTTCTACGGGACCGGAAGGTCGTGGTGTTGCCGCTCGGGATCCAGCAATTGTACGATTTTCCGAATTTGCGTCAGTATGACCGGATTCGGCGACTGGTGGCGGAGTCGCTGCAGCAGGACCAAGTCGCATTCGACCTGTTGTCCGGAATTCCGGAGCTGCCGGAGGCGTCGGTAGAGTGGAAGAATTTTATCGAAAACCATTCCGCCCGCCCGGTTCTGGTGCGGGCGGAGGCATCGGAAGCATTTTGCGATATCCAGTTGGAGCAACCGGCAAAAGCGCTTCTGGTTCGGTTGTGCGCCTATCCGCGACACCGCCTCAGCATGGTGGTCAATGGACAGGAGCAGGAAGTTCCCGCAAGCGAAACGGCATCGCATTTTTCCGAGTTGCTGTTCGAGTTGCCCGAAGGGACTGAAAATCTTCATATTGAGTTGAAAACGAAGCAACCGGCCGCCTATGCGGGAATTCAGGATATAACGCTGTTGCGTTAGTGAGGAGGCGTCACAGGCCGCACGATTGGCGGAAGTCCATCGGGGTCCGGTGATACCAGCGCTTGAATTCGACGCCGAGGGCGCTGCCGGAGCCGAAGCCGGTCCGGCAGGCGATCTCCTCCACGGTCCAGTCGGTATGGCGCAGGAAGTCCGCCGCATGGCGGAGGCGGATCAACTTCAGATAATGATACGGGGTGTCGCCGGTGGCCTCCCGGAAGCGCCGGAAGAAGTTGCGCTGGGACATGCCGGAGCGGCGGGCCAGCAGCGCCAGGTCGGGGGGCTGACGGTAGTTCTTTTCCAGTTGTTCGAGAATCTGCGGCAATGCCAGGAAGCGGGCCGGGCGGGCTTCGACCTGGCAATCGGAGCGGGCCAGAAGCACCAATATCTGCATGAACCAGGCGAAGGTCTGGAAGTAAAATGCCGGAGCCCGTTCTTTTTCCTCTTCCCGCATTCGCATCGCGATCGCGACGATCGCGGCCAGACGGTTTTCATCGAGGTGAAGGAAAGGCAGCGCGTCCTCCGGAGTGCAGTTTTTGATGCTTTTGTTCAACCGGGCCGCCAGTTCGTGGCCGCCGAAGTCGAGGTACGGCAACGGCAGCTTCTGCGGATTGAAGATGAAATTCAGCATCAACAGATCCTTCGCGTCGCGGAAGCCGTGGTGCTGCTCCGGATAGACCAGAAACACGTCGCCCGCCCGCAACGGATGGATGCCGTAATCGGTCTGATGCAGGCAGCTGCCGGCGGAAACGATCGCCAGCTCGGTGAATTCATGGACGTGAACCGGGTGATTGCCCTGCTCGCTGCCCAATTCGAGGTCGTACCGGATTTTCAGCGGAAAATCCGGCCGCTCGAAATAATGTTCCCGATCGGCGACATAACGGCCCAACTGCTCCACAACTTCTCCTCCCGTGTTCGGCTTATACTGTAACCGCTTCCGGAATCGTTGTCAAGCTTACGGCGACACTCCGGGGCGCGTCCACTGTCAGTTTGCCATCCTTCAGCTGCAAGGCCACCGGGCCCGCCGGCGTATTCAGCCGGTAACTGCCGTCCGGCATTCCGGGGCAGGGGGTCACGCGCAGGCGTTTGCAGCCGGGCTCCTCCACCTCGAGGCCCCAGAAGCTTTCGACCAACGCGGTGTTGACCGAAGCGCTCCAGCCGTGGGCGGAATTATAGCGCGGGAACGGGAAGTCTTCGCCGTAAGTCGGAGCGCCGCAGTCGACCGCCGGCTGGCAGCGCGACCGCAATAAACGCAGCGCCATCTCCGGCTGTCCGCCCCGGATCAGACCCTTCAGGATCGTATCGAACCAGCTCGGACCGAAAGCATGGACCGGCGCTGTCTCCAGATACCGGGCCAGTTTGCCGCCGATCGCGGCGACGCGCTCTTCCGGCACCAGTTCGTTGGCCAGCAGCAATGCATTGCCGTGGATCGGGGCGCTTCCGGCCAGGTCGCGGCTGGGGCCCAGAGTCAGCGTCCGGAAGCGTTCCGGCGTCTCCGGCGCGAGGTGTCCGCGATACCATCCGGCGACGGGGTCGTAAAACGCCTCCAGCCCCTGTATCTGACGCCGCTCCAGCGCCGACAGCCATGCCGGTATGGCGGCGGCGCGCCACCGCCGCATCGCGATGGCGCTTCGGGTCGCGGCGGCAAGCATGGCGTGGATGGCCAGCGAATAGGGGCGGCGGTCGACTTCGCCCCAGTCGACGAAGTGCCAGCTCCATGCCGGCGGCACGAAGCAGCCGGGGCCTTCGAGATGATTGGAACACAGCCCGAGGAAGCGCTCCACCGGCGGCAGGAGTTCATCGAGAAGTTCGACTTCGCCGGAGAAGCGGACATAATCGGCGACGCTGGACACCCAGGCCATGGTTTGGTCCAACAGACACAGATGCGATATGGCGCCGAGGGCCACTGCCACCGGTACGCCGTCGGCGTCGATTCCGGTTGCGACCAACCGCAAACTGCGGCGCCACACCGCCAATTCGCCGAAGCTGTAAAAGGCCGCCCGTCCCATTACCGCCGCGTCCCGCGTCCACAACGATTGCTCCCGCCACACCGTATCGACGAATACATCCATGGTGCTGGAACGCAGGGTTTCGCGGCCGATCTGCCAATAGGCGTTCCAGTCGGCGTCGCTCGATTCGAAAACGGCGCCGTCGGCGCGGTAGGGGTATTCTTCGCTCCACAGCCGCAGGCGCACCCGGCAGCGGCCGTGTCCGGCGGCGCGCAGCGTCCAGAAGCGGCAGCCGCGCGGATTCTGGGTCTGGAAACGGCTTTCTCCGGCGGCGGCGCGGAACGAGTCGGCGAGGCCGCCCATGCCGGTTTCGGCGCTGCCGGTGGCCGACGGCGCGCCGTTCCAGCGGATATCGCCGTAGCATTCGAGCGTGACGCCGTCGCCTTCACTGGATACTTCCAATGCCGGATAGACGACGCGGTTGCGGCCGAGGTCGAAGGTGAGCGCGTCGCCGGCAGCCATGGCAAAAGCGGCTTCCGGGAACGCTTCGCACACATCGGTGCCATGGAAGTGCAATTCCGCCATCCGGTCGGCGAGATTGGTGTCCGCCGGAAACGCTTCCGGCTCCGCCGTGCCGCGCCAGATCAGTCGCGGCGTCAACTGCCGCCGCGGCAGCAGCGGCACATCGCGGGGCTCGGGGAAGCGCCACGGCGGCGTCCAGTCCACCGGCCCGAGCACAAATGCCGGATGCCAGGCGTTGTCGAGGTCAACCAGCGTGGCCGCCTGCCAATTGTCCGGTTCGCGCCGGGCATCGACATGCTCCTGCCAGGTGCTGGCGAGCGAAACCGGAATCCGGATTGTTTCATACCAGTCGGCCCGGCGCACCCGCCAGCCGGCATCGCTGCAGCCGGCGACGCGTCGGCCGTCGGCGCATTCGCAGTTCCAATCGCACCACAGCGCCACCCGGCCGCGGTGGGCTACTTCGCCGGTGGGCTGGGTCACCATCACTGCCAGCGCATTGCTGCCCTTCGTGAGGTATGCGGCCACATCAATGGTGTCGAATGCCGGAGTCCGGGCGGCCGAGCGCGCCGGGCCGGTGGCGATCACGGCGCCGTTGATCCACAGTGTGTAATGCTCGAAGGCGTAGATTCGGAGCCGCGCCGAAACACATGGTGCCGGCAGCTCGATGGCGCTGCGAAAAGCGAACGGCTGCGGTTCCAGCTCCATCCGGTCGCCGATCCAGTCGAGCGTGATCCACCACCCGGAACGTTGCGGAAGCCGGTTCATTGCGCCTCCCGCAGCTGGAGAATGTAGCGGACGACGCGCAGCCGCAGCCAATCCGGATCGCACTGGGCGGTGTCGACGCCGGCGAGGAACTGTTCGGCTTCCGCCGCGATGGCGATGGCTTTCGGCGTCCCGGAAGCTTGGGCCTGCCGGATCGCCAGCGTCAGGGTCGACGCGTAGCGGATATCGTCGAGGGCTTCGCGGAACGCCTCCCACGGCAGCGTGTCGATCACATCGTCAATGGTCGGGTAGACAAAATTGAAGCCGCGGTAGTAGGGCGGTGCGAACGGGTCCGCGTAGCAGTAGTCGGAGACACCGTCGTAATTGCGCTGCCACAGATAGAAGCCGAAGTTGCGCCGGTAGATTTCCGGATCTTCCGCACCCGCCTGCGGCGAGCCGTAGTTCCAGATTCTCCTGCCGTTGCGGTGCCACTGCGCGGCTTCGTTCGCGTCCGGAGCCCCATACCAGTTGACGATATCCAGATAGTCGCCGAGCACGTCGAATATCCCCGTGAAGCCGGAAACCAGCACTTTGGCTCCCGCCTGGTGAATCGCGTCGATCGCCGGGCGCTGCGCCGTGAGCTTGTCGCCGCGGGCTTCGTCGCTGCCGTAGAAGTACACTTCACCGGTGATGCCGAGCTCCCGGATCTGTGCCAGAATCGAGGTTACGCGCTGCCGCAGCTGCTCGAGCTCCTCCGGCGTTTCCGCGTCGGTATAACCGGAAATGCCGAAGTAAACCGCGTGATTCAGCAAACCGGCGTCGCGGGCGGCGATCAGCCCCCGGCGCAGCAAATCCGGATTGTGCATCACATCCTGATACCAGACCAGGATCGGCGAATCGATGCCGTGGCGCGCCAGATTGGCGAATTCGGCCCGCAATTGCCGTTCGTTTTTGGGAAAGCCGCCGATGGCGATTTGCGCCGGGGAGGCGGCGAGCTGGCCCCAGTAATAGATGCCGGAGGCGAAACGCTGTTCCGGATCGTTGCGGGTCAGGGCCGGCGCCAGCGGAAACGACAGCACCCGCAGCTGCACCGGGACGGCGGCGACGGAGTTGCCGGCTGCGTCGGTGACCTGGATATCACCCTGGTAAAGCCCCGGGACGGTATTCTCCGGAATCCGAAGCGTCAGATGGAATTGGCGGTTGGTACCGGCGGCGATGTCGACCGGCTGCAGGGTTGCGGCATCCCGGATCGGCATCAGACCGTCTTCCAGCGGCATTTGATCGAAACGCCGTTCGAGAAAGGCGGGATCGTGGAGCAGCAGTTCCGGCACCGGCGACGGCCGGTGGGTTTGCTTGTCCACACTCCAGGCGCCGCCGTCCTGGGTCCAGGCGGCGACGACTTTGAGATCGAATTCCGCGGCCGGAATCACATTGCCTTCCGGACTGGTCAGATCGCTCCAACCGAAGCGCAACCCCGGCAGGGGTTCGACGGCACGGATGACCCAGCCGGCGGCTTCGTATTCGCCGGGGGCGCCGATCAGGGTGACGCGGTCGGCAATTTGTCCCGGAAGCGCGGCTTCCGGTGTGTCGGGGAGTGTTTTCTGTGCCGAAAACGGGTTGATTGCATACCAGTGCAGACGCTCCGACACCGGCGAAACCGGAGTTTGCGGCAACGCTTCTCTGATGGTTTCCAACAGGGCGGCGGCCGGAACATTGTCCGGCGCCGGCTGCTGCAGCAGTTGGCGGACACGGGCGAAATTCGTCTCCAGCGCCATATCGACGGAAACGAAATGCCGTTGCCGTTCGAAGCGGGTTTCCAATTCGGCAAGTTGCCGTTCCAGCCGCCGCGTTTCGGCGACTTCCGGCGCCACCGGCGCGATTTCTTCGGCGGTCAACGCCCGGTTGTAGACGGAAATCTCGTCGACGCGCCCGGCGAAATACCCCTCGTTGTCGATCCAATAGGGACGTCCCAACCGCAGCGGCGCGCTGTTCGAGAGCACAATGCCGAAGGTGTCCGCGCTGCCGACCGGCTCCCCGTCGAGATAGATCCGCGCGGTCGTGGCGTCGCAGCTCCAGGTCAGACGGTACCAGCGGTTTTGTTCGAGCCGGACGGAAGCGATATTTTCCTTCCAGTTGGAGCCGACACGCCAGCCGCAGTTGACGGTATCGTCGACCAGGCGGACGAACCATTCTTCGCTGCAGACGATATATTGCAGGCCGGCAACGCGTTCGATGTAAAAATAGAAGTCAACACTCAACCCTTCCGGGGTGTAAAACGTGGTGGCCGCCGGCGTGGCGGCGTAACTGTCGATGCCGTTGAAACGCATCGCGTTTCCCTGAACGCCCTCGCACCACTCGCCGTTATGGAAGCTGCCCGGCAGGTTCCGGATGACCGAGGAGTCGTGGAAGATTTCGCCGGAGCCCTCGTCCAGGGTCCAGTAATTGATCCGTGCCGCGTCGAGCGCAGCCGCATCGAGAGTGACAGAGGTGATCATAGCAGCTACGCCCGTCAATAAAATATTACGGTAAAAATGCTTCATTTGGAAATTTTTCTCTATGCTGGTGAGGGTTACGGATGGCTCAGGCCGGTCTTGTCAAAGCGGAAATAATACTGATTGAGATCGCTGCTGGAATTGTTGATCTCGGCATAGCGCTGGTGAGTCACGTGGCCGTCGACCCAACCGAGCGAAGTGGAAGCGCCGCCGTGAAAACCTTTGGAGGTACGTACGCCGTTGGGGACCCAGAACGATGCGTCCCAGGTCACCAGCACCGGCAGGTTTTCGTCGGGTGCTATCGTGTCGCAGAATACCAGGGTATCACTGGGGGAGTTGACCTCGCCCAGACGGCGCAGGGTGATTTCCCTGGTCGCGGTATTGCCCTGGTTGGCGTTCGGCTGCACCATATTGATGCTGTAGCCGAACGAATAGGCCAGATACCCCTCCGGATGGCTCGGGCAGCCGAAGCCGCAGACGGTCAGAGGAACGTAATCCGTAATCGCTCCCTGGGGCCAGGTGTGTTTGGTGATGGTGTATTCCTCGCCGCTCCAATCTCTCATGAACGGGAAGAAGTGTTCGTCGTTGTCGTTCTGGTACATCGTCAATCCGAGCGTCAGCTGCTTCAATGCGCTGAGGCATTTGGTCCGCTGCGCCGCCGCGCGCGCTTTCGAAAGCGCCGGGAGCAGCATGCTGGCGAGAATGGCGATGATGGCGATGACGACCAGGAGTTCTATCAATGTGAATGTTTTCTTCATGACGGCACTTTCCTTGTTTTATGGTTTGGGTCATGTCATATACTATTATAGCGCCGGTAAGGCGGCAAGGAAATAGAAATAGTGCCATCGGGTCACGAAATAATGCCAAATGATTTTCCGCCGCCGTCATTGCTTCGGGCGGCGGAAAATCATTCGGGTCAATCCCGGTTCAAAGTCCACGCATTGCGCGGGGAGGGGGAACGGTTGATCCATTTGCCGTTGGTGAAGTCGGGGAAGGCGACCGGAGCCGAACCGAGGGCGATGGATTGCTCAGATAGACAGGTTACGCTCATCCAGCTGGCGCAGTCGTAAACGTCGATCGGCGTGACCTCTTTTTCGCGGACGGCGTGAAAAAATGCCCGGAGCGCCAGCGCGTCCATGCCGGCGTGGCCGCCGATGGGGTCGTAATCCTGCCAGATCGGGTGTTCGTACTGTTCGTAGAATTTCTCCATCGGATCCCAGGAGTGGACCCAATAGGGGTTGCCGGCGGCGTCGAGCATTTCGTCGCACGGGCTGACGCCCTCGACGTGAATGGCGTTGGCGTCCTCCAGCCACAACCCTTTGGTTCCCTGGACCCGGCAATTGCGCGAATACGGGCGCGGCAGCGAGATGCTGTGCACCAGGCTGATGGTCTGTCCATCGGCGCACTTGATCAGGGTGGTGACCACGTCGCCGATTTTGAAGTTGAAGTGATGCTTGCACGGCCGGTCGCGGTAGTATTCGAGTGCGGCGTCCCGGAAGCCGGCGGCCTGCGTGGACATCGACACCAGACTGAGAAAGCGGTTGCCGCGGTTGATGTCGAGGATCTTGGCGATCGGGCCCAGACCGTGGGTCGGATACAAATCGCCGTTGCGGTGCAGATTGTGCAACGCGCGTTCGACGTCTTTCTCCAGCCACGGCATCACTTCGCTGCGCAGGTCGTGTTCGTAGCCGCATTCGCAATAAACCAGTTCGCCGAGCACGCCCTGGCGGACCATATTCATCAGGAGGAGCTCGTTGCGCCCATAGCAGCAGTTTTCCAGCATCATGCACGGCGTTTTGGTCTCCTCGGAGGCGTGGACGAGGTGCCAGAGTTCATCGAGACTGGCGGCGCCGCCGACCTCGATACCGACGTACTTGCCGCTTTTCATCACATCGCAGGCGATCGGCAGGTGCGAATTCCACGAGGTCGGCACCAGGACGGCTTCGACGTCGGTGTTGAGCATGTCATGGTAGTTGGTGAACGCCTTCGGCTCTTTTTGGCCGTTTTTGCGAAAAATACCGTTGATTTTTTCGATGGCGGCAGTGGAAAGGTCGCAGATCGCGGTGATCTCCACTTCGTCCTGCAATACGAAAATCGAAGCCAGCAGCGTTTCGGTGCGTGCGCCCAGGCCGATGATGCCTATCTTGATACGGCGTGCCATAATGTATTCCTTTCGGTTGTGATCTTATTACAATAACACTTCTATCGGATTTTTAAAGTGAATTTTCAAAATTTCGTGACGGCGGTTGCACTTCACGGATTGCCCGGCTATATTGTGCTCTCGGGAAATTTACAACAAGGAGGCCGGGTTATGCGTTGCTGGGACAGGATCGTGCCGGGATTGGCGATGGCGGTGGCGATGACGGGGTGCTACTCGTCTCATAATTTTATGGATGAGAGGGCCCTTCAATTTGAAGCGCCGCAGGCAAAGATGCATGCGGACGGCTTTGCCCCCGGGCCCGCCGAGATGGAGATCAGCATGGTGGATGTGGCGGCTCCGGATGTGGCGGCTCCGACTCTGCCGGTCCCGGAAGGGCGGATGATGGCGTATTCGGTCAATCTGCGCTTCGAAACCCACGACGCGGCGAAGGCGATTCGCGAGGCGGTCGAAATGGCGCGGAAAGCCGGCGGCTATATCCTGTATGTCGATGATTACACCGTCCGGCTGCGGATTCCGGTGGCGACGGCGGAACAGTGCCTGACGGCGATGGAAGCGCTGGGGAAATTGACCTCGAAAAATATTGTCGGCGAAGACGTGACCGCGCAGGTGATCGACGTGGATGTGCGTCTGAGCAACCTGCGCAGTTTGCAGGAAAATCTGCAAAAGCTGTTGGAGCGTACCGGAAAGATCTCCGATCTGTTGGAGGTCGAGCGGGAAATGGCGCGTATCACCACCGAAATCGAACGCCTGGAAGCGATGCGGAAAAACCTGGCCTTGCAGGTCGCCTACTATGATGTCCGCATCGCTTTTTCGATCAATACGCCGCCGGTGGTGGCGCAGCGTTCGTCGCTTTCACTGCCGTGGGTGACGGCGCTGGGCAGCGAAGTGGGCGCTTCGCGGCTGCCGATGAACGACAAATACGACATGCCGTTCACTTTTACTTTACCCGATGGTTTCGTCGGCATGTTTTCGGCCAACGACACCTATTATGCGATGAATGCCGAAGATGTCGTGCTCAAGCTTTCCAGCCGCGCCAACCGGAAAGACGCGGGCGTGCGCTTCTGGAACGAGCTGATACTGCGGTCGCTGCCGCAGCGCGGCTTCCTGCTTACCGAGGGCTCCGGCATCGACTCCAGCGCCTCCGGCCGGGAGTTCGCCCGGGTCACGACGCAACGTTTGCAGGGCAATGCCGCGTGGGGCTATTGGCTGCTGGTGTTCGTCGAGGAGGGCGGCTGGTTCTCCAACGGCTATGTGCACACCGTCGAATGCTGGGGCCCGGAAGAGGCTATTACGGCGCTGGATTGGCGTCCGATGGCGGATTCGGTGAAGTTGTAATGTTGTGTTAACATAATTTGTTCGGAAAAAGATAAAATAGAGCCGCGAAGCGGCGGTCTGCACTCCGTCATACGGAGGCGCCGATCCAGCAGGCGAATTCTGCTGGTCGCCCCCAGGCGCGCAGCGCCTCGAAAGGGGCGAAATCCAGGGAAGTGAGCCGGGAGGCGAGCGGATCCGCCCGAGGTAGCGACGGTGTAGATTGAATTGACAGCGTGAGCGACACTTCAATCTACACATGGAGCGGACGAGGCGCCGCACCGGCGGTTGAACCGGACAGGCCGCTTTTACCGAGCAGTCAAGGTTGAGGCGACACCAGGCTCCGGCGCGGTGCGGCTCAGGCGGTACTTCCCGGCGATTTCGTATTTGCCCGCTTCCAGCATCGAATAAATTTCCGGGGTGGAGTTGAGCACGAGCGAATTGTCTTTGAGCCGCACCGTGTCATTGACCGGGAGGTAATCGTTGCCGCTCTTGCGGACGAAGGTCACGGTATGGAACTCCGGATTTTCCGGAGTTCCGGCCACCTCGAAAATGAGGAACACCGACTGAAACAGGACCGCGGTGTTGTCGTCGTAACCCTTTTGTCTCAACATGGCCCCGGTATTGGCCAGGGCGACGCAGAAACGTTTGCCGGATGCGGTGAATACGCCTCCCAGCATCGGCGGCCACGGTTTGCCGCTGTTTTCCAGGGTGACGGCTACGACGATGCGGCCGGGGATCTCGTTGTCTTCCTGAAAAGTCACATGGCCGGTTGGCAGAGTGCTTTTTTCCAGATCGGTCACCTCCCATTCGCCCAGCCAGGCTTCCGGGAACGGCTGTATGGCCGTTTCCGGGCACGGCGCCTCCAGTGTCCGGGTGACGCCGCATCCGGTCAAGAGCGCCGTCAGCGCCGCCAGTGCGAAAACTTGGAATTTACGCATAATCCACCTCCTGTTGTTCATGCAGCAACGTGTTGATATGTTTCCGGTAATCCCGCGGCGTCCGTCCGCGCCGCCGGAGAAATTGCCGGTTGAAATTCGAGAGATTGGGGAAGCCGGAATCCAGCGCGATTTCGGAGATGCTCCGGTCGCTTCGGGCCAGCAGCCGCTGCGCGTGGGCGAGGCGCAGTTCGGTCACATAGTCGGCAAAGCCGAGCCGGACGGTGCGCCGGAAAAAACGCCGGAAGCTCTCTTTGTCCATGCCGACGGCGGCGCCGGCCGAAGCCAGCGACAGCTTTTCCCGGAAGCGGCGGCGGATGAATTGCAGCGCGCGTTCGATCCGGGCGGAATCCTCCACCGCTTCCGGCGGATGCTCCGGCGCCAGCGGCCGTCCCGGGGTTTCGGCCAGCAGCAGCAGCAAGCGCAGGAAACCCAGCAGCCGCTCGGCACCTTCGGCGTCGAACACCGCCGGAACCAGCGCGGCAAACCGCGGATGGCCGGAAAACAGCATGCCGTTCGGCTGCTCCGCCAGCAGCCGCGCCGCCGGCTGAAATTCCGGGAGCCGCAATAGATCGCTCGCTTGCAACGCGTGGCTTATTTTGATGACCCGCAGGTCGGGGAGCGAAGGAGCTTCCGCGCCCGGCGCCGGGGAGGGGGCGTAGAAGTGCGGCACATTGGCGCCGATCAGCGCCAGCTGGCCCGGGGCGAATGCGGTGAGTTCGGAACCGATCAGAAGCCTGCCCGCGCCCGACGCCACATAGGTGAGCTCCCACTCCGGATGGTAGTGATAGATGCAGTGAAAGCCGGACCCGGCGACGGTTTCCAGCGCGATGCTCGCGTCCTCCGGCGTGGTGACCTTTTCGAAATTGAGTTTCGGTGAACTTTTGCCGTATCGTATCACTTTTTTGCCATTTTTCAGTGGTAACTTCCCGAAAATCATCATATAGTATACTGTAACCGTAAAAAAACAATTTTCAAGACAGGGGAGGGCGGATACCATGAAACGTTCGGAAATCAATCAGCTTATTCGCGGGGCGGAAGCGTTTTTCGCCGGGTTTCAGTTCCGGCTGCCGCGTTTCGCCTCCTGGACGCCGGAGGAGTGGCGGACGCGCGGCGCCGAGGTCCGGGAGATCGCCGACTGCAATCTGGGGTGGGACATCACCGACTTCGGCAGCGGCGACTTCGCACGCTGCGGGCTATTGCTGTTCACTGTCCGCAACGGCATCATGAACCACCCGGATTACCCCAAGGCCTATGCGGAAAAAATCATGATTTCGCGTTCGGAGCAGGTGACGCCGATGCACTGCCACTTACTCAAACGCGAGGACATCATCAACCGCGGCGGCGGCAACCTGGTGTTCGAATTGTACAATCGCGCCGGGGAGCGCGGTTTGGGGGATACGCCGGTCGAGGTGGTGCGCGACGGTGAAATCCTGACCGTGAAAGCCGGCGCCAAATTGGTGCTGGCGCCGGGTGAGAGCATCACATTGCCGCCGGATCTCTTTCACACCTTTTACGCCGAGGCGGGAAGCGCGGTGATGATCGGCGAAGTGTCGTCGGTCAACGACGACCACGCCGACAACTTGTTTTACCATCCGCAGAACCGCTTCCCGGCCATCGGAGAGGATGAAGCCCCGTACCGCCTCCTGGTCGGCGACTACGAAGCGTATTACCGGTAATCCCGGGCAGAAGGCGATAGCGGGAGTCGGTTTATTCCGGTTTGAGCTTTTCCCAATCCGCTTTGCTGCCCCGGAAGTATAAATAGGTGTTTTCCGGTTCGACGGCGAGCTGGAAGTTCCGGGCCGGAGCTGTTTCCACGTCGCGGAATACCTCGTATAGCGCGGTTGCTTCGGGAAAGTGCAGCCGGACTTCGGTGGTGTCGCGTCGGGTATTGAAGCCGATGAAGCTTTCATTCAGGAACAGCGTGTCGGAGCTTTCCATATACTCCTGTCCGCCGGCTTGGCGCAGGGCGTAACGCAGTACGCCGGGGGCCAGAATCGGCGAGGTCGAATAGATCGCCGTCCAACCGTCATGGGTTTTTTCCACCAGTGACGGCAATTGCGTTTCAGCCTGGCATCCGAGGATGGTCACCGCCGGGTCGGGGACATAGACCGCCGGAGCGAAGGTATATTCTGCCGCCTGCGGATCGCAACTTTCCGGTACGGTCAGGACGCCGAGGCGCTCGGCGGGGTCGAATCCGGCTTCCAGCAATGTTGCTGTCGGCGTCATCTGCCAGGTCAGCGGCCTTTCGGCAATCGCCATTTCCATGCCGGTCAGGCGGCTCATATTGGCCAGGGATAATGCTCCGGTGCCGTCGATCAAGCCGTCGCACCACAGGAATATTGCGGTGGCATGATTGGCTTTCATAGTTGCATGAACGACTTCCCGCTCCGCATCGCTGATGGCGGTGGTCAGAAAGAATACATACACCTTATAGGCGGAATCTTTGACCTGATCGAGAAAAATCATATCGTATGCCGCACCGAAGCGTCCCCAGTTGAAGCGGGGATAATCGATCAATGCGAAGCCGCGGGTCGGTCCCTGCCGCTCCAGGTCGCGTCCCAGATAGCGGGCCATGTCCATATCCACTACAAATGCCGTCTCCGCGCCGCTTTTCCGGGAGGTGTACAAGGAGCGCTCGAAAATATCGCTCATCGCCTGCCACATCGGCATCAGTTCCGGAACGTCGAATTTGTAGTCCATCTGCCATAGATACGGATATTGTCCCTGGGTCATGGCGCCCGCGAATGCCGCTTTCTGCTTGTTGACGGTTGACCGCAGATCCGGGGTGGCGCCATAACCCTTGTCGGAACCGACATGAGTGCGGACGTCATTCTGGTAAACCAGAATCTTGTTCATTTTTCCGAGACCGGTGGTCACCTGGGTCGGCGCGTAAAAGCCGTGATCGGAGATATTATCCCGTCCGGGGTACGAGGGCCACAAATCGAGGAAATCCACCGGTACGTCCTGCAGATATTCCCGGACCCGGGCACTGCCGAGCGGGTTGTTGCCGTCGGGGGCATAGCCCCAATTCCCGGTCAGAGTGGAGCCGTGACGCACCCCGACCAGAGCCTGATTGTGGGTGGCGGATTTGATGGTTTGGGCGAAATCGACGATGAATTGCGCATACGCCTGTGCCTGAAAATCCTCCGTGTCCGCAACCCGGCGGTGTTCGGCCGGTGCGAAAAGCAATGGATAACGCGAGGTGCCTGCCGCGTAATCGGCTTGCGGTGTGGCCGTGGCCAGCGTGACAGCGACATCCTGCCAGGCGTTTTGCAGCGCCTCATCCGTGACGTAACGGTGTTGCAGGAAGGCACGGAATCCGGCGAGGGCGGCCGGGGTCGTCCACGACTGCTCCCAGTTGCAATCCAGACTCTTGCCGTTGAACAGAGTGTAGCCGATGACCATTTCCCGGTAAGGCGAACTCTGGATGTGTGCCGCCAGCTGCCGCAATGCTTCGCGGGCGTCCCGGCGCCAGACACCGGACAGGTAGTCCGGCAGTTCGACGCCATCGGGGGTTGTCATGGTGTGCTCCGGGTTCTTTCGGCACCACCAGCGGCTGCCGTCCAGCGCCACCTTCAACAGAATCCGGGCATCGGGGTTGGCTTCGCGAATGCGTGCCAGCTGTCCATCCAGATAGCTCCAGTCGTATTGACCGGGTCCGGTCCAGGTGGTTCCGTACGGCAGCCCGTACATCGATTCGCCCAGTGCGAACAGGAAGCGGGCGGTGGAGAAGCCCGCATCGTGAAGCAGATGACGCAGCTCCGCATCGCTGCAATAGGCGTTGACAATGGCGTCGAAACCGAGGCCGGTGACTGGTTTGCCGTTGACCCGGATGCCCGCCGCGCCCATCACGTCGCCGATTTCGGCACGGATGGGGGGCGGCGAAGCAAGAATCGCGTCGGCGTCAGGCGTGTTGCCGGCGGAAAGAGCAAGCGCCCCGAAGCCGCACAAGATGAAGGAAAAATATTTCATATGAATGTTACTGTTCTGATTTGATGAACCAATGATCGATATTTTCCATCTCTTTCGGCACCAAAGATGCGGCGTGACCGTCGGCAAACGCGGCATTGGTCCGGTTACTGTGGTAGGTCATGACCGGGAGACTGTAGGTTTTCCAATCGCTCCAACTGCCGCCGCCGAAGTTTTTCGGTGCCCACGGTTCGGTGCGAAGAAAGGTACAGACTTGAAACGGCGAATCGAAGTAAGTCACGATGTCCGATCCGAGATTGGCGGCGTTGTGATCGAGTGTGAAGGTACTTTTTATGGTGGCGACGCCTCCATTCATACAGTAAGCGCTCTCCGGATTGGTGGGACTGGTGGCATGCGGGGAACTGCTGTCGAAGCTTTCTGAGGCCCGGCTCGGACAGCGGAACATATCGGGAGCAAGGCCTCCGTCCTCGACCAGCATTCGACCCCAATTTTTCGGATAGCTGCAATAACCGTCCTGGCGGTTCCAGCTGTAGCAACCGCCGAAATAAGCGCCGCAGTCCAGATTGCCGGGCATGGCGCCGTTGTTATCGTTGTTGTAAATGGCCGAAGCGATACCGAATTGTTTGAGATTGCTGATGCATTTGGCGGACTGCGCCGCCGCCCGCGCTTTGGACAGCGCCGGGAGCAGCATACTGGCGAGGATCGCGATAATGGCTATCACGACCAGCAGCTCTATCAATGTGAAATAACGGGGAAACAGTTTCATTTTTTCAAGCCTCCTGATTTTGGTTTTAGGGGTATTCCTCGAATACGATCACCGCGTGGCCCGGAATCTCCGGCACGACGACCTCCACGTGGGCGCCGTCGTCGTGAAATTCGAGCGGTATTTGCTCCGGCGCCGCATAAACCCGATGGATCCGCTTCGAGTTCGTGCGCAGCCGGATTCGTACCTGCCGCACGATGACCGGTTCTTCGATCATTTGAATATAAGCGCCCCGCAGCTCCGGGACGTAACTCATCAGATATACCATGGTCCGGTGTTCGGCTTCCTGCCGGGTGGCGGCGATGCGGCCGAAGCCGGGCAACCCTTCGACGGCGAGAAAGGGACTCTCGTACAACTCCGTCAGCCAGGCGCCGAACAACTGGCGCATCGGTATTTGGGCATTGCGGAAGTAATTGCGGAAGAGCGGGAAGACGCAGTGCAGCACATTGCCGTACCGGAGTGCCGCCGCCTCTCCGGTGGGCGCGTCGGGCGGCAGATACACCAATCCGTGTTCGCCGTTCCAGCCCCGGTTGAAAAACGGTTTGACCAATGCGGCGCGGACTTCGGCGCCGTTTTCGGAAAGGGGGGTGACCAATGTACCCTCCGCACCGATGATAAACGGCATCGGCGGCAATTCCGGCGCGGTCAGGAATGCCGGATCGTACGGCCATTCGCCACGGGAATGCATGCCCCAGAGCTCCGGCAGCGCGAAGTCGTCGCCTGTTTCCGCGAGTCCGCCGTGGTAGCTCGAAATCACCTTGCCGCCCGCCGCCAGATGCCGGCGCACCTGCTGTGCCAGTTGTTCGGACAGGCGAATCTCATCGGCGAGGATGAGCACCCGGCACGGCGGCAGGTCGCGCAGGTCGTTGACGATCTGAAACGGTATTTTCAGCTCCTCCAGCATCCGCGCCGCGCCCTGGATCGACTGCAGCGCCTGCTGCGCCAACGGATTCGGGTTGGCGGCGCAGCGCCAGGCTTCGTGGTGCATCACCAGCACGACTTCGGCGCAGCTGACGGCACCGTCCAGCCACGGTTCGAGCTGCTGGAATTTCCCGTACACCTTCGCCTCCAAGTCCAACACCGCGTCGTTGCGGTCGCCGCGCGGATGGAGGTGGTCGCCGATGTTGGTCCGCATCGTGTGCGCCAATCCGTAAATGCAGTCGTACGCGAGACTGGCTTCGGTGCGAATGCCGCCGAAGTCGCCCCAACTGGCGTGAAAGCGCCCGGTCATATTCACCACCGGCAGCTCCGGCGCCACATTGCGCACATAGTGTGCCAGCACCGGCAGCACATCGTAGCCCCAGCCGCCGGTCGGCAGGCATTCGCACTCGAAATACGTGGCGTATTCGCGCTGCTCCTCGTAATCCGGCCCGTTGAAGTAAAGCAAAAGACCGGGGCGGTCGGCGCGCAGCTGCTCCGCGATCCGGCGCATCAGCCGGTTCCGTGACATCCGGGCGAATTCGTAGCGCGACTGCGGTTCGTCATAGCGGTAGCCGAGCTCCTTCATTTCCGCGACGCATTCGCCGCCGATGCAGATATTCGGCTGCATGCAGTCGAAAAACATTCCGTCCACCGGATAATTCGCCGTGATCTCACGCGTCATCGCCAGCAGGTGTTCGCCGTAACCGGAGTTGTAACACATCCGGCGGAAGAAGTTGTCGAGCCGGTCCGGTCCGTATACATGCCCATCCGGCGAAACCGTCGTCCAGTCGCGGCGGCGCAGCGCCTCTTCATGGCTCAAGCCGGCATTGATGTACGCGCTGAATGCGATGCCGCGCCGGTGGCAACCATCGAGGATGCCGCGCAAAAGGTCGAACTGCAAGTGCGGATGCCGGATGCCGATTTTCGTGTCGTAATAAGCGAAGCCCATGTTGCAGCGCGCCGGAAACACCACCAGATCCACCCCGGCCGCCTGAACCCGGTCGAGCCATGCGTCGATGTCGAGATTGACGCCGATGGCCGGAATATCCGGCGCGGTGTGAAAATCATAAAAGTAACACCATCTGGGCGAATGCGGCTTCAATTGTACAACCTCATGGATTCCTGGCGTTCGTTCATAGTCTGGCGGTCGAGCTGCAAATGCAGATACGCCTGGGCGAAGCAGCGGCTGTTATTCAGCGCGGCGCGGACACTGCGCCCGTTCAAAATACACTCCCACAGCTCGATGTTAAAGATATTCAGTCCGATATAATGCTCCTCCGGCGTCTGAAAAAACAGCGGCCGGGCCCGTTGCACCGCGGCCAAGCCGCCCGCCGCGGCGTCGGTTTGCACCAGATAGTGCCCGGCGCCGCAGAATTCCGGATGCAGCGGGATCATCCCCTGCTCGGCCAGGTGCCGTTGCGGCGATTCGCTCTGCAGAAATTGCAGGAAACGGATGCTTTCGATCACCTGGCGCGATTCCCGCGAGACCACCAGCGGCACCGCCACCGTCGAACAGCTGTCGTCGACCGAAAAATAGGGGTATATTTCCGGCTGCCACTCGCTGTAAAGCTGGCGGAACTGGATGATATCCGAACTGAAGCCCAGGAAAAACGGCGTTTTGCCTGCGAGAAAGGCGTGAATGTTGGCATTCGCCTGCTTCGGGGGGCTGATCCGGAAGCGGCGGCGGATGGCGACGGCTTTCTCACAGGCGTCGGCGAATTCGTCCCAGTCACCGGGATTCACCTCCGGCGCGATCAGGGCATCCAGAATCCGGTTGAACACATTTCCCAGCCGCAGCAGCGGCTGCTGGTTGGAGCCCGGAAGCGTCAGTGCCGGGTGCTTCTCCAGCACATCGAGCAGCTCCTCCAGATAGGCGCTCTGCCCGGCGAAATCCCGGTACTCCGGCAACGGCAGCCGCTCTTTTGCCAGCAGCTCCCGGTTGTAGAACAATACGTTGCCGCTGTAATAAAACGGCAGCGCGCAATCGCTCAGAAATTCCATTCCCGCCGCCGCCGCGTCGACGAAAAAATTGCGCACATTCAACAACGGCATTTCGCTTTGCTGGTAAAGGGCCAGAGGCGAACTGCATTCGCGGACGTCGGGCAGGCCGTCGCGGTCGAGCTCCGCGGTTTCATAATCCATTGTCACCTGGAGGAAGTGGTTCCGGTCGGACAATTCGTCCAGCAATTGCTTCCACAACTGGCGCTGGGCCGGAGAGTTGCTCCCGGTCCGGCAGCGGATGGCGCCGGAGACCGGAAGCCCGGCGGCGGCCGGAAGCGGCGCCGCAGCGGAATCCATTTCCGGCGCGGCGACAAAGGCGCCCACTTTCGGCACGGAATAAATCAACCCGCTCTCTTTCAACTGCTGCAACGCCTGCCGGACGTGGTAAACATTGCAGCCGTATATGCGGGTCAGGGCCTTTTCCGATTGCAGTTTGGTGCCCGACTGCAGGACGCCGTTCCGGATGCCGTCGCGAATTGCCCGGACGATCCGGGCGCCGGCGGCGTCCTTGTTCAGGGCGGGAATTTCATTGGGTAGCTCTGTATTCATAGCAAATTACTTTCTGATTCAATCTGCAATGGCTGCAATCTTGCAGCTTGCCAGTATAATTATAGCAAAGAAAAAAACAAAGTCAATAGCGCATGGAGAAAAAATGCGAAAAATCTGCAACTTTCAGAACTTGCAGAGTGATAAATCTGCAATTTTCTGCAAGTTTTCGAGGGCGGGGGCGGCTTTGTGCGCCCGCGCCCTCGGGAGCCGGGTGGCAAAAGTGTGAAAAAAGCGGATTTTTTCTCTTGCAATGGCGGGATGGGGATGCTACATTACCGAATGTTTTTTTGTCATTGGGGTGAATGTCGGAGAGAGGAGTGAGTCGATGGCCTTGTCATTCGAAGCACGATTGGAGGAGGTTTCCTCCCCCGAAATCGTTAAAAGTGCAAAGCAGTTGCTGAAGAACGGAAAGCTGACCGGGGCGTGGCGTGATGATGCGGGGCGCATTCACGCGATCTTTCAGAATCATGAACAGAATATACACGTCATTGTCACGACCGGAGAGCCGCCGGCGGGGGAGTGCGGCTGCGGCCGGTGCGGCAAGCGGCTGTGCGAACATGCGGTGGCGACGATCCTGTACGGCGGCCGCTTCCGGGCGGTGCCGGCGCCGCCGGCGCCGGACGGCAACGCCAATTATTACGGCGGACTGAAGTTCGAAAGCTGGGAAACGCTGGCGGAGAACCAGGCGGCGAACCAGCCGGTGGCGGAGCTGTGGATCATGGCCGAATCGGCTTTCCCGCATCTGCCGAGCAAGTGGGAAAACGCGGTCCTGTCGGTGAAGCTGAAGGTCGGATCCCGCGAATATCTGGGCAACGTCAGCAATCTGCGCAGTCTGTACTTCGATAAATCGCTGGCGGTGAATGTCAAACTATTGCAGTTTTCGTTGCAGGACCGGCAGATCATCCGCTATCTGGCGATCAACGCCGAGCCGGACAACTCCAAGCTGACGCTGAATTCGGAGCAGACTGCGGAATTCTTTCACTGTCTGGTCGGATTTGAGCGTTTCTACCGTGACGGCCGCCGGGTGCTCGTCCATTGCGATCATGCCGAGCCGGTGATCATGGTGACCGGAAAAGGGGCGAAACGGGTTTATTCGCCGGGTGTCCGGGTCGACGGCGCGCTGTTGGCGATCGAGTCGGCGAAGGTGATTACCGGGCGCTCCGGCTGCTGGGTCGGCAAGGCCGGGGAATACTGGTGGATGCCGGCGACACTCGATGTCGGCTGGCTGCGCAATTTTTTCCGGACCGGCGAATACCATCTCACCGAGGTGCCGGATTCCACGCCGATTCCCGAACGGCTGCCGATCGAGATCTGTGAAGTGGGGTCGCTGGAATTGCAGGCGCCGCAGGCCAAGGTGCTGCTGCAGGGCGAATTGCTGGAAAACGGCAGTCTGCGGGTCCGTCCCGAATTCTCGTATGACGGCCGGCTGGTCGCCGGCGACCAGGCCCGGCTGGGGCGCGCCGGCGGCCGCTTCTTCGCCCGCGACGAGAAATTCGAACAGGCTTTCCTTCAGGAGTTGACGATGTTCGGCGCGGTGCCGGAGGCCGGATGGTATCTCCTGGCGGCGCCGGAAACCGCCGGCGCGTTTATCGAATACTTCATGGCGGAGAAGATCCGCGCCGGCCGGGTTTACCCCGATCCGGTGTTGTCGAGGCTCTCCCGCGGCGGCACCGGCATGGCGCCGGTGGAGCTCGCGGTCAAGGTCGCGGCGGAGGAGACGGACCGGGTGGTGCTGGAATACGCTTTTGCGGTAGCGGGGGAACCGGTGGCGTTCGCCGGGCTTGCCGCGGTACTGAAAAACGCGGGGCACTACATCGCCACGCCCGGGCGCAATGCCGGCGTGATTCCGCCGGCGTTGGCGGTACTGCTGAATTCCGGGGTGCTCCGGGAAAACGACGAATTTGCGCACCGGTGGAATTTGCCGCGTTATTCGGTGCCGTACTATCTGTATTTGGCGGCGTCGATTCCGGGGGCGATTCCGGCGGCGCTTTACCGTTTCGACCCCTCGGTGATGCCCCCGGCGCCATTTGCGGACCGCGACGAAGCGCCCTCCCGTTTTGTCGGAACGTTGCGCGGCTACCAGCGCGAAGGGGTGCAATGGCTGGCGCAGCGCCTCGATCTCGGCTTCAATGTGATTCTCGCCGACGAGATGGGCCTCGGGAAAACCGTACAGGTACTGGCGCTGCTCAGCGAACGCAAGCGCAAAAGCGACTTGCCCGCGGTGATCATCGCTCCGGCGAGTCTGGTGGAAAACTGGCGCCGGGAGGCGGCGCGTTTCGTGCCGGATTTCCGGGTCGGAATGCTGCACGGGGGCGACCGCGACGCGGTGTGGGCGAAAGCGAACGACTACGATCTGTTGCTGTTGAGTTACGCGACGGCGCGGCGCGACGAAGCCGAATTGAAGAAGCGCCGTTTCAGTTATCTGATTCTCGACGAGGCGCAGCATATCAAGAACCCCGGTACGGCGAATGCGCACAGCTGCAAGGCGATCAAGGCGCGGCACCGGCTGGTGCTGACCGGTACGCCGTTGGAAAACTCCGCCGAGGATTTGTGGAGCATCTTCGATTTTCTGCATCCGGGTATTCTCGGGTCGCTGGCCTCGTTCCGGCGGCGTTACGAGCACTTGTCCGAGCATCGCGAGCTGCAGGACGAGCTGGCCGGGCGGGTGGCGCCGTTCATCAAACGCCGGACCAAGGCATTGGTGGCGGCGGAATTGCCGCCCAAGACCGAAGTGCTGCTGTTCAGCGAAATGGACGAGGCGCAGCGCAAGCTCTACAATCAGGTGCTCAACCGCGCCCGCACCGAACTCGCGAAGGCGGAAAAAAGCACCGACAAGCAGGCACGCCTGACGATTTTCACCGAACTTCTGCGGTTGCGCCAGGTGTGCTGCCATCCGGAATTGCTGCCGGACCAGGCGGGCAGCTCGGTCGCGTCGGCGAAAATGGAGCTGTTGAAAGAGTTGATCATGGAAAACATCGACAGCGGCCACCGGATGCTGCTGTTCAGTCAGTTCACCAGTCTGTTGGCGATCATCCGCGAATATCTGGATGCGACCGGCATTCCGTACGAATATCTCGACGGGACGACCCGGAACCGTCTGGAGCATGTCGACGCGTTCAACAACAATCCGAATATTCCGATTTTCCTGTTGAGCATCAAGGCCGGCGGGACCGGATTGAATCTGACCAGCGCGGACACGGTGATCATCTATGACCCATGGTGGAATCCGGCGGTCGAAATGCAGGCGACCGACCGGACACACCGGATCGGCCAGACCAAACCGGTGACCAGCCTCAAATTGCTGGTCAAGGACTCGGTCGAAGAACGCATCCTCGATCTGCAGGGCCGCAAACAGGAAATTTTCGACGGCCTGATCGACAATCCGGCCGCGGGCGCCGACGCGTTGAGTATGGACGATTTGAAGTACTTGTTGCAATAATGAGGTGACGCGATGCTGCCGTGGCCGTATCGTCTGCAGCGTTCTTCCCGCCGCCGCCGTCTGGCGGTGAAGGTGAATCCGCAGGGTGAAATTCTCGCCCTGGCGCCGTTGCGGCTGCCGTTGACGGCGGTTGAGCGCTTTCTCGCGCAGGCGGCGCCGTGGATCGAACAGCAGCTGGCGTTGGTGCGTATGCGCCTGACCGAGCTGCCGCCGAAGCGTTTTGAGGCCGGCGAAATGTTTTCGCTGCTGGGGCGCGAATATGAGCTGCAGCTGGGGCCGACGCCGCGCCGGGAAGTCCGGCTGATCGGCGGAATTCTGGTGGTTCCGGCCCGCGATGCGGAACAGGCGCGCAAAATGCTGACCGCCTTTTACCGGCGGGAGGCGGCGCGGATTCTGACCGGAAAGACACAGGCCATGGCGGCATTGTGGCAGTTGCCGGTGACGCAGGTCAGAATATCGCGTGCCGCCGGACGCTGGGGCTCGTGTTCGCGTTCGGGCTCGATCAATTATTCATGGCGGCTGATTCAGTGCCCGGAGGAAGCGGTGGATTATGTGGTGGCGCATGAATTGGCGCATTGCCGCGAAATGAATCATTCGGAGCGTTTTTACGCGGTGCTGGCCGAGTTTTTCCCGGAATGGCGCCGGTATGAACGATTTTTAAAAACGGAGGGGTGGCGCTATGGCGGGTGGTGACAGGGGGGATTTGACGCCGGCGGCGGCCGGGCGATTGATGGAGGCGGCGAAGCGCGCCGGCTGGCTGGAAGGGGAGTGGATGACCGTTCCCGAGCTGGCGGAGGATGAAAAAAATCTGTTCATTACGATGTTGCGCGCGACGCCCGCGTATCTGCGGAGCGAAGGCCGCGCGGAGCTGACGGTCGACGAAATCGCGGCGATGTTTCACTTTGTCTATGCGAAGGCCGCCGAGGCGGTGAGCGCCTGGCTCGCCGACCAGAAATTCGAAGTGTCCACCACCGGTTTGTTCGACGGCGACGTCCCGTTGTATGCGGACGAGCGGCTGGTGGAGCTATTTCGGAATTGCCCGATGCCGGAAACGCTGGCGCGGGCGTTCCTGGCGGAGCCGGTGAATGCGCCGGAGCCGCTGCTGGTGCTGTTCGAGGCGTTGAAATTGGCCTGGCGCCTGGCCTGCCATTGGGCGCTGCGCTGCCTGGAAGAACTCGGCTTGATCGGATAATTGCCGCGTATGCGTTGGTAAAAACGCGCTTCCGGGTGTATAGTATAGAGAATCAATCATTAACAATGGAGCAGAAATACAATGGCCAAGTACGACAAGATTCAGGTCCCCGCCGGTGAAAAAATCACCATTGACGCCAAAGGCAAACTGATGGTGCCGGATCATCCGGTCGTGGCATACATCGAGGGCGACGGCATCGGACCTGACATCACCCGCGCCAGCATGCAGATCTGGAACCGCGCCGTGGAAAAAGCCTACAACGGCAAACGCTCCATCGCCTGGATGGAGGTTTTCGCCGGCGAAAAGGCCAATGCGGTTTACGGCGAAAACACCTGGCTGCCCGATGAAACCGTCACCGCCATCGATGAATATCTGATCGCGATCAAAGGGCCGCTGACCACGCCGGTCGGCGGCGGCGTGCGGTCGTTGAACGTCGCCTTGCGGCAGATGCTTGACTTGTATGTCTGTCTGCGCCCGGTGCGCTACTTCACCGGCGTCCCGTCGCCGGTCAAGGCGCCGGAAAAGACCGACATGGTGGTGTTCCGCGAGAATACCGAAGACATCTATGCCGGGATCGAATGGGCCTCCGGCTCCCCGGAAGTGAAAAAAGTGATCGATTTCCTGCAGCAGGAGATGAAGGTCGGCAAGATCCGTTTCCCGGAAACCTCGGCGATCGGCGTCAAGCCGGTATCCAAAGAGGGCTCCGAGCGGCTGATCCGCGCCGCCATCGACTATGCGCTGCGCGAGGACCGCAAGAGCGTGACGCTGGTGCACAAGGGCAATATCATGAAGTTCACCGAGGGGGGCTTCAAGAACTGGGGCTACGATCTGGTGCGCGATGAATACGCCGATGTCGCGGTTTCCTGGCAGGATTGCGGCGGCAAGGCGCCGGCTGGAAAATTGCTGGTCAAGGACTGCATCTGCGACGCGTTTTTGCAGCAGATTCTGACCCGCCCGGAGGAATACGACGTGATCGCGACGATGAACCTGAATGGCGATTATGTGTCGGATGCGCTGGCGGCCTGCGTCGGCGGCATCGGCATTGCGCCCGGAGCGAATATCAATTACCTCACGGGACACGCGCTGTTCGAAGCCACCCACGGCACCGCGCCCAAATATGCCGGATTGGACAAGGTCAATCCGTCGAGTCTGGCGCTCTCCGGCGAAATGCTGCTGCGGCACATCGGCTGGACCGAGGCGGCCGATCTGGTGATCCATGGGATCGAGCGGGCCATTGCCGACCGGGTGGTGACGTATGATTTTGCGCGCCTCACCGAGGGCGCCACGGAGGTGAGCTGCTCCGGCTTTGCCGCGGCGGTGGTCGAACGGATGTAACCGAAAGCGAGGTGAGGGTATGAAGTTGGCGTCGATTCTGACTCCTGAGTTGATTTTATGCGATCTGACGGGGACGAACCGGTCGGATATTTACCGGACCATGTTGGAACATGCGGCGAAAACCTGTGAGTTGGAGCTGAACCCGAAAGAGATGCTGGAGCTGATGCTGGAGCGGGAAGCCGCGACGCATTTGCCCTATGAGGGAGTGGCATTCCCGCATATCCTCGTTCCGAAATTGCGCGACCTTTATGTCATTGTCGGTTTGCTGCGGGAACGGGTGATGCTGAAGGACTACGATGCCGCGCCGTCGCGGGTGGTGGTGATGTCGCTGATTTCGGAGGATACAACTTCGACTTATTTGCGCTGCACCACGGCTTTCGTGCGTTATCTGGCGAAAGCGGACCGGCTGGATGCGCTTCAGCGCTGCCGGACTCCGGAGGAGGTGCGGGAGCTTCTGACTCGCGATGATGTCACGTTGAAGAAGACGCTGACCGCCGAAGACCTGTATTCCGCCGACTGGCCGTCGGTGCATCTGGAGGATTCGCTCTCGACGGCGTTGGACGTCTGTACGCGCTCCGGCCGTTCGACTCTGGCGGTGGTGGACGGAAACAATGCCCTGAAAGGCGTTCTGGATGCCACCGAGGTGATCCGCAGCTTCATTCCCGACTATGTTTTCATGATGGACAGCGTGAATTTCGTTGCGAGTCTGGAGGTATTCGAACGGATTTTCAATGCCGAAGAGCGCCACCAGGTGCGTGACTATATGACGCCGGCGGTGGAAATTACGCCGGATACACCGTTGATCCAGTGCACGATGCGTCTGGTGCGGCGGGAAAGCCGTTCTATGTTTGTGGTGGACCGGGACCGGAAGTTTCTCGGGGGTATTGACATCATGGAAGTCGTCCGCCGGGTGCTCCGGGGCTGACGGCACTAAAATCAAAGAATTTGTATTGTTATGGAAAATTTCACTTTCTGGTTTGCCGCGATTGTATTCGTGGGGACTTATGTTCTGATCGCTTCGGAAAAAATTCACAAGACGACGGCGGCCCTGCTGGGCTCGAGCCTGATGCTGATCTTCGTACTCGGCGGCCATGAGGCGGAAAAAGCGCCGCTTCTGGAGACCGTCCAGCAGGAAATCGCCGCGCCGAAGCTGGATATTTATTCGTTGAGTGTCAACTTCGACGTGATCCTGACCCTGGCCGGAATGATGGTGCTGGTCAACATTCTGAGCGGAACCGGTTTCTTTCAGTATATCGCCATCAAATGCGCGAAAACCGCGAAGGGATCGCCGATCCGAATGATGGTGCTGCTGGTGTTCGCCACCGCGGTGTTGTCCGCGTTTCTCGACAATGTGACGACGATTCTGTTGGTGGCGCCGGTGACGCTGGTGGTCACCGCCGAGCTCGGGGTGGCGGCGCTGCCGTTCCTGATGGCGGAAACGATGGCGTCGAATATCGGCGGTACCGCGACTCTGATCGGCGACCCGCCGAACCTGATCATCGGTTCGCTGGCGAATCTGGACTTCATGGCGTTCATCGTGAACCTGACGCCGTTCATTCTGGTGCTGCTGATCCTGTACTGCATCATTCTTTACTTGTACTACGGCAAACGGATGCAGGTGACCGTGGAAAAACGGGCGCGCATCATGGAATTGGATGAAAAGTCGGCGATCGTCGATCCGGTGAATATGCGCCGCGGCGGCTGGGTGATGGTGCTGACGATCGTCGGGTTCCTGATCCACGGCGCGATCGGCCTCGAACCCTGCGTGGTGGCCATGGCCGGCGCCGCGGCCGCGCTGGCGGTCTGCAAGGTGGATGTCGATCATGCGCTGGAAAAGATCGAATGGTCGACACTGTTCTTTTTCATGGGTTTGTTCGTGCTGGTTTACGGGGCGGAAAAAGCCGGAGTGATGGGCGCGATCGGGGATATATTCACGTATATTTCCGATTGGCCGGTGCTGGCGATCGTGCTGGTGATCATGTGGGGCAGCGCCATTGCCGCGGCGATCATGAACAACGTGTCGTTCACGGCGGCGATGGCCGCGGTGGTGGCCGGTTTCATCGCCAAAACCCCGGCGTTTGCGAACAGCGTGCCGAATCAGGAGCTGCTGTGGTGGGGGCTGGCGCTGGCGGTCTGTCTCGGCGGCAATGGAACGATCGTCGGCGCCGCGGCCAACCTGGTGACGGCCGGGATCGCGGAAAAGGCCGGCGTCAAGATTACCTTCGGAACCTTTCTGCGCTACGGTGCTCCGGTGGCGTTCGGCAGCATGGTGTTGGCTTCGGTTTATACCATTGCCCGTTATTATCTGTTGTGCCGTTAATTGGGAGGGAAGTATGGACCAGCAGCCGCAATATCGGATTCGGCCGGTGACGCCGGAGGATGCGTTTCAAGTCTGGGGACTGTTGCGGCTGGCCGGTTGGGCGGAAGAAGAGGCGGCGCTGCCGCAGTGGGTGACCGGGTTGATCGCGGGATCGGCGGTTTTTTACGGCGCCGAAGGCGGAAATGGCCTTATCGGCATGGCGCGGGCGATTTCCGACGGCGTCAGCGATGCCTATATCCAGGATGTCGTCGTGCATCCGGATTGGCGCCGGCGCGGCATCGGAGTGCAGCTGGTGCGGCATGTCCGGGAGGAGTTGAGCCGCCGCGGCGTGGACTGGATCGGGCTGGTGGCGACGCCGGGGAATACGGATTTCTACCGGGCGCTGGGCTTTGAAACGGCCGAAGGCTTCACGCCGATGATTTTCCGCGGCTGAAAGATGGGATGTTTTTGTTTGGAGTGCTTGCATAACAGAATAAACCGGGTTATATTTCCCGGTGTTTTTTTGGATGAAAATCACAGGAGTGGACAGCGGTGCAGAAAGAAATTTACCAAGTCCTGACCGATCTGGGCGAGGACCCGGAGCGGGAAGGATTGATCGATACGCCGAGACGAGTGGAAAAAAGTTTGCGCTTTTTGACCCGGGGCTACAAGCAGAACTTGGAGGATGTGGTCAACGGCGCTATTTTCGAGGCCGAGTCGGATGACATGGTGATTGTTCGCGATATCGAGTTTTTCAGTTTATGCGAACATCACATGCTGCCGTTTTTCGGGCGTTGTCATGTCGGTTACATTCCACAGGGGAAAATTCTCGGGGTCAGCAAGCTGGCGCGGATCGTCGACATGTATGCCCGGCGGCTGCAGATCCAGGAGCGCCTGACCAAGCAGATCAGCAACGCCATCATGGAATGCGTCGACGCCGAGGGCGTCGGCGTGGTGCTGGAAGCCCGGCATTTGTGCATGCAGATGCGGGGGGTCGAGAAACAGAATTCGGTGATGACGACCTCCAGCATGATCGGCAGCTTCCGGGCGGAAGCCGCCGCCCGCGGCGAGTTTCTGCGCTTGATCACAGACTGAGGTGGAGAATGCGGGCATTGGTGCAGCGGGTCAGTCAGGCGCAGGTCGCCGTCGAGGGCGAAGTGGTCGGTTGTATCGGTGCCGGATTGATGATATTGGTCGGCGTGACCCACGCCGATACGGCGAAAGATGTGGATTTCCTGGTCCGGAAGTGTGCCGGACTGCGGATTTTCGAAGACGCCGAAGGGTTGATGAATGTGAGTCTCCAGGAGCTGGGGCTGGAAATATTGGCGATATCGCAGTTTACGCTGTACGGCGATGCCTCGCACGGCCGCCGGCCGAGCTTCACCATGGCGGCGCGCCCGGAACAGGCACAGCCGCTGTATGAAGCCTTCGTCGCCGGTTTGCGGCAGGCGGGGATCCGGGTCGCCACCGGGATTTTCGGCGCCGATATGAAAGTAACGTTGTGCAACGACGGTCCGGTGACTTTACTGGTGGAGAGCGGGTCATGAAAAATCTGGTGATTCTCGGGTCTACCGGCTCGATCGGCGAAAGCGCCATTCGGGTGGTCCAGGCGTTTCCGGAGCGTTTCCGGGTACACGCCCTGGTGGGGCGGCGGCAGATCAAACGCCTGGCGGAGCAGGCGCGCCTGGTGCACGCCGGGCATGTGGCGACTGCCAATGAGACGCAGTATGCGGAGTTGTGCACACTGGCGGATGGCGGCGTGGTCTGCCACACCGGCATGGAGGCGATTCTGGAGCTGGTTACGGCGCCCGAAGTCGATATCGTGTTGTGCGCCATTGTCGGAACCGGCGGATTGCTGCCGGTGCTGGCGGCGCTGCGGGCCGGAAAACGGGTGGCACTGGCCAGCAAAGAGGTGCTGGTGATGGCTGGAGACCTGGTCAACGCCGAGCTGGCAACCGGACACGGTGAGCTGGTGCCGGTGGACAGCGAACACAGCGCGTTGTTTCAATGTTTGCAGGGGCGGCGCTCCGATGAGGTGCGCAAATTGTGGCTGACCGCCTCCGGCGGGGCGTTCCGGGATTGGCCTCTGGAGTCGCTGGAGCGGGCGACCTGGGCGGATGCGCTGGTCCATCCGGTGTGGTCGATGGGACCCAAGGTGACGGTGGATTCGGCGTCGCTGATGAACAAAGCGCTGGAGCTGGTGGAGGCCCGTTATCTGTTCGGCGTCGGGCCGGAGCAACTGGGGGTGGTGATCCATCCGCAGTCGGTGGTGCATTCGATGGTGGAATTGTCCGACGGGGCGCTGATTGCCCATATGTCGATGCCGGATATGCGTTTCGCGATTCAATACGCGTTGAGTTACCCGGAGCGCTGGGAAGGTGGCGAGCTGCCGCAGTTGAGCTGGAGCGACCGGTTGAATCTGTCGTTCCGCGAACCGGACCGGCGCCGTTTCCCAGCGCTGGACTTCGCCATGGAGGCGATTCGGCGGGGCGGGACGCTGCCGGCGGTGATGAATGCCGCCAATGAAGTGGCGGTGGATTGCTTCCGGGAGGGCAGAATTTCTTTCCCGATGATCTGGCGGACGATCGAAGCGGTAATGGAACAGCTTGGGGCCGAGGAGATCACCGAATTGGAGGTGGTGTTGGCGGCGGACCGCCGGGCGCGGGAAGCGGCGCGGGAGTGGGTGAGGCGCCACGGTGCCGCAATCCGGATTTGAACAATTGAAATTTTTTCATCGATAAAGATTCGAGAGGAGGGCTTGTATCATGGGGTTCTGGGAGGTGCTCAGCATCGCCGGTTCGGCGATTTTCGTGCTGTTTTTCATCGGGATGTGTATTTTTGTCCATGAGTTGGGGCATTTTCTGGCCGCGAAGTGGCGCGGGCTGCACATCGACGCGTTTTCGCTCGGATTCCGGAAAATCTGGTCGAAGAAGGTCAACGGCATCGAATACCGGCTCGGCTGGCTGCCGTTCGGCGGTTACGTCGAACTGCCGCAGGTGGATACGACCGAAGCGGTGCCGCACGCCGCCGACGGCAGCGAGCTGCCGCACGCCAAGCCGCTGGACCGGATCATCACCGCGGTGGCCGGGCCGGCGTTCAATATCGTTTTCGGCTTGCTGCTGGGATGCGTCATCTGGGTATTCGGTATGTCGATGCCGCCGGATTCGACCAAGCTGAGGTCGATGGAGGTGGTTACGGTGAATCCGGAGGGGCCGGAATACGCCGCCGGCTTGCGCGAGGGGGACCGGATCGTCAAGCTGAACGGCCGCACTTTCAATGTCACCTGGCTGGAACTGGCGCGTAACATCATGCTGACCACCGGCGAGGTGGAGCTGGGAGTGGTGCGCGACGGCAAGGACCTGACGATCCGTTATGTGCCGTCGCTGGAGCCGAATCCGGAGGCGCCGGAAAATCTGAAATTCGAAGGAATGCCGTGGCCGTTCTTCGCGGTGCGCATTCCGGTGGAAATCCACCCCGATGCCGGTTCTCCGCTGGCCAAGGCGGGGGTGAAGTCGGGGGACCTGATTCTGGCGATCAACGGGACGCCGATCAAGGACACGCTGGATCTGCAGATGTTTTTCGACGACCACGCGGCGGAACCGATGACCTTCCGGATTCGCCGGAGCGGGCAGGAGATGGAGATCGGTCCGGTTCAATTTCCGCTGGAAAAGCCGGTATACCGGTTGGGGATCGCCTTTGACGAATCCGGAAAAGTGCTGTATATCGGCCCCGGTTCTCCGGCGGAAAAACAGGGGTTGAAGATCGACGATGTCGTTCTGGCTTTCAACGGCGTGCCCTATTCCGACCTGGCGGGTTTCCAGCAGCAGCTGGCGGCCAACGAAGACCGCGAAGCTTCGCTGCGGATCCGGCGCGGCGCGGAAGAAATGACGTTGGCGGTACAGCCGCGGCGTATCGACATCGCGATCGTCGACGCCTCGGTGGGTACGATCGCCTATCCGACGCCGTGGCAGCAATTCATGGATACCTGCGATTTGAGCTACCGGTCGCTGACCGGGATGTTGACCTATCTCGGAAACAAGCTGTATCTGACCGACACCCAGAGCGCGGTGAAGCCCCGGAATATGTCCGGCCCGGTCGGGATGGCGACGATTCTCTTCGGCGCGGTCAACCACTCGTTCACGATGGGGATTTATTTCGTGGTGGTGGTGTGCTTCGCGCTGGCGATCTTCAATCTGCTGCCGCTGCCGGTGCTGGACGGCGGACACACCTTCATCGGGATATTGGAAATCATCTTCCGGCGGCCGATGCCCCGGGCGGTGATCCGGGCGCTCAGTTACATGTTCGTCGGGCTGCTGGTTTTCTTCATGTTGTACGTGACCTTTTACGATGTCTGGCGATTGGTGAATATCTTCACGCCGGCCGACCGGGCGGCCATGGTGCAGCAAACGCAGCCGGAGCCCGAAGTTCCGGCTGAACCGGCCGGAGAAACCGCAAAATGATGCGCCGCCCGACCCGGCCGCTGCAGGTTGGATCGTGCCCGGTGGGCGGCACCGCCCCGGTTTCGATTCAGTCGATGACCAATACCGACACCCGTGACGCCGCGGCGACGCTGGCGCAGATCGCGGCGCTGGCGGAGTCGGGGTGCGATATCGTCCGGGTGGCGATTCCCGATCAGGTAGCGGCGGAAAAAATCGGCGAAATCGTCGCCGGAAGCCCGATTCCGGTGATCGGCGACATTCACTTCGATTACCGGCTGGCGCTGACGGCGATCCGGCAGGGCATTCACGGCATTCGGATCAACCCCGGCAATATCGGCGCCGCCGAACGGGTGCGCCAGGTCGCGGAAGCGGCCGGGAATGCCGGGATTCCGCTTCGGGTCGGGGCCAATTCGGGCAGTCTGGCGGCGCCGTGGCGCGATAAACTGGCGCAGACGCCGCCGGATCGGCACGATGAACTGCTGGCGGAAGCCTTGTGCGCCGGGGCGTTGGAACAGTGCCGGCTGTTGGAGGAGTATGGCTTCCGGGCGATCAAGGTGTCGCTGAAAGCCTCCAGCGTCCCGGTGACGGTGGCGGCGTACCGGAAATTCGCCTCCCGGACCGATTATCCATTGCATCTGGGGGTGACCGAGGCGGGAACGCCGGCGCGTGGCGTGATCAAATCCGCGATCGGAATCGGCGCGTTGCTGCTGGACGGGATCGGCGACACCATCCGGGTCAGTCTGACGGCGTCGCCGTTGGAGGAGATTCCGGCGGCGCGGCGAATCCTGGAAAGCTGCGGCGTGCGCGATTCGGCGCCGGAGGTCGTGGCGTGTCCGACTTGCGGGCGCACCGCGGTGAATTTGATCGCTTGGGCCGAAGAGGTGGAGGCTTACATCGCCGGCTTGAAGCGCGACGGGTACCGGATCGACGCCGCCAAGGTCGCGGTGATGGGGTGCGCGGTCAATGGCCCCGGCGAGGCGCGGGACGCGGATTTCGGCCTGGCGGGAGGGCGCGGCGAAGCGGTGTTGTTCCGGCATGGCGAGATCGTCGGCAAGTTCCCGGAGCGCGACGGCGTGGCGGCGCTGCTGGCGGAAATTCGGGGCAGGGCGCGGAAAATCTGATTTTTATGTCGGATGAGCTTGGCAAAACGCCGAATGTGCGTTACATTAAGCACAGAGGAAAAAGGGAGTGAGCTGGAGAGAGCGGGAATATGGAATTTAATTTATGAAAATCGGTGCGATTCTCTTTCTCCTTGGAGCGGTTTGGGCGCTCCATGCGGACGATGCGGCCGCCAATCAGTATATGAAAACAGGATTCGAGCGTATGGAGGCCGGTTCATACGCATCGGCCGCCGACAGCTTCAAAGCGGCGGAGTTGCTGGCGGATACGCCGGGACTGAAGGCCGGAGCTCTGACGGAGGCGATTGCAGCTTACGCCAAAGCCGAAATGCACTATCAGGAATACGAGGCCATCGAAAAGATGCTGGATTCGTATCCGACGCATGCGGATTATCCGGCGCTGGTGGCGCGGGAATATGCGATTGCGGATGCCTTCAATGAAGGCTACCGGGAGCCGGCGTTCGCGGCGCTGAGCTGGATTCCGTGGCTGAAGGGGGATGATAAGTCGCCGGAGATTTACCAGCAGGCGCTGAAACGGGCGCCGTATGCCGAACAGGCTCCCGAGGCGAAGTTGCGGACGGCGATCCATTATCTGACTAAATTCAGGAAGTTGGAGGAGCGCAACAAGGCGTTGGATCTGCTGCGCGGCGTGGTCAAGGAATACCCGAACACGCCGGAGTGTTATTTCGCGTATGTGGAATTGGCGAACGCGTTGTTCCAGTTGTCGCTGCGCGGCGACGGCGACGGCGCCTACAACCGGGAGGCCATTGCGGTGATGGAGGAGTTCCTGCGCAAATATCCGGAAGCGCCGGAACGGGATTTCCTGAAAGAGATGTTGGATCGTTCCAAGGACATCCAGGCGGAACGGATGCTGGGAACGGCGCGTTTTTATGTGCGTATGGAGCGTCCCCGGCCGGCCGAGCGTTACCTCAGCGAGATATTGAAGCAGCACCCGGAGTCGGCTTCGGCGCGTGACGCGGAGGAGTTGCTGGCGACGCTGGACCGGACTTTCGTGCCGGACCAGATGATTCCGATGGATACGCCGGAACGGTTGCAGGAGTTCCACAGCTTTGCGATGCCGCAAATGGAGGAAAGTCTGCTGGTGGCGCCGGAAAACAGTGACGGCAGATGGTTGTTGCCGATTTACGATCTGAAGTTGCCGAAACGGGCTGAAACGGATGGAAATAAGTGATATGATGCAAAAAATGGTCCGGATATTGCGAATTTCGTTGCTGGTGGCGGCGGCCGGTCTGCTCGCCGGTTGTTACAAGATGGGCAGTCTGGCGCACCCGCAATTGAAAACGGTGGCGATCGCCCCGGTCATCAATGATACGACTTTCTACAATGCTTCCGCTACGATGCGCGACTTGTTGTGCGAAGCGTTCCAGCTGGACGGGTCGCTGAAGCTGGTCAGCTTGGAAGAGGCGGACTGCATTGTGTATGCGAAGATCACCACGGTTTCCGTCAGCGCTTCCGGCGACAACAACTACGACGAAGGGCGCGGAATTTATCTGCCGGCGTTGTGGAAGATCACCGTGGATGCCGAATTTACCGTCGCCGTTCCCGGCCGCGCCACACCGCTGGTCGGACCGCGGGGCGTATCCGGCTATGCACAGTATCAGAAAAACGTCGATCCGCAGATTTCCCAGTTGTATGGTCTGGCGCAGGCGTGCCGGATGGCGGCGCAGGACGTGGTATCGCTGACGACCGAAGCCTGGTAAGCCGTACCCGGAAAATAGGAAACGGACCCGGTTTTTGCGGATTTTCGGTCCGGTGAAAAATCCCGATAAAAATTTTACATTCCGGTTGCATATCGGAGAAAATCGTGCTATAGTCCCCAGTGATTGTACTACGAACAGCCGATAAGTTGACGAGGTAAGCGTGAACGCGAAAATCTGGAGTGTGGCGGTATTGCTGGGGGCCGCGATGTGGGCGGCCGGCGCCGACGAGGGAATGATGGTCCGGGAGCCTGAAGTCGTCGTGCTTGACGATGAAACCATTGCCGCAGGGAAGCGCAATGTGGAAAATGTGGTGGCCAGTCTGCAGAGCTTGCTGATGCCGTCGGATCAGGTGGCGCGGCTGCGCGAATTGCGGGCGAACGCCAAACCGCAGCTGGATGTCATCGAGGGGGCCAATGGCCGCTCCACTTTGGTTTACCAATGCCGTTACAATCGCGCCGAGTGGATGCTGGTGCCATTGGAAATCCTGCTGCAGGATGGCCTGGTGGAAGCCAACAATGAAAGCAATCAGATCATCATCAACGATCTCACCACCCAGATGCCGGAATTGCAGAAATCGATTTTGGCGATGGACCGGGCGCAGCCGCAGGTGCTGCTGGAAGCGCGGGTGGTGGAATTCATCATCAATGACGGCATGCAGCGCAACCTGTCGTTCATGTATGATAAACGCGACAGCGGTAAAACCGGGACCGGGGATGACATCGAGCTGGATTCCGATATGGGAATGAAGCCCGGCATTCAGGGATCGGCTCCCAACAGCCAGGGGCTGGCGATGGATTGGTATCCGTATATTTCCGGCTCCGGTACGGAGGATATCAATGTGGCGTTTCAATGGCTGCTGACCGCGCAGGACGCCAAATTGCTGTCGTCGCCGAATATCGTGGTTTCAAGCAACACCGCGGCGACAATCAAAACCGGGCAGGATTTGCCGATCCAGCAATTCAACAGCAGCAACGGCAACCTGACCACGTCGACCAAGTACAAAAGCGTCGGCGTGAAGCTGCTGGTCGAACCGAAGTTGATCAACGCAAACAGCGTATTGCTGCGGGTGAATCCGGATGTATCGAACGTCGCCCGTTACGAACGTTTCACCCAGAACAACGCGACTTTTCAAGTGCCGGTGATCACGGTGCGCAGCATCGACACCGAGCTGATGCTGGAAAACGGCCAGATCGTGATGATCGGCGGCCTCTACGATGTGCGCGAAGCCGTCCAGCAGGAACGGACGCCGTTTCTGTCCGACCTGCCGTGGCTGGGGGAATTATTCACATCGAAATCGACCTCGCACGAGCTGGTGCAGCTGATTTTCTTCCTGCGCGTACATATTCTCAACGCGGAAGATCTGGATCGCGGCTTCAGCTGGGATCCGAGCGAGGTGGTGCGTGAGACCGAAGAGCTGAAGCGGATCTTCGAAGATTCATCGATTATTCCGAAAAAGGATACCACGCTGGAAAAGGTGGAAAAGGAATTCATCGAGGAGCCGGCCCGCAATCGCGCGAAAGCCAAAGCGGAGGCAGAGGCGGCGGCTGCGGCCGAAGCGGCCGCGCCGGTTGATGCCGCCGAGTAAAGGCCGGAGACGATCATGAAAATACAGTGGAAAAAATGGCTGGTCCGGTGTCTGGTGCTGCTGTTGCTGGCGGGAGCCGGCGCGGGCGCCTACTGGTATTGGTGGTGGCCGCATGACACTGCGCCCGGAGAACCGGTGAAAAAGGACATCGACCGTGTTTTCGAAGTCAAACGCGGCGAGCTGGTATTGGGGTTATCCCAGAGCGGCAGCGTCACGTCGCGGAAGAAACATGCGCTGGCGATGGAAGCCAACGTCCAGACCAAGCTGGTCTGGATCATTGCCGAGAACACGCCGGTCAAAGAGGGCGAATTGCTGGCCGAGTTCGAAACCGAAAACATCCGCAACCGGATCGACGAGCTGAATATCGAGCATGACAATCTGGAAAAGGAGCTGCTGCTTGAAGAGGAGAGCAACAAAATCAAGGAGCGCAGCGACGCCGCCGATAAGCAGGCGGCGGCGGACCGGGTGGCATTGGCCAAGGAGGCCATACGGAAATACCGCAGTTTCGAATACCGCAAGTCCCGTGACGACTTCGATCTGGCGATCAAGAGCGCGGAGGATAAATACAGCAAAGCCAAGCGCGACTACGAAGATCTGGTCAACGGTTCGAACGACGACAGCAACGCCGACGATGACGAACAGGCGCGGAAAAAACTGGAACAGCAGCAGCTGACCTCGCAGGTCGAGGTCCAGAATACGAAGAACTCTTTGAACAACGCCAGAAATAATTTGAAGGTATTCAAACGTTACGACCATCCGAATAATCTGCGCAAAAAGCAAAGCGAGGAAGAACAGGCTGTTTTGCAGTTCGACCGGGTGAGTACTTCGAGCGAATCTAACCGGATCCAGGCGCAGCGCCGGGTGGAGAACTATAAGATGCGGATGAAAAACAACCGGGTGGAATTCAAGAAATTTTCCGAATATCTGGAGAAAATGAAGCTGTTCGCTCCCGCGGACGGCATCGTGCTCTACGGCGACAGCAGCGGAACCCGTTTCCGGAATCAGCCGGATATCAAGCTCGGGATGGATATCGGCCGCGGCATGGTGCTGTTGACTATTCCGGATATGTCCAATCTGGTGGTCGACTTCGATCTGGCGGAAATGTACCGGTCGCGGGTCAACGAGGGGGACCGGGTGGTGGTAACGCCGGATTCGGTGCCAGGCCTGAAGGTTGAGGGTAAAATCGAGTCGATTGCCACATTGCCGGTGAACATCAGCTTCTGGGATCCCAATTCCGCCAAGGTTTACAAGAGCCGGGTGGTACTGGACCAGCAGGATCCGGGGCTGGTGAATGGGATGTCGGTGAAAATCGAGATCGTCACCGGCATTCTCAAGGATATCCTGTATATTCCGGTCGAAGCGGTATTCGAGGACAAAGACCGGATGTTCGTCTACCGGCAGAACGTGTTCGGCGGCATTGCGGAAGTGGATATCAAAATCGGCGCCTCCAACGATACCTATGTCCAGATCCTCGAAGGCCTGGAGGAGGGGGACAATGTATGTCTCTACCGCCCGTTCCAGGCCGCGGACAAAAAATGATGGAGCCGTCCAGATGAGCGTGGATGTAGTCCGGTTGGTCGATATTGTCAAAACCTACCAGAACGGGCCGGTCCAGGTCCCGGTGCTGAAAGGCGTCAATCTTTCGGTGGCCGACCGCGAATTCGTCGGCATCATCGGCACCTCCGGCTCGGGTAAATCGACGCTTCTGAACGTGCTCGGGATGCTGGATGTGCCCACCTCCGGCGAGTATTATCTCGACGGCATGGAGGTTGCCCACTTTTCCGATGTTGAACAGGCGGCGATCCGCAATCATAAAATCGGTTTTATTTTTCAGAGTTTCAATCTTTTCGGCTATCTGACCGTGGAGCAGAATATCGAAGTGCCGATGCTTTACGGACGGGTCCCGCGGCGGGAGCGCCGCCGCCGCGCCCGCGAATTGGCGGAGCGGGTCGGGCTCGGCCACCGCTGCGATCACCGTCCCACGCAGTTGTCGGGCGGCGAATGCCAGCGTGTGGCGATCGCGCGGGCGCTCAGCAACGAACCGGCGTTTCTCCTGGCCGACGAGCCGACCGGGAACCTGGATGAACGGACGGGCGAGGATATCATGAAAATATTTCATGGGCTCAACGACGGCGGCGTCACCATTGTGATGGTGACGCACAATCCGGCGCTGGCACCGCAATTCGACCGCATCATCCATCTGCGCGGCGGCCTGGTGGCAAATACCACGGAGGCGGCGCCATGATTCTGACCCGGGATCTGATCCGGCTGGCATTCCAGAATTTGAGCTTGCACAAGGTACGCTCGGCTTTGACGTCGCTCGGCGTGATCTTCGGCGTCGGCAGCGTGATCGCGATGCTGGCGATCGCCGAGGGGGCGAAACGGCGGGCATTGGAGCAGATCGAGCGCATGGGAATCGACCGGATCATGGTGACCGGAGAGAAGCCCACGGAGGAAAATATCGACGCTACCAACAGCTCCGGCTCTTCGACCATCACCTACGGTTTGACTGCGGCGGACAAGGAAAATATCCTGAAAATGGACAATGTCGCCGATGTCATCGCCATCTGGGATCAGGATCTGCCGGTTTACCGGGGATTGAACCGGGTGGATGTGAAACTGGTCGGGGTGGAGCCGGGCTTCCTGGCGTTGTCGGGCTCGGAAATCGACATGGGGCGCTGGTTTTCGCCGGTGGATTATCAAAGCCGGAACCCGGTGTGCGTGATCGGGAGCAACGCCAAAAAGAAGTTGTTTTCGCTGTCCCGCCGAAGTGTCATCGGCAGCCTGATTCAGGTGGGGCAGCAGCCCTACCGGGTGGTCGGCGTCCTGTCCAACACCACCGGCGCCAGCTACGGCGAATTGAAATCGCCGAACGATATGATCTTCACTCCTTTGACGCTGGCGCGCGGCCTGTACGGCAACAACACCATGGCGAATCCGGGCGGAAGATTGCCGGAATTCAGCTGCTTCATCATCCAGGTGCACGATATCAGCTACATCGACAACACCGCGCGGCGGCTTCAGGCCTACCTCAAAGGCGCGCACGGCGAGAAGAACGACTGGAAGGTGGTGGTGCCGTTGGAGCTGTTGAAACAAAGTGAGGAAACCCAGAATATTTTCACCATCGTGATGAGCTCCATCGCCAGCATCTCACTGATCGTCGGCGGCATCGGTATCATGAACATCATGCTCGCCGGCGTCTACGAGCGCCGCAAAGAAATCGGCACCCGCCGCGCCCTCGGCGCCCAAAAGGCCGACATTCTGCTGCAGTTCCTGCTCGAAACCGTATTCCTGACCACACTGGGCGGCTTGCTCGGGATCGCGGTTGGAATCGGTCTCTCGCGGCTGGTCGCCGTCTACGCATCGATGCCCGTGATCTATTCATGGTGGAGTATCGTGCTCTCGCTGTGCATATCCTGCTTCGTCGGCGTGGTATTCGGCACCTACCCGGCCTGGAAAGCCGCCCAGCAAAACCCCATCGACGTTCTTCGATCCGAATAGGCTAAGTGTCTTGGGGAGAAGGGAAGGCCCCCCCTTTTGAGGAAAGGGGCTGCCTTCCCTTCTCCCCAAACCCCTCATCCCATCCACCTCAAACCTTTTCAACGTAATTTTTTGCCTCGTTGGGCAAAAAATGAAGAATGGGTTACAATTCCCGGATGGCCGTCAAGTATACATCCCAATCTTTGCAGCTCCGATTTATTGATTTGCATAGCAAATCCATAAATCGTGACACAATATGGTTTGAGGGGGTTGTGAGTGGGGTTTCGTGGGAGGGAG
>JAVBQJ010000094.1:0-21453 GCA_031549115.1 Victivallaceae bacterium
TCCGCCCCCCTTATATTTTCTGCCTGGGGTGGGTGCCGGCAATGCAAAAAAATTGGTCTCCCCCCCCCCCCCACCCCCACGGCAGAGCTCATATCTCGCTGTGCCATGGTAAGCCGAATTAGTTGCCGCATCAATATTATCCTGGCGCCTGTTGTCCATAACAGAAGTTCCATGCGTAAATACTGGAAATCTGATTCACTCAGGCGACTATAACTTATTATAATAGCATGGGATTAAGTTATTTGCAAGTGATCTTCTTAACTTTTGTCAAATTTCCTTTGTCAATATGGCCGGCGGCGCAAAAACAGGAAACTTGCTTTTGCAAAAAGCGGGGCTATATTGGATGTTATCGGAAACCGGGAGAACCCCGGTTGCAACAACTATAGAGGAGGTCGGTTATGCCGGAATTCGGGAATTCATTCAGTGGGAATCAGTTGGGCCGCAAGATGACGGAGCGGGAATTGATCCGGGCGATCCGCTTCATGGTGGCGGCGGAATACGAAGCGATTCAGCTTTACGAGCAGCTGGTCGACAGCATCGACAATCCGCTGGCAGTTTCTGTGCTCAATGAAATTATTGGGGACGAACGCCAACACGCGGGCAGCTTTTTGAAGCTGCTGACAACACTCGACCCGGAGGAACAGGGATTTTATGATGCCGGCGCGGAAGAGGCCGTCGAAGAGATGGCGAAAGTGAAGAAATAACTCCGCATTTTACCGAAAAAGCCTCCCCGCCTCAAAACGACGGGGAGGTTTTTTTGTTCATCCGGCTTGCCGGAATTCGGCTTGCAGGGGAGGAATATAAGGCCCGCGATTGATGTCGAGCCAACGGCGGGCGGCCCAGAGCCACTGTTCCGGTTGCTCGGCGATCAATTTTTCCAGCGCGGTCGTGCACAACTGGGAGATTTCCCGGATATCGTGATCCTTGTCGCCGGTCGGCGTGTATTCGATCAGATCGCCGACGACCACTTCAAACTCGAAGTTGCCGCCGGCGACACGGCGGGTCAACTCCGGCAGGATCGGAACGCCGGTTTTCAGATGCAGCAAAGCCGGGGTCATGTGCGTGCGGCACGGATGGCCGAAGAATGTCGTTTCCACCCCCTCGCTGCGCGACGCATGCTGATCGATCAGAATCGATATATTTTTACCGTCATGCAGCGCCTTCAGGATGGAGCGCAGGCCGCTCTCCTTGCTGACCAGCTCATGAACGTCGCTGCGGCGATGGTCGAGGATCATATCCCCGATCAACGGATTGGCAAAGGGCCGCATGATCGACAGCATTTTTCGCCGCGCCTGGTCGGAAAAGGCGGTTCCCGCCACCTCCCAGTTGCCGTAATGGGCGGTAACGATAATCACATTGATATTTTCTCTTGTTGCATGAAGCACCCGGTCCACGCTGCCCGGAGAGCCGACCACCTTGATTTTGGCCGGATCGTAACACTGATCCATTTTGACGATTTCGACCAGCAGTTTACTGAATTCAGCGTAAGTGCGCGCGGCGATCCGGTGCGCCTCCCGCGGGGTTTGGGCGACGCCGGCATGCATCAGATGCTGAATGGCGCGCTTCCGGTGACGGGCGTCGAGCACGAACAGTCCCCGGAACAGGCCCTGCGACAATCCATACCCCACCCGCAACGGCAAGATATGGATGAAGTGATACAGCAGCCAAAAGGGAATGAACTCCAGATAGATGACGAATTGCGATTTTGGTTTGCGTTTGCCCATTGGAATGTTCCTCCGCATACGTTTCCGATTCGAATACCCCTCTCATCCATACTATACCCCGGTTTCGGGTGTTTTTCCACCGTGAGGTTGGAATTTTTTCATGCCGGGCCACCTTTGCCGGTTGGCCGTCGCCGGTGTGGCGGAGTGCGGAGATTATGGCGGCGGGTGTGGGGCGGGGAGTTACTGCATTTTTTCCTCCGCATCACTGCAAAGAAAATTTCTCCCGGAAGCGGTTGCAACGCTCATTGAGCATGACAGCCAGGGTGTCGGCGGTGATTTCCCGTTTCAAATAGCGTTCGATCAACAGTTCGATGATGAAGCGGGCTTCGAACAGCCACGGCTCGCGTGTGTATACGAGTTCGCCGTGGCCGGCGGCGAGTTCGAGGCTCCGATGCCGTGCCGGGGACACGGCTTGCGCCACTGTGCTGCGGTGGGCGGGAACGCACGGCAGCAACTGGCCCATGGTCTCCTGCGCTTCGCCGGAGAGCACGAAACGAATGAAGTTCCAGCACTCTTCCGGGTAGAATGAATGGCGGCCGATGACGATTTCGGGGCCGAACAGCGGTTCCTTGCCTTCCGGCACGCGCGGCATCGGCACGAAAGCCGACCCGGGGCGGTCCTGGCTGGTCAGCCAGCTTTCGTTGAGCGGGACCGACAGCATTTTTCGGCGGGTGCCGTAGTAATTGGCATACGCTTCGGAACACAATGGCGCCAGCGGCGGAGCATCTGCGAGCGCTTCGAGAAAGCGCAGCAGCGGTGCCAGTGTTTCGGGGGTGGCCGCCATGGCGCCGGTTGCCGGGTCGCACAGCGAAATGTGCAGCCGGTAAAACCACGCCATATACCCCAGACACAGAAACACCGGTTGCGGTTCCCGGCCGGATTGGAGGGCGCGGGCGCAGCGCAGCAGCTCCCCGGGATCGGGAGTGACGGACCAGGCTGCGCCTGCGTCGGCCATGGCCGACGCATCGTATTCCAGAAGCATGGTGACGACGCGGGGGATCACTCCGGTGACTTCGCCGTCGCCGTCGTGTCCCCAGGTGAAGCCGTGCCAGCGTGGATCGTGAAGCATGGGACCGGCCAGGTCGCGCAGCGGCAGAACCGCTTCGGCGGGCAATTGCAGCCGCCGGTCGATGTGGGAGGAAAACACCGCCAGATCGAACGGCGTTTCGGCATTGCCGGCCTCGGCGGCCAGCTCCGGCGCCTGTTCGGTGATTTCGATCTGGTAAAACGGGGAGCGTTGGTTGTAAAGCCGGACCAGCCGTTGCCAGGATTTGATCGATGGCGTGTACGAGTCGAACAGGTTCAGCCGTAATTGCTGCCGGTTCCGTTGCAGCCACGGTACCGCGTAACCGCCGTCGTCGGCCGCCGGCGGCGCCGCGCTTTCGCCGGGTTCGGGTACTTCCGGCGGCTCCTCCAGATCGGGGCGCAGCGCGAAAATGCCTTTATTGCGCCGGATCGCCACCCACCCCGAAGCCTCCAACGCTTTCAGTACCCGGTTCAGTGTTTCATAGCCGACCTTGTAATTGTTTTTCAGCAATGCCACCGGCGGTAATGGCGTTCCCGGCGCCAGCGAGGCGGCCAGCTCCTGCAGTTGGGCATAGATCCACGAGGCGCTGCCGGTCAGCGTGGCGTCCGGTTTTTCCGGTCGGCGTTCGTTCATTTCCCGTTCCTCCATGGGATTACTCGTTCTTTATCCATAGTGGTAATTATACTGCGCTTGACGGGAAAAGTCAACCGTGAATTCTCCGGGACGGCGTGAAAGCGAAAGAAAATGGCGATTTTTTTGCCGTGACGGTGTCCGGAAACTTGAAAAGAACCGGATTCGGGGTATATTTATTGCAACCAATAACGGTTCTGTGGTGGAGCGGGCCATCTTGTCAGGCTTGACTTCGGCTGCGGGACGCGAATAGGAAAGGATTTGTTTCGATGGACAAGACGAAAAAGACCGATGTTATCTCCCGTTATGCCCGTGAAACCGGCGACACCGGATCCCCGGAAGTTCAGATCGCGATTTTGACCACGCGCATCCAGGAACTCACCGAGCACCTGCGCCGGAATCCGAAGGATTTCAGCACCCAGCGCGGGCTGTTGGCGATGGTCAGCCGCCGCCGCCGTTTGCTCTCGTATTTGTCGAAGATCAATCACGAGCGCTACTTGTCGCTGACGACGGAACTGAGCATCCGCCGCGCCAAGTAACGGAGCGTTTGGGAGTAAACCCGGGGTTGCCGGCTCGCAGGAGTCCGGGGCTTCGGGTTTTTTTGTTGTTGGTTACGCGAAACTGCAACTGGGGAGAGTGAAAATGGTGTATCGGGCGGATGAATCGCGGTATGAATGCATGCAGTACCGGCGCTGCGGCGCCTCGGGGGTAAAGCTTCCGGCAGTGTCGTTGGGGTTGTGGCATAATTTCGGCAGTGTCGATGTTTTTGAAAACGCCGCGGCGATGGCGCGCACGGCGTTCGACTGCGGCATCACCCACTTCGACCTGGCGAATAACTACGGGCCGGAACCGGGGTCGGCGGAGGCGAGCTTCGGGCGCATTCTGGCGGGGGACCTCAAACCCTACCGGGACGAACTGATCATCTCCAGCAAGGCCGGGTACCTGATGTGGCCGGGGCCCTACGGCGAATGGGGTTCGCGGAAGTACATGATCGCCAGCTGCGATCAGAGTTTGAAGCGGCTCGGCCTCGAGTATGTCGATATTTTTTACCACCACCGTCCGGATCCGGAGACGCCGCTGGAGGAGTCGATGGGGGCGCTGGCGCAGATCGTCAGGAGCGGCAAGGCGCTGTACGCGGGAGTTTCGAATTACCCGCCGGCGCTGGCGGAGCGGGCATTCCGAATGCTGCGGGAGTTGGGGACGCCGTGCCTGATTCATCAGCCGTTTTTCAGCATGCTGCGGCGCGACAACGAAAAATCCGGATTGCTGGATCTGCTGGAGCGCGAGAAGGTTGGCGGGATCGTCTTTTCGCCGCTGGCGCAGGGACTGCTGTCGGATAAATACCTGAACGGCATTCCCGCCGGTTCGCGGGCCACGCGCAACCACTTCCTGAAGTCGGAGGCGATCACGCCGGCGCTGGTGGCGAAGCTGAAGCAGTTGAATGCAATTGCGGTGGAGCGCGGCCAGACTCTGGCGCAGATGGCGATCGCGTGGGTGTTGCACCGGCCGGGGGTCACTTCGGCATTGATCGGGGCCAGTTCGCCCGCTCAGATCCGCGAGCTTGCCGCGGTGACGGAGCGTTTGGATTTCTCCACGGAGGAATTGACCCGGATCGAATCCATCCTCGGTTGACGGAACCAGCAGAAACCCTTGCGAAGCGCCGGCAGGCGCCGCGCAAGGGTTTTTCGTAATTTTATTGTGTACACCAGCGGTACACGCGCTCTTTCGACAGGCTCCCGACGGCGAGACAGCGGTCGGCGCAGCCGTAATAAACCAGAAATTCATCCCCGAACTCGACGACGCCGTTGGTATATACCACATTGGGCACAAAACCGTCTTTTTCGTACGGCATTTCGACTTCCAGAATCGGTTCTTCTTGTATTTTCAAGATTTTACCGGGGTCGTCTTTGTCCAGCAGCATCACGCTGAGCGCATATTGCTGCGCATTGTTTTTGCCATGCCAGACCAACAGCCAGCCGTAGGGTGTCAGCAGGGGAGGGGCGCCGATGCCGAGCTTGTTTTCATACCAGGTGCCGGGACGGGTTTTGAAAATGCAGCGGTAATCGTGCCAGGTTTTCAGGTCTTTGCTGCGCGACAGCCACAAATTGGGCATCGGCCGGTGAAACAAACAATATTCGCCGTTTATTTTTCCCGGCAAAAGGCCGCTGGTGCGCTGCTCGAACTCATCCATCAATAGGCCGTGCTTTTCGAATGTTTTGAAGTCTTTGGTTGTGGCATACGCCAGCCGGTCGCCGATATGACCGAAACGCGACATCGAAACATAGACGATATAGTAGGTGTCGCCGATTTTGCTGACCCGCGGGTCTTCGCAGCCGAATTCACACCATGGATCGGTGGGGGAACGGTCGAATACCGGCTCCGAACCGCGCCAGCTGATATCATAACCGTTCCCGGAAACCGCCAGGCCGATGCGCGTGACCGGCCAGCTGCCGGGGCCTTTGCGCAATTCTTCGCCTTCGGCCCGGTACAGCAAATAGACCTTGCCGTCATACACGGCCGCGGCGGCATTGGACACGTTGAGGTTTTCCCACTTGTTGGCGGTCGGCGTCAGGATGGGATTGCCCGTGTAACGCTCCAATTTCAATACTTCCCGCATGTTCTTCTCCCGGATAAACAATGAATATTTCGTCTTAAAAATTTTGCCAGGCGTCGCCGTGCAGCACCCGTCCGTCCGCCAATACCGCCTCGACGCCGGGCGGCAGCTTGACCCGCCTTCGCGCCGGAGCGAGATCCAGATGCACGATTCCCGGTTGCAGTGGAATCGCCGTTTTCAACCGGCGGCAGCGGCCTTGGTACGGAGTCAGTTTTATCCTTTTGCCGCCCGGTTCCAGTATGGTCACGCCGCCGTAAAGCCGGGGCAGCCCGCTGAGCGGCAGCGCCGACCAGACATGGCATTCGCTGCGCGGCACCGGCGTACCCTCCGGCCAGACGCTGCGCCCGGGGATCAGCAGTTTTTCCCATTCGCCCAATAATGCTTCGGCGGCGGCGAATTGCGAACTCTGCTGCAAGGCTTCGAACACCTGGAAATTTCCGAAAAGCGCCGCCTTGTGGACGGCGGGGTTTGCCAAGGCGTCCGCCAGCGCTTCCCCGTCGTCGACGATTCCGGCCAAGAGCGCCGTGGCGTTGGTCAAGGTGCTGAATGTTTCGCCGGCCGCCGTGTCCGCGAAAAGCTTGCGCCCGGCATCGTAAAACACCTGCAGGACCGCCTGCTTCAGCGCCTGATATTCCGCTTCGGCCCATGGCTCGCCGGTCATGAGGAAATACTGGTGCAACGCGTCGGCGTACATCAGATTCGGCAACGCGGAGGCCTCCTTTTTCACGCCGGGCGGCTCGCCTTGCCACGGCCAGCCGCCGGAAAAATCCGCCACACACCAATAAGGCAAACGTCCGACGACGCCGGAAGCCTCCTGGTGCGCGGCAAACCATTCGAGTACCTGCCGCATCACATTGCGATGATGCCGCGCGGTTCCGGCGTCGCCGCTGTAAAGGTAATAATCGTAAACCATGCCGATATAGTGCAGCGACCACAACGGCAGCAACACCTTGCTTCGCGTCGGGTAGCTTCCGGCCGTCAGGCCTTCGGGCGTCAGCGAGCGCCTGAAGTGTTCGATGGCCTGGCGCGCCAGCGCGGTATCGCCGGATGCGGCACAGGCGCTCCGGGCGCCGATCCGGGCATCCGCCGCATATTGAAGCTGTTCATAGTAGGGGCAGTCTTCAAAAAGATCGTGCGAGCAAAGCTCCAGGGTGCGGCGCGAAACCTCCCACATGGTATTGAGCTGCGGGTCGTCGCAGACAAAGGAACCGGTGTTGCCGTACGGGTAGACGCTCCGTTCCGCCCGGCCCGCCAGAAGCTTCATGCCTCCGGCGCCGGCGGTTATCCTGACCGCCACAAACCGGAAGGCCCGGATGAAAAACGACTGCCAATTGGCCGGTATTGCGGCAACGGCAACGATGTCCCGCATCGGCCCCGCGACCGGTTCGTGCGGCGCTTCCGGCTGGAAATGCCGGCGTCCCTGCCATTGCAGCTGCTCCGCGTAATAAAGTTCGATTGTGCCGTTGCCTTCGGCCTGAATCCGGCACCGGGCGGTGGTTTCTTCGCCGAAATCCAGCGTGAATTCGCAACTTCCGTGCGCCGGGATTTCCACATAACCGCCGTCGCGCATGGCGGCAACACAGCCGTCATCGACTCCGCGGCAATCGAAAACACCGGTGAACGACTGCATGGTGCGCCGCAGCGCCGGAATTTGCCGCGCCTCCAGCCGGTACGGGAGCAGCGAATTCCAGACATCCGGCGCCGTCCAGGCGCGCTCGAGCACCTTGGCGGCGTGCGCCGGCTCCCGCTTCGGTGCCGGGCGGAATTCCTCTCCCGGCCCGGCACAGGGGACCCCCGGCACCGAGAAAAAACGGCGTTCCGCACTTGCTTCGGCCAGCCATTTACCGTCCGTGCCGATAAACTCCTCCCGGCCGTCCGCTCCCGATACGGTGGCATCGAGCAAAAAGGCGCCGGTGACGCACATCCGCGACATCGGGGCGCCGCCGCGATCGAAATCCGGGAAATATCCGGCGAACGACACCACCTCGGCACGCAATTCATTTGCTCCGGACCGCAGGTATGGCGCAAGATCGTAAACATCGTAGTAGCAAAGCGCGCCGTCGCCCCGGACGGGACCGGAGCCGACGCAGGCGCCGTTGCAGAAAAGGCGGTATTCCGCGTCCGCCGAAACCGCGCATTCGAGCCGGACAGCTTCGGCGTCCGCCACCGTGAAATGCCTCGCGAAGACGGCGTAATCTCCGGCTTGCGAAGTTGCCGTTGGCGTGCCGTCATGCCATATCCAGGAGCTGCGACCGTCGAAGAAGCTCATTGCGCCACCCGGAAACGGCTGACGCCGATGTATTCATCCACCGGAGCCGGAAACGGATAATCCGAACCGATGAAGTAAGAGCAGAAAATCGAACCGTCGTGCAATTGGATCAACTGGGGGTCGGCATTGTGGCGGAACGGTTTCCCGCCCAGATAAAGTACCGGAGCGATCCCCCGCAATGTCAGCAGGTCGATTTCGTAGGTATCGCCGCGGTTGCCGCTGAAAGCCAGCAGGCCTCCCGGCGCGGTCAGAATCAGAATGCCGTCCGAGGTTTTCAGCAGTTGCGGCCGTCCCCGGAAGCCGATCCCGGTATCCTGCAACTCTCCTTTTACCTGGAAATTGCCGTCCGCAAATTGCAGAACGACCTGATGGTAATTGATGCCGTTGTGCTTGGGAATGTCTTCCCGGTGCGTGCGCATCACGCTTATTACTTCCTGATTATCGAGCACTTCGAGCGCCGGTTCGTGAAACGACATGTTGTCGTGCGGTGTCGCGATGACGACCGGAGGTTGCCAGCTTGCGCCCATGTCCGGCGAGTAGAAAAGTACGGATTCGCCCGCTTGCGTGTAGCCGGAGACGATCAATCCCGCGCCGAAGGATTTGATATCCGCCGGATAGAGCTTCTCATGGTAGGTGATTTCACTTTTTTTTCGCAGCGTCCTGCCGTTGTCGGCGGAGGCGGCCAGCACCATTGCTTCCTCCTCCGTTCCGCCCAGCGACGCCGCCAGACGGGACGAGCACAGCGCGATCAGTTCGCCGTCTTTTCCGGGGTGGCGCAGCGGGATGAAAAAGTGATAGGGCAGGGTTTCGCGTTGGAACTCCAGCTCCCAGGTGGCGCCGGAGTCGCGCGACACCATGATATTCTGCCGGATATCGTAGCCGGCGCGAAATTCCTCTTCGGCATATTGATAACCCGGTGCCTGCGACCGGTCGCCGTCGACGCTCTGAAAGGCGATGTAGATGTCGCCGTTGGCGGCAACCCAGGAGGAGGGCCATTGATTGTGCCCCGGTTTGACCGGACTCTCGTACACCTTCCGGTGCGTGACCTCCGACACGTTGAACAATCTGGGGTTATCGTTCATCGCGGTGCACCCGGTTGCCGCCAGCGCCGCCAATGGAGCCAGTCTGATATAATTCCACATTTTCCGCCTTTATTCCGCAATTACCTGATAAAGCTTCCCCTGACCGGGCCGCAGCCAGGTGTCGTTGGAAGCGGGACTGCCGGTATAGCTGTTGATGGCCTGCAAAGTATGGCCTTTGACCATTTCCGCCGTGAAGTGAGCCGTCGAATCCAGATTGAGATTGACCACCATCACGTAGTTGCCGCCGTCTCCGGTACGGAATTCGCCGACCAGAAAACTCGAAATGGAACGATCGCAGGTCAGATTTTTGACCAGGCGTCCGGGCAGCCGGTTGAAATCGCCTGGCGCTTGGCTGTAAAACACGCCGGTCGATTCGAGCCGGTTCAAATACCCGCCCAACGCGCGGACCCGGTAATTGCAGTCGCGGATATATCTCCACAGCGGCGTTTTTTCTTTGAGTGCGTCAAATGGGCCACCCTGAAAGGCGAACGCCGGGTGCGAATTGGTGGTGAAGTAACCGATTCCCTTCGCGCCGTAGGCCAGTGACGCGAACACGGCGAAATTGATGTCCGCTTCGTTCGGATCCGGGAAGTAATCGTGCGACGCCGACAGGAGCGTGACCCAGAACGGCACAGCTTCGGCCAGCGTGAGGCGCCGTATCGTTTCCAGGTTGCGCAGGAATGCGGCCTGTTGTTCGGAGGCGGAGAGCTTCCCATCCTTGTTGGCGTAGTTGTCGTAGCAGACCAGAGGGGAAGCATATTTCTTATAGAGGCCGATGTACGTCTTGACGTAGTCGTCGTAACTGCCGAAGCCGTGCTGGGCGGAAACGGAGTAATCCGGGAATAAGTTGCAATACGATTGGAGTCCGGGTTGCAATTCATTCACCGTGGCCAGCATTTTTTCAAATCCGGGCATGTCTTTTTTGCCCGGTTCGTCGGCGATCTGGATGCCGTACAATGCCGGGCTTTGGCCGAATTTGGCCAGATCCGCTTTCAGGGTCGGCTTCAACTCCGGTGACGCCGGTTCATCCAAAAAGCGGTTGTAACCTGGATTGCACAGAATGCCTCTGATGCCGTACTTTTGACACCAGGACAATTCGTCCAACGTCGCAATCGTGACCAGGGTCAGCCCCATGTCGGCCTGTTCGGCGATCATCTCCTCGTCGGCCTGCCACAGCATATTGTAACCGACGATCGGGAAAAACGGCGACTCCCGAAACACGCTCTCCCGGCCATATAAAACCGCCGCCGGCAAACACAGAACCGCCGCCAGATACCGGCACCACTTGATCTTCCTCATTTTCATATCCTCAACGCGATGAGTTGCCGGACGGCGAGGGGGGCGCCGTCCCATAGTATGGTGAAATATATCTCCGAAATCAGCGATCTCAAAGTGCTTTATCGTAATATTGCCCTTTGTTGCCCCAGATCTCCTCGGCCGGTTCCGCGCTGACATGGTCCAGGAACATGACGTTGATCTTACCTGAAGCATGAACCGGCGGCAAGGTTGCAACGGTATCCAGTGGACCGATGCTCCACCATCTGGCGTCGAGCATGATGAGGAACTTCGGATTCGTGATGGCGGTCATTTTCAGGATCGGCCGGGGCGTTCCGCTGTTGTAGCCCAACATGCCGTTGTAGCCGTAAGGGCCGTCCCACATCGGCCGGCGGGGCGATACGGCGCTGGATTTGTCATCCAGGTCGCCGCGGGAGGGGCAGCCGAAAACCGAATTCAGCTTGGGGCGCAGATCGGTATCGCTGAGCGTCGGAGCCCCGGCATACAGATTGAGCGCTTCCCACCAGTACGCGTCGACCGTGGGCACGTAATCGTCCCAGTCGTTGGCATACAGGTGCGTCGACAGATTCAGCTGCTTCAGGTTGCTGATGCATTTGGTCGCCTGCGCCGCCGCCCGCGCTTTCGACAGCGCCGGCAACAGCATGCTAGCAAGTATGGCGATGATCGCTATAACAACCAAAAGCTCTATAAGCGTGAATGAGCGACGCCCCTGCCGCCCTATTGACGGACATACGTTCGGTATGCGGTGACTCGATTGATTTCTGTTGGTCATGATCGTGGCCTTTCCTGGTTGATAATTCAGTTTTTCCGGTTAAAATTCCAAACGCTTTCACGCGGGATGAGAGTCGGCTGCAATAGCACATTTTCCGGGGCGCTTCCGGTAATCAGCTCCAGCAGCAGCCGGACGCTTTCGGCGCCCTGCCGGTAGTGCGGCTGGCCCATGCTGGACAAACGCGGATGCGCCAGGGTCCCGATGATGAGGCCGTCGGTTCCGAGCACCGACAACTCGCGCGGCAATTCGATTTCCCGGTCATGGGCGGCATTCTGCAAATCCGCCGCCGAGCCGTCGCTGGGACAGAATACCGCCGTGGGACGTTGTTCCGGGGGAAATTCCAGCCACCACGACAACAGCCCCGGCCCGTCATGCGGACGGCTGAAATCGCGGAATACATAGTCCGGGACGAACGGAATGCCGTGCACGGCCAGCACATCGCGATAGCCGTCGGTACGCCAGTCCAGCCAGTCGTTGACCAGCGCGATTTTCCGGTGCCCGTTGGCGATCAGATATTCGGTGCCGATGCGCCCCAGCTCATAGCCGTCGACCAGAACCCGCGGGAGCTCTTCCTGCCGGTGTCCGCTGGTGGCGACCACCGGAACGCTGGCGGCCAGCTCCCGGTAGAAATCATAATAATCATGCCGGTGCGGCGCTTCCGGAAACAGGATGATCCCGTCCGCCCGCTTGTCCAGCAGACAGCGGCACTTGCTGCGCAGCTCTTCGAGCTCCGAATAGGTATAAAACAACATCCCGTAACCGTGGCGGGTCAGCTCATCCTCCATGCCCTGCATGATTTCCGGGATGGATTCATGCCGCACCGTCGGGAAAATCGCGCCGACCAGATAGGAACGATCCATTTTCAGCGCCCGGCCGAAGGTATTGACCCGGTAGTTGAGCTGCCGCGCGGCGGCAAGCACCCGCTCCCGGGTCCGTGCGCCCACCTTCGTCGAGCCGGTACCGTTCAAGGCATAGCTTGCCGTACCCACGCCGACTCCGGCCAACTGCGCCACTTCTTTGATCGTTACCTTCACTTCCCGTTCTCCTGCTTGATGCGAATCGTTTCGCATGTCTATATTATAGGCAACATTTGCAGATTTGTCAAGAGTGAATTCCCTAAAAAGGTTACTTTTTTGAAAATTTTTCCGTTCTGAAAAAGGAAAAACAAATCCCCGGCCGGGAAAAGAAGCTCCCGCCACAGTCCGTTCGGTACCGCGGCGGGAGGTTGTGAGTCTAAGGAATCACTTTTTCAGCAAATCGTAGCCGGCAATGCCCGGTTCGGTCATTTCATAAGGATCGAGGATCGCTGCGAGTTCTTTTTCGCCCAGCAAGCCGGACTCGAAGAGCAGTTCGCGGACCGGCCGTCCCGTTTTCATGGCCTGGCGCGCGATTTCCGCCGATGCTTCATAGCCGATGTGCGGTACCACGGCGGTAATGACTCCCACGCTGTTTTCCACCCGGAGCCGCATCCCTTCCTCGTTCGCCTGCAAACCTTCCAGGAGGTGCGTGCGGAATACCCGGAACGCATTGCGCATGATGCCGATGCTGTGCAGGAGGTTGTAAGCGATGACCGGCTCCATCACATTCAACTCGAATTGCCCGGCTTCCGCCGCCATGGAGATCGCGGTGTCGTTGCCGGCGACCTGAAATGCCACCTGGTTTACGACTTCGGCCATAACCGGGTTGACCTTTCCCGGCATGATAGAGCTGCCGGACTGGCGCGGGGGCAGAAACAATTCAACCAGACCGCAGCGCGGGCCCGATGCCATCAGCCGCAGGTCGTTGGCGATTTTGGACATGTTGAGCATGCAGATTTTCAACGCGGCGGAAACCGTCGTATAGCAATCCGCGTTCTGGGTTGCGTCCACCAGGTTTTCCGCCGGCGTCAGGGGGAGGCCCGATATTTCCGCCAGGCGCTTCACCGAGGCGGCGATATAGCCGGGCGCGGTGTTCAAGCCGGTCCCTACGGCGGTGGCGCCGAGGTTCACCGGATACATTTCGCTCCGGGTGGCTCCGATGCGGCCGATATCTCTTTTGACGACCTGGGCGTAAGCGCCGAACTCCTGCCCCAGGCGGATCGGCACGGCATCCTGCAGGTGAGTCCGGCCCATTTTGATCATTTTGTCGAAGCGGACGGAGCAATCGGCGAGTGCCTGCTGCAAGCGTGCCATCTCGGGCAGCAGCGTTTCCAGCTCCGCCAACACCGCGATATGGATGGCGGTGGGGCAGACATCGTTGGTGGACTGGCCCATATTGACATGGTTGTTCGGAGAAACACGCGCATAGTCGCCCTTGTCGTGGTCCAACAATTCCAAGGCGCGGTTGGCGATAATCTCATTGGCGTTCATATTCAGCGAAGTTCCGGCGCCGCCCTGGATGGGGTCGACGATGAACTGACTGTTGAAATCGCCGGCGGTCATTTCCCCGGCAGCCCGGACCATGGCCGCCGCGGCTTTCGGCTCCAGGAGCCCCGCCTCGCGATTGGTCAGTGCGGCGGCCTTTTTGACCATGCCGATGGCGGCGATCAGGCCCGGATGGACCTTGTCGCCGGTGATTGGAAAATTCTCTTCGCCGCGCAGTGCATGGATCCCGTAATACGCATCCGCCGGCACCTCTCGGGTCCCGAGGAAATCTTTTTCCACCCGGAACTTGTTTTGCTGCTTATTTGCTTCCATAAATCGGCACCATCTCCTTCGGTTATCCAGATAGTATAGCACCGTTATGGAATATTGCCACCGCGGAAGTCCGGTTGCTCACCTTTTCATTGCTGTGGAGAACTCGATGAAGCGGCAACTGCGCGGCGGCAGCGTCACTTCGACCTTGCCGCCGGTGATTGGAACCACGGATCCGTGCCAGAAATCGCGGGCCGAGCCCGCCGCGACGCCGTGCGCAGCCAGGTCGAATTGCATTGGGACGGAATTGCCGTCATGCCAGTTGACCAGCAGCAGCCGCCAGCCCGACGGGGTCCGCTGCAGCCACCGTGCCGGCACATCGGCTTCAAAAAGATCGAGCGGCCGCGCGGTATCGCCGGCTTCGGCTTCGGCGACTTTGCGTGCCAGCGCCAGACCGGCGGCATTGAGTTTGGTCATGTCGTCGGAGAAATTGACCAGTCCGGCGGCGCACAACACCACCGAAAGCAGGATTTCCAGTTGTTCTTTGCCCATATCGGCGGTCAGCTTGAAGTCCGGGTATTCGTCGCCGTTGTAACCTTCGGCAGTGACGAAGACCAGGCAGGCCAGCAGCCGGTCGAGGTCGGGATCGTCGCTGGTTTCCGGCGAGCGGCACAACGCGAAATCCGGATCGTTGAGCCACCAGCGGCGGTTGCACCAGTAGCGCGCCGCCACCGAAACGGTATTGCGGACCAGCGAATCCCAGCGGGCGTGAATATCGCCGGCGACCCGGACCGCATCGACCGCGCGATTGCCGGCGGTGAAGTGGTAATTGCACCCGAGCAGTTCGGCGCGTCCGGCAACGGCACTGCGGATCGGGTCGACGATCCGGCCGACAATGGCGCTCCGGGGGACCGAAGCATCGGCGAAGCGGCGCGCCGACAGTGCCAGGCCGAGAAAATCGAGCTTGAAGAATTTGTATCCCATTTGGGCGTAACGGGCAAAGGTTTCCGCAAGGAACCGCCGGCTCCTGTCCACAGTCGGATCGAGGATGAAGCCGTAACGGCGCATGCATTCGAACGAAAGGCACGGCCAGCCGTTGGCGCCGCGCGCCAGCATGTCATAATCGAGCTGGGCGATGTGGGCCTGGGGCTCGACGATGGCCGGGGCGAACCATAGTCCGGGCTCGAACCCCATCTGCGTCAGCTCCCGGGCCAACGCCGCCATGCCGGAGGGAAAGCGGGAATTGGCGTCCCATTCGCCGTAGCAATACTCCCAGCCGTCGTCGACGATGATGCGTTTGACCCGGCGCGACAACACCGGATCGCGGGCGATGGCAAGGGCGTTGGCGAGGACCTTTTCCTCGGTGACGGTCCAACGGTAATAATCCCAGGAGTTCCAGCCGATGGCCGGAGCTGCCGGAAATTCCCTGTCCACGCCGGGATAATCCTGCGCATAGGCTTCCATCAGACCGAAACCGTCGCGCGAAGCGTAGATTTCGACCGGAACCGCCGCGATGCCGGTGCCGTCGAAGCCGTCGACGGCGATCTCCTGGGCCAGGCTCCGGATGTTCCGTCCGGCAAGGCGGGCGGTGAAGCGCGCCGGCTGCGCCGCCTCCGGCGGCATGGTCAGCTGCAGGCATTCGCCGTCACGGACCAGAATCAGTTGATAGAAGCCTTCGAACTCCTCCCGGTCGGAGGGCAGCGCGAGGTTGACGCAACCGCCCATGCTGATGCCCTGGGCAACCACGCGATCGGCGTTGAAATCGCCCAGAGTGAACGGACGCAGCGTCACTTGCGCAGCCGGATGCGCCAACGTGCCCGACATGGCGATCCGCCAACCGGCGACGCCGGCGGCGTTGCGAGTCGGCTCCAGTTGCCAGTGCCAGTGTCCCGTCCGGTCGACGGCTTTCAAGGCGGCCGGGATGCCGGGAATTTCTATCTGTCGCCAGGCCAGAGGCTGGAGGCGGCCGTCGATGCGGACTTCGGGCGGCGCGAACGCCAATTCGAAGCTGCCGACGGTAACGGGTATCGCTTGCGGTAAATCGGAATGGATCATCGGAAAAATTCTTTGCTGTCGTTGCTGACTTTGTTTTTTACATCATCGCCGGCGTGAGGTCGATCGACTTGACGTCGATGAAACCGACGTCGGCGATCACGCCGGGCATCACCCAGATTCTGCTGCCCGCCGGCAACTGCCAGGTGCCGAGGCTGAGTGTCTGCCAGCCACTTTCTCCGCGCGAAGCCATGACCGGCCGACGGCAAACCTCATAAGGCGCGTAGACGCCGACGTAGGCACAATCCGGCTGGCGGTCGACGGTTGCCGCCACCCGCAGCGTCAGATCGACCCGCCAGCGGCCCGCCAATTCCGGCGGGACCTCAAAGGCGATTTCGCCCTTGTCCGGCGTCATGAACGGAAAGCCGAGCGCTTCGCCGTCGACGGCAAGGCGTCTGGCGGAAACCCCGTCCTCGACCGCAACCACTTCGGTCGCGGCCCCGGACAGGCGCTCCGGACCGATCCGGGCCGGAGCATGAACTGCCGCCTCCGGCACAGGAGGCGCCGGATTGTCGCGCATTTTTTTGATCAGGTTGGAAAAATCATCCCATTCTTTGTAGGTAGTGCATCGGAATTCCCGGCCCAGGGCTTCGAGATCGTCGATCATGGCTTCCCGGGAAGCGAGTTCGATACCGCGCCGCTGCGCCGCCTGCCGGAGTTCGTTGTAACGGAAAATCGCCGGAACCAGAATGCTCGCCCGCAACCCGTCGACCCGGCGCCGCACCACCGGATCGGAGGTCGTCGCGGCGAGAGCCCGGTCGTAGAGCGCCATGCCGTTCAGCACATCGTCGGCGGTCAGCCAGTGTTGGGTTTCTTCGGAATAGACTCCGATCCAGGCACCCTGCTGGCGGTCGCGCGCCGCTTCCAATAGATCGATGTATTGCTGCAGGTACGGCGCGGCGTCCCCGTAATGTCCGGCCAGATATTCGGCAACCAGGACCCGGCTGTTCAAGCGCGGATTCCAGCTCAGCCGCCCCATCAGCCAGCAGCGCAGTTCGACGAACTCGGCCAGAGTGCCGAAAGGCAACTGGGCGAAAACACCGCGCACATGATGATCGACATAGGTTCGGAAGGCCGGTTCCATGACGTACAGATTGGGCATCGGCAGCAGGAAGTTGCCGAAGGTGGCATAGTAATCCCAGATATAAATGTTGCCGTGGCTCAGGCGTTCCCAGTCAGCAAGGTAGCTGTCGTGGCGCGCGGTCGCCGACGGCGGCAATCCGTGGTTGCGGTCGAGCATGGCGAAAACCACCGCGACATTGGATTCGAGCCGCAGCGCTTTGGGCGGACGTTCGGTCGGCCAATAGGCGAGGATGGTAATCAGTACCTTGGGATAATCGGCGGCAACCGCCCTGGCGACGTAATTGGCGGCGTAGACGCTCTGGGCCGAAGGAGCCCCCTCCCGGGCAGTCAGCCCGGCGCAGTTTTCGCATTCGCAAAACTGGTCGTTGTCCGGGAAAGCCACCGAAATGAACTCCAGCTCCGGGTTGGCGGCCAGCTCGGCGCGGACCTCCCGGACCAGTTGGTCGAGCGCTTCCGGGTTGGTCAGGCACAGCAGCCGCGGGACACGCGCTTTTTCGCTGTTGCGCCAGGCATACCAGTCGGGGTGGGCGGAAAAAAATTCCGCCGGCTTGACGTAGTCGTTGGTCAGGCTCTGACGCATGTCCATGACCCGGTCGCCGCCATATTCCTGCGGGATGGCGGACTGCCACAGCGAACCGTTCATTTTGAGTTTGACGGCCCAGAGCCGGTCGCCGGTGGTTTCGGCGAAGGCCTGGCGGAAGTCGAAGGGCGGCGCATAACGCACCGCCAGGCGCGGCAGCGTCAGGTCGGCAATCGTCGGCGTCGATTCGTGTTCCGGGCTCCAGAAGCGCACCCCGAGCTCTTCGAGGAAGCTGTAAACGGCATACAGCGTTCCGCGCGGAGCTGCGCCGGTCAGGACCAGGGTGCGTTCATCCGGCGTCGCGATGACGGTCTCATCGGGGCGGAAGCGGTCGAAATCGAGGTCATGGAGCAGTTGCCGCGCCAGTTCTCCGCGCCCGACCACGATGCGGCTGCCGGACTCCGGCGTTTCACGGACAATCGTGAAGTTGCCGCCGGTGATGGCGTTGAGGTACTTGACCAGCTCCCGGGCGGCGGTTTGTTCCGCCACCGGAGCGTCCGCTTCGATCACCACCACGGCCGTCGCGACACCGCCGCGGGCAAGGTCGACGGCATTGCCGCAGGCCGCGGCGAGTCCGACTGCCATCCAACTCAACAGGAATTTCAATTTTATCATCATATTGCCAGAAGTATTGTTCGTTTCAGATTGCGTTTGCGGCAACTCACCAGGTGCTGTAATCGAACCAGCGGTAGCCGTAGGTGTCCGGATAGCCCGGATCGAAAATATTGTCCTTGTTCGGCGCCACGGTGACGTTGTCTTTCAGACGCGAACGCATCGATTCGGCATGACCGTCGACGAAACCGTACTGGGCGTTGTTGCCGTGCGGGGCGAGCCAGGCTCCCCAACAGTAATTGTACCACAGCGATTCGCCGAGGATCACGTGCCGCGACGGGTTGGTGATCTGGGTGAGTTTGGTCACGCGCGGCTGATAGGTTTCGTCGGATTCATCCAGGAAACGCAGCGGGGAAATCCAGCCGGTGTCCCGGCTCGGACAGCCGTGGGTGCGAAAAAAGGAACTGTGCGTGCCGTCGGCATCCCACCAGGGCGCCGACAGATAATCGCTCATGGCATTGACCCAGAAGGAATTGTCGGTATCCCATCCGGGGCCGTGACAGACGTCGTCCCACTCGTTTCCATACATGATCCAGCTCAACAGCAGCTGCTTGGTCGTATTCAGACATTTGGTGTTCTGCGCCGCGGCGCGCGCCTTGGACAGTGCCGGCAACAACATGGACGCCAGAATTGCTATAATTGCGATTACAACCAGAAGCTCAATAAGTGTGAATTTTCTGCTCATGACTTGTTCCTTGCTTGGGTTATCGGTGCAAATACGTTCATTCGTTTCATCTTTCCTTTCGGCCGGCACTTTTGATTTAGCGCTAAACCTTGTTATTACTATTATAGTGAATTTTTCTGTTTTGTCAATAGCCCGCGATGAAAAAAGGTTTCTTTTTATGTCGTTTCCCGCAAAATCAGGCGCGGTTTGACGGTGACGCGGCGGGCGATGTATTCGGTTTCGGGGTCGTTCAAGCCGTCGAGCAGCATGCGAACCGCCTGGCAGGCGGTGGTGGCGCCGGATTCGTCGATCGACGACAGCGCCGGCGTCATGCAGGCGCCGAAAATTTCATTGTCCTGACCGATCAGCGCCACATCTTCCGGCACCCGGCAACTCCGGCGGTTCAGCGCGCCGATCAGCGCCAGGCCCAGCAGGTCGTTGTGGGCGATCAGGGCGTCGATGTTTTCCGGGAGAATGAAGCTTGCGGCGATATCGTCCGCCGCGTTGCGGATGCCCTCGGGATCGAAGCGGATGTCGATCCGGCGCAGCAGCTCCGGCTGCCGCGGCTGATATCTGGCCAGCCCGTCGCGGTAGCCGTCGATGCGCTGACGGACCGAGACGAAGTCGTTGCGGTCGGTGACCATGGCGATGCGTTTGCGCCCTTTTTCCGCCAGTGCCCTGATCGCCATGGCGACGCCGCAACCCCGGTCGATTTGAACGAAATTGGCGTCGTCGAGGGCGGGCTGGTCGATGAAGACCAGCCGCGACGAGACTTCGAGGTGGTCGTCCAACCGTCCGCTGACGTCGGGATAATCGTGCGCCATGATGATCACCCCGTCGACGCCATGCTGGCGCAATGTCCGGTAGCTGTCGGCCAGGCTGGCGTAACTGTTGTGGGTCTCGCCGACCATCACCCGGTAGCCGTGCTTCCCGGCTTCGCGTTCGATTGCGGCCAAAGTCCGCACCTGGGTGCCGGGGGCGTGACTGTCGATCAATACACCGATGACCTTGCTCGAACTGCCGGCCAGCGTCCGGGCGGCGATGTTCGGCTTGTAGTTCATTTTCAACGCGATGGCACGAATCGCCTCGGCGCGTTCCCGGCTGACCCGGATGTTGCGTCCGCCGCCCGAAAGCACCCGCCCCACCGTGGTGATGGAAACTCCCGCGGCTTCGGCAATATCGCTCAATCTGGTTCGGTCCGTCATGTTATCGGCATCTATTTTCAGGTTTTAATTTGGTTTAGCGCTCAATCATCTTACTACATTATAGCGCAAAAAAAATAAAAGTCAATAGCCGGAGCGAAAAATAATTCCGGTTTGCGGGCTATCGTTTGCTGCGCCGGCCTGGGTACGGTATGCGCGGGGGGAAATCCGGTAATAGCGTTTGAAGACATTGGAGAAGTGCTGGCTGGATGAAAAACCGAGCCGGAACGCCAGTTCGCCGACCGGCAACTCAGGTGTCTCCCGCAGGCTCCGGGCGGCGGCTTCCAGCCGCGCCCGCATCCGGAATTCGGCCGGGGTCAGCTTCTCGTAACGCACGAAACGCCTCGTCAGTTCGACCGGGGTCATTTTGTGCTGTCCGGCCAGCTCCGCCAGCCTGATTTTCCGCTTCAGATCGGCAGCCAGCGCCTCCTTGATCCGCTCCATCCTGTAAGCGTCGAGTCGACGGCGCTCCTGCCGTCTTTGCGCCTGCCGCAGCGATGCCGCGGCCTCCAACAACAGGGTGTGGAGCAGGAACCGGGCTCGAACCGAAACCTCGCCGGCGTCCGGAGCTTGAAGGAGCCGCATCAATTGTTTCAAGACCACGACGAAGAATTCGCTGCCGTCCGTCACCACATTGCCCGCGTTCTCGAAAATTGTCCGCAAGGTTTCCGCCTCCTCCGGCGAGAAGAACGGCCTCTGGAAGTGTCCGGACTTGATCAGCAGCCAGAAAAGTCCGCACGGTGCGATCACATCGTCGCCGCCGTGGTGTGGGACGTTGCGCTGAATGACTCCGAGCGTTCCGGCCGGATGGTGCAAGGAGACGCCATTGCCCAATACCCAACGCACCGCGCCGGAAAAGACGAAGGTCAGTTCGAATCCGTCCGGATGGAGGTGTTCGGTCAAACTGGACGCGGTGTAGCGGCGGTGAAACCCTCCGGCTGCCAACCAGGGAATTCGCAGCGTCTCCGGGTCGAAGTTATGGAGCGACTCATTGCGGTTCGGCACGGCATATCCTCGAATGTGCAATTTTTTTCAAGAATAAAAGTGAACGTATTTTTCAATACATTACAGTATATTGACGGAAATGCAAGATAGAAAGATACCATGTATAGGTGACAGGAAATCGGAGTAGAAAAAAACTCCTTTGTCAAGTAACTTTGATTAGTCCCATCAAAGCGACAAAGGAGGCACCGAAATGCAGAGAAAAGGTAACACGATCAGTCGGAAAAGTCAA
>JAVBQJ010000138.1:0-19076 GCA_031549115.1 Victivallaceae bacterium
TTATATTTTTTTTCTTCTTTTTTTTTTGTTGTTTGTTTTGTTGTTCCTCCACACCAACCAACCAACCCAAACCCCCCCCCCCCCCCCCCCCCCCCCCCAATTCTCCCCGCCGCCAGCGGCGGGCCCAGAGGATCAGCAGGACGGGAATGAGGCCGCAGAGCAGCCAGTACCAGTAGAAGGTCCGGTTCAGGTCTCCGGAGAGTCCCATCAGGAAATCGAACAGGAATCCGGCGGCGAGGCAGCCGATGAAGCTGCCGATGGACTGCATCAGAGCGAAGCTGGAAACGTAGACATTCGGGCATGCGGGGCGGGTCAGCCGGGCGGCGCCGGATTGTTCCAGCATCCGCATCACGCCGGAGAAGATCCCCACGCCGCCGTTGTGGACCAGACAGGCGTAGACCAGCAGCATCGCCCAGGCGTCCGGGAATGCGGAGAAGCACAATGTCAGCGCCACCGCCGCCCAGGCGCCATAGCCGAACACGCGCGGGTATCCATAGCGGTCCGCCCATCCGCCGGCGGGGGCGGCCAACAGCGCCAGCACGACACAGAGCAATAGCTCCAGCGCCACCACCCAGGTCAGGGGGAAGTTCCATACTTTGAGCAGAAACACCACCCAATAGGTCGACAACAGGCCCATCCACAGAAACTGGAGAAAGGTGAAACCGAGCAGCATCCGGTAAGCGCGATCGCGGTACGGCAAGAGATATTCGGCGAGGGTCCGCATTTTCCGGCGCGGCACCTCCCGGACTTTGAGCCGCAGCAAGGCCCATGCCGCCGGAATTTCGAACAGCACCGAAGCGAGCTGGACCAGAGCGAAAATACCGTAAAAGCGTTCGTCGGAAACCTGGTCCAGCGTCGATAGATACCATGCCACCGGCAGCCCCAGCACCATGCAGGGAATGCCGAACAGCGCGTTGAGGACCGATGCGCGGCGGTTGAATTCGTGTTCCGGCAGCGTCGCCTTGAAAATCGTCAGCAGACTGTTATTGGCGAACATCGCACTGGAAAAGGCCAGCGAACAGATCACCATCACCGCGGCCACCAAAAAATTCTGGTCGGTGCTGATCAACGGCAAGAGCGGCAGCGGCAACGGCAGCAGCACCCGGAGCAAATAGGCGAAAGCACACACCTGGCGGTCGCGGTTCAAACGCTGCAGCAGCGGCGCCGCCGCCAGATAGCTGATCGCCGGCAGGAAGTAGATGCTGCTTTTGATCAGTCCGAAGCTGCCGAGGTCGATTTTCATCCGCAGCAGCAGGAAATCCAGGATGGTGACGTTGCTGACCACGGTCAGCGCAATCGAGGTGGCAAGATGGTAAAAAACCAGAATACGCCAGTTGAACGAAAAAGCCGGAGAGTTCACGAAAGATTCTTTCACGCGTTGCGAAGCAGTTGATTGGGCGGATAGCCGTAAAATTTCTTGAAGCTGTTGCAGAAGTAAAACGGACTGCTCCAGCCGGTGAGGCTGGCGACGTCTCCGACCAGGTACGAACGTTCCTGCAGCAGTTCGGCCGCGCGCTTCAACCGGATTTCGATCAGTGTCTGCCGCAACCCGCGCCGGGTGCGGCTCCGGAATACCTTGTTGAGATATTGCGGCGAAACGCCGACGAAGCGGGCGACATCGCCGACTTCGAGCTCCTTGCGGTAATAATTGTGCTGCAAATAGTGAAGCGCGATTTCGTAGAGGTTCGGCCTGCCGGAGAGTTCGCTGCCGGCGATCACCGCCTGAAGCAGCAGCCGCAACACCGAAAGAATCGTTCGCGCCAATGCCGTCTGCAGCTCCTGCGTATCGTCCCTTCCGGCGATGCGGGCCGCCGCGGTCAGAAGCTCCGGCAACAGATTCAATTGGCTCTCGCGTTCGCGCAAGGCAAAACGGCATGAATGGACCCGCTCAAACACCCATGCCGCCGTGACCGGCGTGACGACAAGGCTGAAAAAACAGTCGGAGCCTTCGTGAATGCGCCCCGGCGGCACCAACTCCCAGCGGCATTCGCCGGAATGGAGCGGCGAAATTTTCAATTCCCAGCCGCGATGCAGATGCGGATCGCGGCCATTGCGGCGCAGCTCGCCCTCAACCTCGGAAACCATCGACAACGCGTGGTTCCAGGCGAGAATCTCGTCGAACCAGCCGAGCAATTTGTTTTCATGAGGAGAAGTTACTGCCGCCATCGTTAATACCACTATTTTTCGAAATTCATTTTACCATTACTATAGCAGCAAACCAATAATATTCCACTCGTATAAGCTACAATATTCGAAACAAAAATCCGGCGAATAACGAATCGGGAAAAACGGAAAATTCCGGCCGCGCCTTGAAATACGCCGATTGCGGAGTATTTTTCAGAAACGGAAAAAAGGGAGGTATCGTCGTGCGTTACGTAAATTATTACCGGAATGAGCTGAAAGCGATCACGGGGAAATTTCCGGATGCCGGCGACGCCATCCCGCCGGATGTGTTCGACCGGGAATGTCCCCTGCCGCAACTCCCGGCCGCCATGCGGGCGTATTATCTTGCCGCCGGGAAACACCGGCTGAATACGGTGTTCAATCCGCTTTACCCGCCCGCCGAATTGGAGCTTCGCGACGGTTTTCTGTTTTTCATGGACGAAAACCAGCTGGTCTGCCGCTGGGCGCTCCAAGAAACCGACCTGACGCAAGACGACCCCGAGGTCTTTCAGATGCAGGAAAATGAAAACGGAAAAGTGACCGCATATTCCGAGAAGATGCCGTTCAGCTCCTTTATGGCTTACGCGCTTACATATTATGCCATGCAGGATGAGGAACCGGAGGATTTCGACGCGTGGGAGCGGCGGCTCAATCTGTACATGGAATGCTGGAAAATGCACCGTGTCTGCGTCTGCTGCAATCAGCCGGTAGAGGACCCGGATGAATTTCATCCGTTCGGCTTCGTGACCATGAATCCGGACGATCCGGATTACCCGCGCAACTACCGCGGAGCACACCGGAAATGCCTGACGGAGTTTGCCGATGCGAATCGCCTTTGACCTCGACGACACGCTGATTGCGGCGTCTTTCCCGGTCGAAGCGGTTGCGTTGCCGATGCGATTGTGGTTGCGCGAAAGGCTGCGGCTGGGGACAAGGAGCCTCTTCCGGGCGCTGCGAAGCAACGGCCATGAAATCTGGATTTATACGACCTCCTGCCGGAAAAAGTCTTACATCCGATGGCTTTTCCGCCTTCATGGTCTCCGGCTCGACGGCGTGGTGAATCAGGATATGCATAACCGGATCGGCGATATGCCGGCCTCGAAATATCCGCCGGCATTCGGCATCGATATTCTGGTCGATAACAGCAGGGGAACGGAGCTCGAAGGGCGGCGCTGCAACTTCCGCACCGTCATCGTCGATCCGGGCGACGCGCACTGGGTCGATACGGTATTGACCGGTGTGAAACCGGAACTTGGAGGTGAAATATGATTACACCGGAAATCGTCAAGGGCGATCTGCTGGATCAGGAGGTCGAGGTGATTGCGAACGCCTGGAACCGCAACCTGATTCCGTGGTGGCTGCTGCTGCCGCAAGGCGTATCCGCCGCGATCAAACGGCGCGGCGGAGTGGCGCCGTTCCGCGAAGTTGCCAAGGCCGGAATCATGCCGCTCGGCGGCGCCGTCCTGACCGGTGCCGGAAAGCTTCCGTTCAAAGGCATTATTCATGTCGCCGGGATCAACCTCGGTTGGTTCGCCACGAAATATTCGGTGCGGCAATCGGTGCGTTCGGCGATGGAAATCGTCAACCGCGAAGGCTTCCGGTCGGTCGCCTTTCCATTGATCGGTTCCGGCTCCGGCAACTGGAGTTGCGTGTGGGCGCTCGGCTTGATGCTGGACGAGTTCCAAAAGCTCTCCAGCACTGCGCGTGTCGTCATTGTCCGCTATATGCCGAGCCAAATCCGCCTGAATCCGAAACGGCAAGTCATAGAATACCGGGAGGACCGCAAAGGCATGGACGTTCCGGCTCACATCCACGGAGGCCGCGGTTTTCACTCCATCATACTGCCCTCGCGGAATGAATCCATCGGCCGTTGGAAAGCGCCGCATGACCGCGAAACAGTGAGCGATGATGACAAGAAACGCATTTTCTCCAACATCGTGAATTTCTGCGAAACGCACTGCGCCGGACTTGAAATCGTGGAAAAAGCCACTTGCTGCGGCACCCGGGTCGAAATTCGGGAGTATGGTCGCGACACGACCGCAAATGCGGTAAAACTCTTAGCGGGCTGCGAAGGATTGACCGGCGTGGGAAATATTATTTTTCAGGGACATATCGCGTCGGCCGATCTCAATTCACCGGAGATTCCGGCGATCCGGAAACAGATTCAGGCCCGCGACTGGCAAGGCATTGCCGGCCGCCCGGCGGCCGGTTCCCTCGATTGCGTCAATTGGAACTGCCTGCTCCGGGCCGACGGCCGCGCCGCCATTGCCGAAATGGCCTCACGGGATGAAATGTGGTGCGACGATACCATCGTGCTGCCGGAACTCTCTCCGGAAGAAACCGGATGGCTACTGCCGCACATCGAATACTGGACCAGGCTCAAACCGGGCGCCGAACTGCCGGACGGTCATTGCTGTATCTGATTCAAGATATTCGGGTCTTTGATCTTCGCGTCTTCCGCCAGGAACAGGATTTTGGTGACGATCTCGGCGGTCTTCGGGTCATCATCGGCGAAGGGCAGGAAAATCCGGCCGCGCTGCGCCGAATGAACCGCCAGGATGTGGATCATGCCCTGCGCGGCCTTGTGACAGACGCCGCTGCCGAGGTGTACGGTGTACTCGCCGTATTTGCCTTTGACGAACGCGTGGCTGCCCTCCACACGCACATTGTCCAGCTTGAACAAAGGCAGCATCGCGCCGATCAATGCGGCGCGCATTTCCACGGTGGAGTGGCTGGCTTCGGGATCGACGCCGCCCGCGTGCGCCACACTGACCACCAGATCCACGTCGCGCATGGTTTCCGAAAAAAGCCGCGGCGGTATTTCGGCGAACGGCACCGCTTTTTCGGTGCGCCGGTTCAGGAACAGGACGCCTCCCAACGCCGGCGACTCGACCTCCGACGGCGCCAGCCAATCCACCTCCGCCGCGACCCGGGCAATCAGGTTTTCGCGGTGGAACACCTTTTGCAAACCGGTATGGGCTACCGGCATCCAGCCGCGGGTGCGAAGCAGCGCCGCCGCCTTGCGCGGCTGAATCTGGTGTCCCGCATAACGCATCGAAGTGAAACCGTCGAGTTTTTCGTCGTTGCTCGGCACATACAATTCACGAAATACCTGTTTGAACGGCTGAACCCGCTTTTCGCCGATCAATTGCCGCTGAAACTCCGCCCAGCGCCCGGAGTTCAGCAAATCGAGCGGATGGGCGATGGTCAGGCTTTTGACGCCCTTCGGCATTTCGTCCGGGAAAAAGACGGCCCCGCCATGATTCCAGAGCAGCGCGTTCGCCAACGGGCCGAGTACCGGATTGGCGGCGATGCCGCGCACCTCGGCGACCTGGAAGACATCGCCGCGCTCCATCGCGCTCTCGAGGGTGCGGCGGGCGCGGCGGTACTGCTCGCGCAACGCGCGGACCGCGGTCGAGAGCTCGTTGACATGGGCATTGTTTTTCAACGCGGCGGGGACGGCCTTCAACGCTTTGCCGTTTTTCTCGACCCGGATGGAGGGTTTTCCGGTCTCGTCGACCGATAAATTCAGCATAACCTGCCCGGTTTTCCGCGGCTGGAACAGCGGAGCGAGTTCTTTGAGCTTTTCGTCCTCCATGGTCCAGAGGAAACGGGTGACATCGTCGAATCCGGCCGTGCGCGCGAGATTGGCGATGGCGGTTTCGACGGCGAGCTTTTCCGAAGCCTGCCGCTGCGCCCCGAACTGTTTGGACTCTTTGGCGAACTTCTGCAGCCTCTCGTAACGGCGGCGGAAATCCCTGCCGGGCACGATTCCATAGGCCATCACCATTTCCTTGTTGCGCTTGGAGTCCATGTTCGCCTCGATCTCCTCGAGCTTGAGCTTGCCGAGCGCCGCGTCGGAAAAAATCTGCGAACGGCGGTGATAGGCCGCGCCGGCGATGTATTTGGCCGCGTCGTAAAGGCGTTGAAACATCGCTTCGCCGACGGCGTCATGGGCCAAGCGGAACCATTCGGCATCGAAGGCGCCGTCGTTGAATTCCTGCGGCAGAACCTTGGTCCAACGCGCGATTGCCGCCTCTTTTTCGGCGTCGAACGATTCACTGATGTGCGCGTGAAAGTACCATCCGGCCGCCGGCAGATCGGGTACATGCAAGTATGCGCCGACGATGCCGAGCCAGACCGGGTTGTACATTGCCGCCTCGACCAGCCGTTGTTCGGAAATGGGGGTTTCCCGCAGCAGGCCCGCCAGAGTTTCCGCGTTTTCGCCGGGCAGCGGACGCACCATTTTCAGCAGATGGGACAATACATTGTACTTGCCGGTGCCATGGGTATAGCCGCGAACCAGCGGCTCTTTGCCGAGCGCCGCCAGAATCCGCACGAAATACGCGACACCCGGTACGTAATTCAGCCGGCAGGCATAGTCGCTCGCGTCGATCGGCAGCTCCAGCCGCTCGGAGAGCTCGGTATCGACGAGCCGCTTGAGACAACGCAGCAGCAGCGGGTGCCGGCGAAATTCGTCGCGGTGAAAAATACTGCGATAGCCGCGCCAATCGTTATCCTCGAAGAGGAAGCGGTACACCTCTTTTTCGTCGATGAATCCGGCCTCGTGGGCGTCAAGATATGCCTGCAGCATGCGCTCCTGCAGCACCGGATAGTTCCGGTGGCTGAACCAATAGGCCCGCAGCTTGAACGCGTCCGGCGAGAACGGCATTCGCGCCAGCAGGTTGAACCAGAACGCGACGCCGTCATCGTACCAGGACCAGGTATACCAGTATTTTTTCGTCAGCAGGAAACTGAAATACCACGGCGTATGCCGGGCAATGGCCGCCAGATAAACGGTCAGCGTATCCACCGGGACGCACTCCGCCGCCTGCATGGTCAGAATCATCGCAATGTGGCAGGGCCAGACCGGCGGTGTTTCGGCGGTATTTCTCAGCTCCGAACCGTAGAAAACCCGCAGCGCCAGCGGCACTTTGTTGTCCTCGCGGTACACCGAATGCATCAGCGCCAGCGCCGCCAGGACGGTTTCCGGCGCTTCCGGTCGGGCGGCGAAAAACTCCCGCCAGAGCTCGGGCAATGGAAACATGTCGAAGGTTTCCAGCCCGTCGTTTTTGGCCGCCGCCGCGAGATCCAGTCCCCAATACTTTTGTTCCCTGCCGAAGTTGCCCAGCACCACCCGGCGCTGCGAGCCGTCGTAATTGGTCTGCAGATATTCGAAATCGCGGTTTTCCCCGACCAGCCGGTCGAGCTCTTCGATCAATTGCCGGGCGGCGGCGCAATGCTCCTTCAGCCACCGGCGCGGATGGCTCGCACGCCCCGCTTTCGGCAGCTCCCAATGCAGACGCAGACGCGGCGTGTAAAGTCCGAAGCCGTTTTTCCGGTTCCAGCGCGCCTTATGCCGGCGTTTACGCCTGAATTCATGCAACGCCAACTCGCTGCCGGACTCTTCGAGGTGTTTGAGAAACGCCTTGCGGTGCGGCGAACGTTTGATGATGGCAATGGCCGTCTCGCGGACGGCGTCGTTTTTCAGCGTCAGTAAGTTTTCCAGCTTCCCCAGTTCCGCCAACGACAGACGCCGCGGCATGGTCCGGATGCACTCCAACGCCGTCAACCGGATCGACACGCTGCGGTTGTTGACCGACTCCAGCAGGAACGTCCGCAATTCCGGCGTCCGCGGAAACATGCGCCGGATCCGGTGCAGCTGCCCGAAAAAACTGTCCCGCCCGAAGAGGCTGAACGGCAAAAGAGGCCGCCGCGAGCCCAGAAAAACCATGGCCTCGTCAAAAAACACCTTCTGCGCCGGAGTCGCCATCGCCGGAGCGCGCCGCGCCAGTTCGTGCAGCATATCGCGGTCCGGCCCCGCCGCGGCCACCGCCAGACGCACCAGCGCGGTCCACACCGGCAGTCGCGCGAGTTTCAGTTCGCACTGCGGGAAAAACGGGTTGTCGATTTTTTTGTCCTTCGCCGGCAACGCATCCAGCCAGTGCAGGAAAATACCGAACAGGCGGCGGCGTTCGGGCAGTGTGGCCGGAATCTGTTTATTGACCAATACCTCGGGAAATGTCCGCAAAAGACACGCCTGCGCCACCGGATCGTCGCGAAACATTTCGCAGTGGGCCGCGATAAAATCATAGCTGTAAGGCTGCTGCGCCATTTCCATGAAATACATGGCACCGCATTTGCGCGGCGCGGTTTCGCCGTGATTCCGCAGGACCTTTTTTACCGCCTCCAGCGCGTCATCGGTCTCGGCGTTGCCGAGCGCCCACAGAGCCAGAAACAATTGCTGCGGATTGCCCTGATTCAGCGCTTCGGCGCGACGGGCGGGATCATCCAGCATGGCGACGGCGGTGTCGAGCGCGTTTTTGACGGCGGCCGGGCGCGCCGCCTCGAGGCCCAGCCCGGTCCAGGTATCGAAGGCGCGCACCACCGAGGCGAAGCGGATCAGGTTGTTGTCCTGAATCACCCGCAACATATACCGGAACGCCTCCAGCCGCCCGTCCGAACACGCCTCCACGATCGTCTGCCGCAACCCCTCCTGCAACCGGGCGGCAATCAACAGATCGGCCAACATCTTCCAGCTCGATTCTTGCGTGGAGTACAGCAGCGCTTCGATCAACGGACGCCCGGCGGCGCGGGTGTTTTCGTAAATCGCCTGACGGCAATATGCGACGGTTTTCAGGTCGCCCTCGTCGAGCTTCACCGCGATGATCATGGTGAGCGCCTGGCTGACCCAGTAATTCTGCTCCAGATACCCCGGCCGTTCGAAAAAGAGCTCGATGTACTCGTCCGGCGTCAGGTTGTGACGCTGAAGCTGAACCAACGCGCGCAGCGTGGCGAACAGGATCGTGCCGTAATGCTCCGGCCTGGAGGAGCGGAACGCGCGGCGGAACAGCCCGAACTGGTGAATTCCGGCCATTTTGTATTGGAATATTTTCACCGCCAAACCGCGCCAGTGGCGGTTCCAGACCGTCCGGGCGAAGCCGTTGCCGGGCCGGATCAACGCGCGGATGATTTTTTCATCCAGCGCCGGAGAGGTGAAATCGCCGAAATACTGGCGGCCCGCAAAAGGATTGTCCAGTTTTTCCAGTAATCCGCCGTATTTGCCCCAGGCCAGCCGCACTTTCGGGAGCAACAGGCGGACGCCATAAAATTTGCGTTCACGGCTTTTCCAGAACGCCGCGGCCTCCTTTTCCAGCTGCTGCCTGGTTGGCGTCATCACCACATTCTCCCTGCCAGCATCGTCAGCTTGATGATCATGACTTCGGCACCATCCGCAAGCTTCAGCGGTTCATCCAGGCCGGTCAATTCCTCCGTTCCGGCGAAAACCCGGAACAAGCCGTCCTCAAAGGCCTGTATCGCCACGGCCACCGCCTGATCGGGATCGGCGTCGCGCTCGTTATAGCGGGCACCGAAACCAACCTTGCCGGTGGCTCCGGCCTGCTGCTGCAATTCACTTTCGGAAAGGAAAAATTGCAGCGGCGTTTCCAGTTTTTTCGCATTGTACTCGGCCACCTGCCAACGGACCATGGCGGCAAGCAGTTCCCGCAACGTGGAAATACCGCCGGAGAGCTCGACTTCGAGCTCCATCAGCAATTTGCGTTTTGCCGGATTTTTCACCTTTGCCACTATTTTCATAACTGCGTTCCTTCCGTCAGGTTTATATAAAAAAACAGCCTTATCCGCCGCTCAGCGGTGCGCGGTCCGCTGGATCACCATCTCCTGCCAATCGCTGGACAACGTGGTGAAGCGGGCGGACCAGCCGGAAATACGCACCGACAGATTGCCGTAGCGCTCCGGGTGGCGCTGGGCGTCGCGGAGGACTTTCTCGTCGGCGACATCGACTTGCAGATAGAAGCCGCCGAGTTCGACGAAGCTTTTCAGCAATGCTTCGAGGGCGGCGAGCCCGGCGGCATCGGCGACCGCCTGCGGATGGAACTTCAAATCGAGCGGGCAACCGTTGGCGACTTCGGTGAAATCGACCCGGCAGAACGATTTGACCACTGCGGTCGGTCCGGAGCGGTCGGTGCCGGGCGTCGGCCCGAGGTTGGGCGCGAGAATCTGGTGGGCGCGGGCGCCGTAGGCGGTGGCGCCGCGATCCGGCGCGAATTGCAATTCCCGCCCGAAGGTGCTGATCCCGGGGACGCACCAGACGCCGTCGAGGTCGCGGTTGTGCCCCACCAGGACGGTGAAGTCGTGGACCAGCCGGCGCAGCAGCAGATCGGGCGCGTCGCAGTCGTTGCCGTAACACTCCGAGGAGTTCCATAATTCCTCGCGCAACGCCTCTTCTCCAACCCAGTCGCGCCGCAGGATGTCGCGCAGCTGCGGCAGCTCGAAACGCTTCGACTCGAACACCAGTTTCCGGATGGCATGCAGCTCGTTGACCGCGTCGGGCAAGCCGGAGGCGTGAACGCCGATCAGGGTGTAACGCGGCCCCCGGTTGCAATACGAGCGCCCGGAAGCGATACAATCCGGCATCAGCAGCGCCAGCAACGAACTGGGCTGACGGTCGCCGGAACCGAACATCTTTTCATCGGCAAAGCACTGCCGCCAATCTTCCCGCGGCGCGTCGGCCACCGTGGCGGTGAGCTCCTCGATATAGGCCTGGTACAGCGCTTCGAAGTCGGCGAATCCGCTTCGCTTCTCCAGCAAATTCTGCAAAATCGCCAATACGTCGAACGGCTGGTAGATGAACGCCGTCCGGCCGGGGATAATCACCTCCCAGCAGCCGTCGTTGGTGAAGTCGACCGCGTCTTCGCGCGGGAAGCCGAACTTCTCCAATGCCGCCAACACCACCGTTTCGTTGTAAATAGAAACGATGCCGCCGCCGAGGCTCTGGATGGCGGCAACCCGGCGCCACAATGCCTCCGGCATGCGCCTATGCGCCCGGACCGCAATCGGAAAGTCGCTGATATGCAGCTCCTCGACCACATCGAGAATCCAATGGGTCACATCGTTGGTGATGTCGTTGCCGGCCGCGTCGGTACCGCCGAGGATCACATTCTGGTAATGCTGGGCGTCGCCGGAGCCGTATTGCAGCCCCTTCCATTCGGTCCCCTTGATCCAGAAACACGCGATGTATGCGCGCGCCTCCGCTTCGGTAAGACACCCCGCGTCACGGTCGCGCTCCCAATACGGATTCAGGAACCAATCCATCCGTCCGAGCCCCGACCAGTTGCCGCACAGCCGCTGAAAGACGAAAAAGCTGAACAGACTCTGCATCGCTTCGGGAAAATTCTCCGCCGGCAACTCCGGAACCCGCTCGATCCGGGCCAGGACTTCCTCCCAGCCGCCCTCTGTCGCGGCACGGCGCCGGACCGCTTCGACATAACGGCGGTGCCAGCGCCGCATCGCGTCGATGGTGCCGAGTTGGCCATTCAGAAAATCCCGTTCCGCCGCCGAACGCCCCGGCCGCGCCAGCGATTCGCGCACCAGCCGTTCCAACCCCGACAATCCATGCCGGAGCGCAAAGGCGAAATCCACCGTCACATGGCTGATCGAACCGTATGCGCCGCCCGGCGTGGTATGCCGCACCCCGCTCAAATAGGTCGCCGCCCCGACCAACAGTTCATCCCGCCGCAAGCGCAGTGGCGCATGCTCCGCGATCAGCCGGAGATTTTCACTGTAATTTTCGTACAGCGACCGCCCCGGATCCGGGACAAACTCGAAATTGTCTTCGACGATCGAAGCCCGTATCGCGTCACCCTCCAGATATTCCCGCGCCAGTTCCCGCATCATCCACCCCCGCAAGCTTTTTCAACGTACGAATTACCAGCCGCCGCACCGGTTACTGCCCGGCGTCCCAGTCGCTTCCATCGGTGATGTCGCACGACTCGACGTGGCCGTCGGCGAATCCGGCGGAGAAGTTGAATCCCGAATGCCGGTAGGCGACATTTTTGACCTCATGGGCGAACTCCGGCTGCCATACATAACCGCCGCCGACCAGATATTGCCCCGAACGCGCATCGGCGAAAAAAATCGTTGCCTCCGGCGTCCGTACATCCGTGGCCCGTACCGGATACCAGAAGCACCAACGCTTATCGCCCTGCAGATTGAAATTGTTGACCCCGTAGCTGAGCACCAGCTCCGTTCCGGCATACGGGGTCGGCGCCGGATCCAGCGGGCATACCAGCGCCCGGTCTTCCTCGGCGAAATACGGTGCCAGAATGTCGCCCCAACGCAACGGCACCTCCTCAATCTTGCACCATGTCGGCGGATAATACGTCGAATCGTTGACGTACATCAGGGTCCCCAACAGCAGCTGCTTCTGATTGTTGAGGCATTTGGTATTGCGCGCCGAAGCACGCGCACGCAACAGCGCCGGCAGCAGCATACCGGTGAAAACCGCGACGATCGCGAGAATCACCAGCACTTCCACCAATGAAAAATTATCGCGTGCTTTTCGTTTCATAATGGCGGTAATATACTGCCGTTTTTTCGGAAAAGAAACTTTTTTTCGGTTTTTTTTCAATATTCACGTGGCAAAGCCTTCTCTCCGACGTTATTTTAAAATGCTAATCGCTTTACCAAGAAAAGGAGCAATCATGCCTCTGGAACCAACTGTCGTGCGCGAATACATCGAATGGAGCAATTTGCGCTGGAACAATGCCGTCACCCCCGATATGCCGCGAATTCTGTTCATCGGCGATTCCATCGTCTACGGCCTGTGCGAAGAGTTGTTCGCCCGGCTCGAAAAAGAGTACGCCGTCGATATTCTCGCCACCTCCAAATGCGTCTCCGGCGAAGATTTCCGTTTCGAACTCGACTATATGCTGAGCCGTAACGACTACGAGGCCATCGTATTCAACAACGGCCTCCACGGCTGGGACATCGACGAAGATACCTATCTCGTCCACCTCGAAGCCACCATGAAACACCTGAAAAAACAGGCGCCGCTGCTGATCTGGCGCAACAGCACCCCGATCCGCACCATCGGCGACCTGGACACCTTCGAAGCCGAACGCAATCCGCGCGTCCAGCTCCGCAACGCCGGCGCCGAAACCATCGCCCGGCAACTCGAGATCCCCGTCTGCGACCTGTACACACCCATGGCCGAACACCCCGAGTGGTTCGAAGCCGACGCCATCCACCACAACCAGGCCGGCCGTCAGGCCGAGGTCCAAATCATCACCGACTTCCTCCACACCTATCTGCCGATAGCGGAGTGAAGCGTGTTTCCGGGGGAGAGGGAAGGGACCCCTTTTGAGGAAAGGGGCTCCCTCCCCTCTCCCCCGGACCCCCTCTCACATCCCCCTCAAACCTTTTTGTGCCACGATTTATGTTTTTGCTGCGCAAAAACATAAATCGGAGTTTCCAAGATTGGGCAATAAGCTCACAAGTTGTACCGGATTTGAACGAGAAACTACTGGATCCTCTTTGCCAAGCTCATTTTTTGCCCAACGAGGCACACAAGTACGTTGAAAAGGGTTGAGGGGGATGAGAGGTGGGGTCCGGGGAGGGGAGAAGGCAGCCCCTTTCCTCAAAAGGGGGGCCTTCTCTCCTCCCCGGAAGCATCAACGCTCACCCCAACTGACTTTTGAGCCAGGCGATTTCGGTGGGCCAGGCGGATTCGTCGGGGGTTTCGAGGATCATCGGGATGTTGTCGATGCGGGGGTCGCGCATCAGGCGGGTGAACAGTTCCGAGCCGAGCAGGCCTTTGCCGATGCCGTCGTGGCGGTCGAGGTGGCTGTCGAGTTTGCCTTTGGTATCGTTGAGGTGCATGCCGCGCAGGAAACCGAAACCGATTTCGCGTTCGAATTCGGCGAAAATCCGGTCGTAACCGTCTTCGGCGAGCCAGTCGTAGCCGGCGGCGTAGGCGTGACAGGTATCGATGCATACGCCGGTGCGTTCGGGTTGGTTGACGAGTTCGATCAGCCGGGCGAGCTGGGCGAAGGAGTGCCCGACGACGCTGCCCTGGCCGGCGGTGTTTTCGATCACGGCGGTGACATTGTCGGTTTCCGCCAACGCCATGCGGATGCCTTCGGCGATCGCTTTCATGGTATCTTCGTCCGACTGCAATCCGACACCGCTGCCGGGGTGAAAATTCAGATAAACCAGCCCGAGCGCTTCGACCCGCTGCATTTCGGCGATGAAGGCGTTCTGCGCGTTTTTACGTTTTTCGAGGTCGGGTTGGCCGAGATTGATGAGATAGCTGTCATGCGGCAATACGGCTTCGGGGGCGAAGCCGCCGGCGCGGCAATTGGCCTGAAAGGCGGCGATTTCCTCCGGAGTCAGCGCTTTGGCGCGCCATTGCAGTTGATTTTTGGTGAACAGGGCGAAACCGGTGGCGCCGATTTGCGCCGCGTGCAACGGCGCGAATTCCACGCCTCCGGCGATGCTGACATGGGCTCCGATGTATTTCATGGTTGTCCTCCGCTTATTTTATTCAGGGCTTTTTCCACGCGCAGCCGGATGGCTTCGAACTCCTCCGGCGCCAGTTCGGGCGGCACCGCGATGGCGTCGCCCAGGACCAGCGTCAGTTTTGCGAACGGCTTCGGTATCTGAAAACGGTCCCAGCTTTTGATTTCCCAATAACGGGACGCGTTGACGGCGATCGGAATGATCGAAGTGTTCATTTTCGACGCCAGATGGATCGGCCCGGGCTGCATCTGGTAACGCGGGCCGCGCGGGCCGTCCGGGGTGAAGCTGACATGGTAACCGTCCCGGATCGCACGCACCGCTTCGAGCTGCGCCTGCATTCCCTTGCGCGACGACGATCCCCGCAGGCTGCGCAATCCGAAAAACGAGATCAGGTCGGTAATATACTGGCCGTCCCGCGAAGCGCTGACCACGGCAACCGTCCGTTTCCGGGTTTCACGCGGGAATGCCACCGGAAAAAACAACAGCCGGTTGTGCCAGGTCACCGTGACCATACCGCGCGCTTCTTCGATGTAATTGTTCGGATCGACGATTTCAAACCGATACAGCAGCCGGCGCATCACCTTCAGCAGTGTCGCCGGAAACCAGAAAATCCAGGTCGGCAGTTTTTTGATCGAACGGAATTTCTGTTTCAACCGTTTCATTCGTCTTCTTTCTGTAAGCTGTCGTCTGTTTTTCGCCGCCGGTGCGGCGCTCTGTCGGTCTATTTTTCGCCGCCGGTGCGGCGCCTCGGGCGCTCTATGTGTAGATCGGATTGTCGCTCACGCTTCCAATCCGATCTCCACCAACGCTTCCTCGGGCGGCTCCGGATCGCCTCCCGGCGATCCTTACCTGGATTTCGCCCCTTTCGAGGCGCTGCGCGCCTGGGGCGACCAGCAGAATTCACCTGCTGGACAGTTCGTTACGCCCGCTTCGCGGACTTACTCTTCGCCCGAGAGGGACGAGCCCTCTCGTGTTCGGCTTCGCCCTCGACTCCGTATGACGGAGTGCAGACCGCCGCTTCGCGGCTCTATTTTATAATTTTTTTATTTTTTAAGAAATTTTTTGTTTTTTTATTTTTTTGGGGCACAGGGCGGTCAGGCGGCAGGCGGCGCATTCGGGCTTCCGCGCGTGGCAGGTCTCGCGCCCGTGCCAGATCAGCATGTGCGAAAAATTCGCCCACCGCTCCGGCTCCGTCACCGCGTTCACCTCCATCTCAATCTTTTCCGGATCCTCCGAATCCACCGCCCCCAATCGGTTCAACACCCGCTTCACATGCGTGTCCACCGGAAAACCCGGCAGGTCGAACGCATTCCCCAGCACCACATTCGCGCTCTTCCGACCCACCCCCGCCAACTGTACCAACCCCTCCATCGTCATCGGCACCTCGCCGGCAAAGTTCTCCACCAGCTGCTGCGACAACCGCACGATATTCGCCGCCTTGTTGCGGAACAATCCGCAAGCATGAATATACGGCTCCACCTCCTCCGGGTGCGCCTCCGCCATCGCCGCCGCATCCGGATAACGCGCGAAAAGCGCCGGCGTCACCTGATTGACCCGGTCATCCCGGCATTGTCCCGACAACACCACCGCCACCAGCAACTGATACGGGCTCGCATGCTCCAACGGACAACGCAACTCTCCGTAATGCGCAAACAGGATCCGGTAGATTTCGTCCAGGAATTTCTTGCGTTCCGCCGTCTTCATGCCTGCCCTTCCGCCAGTGCGACGAAGTTTTTCAACAACCGCATCCCGGCCTCCTGGCTCTTCTCCGGGTGGAACTGCGTCGCAAAACGGCGGCCGCGTCCCACCATTGCGGCAAACGGCAGAATATAATCGCAACTGCCGGTCACCCACGCCGGATCGTCGGGGCATACATAGAAGGAATGCACGAAATAAAAGTAACTTCCCTCCGCAGTCCCCGCCGTAACCGGATGCGGAACCAGACCGGAAACCTGATTCCAGCCCATATGCGGCACCTTCGCGGCGCCGTCGGGAAAACGAACCACCCGCCCCGGAATGACGCCGAGCCCCGGAACCCCGGGCGCCTCTTCACTCGCGTCGAACAACAATTGCATCCCCAGGCAAATCCCCAGAAACGGCCGGTCCTGCGCCCACCAGTCGCGAATCGCCCGGTCGAAACCGCGCGCAGTCAACTGCTCCATACCGTCGCCGAAGTTGCCTACCCCCGGCAGCAAAATCCCGTCGCATCCGGCCATATCCGCCGGGACGTCGATCAGCTTCACGGTACCACCGGCCGCCTCCAACGCCCGGCGCACACTCAACAGATTGCCCATCCGATAATCAATCAACCCGATCATTCGCAGACTGCCTCCTCAATTCCGGCGGCCGCCGAGAAGCCCGGCGCGCATCAGATAATACAGGAGAATCAGCAACGCGTTGACCGCGGCGGCGACATAAGTCAGAAACGCCGCATTCAATACCGCGCCCGCCCCCTGCGCCTCCGCGCCGGGACGGACAATCCCGGCGGAAACCATCAATTGCTTGGCGCGGCTGCTGGCATCCCACTCCACCGGCAGCGTCACCAGCGCAAATAACACCGAAAAACAGAAAAACACGATACCGACAATCATCAGCGCCTGCGATTGAAACAGGAATCCGAGCAAAATCAGACCGTAGGCGATCGGCCCGCCGGTGGATGCGACCGGAACCAGCGTCGTGCGCATCCGCAGCGCGGTGTAATTGGTGGCGTCCTGGATCGCGTGCCCGGCCTCGTGGCAAGCCACGCCGACGCTGGACAAACTGCGCCCGGAGTAGACCGCCGGCGACAGCCGCAAAGTCTGGTCGCGCGGGTCGTAATGATCGGAAAGAAACCCGTGTCCCTCCTCAATCCGGACATGGCTCAAGCCGGCGTTGCGCAGCAGCTTTTCCGCCGCCTGCGCTCCGGAAACACCGCTGGAAACCGACACTTGGGAATAACGCGAAAAGGTGCTTTTGGTATAAAGCGACGCGGCCAATGCCAGCAGCAGCCCCGGCAAAGCAAACAACAAATACAATGGATCGATAAACATGCTTCCGTCCTCCCGTCCTCAGCGATTATCCCGTCGGCTTCCGCCGCTACTTTAAGGTACTGCGGTTTTGGGAAAAATCAACAGACAAAAACGAATAATGGCTTGTATTTCTCCCCTTTCGGCAGTAAATTACGTGTTGAGGTATTTGTGATGAAAAAAAATCTTTTAACAGTAAAACGCCGCACCGACTGGGTGACCCTGCTTGGTATGACGTTATTTGCGGTGATTGTCGCAGGCGAGGTGGCGGTCGCAATCGGCGTGCCGTTGCTGGTCCGCGCCGAGGGTGTCATGGCGGCGAAAGTCACCAAACTGACGACGCTCGAGCTTTTTGACGGCGCTCGCAGTATTTGTGAAAGGATCACCAAGCAGAGCCGGATTCCGTTGGTGCGCGGCGAAGCCGGAGTGATCTGGGAGGCGTTGAATATTCTGGCGGATTACATGCGCGACCAGGTAAATCTGATGTCCACACGTCAATTCGTGATGGTGCAGGATCGGATCAAACCGTTGCGGGGGATGCTGATTCCGCTGCAGAATGATAAACCCTATTCCGAGCGGATCGAACTTTCCACGGCGGCATATTTGAAAAAATTGTCGGAGCAGGGCCGGTAATGCGGGTCCGGCGGGTATCCGATCGAACAACTTCGTTATAGAAAGCTTCGGGAATGAGCAAAGATTTTCGTTGTGTGGTGGTAATTCCGGCGCGTTACGGCAGCACCCGTTTCCCGGGCAAGGCGCTGGCGCTTCTCGCCGGACGTCCGATGATCGAGCACACCTACAACCGGGCGAAGGCCAGTTGTGCCGACCTGGTGCTGGTGGCGACCGATCATCCGGCTATTTTCGATGCGGTCGAAGCGTTCGGCGGGCGGGCAGTGATGACGCGTGAGGACCATCCGTCCGGCACCGACCGGATCTGGGAGGCGATTCAGGGAGAACCTTGCGATCTGGTGGTGAATGTCCAGGGGGACGAGCCGTTGATTCCGACGTCGGTGATCGACGAATTGATGGAAGAGATGCGCCGGCATCCCGAGGATGAGATGGGGACGGCGGCGGTGCCTGCCGGGCGGGATGGCCTGGAGGACCCGAATAAGGTGAAGGTGGTGTTCGGGAGCAATGGCCGGGCGTTGTATTTCAGCCGGTCGGTGATTCCGTTTCTGCGTGAGGGCGGGGTGGACGCGCCGGTGTATCATCACTGGGGGTTGTATGCTTACCGTTACGATGCATTGCGGCGTTTTGTGAGCCTGCCGCCGTCGCGCCTGGAGAATTGCGAAAAGCTGGAACAGCTGCGGGCATTGGAGGACGGGATGTCGATCCGGGTGCTGGTGAGCGAACTGGAAAGCATCGGCGTAGACACCCCCGCCGACCTGGCCCGCGCCGAAGAAAAAATAAAAAATCTTAAAAAACAAATAAAAAAATTCAAATAGAGCCGCGCAGCGGCGGTCTGCACTCCGTCATACGGAGTCGAGGGCGAAGCCGAACACGAGAGGGCTCGTCCCTCTCGGGCGAAGAGTAAGTCCGCGAAGCGGGCGTAACGAACTGTCCAGCAGGTGAATTCTGCTGGTCGATGCG
>JAVBQJ010000106.1:0-44306 GCA_031549115.1 Victivallaceae bacterium
ACATTTTGTCATAGGCAGACCTCAACGTTATATTGTTACTTAAGATATTACAATATAATACATTAGTTGAGAATCTGCCTCTTCCTTTTGAAAATTTCACGCAATATTCAGGCTAGCGGCACGGTCGCGCCTGACCGGCGCTCCGGCCCGTGCGCGCTCACAGTCAAGTGTCGAGTCTCGCAGTCGTTTGACATTGCATATTCGAGGCGGTTGACCGACAACAGGTGTGGGTCCTGAAGGGGGCAGCTGGGGGAAACGACGAGTTTCCCCCGGAGGGATCGGACGTGTATGGCCGGCAGTGGGGGCGGCTTTTGTGGTGGTCTGGCCGGTTCGACGCGGCAACAGGCGTTTCCCCCTTTCAAAAGTCGCGAAAGATGCCAAAGGCATCTGGAGCAGAGGAGCAGAGAACGCAGCGCGAAGCGCAAGGGCGAAAAGTAAGCTTGCGTTAGCGAGCGTAACGCGGGTCACCCTGCCGGGGGGCGTGGGGGCGAGAAGCCCCCACATCTCTCCTCCGCCAAAAACCAACGTCAAATGGTCTTGACATTGAATTCGAGACCACGGCCGCGGCGAACCTTGCGGACAGTCAACTCCACATTGTGGTGGCGAAGCTGGTCGCCGACCTTCGGGTTGCGTTTCAGCTGGCGGGTGAACCACATCGCCAGCGGTTCGGCCCGGCGCGGCAGATTCAGATGGGTTTCGCGTGCCAGTGCCGACATCGCCATGCCGCCGCCGACCACCCAGAAGCCCGGGCCGGGCGAATAAAAGGTACGCGACAGCGGATCGAATTCATCGTCGAGATCGCCGATCAGCTCCTCGACGATGTCCTCCATCGTGATCAACCCGACGCACAGGCCGTGCTCATCGCGGACGATGGCCATATGGACGTGCTGCACTGCGAAGCGCTCCAGAATGTTGGCTGCGGAATCATCCGGCGCGACAAAGGCGATCGGGCGAACGATCTCCGACAGCTTCGCCGTATCCGGACGCGAACGCCACAGAGCCACCAATTCTTTGAAATTGACGTAACCGACGACCTTATTGTGATCGCCGGCATCGCATAACGGGTAGCGGGTATGGAAGTCGATATGCGTGCTGTTGAGCGCTTCGTCGATCGACTGGGTGCTGGACAGAAACGACACATTCGCCGCCGGCAGCATGATCTCGCTGGCGGTCTGGTCCGACAGGCGCGGCGCAGCGCGAATAATACGTTCCTGCCGGGTGCTGATCTCCTGTGAACTGCGCGCCGAGGCGGCCAGCGCGAGAATTTCGTCGGTGGTGTTCGGCGGCGGCTCCGCCTGGTTGCGGAATTCGAACGGACGGTTGATCCGGTGTGAAAACCGGATCAGCGGCGACAGCAGGAACACCAGCACCTGCAGGGGGCGGGTGGCCACAATCATCACCGACGGACTGAAACGGACGCCGATGGTCTTCGGCAGAATCTCGCAATATTGCACCATGAAAACCGCCAGCGCAAACGAAAACACCTCCACCCAGGTCTTTCCCCACAACAGAGTGAATTGCGCGCCGGCCACCGCGGCCCCCATCATGTTGGCCGCGGTGTTCAGCAACAGAATCACCGCCAGCGGACGGCCGATTTCGGCCTTGAAGCGCTTGCACTGCGCCGCGATTCCCGGCCGCTTCAGCCGGATATCCGCCAACTGCGACGGAGTCAGGCTCAACAGAGCCGACTCCGTCATCGAGCAGATGAACGAAACCACCACCGCAATGCCGACAGCAACGAAAAGAAGCAGCATATGTTGATATTATTGCGCGCCGTTTTCCTCGCGCGCTTTCCTTTCCGCCTTTTCCTGTTCCACCATGACGGCAATCCGGGCCTGCAATTGCGCCCGTCCGTCATCATCCAACGCGTTCAACACCGCCTCATAGGCATTGACCATGAACGTATTGAATGGCGGCAGGCCAATCCGCTGCTCCAGCTTAACGTCGGACTGGGCATTCTTCTGGTAATCCGTATACATGAAGAACGCCTGCTCCCGCAACGCTTTCGCCGTATCCAGGTCCCCGGAACCGATATACAAATACATCTCGGTCAGGCGCGCGAACAACAGCGAAGTGATTACCGGCTGCGACGCGTTTTTCACGTCCTCCGCCCACTCCCGCTGAACGAACAAATCCAACGGCTCCTTGTGCGGCGTCGGGTCCTGCTCCCGGAGCTGATGGTACAGCGCTCCGGCTTCGGCGATGCGTCCATAGGAATACAGCATCACGATCGCGTCTTTGTAGAAATTCAACTTCGCCGATACAAAGCTCTGCGATTTGTTGTCATCGAACGCTTTGTCGTACGTGTCGATCACCCCCTGCGCCAGATTCAGGTTCGGCACCATGATCACCCGCTCGGAGTTGAGCTTGTCCAGATAGATGATCCGGCCGTTGCGGAAGCTGATCGCCAACGCCTGCGTAATGATGCGTTCGCAGTTCAGATCCTTGTGTCCCGGAGTCTTCTTCAACCCCATGAATGCCCAGTAGATCGCCTGCGCTTCCATCGTACGCCAGTCCAGAGCACCATACGTATTGTTGATCTCCACGATGACCTCCGGCTCCATCCGGAAGCTGTCATACAGCCAGCTCGCCCGCAAACCGTCGCCCATCGCCTGCTGCTGCTCCGGCGTCAGCGCTTCCAGCGCCTTGTCCGGCAGCTTTCCGGCCTCGATGAAGCCGGTGAGCAGCGCCGGATAATCCGGATAACCGACCGCCGCCAGCTTCAGCCACACCGGATCCTTTTCCGGCCAGCGCTTCAGGAATTTCGCCTTGCCCGCCGGAGCGGCCACCAGCGCCGGCCAATCCGGCTTGGCGCCGATCACCCGGTCCATATTGATCGCCCACTGGTTCTTGTAGTACAAGTTGGCGTCGTCCATGATCTGGCCCATCTTGTGCATGAAAGTCCAGGCCAGGTCCTTGTAGAGCTGCGGATCCTCGGGGTTGTAGTTGATCGCCTTGTCGCGAATCAGCCGGATCCCCTCCTGAACCCAGCGCCAGCGGTCCTCCCGCCGCGAACAGGTCACCGAAATATTGTAGGCCATGTTCCACGCCAGGTAAACCGTCGCCCCGGAGAAGGTCGGCTGCAATTCCGTGATCCAATTGGCCAACTGCACCATTTCGAAGTAGTTGCCCTCGTCCTGCAGCGAATTGGCGCGCAGCCACAGCACGTCGGCCAACAGGCCGCGGAAGCTGCCCAGCGCCATCGTGGTAAAGGCCACAAATGGCGGCGCGTTGTTGACATCGCCCTCGAAACGCAGGTGATGCTCCTTGATATCCCGGTCCAGGCGCGATTCGACCCGGCTGATTCCCAACAACAGCCCCACCGTAATCACCAGCAGGACGAAATATAATACCAGTTGCTTGAATTTGCTCATTTTCGAATCACCAGCCCCAGTTCGCGTTTCCAGTAACAATACATCCCGAACAGGAAGAACGGGACGCCGCGCAGCAGGAAGTAGCTCAGGAACAACCGGCCGATCAGCGAAAATTCCACCAATTCCCCGGTGGAAACGTATTGCGTGACTTCAAAGTTCTGCATCGGGATCACCACCAGCAGCAGCGCCTTGCCGACGAAATAGCCGATGTAATCCCCCGCGCCCGAAAAGAACGGCGTTCCCACCATATACGTGGCGAAGCTGCCGAACAGCAGATACGACACCACCACGAAAATCGCCGTCGGCAGCGACAGGAACGAAGCCGCCGCACACCCCAGGCCGGCGAAGATCAGAATCTGCATCACCAGCACCAGCACCGCCCGGAAATAGTTCGACGCGAAGCCGCTGACCGCGATCATCAACCGCGGCCCGTCGGCGCGCTGGAAGAACTGGTTCGCATGCTCGACACTGTCGCCGGTCGCATAAAAGTTGTCGAAGTTGGTGTATTCCAGCCGCACCGTGCCGTCCGGAGACACGAAATTGCCGCGCAGCTCCTTCTCGATGAAGTTGCCGCCGAGAATTTGCTCCACCGGCTGCGGATCGCGCACGAATGAATACCCGGCCAGCTTCGCCGTCTCGTTGACATTCGACACCGATTCGTATTCGCGGTTGACCGTAAAGTAGGTCCACTGTCCATGCGTGAGACGCTGATCCTCGCTGGAGGCCTTGGCGACATACACCCGGAAACGCAGGAACACCGGTCCATTGTAATCGGCCGGAAGCCCGGAGTAATCCCAACGCTTGGTCTGGCGGTAAGCCACCTCCTGCGACCGGGCCAGCAGCATCCGCTGCAACTCCATGATTTCGCCGGTGCCGACCTCTTCGCCGACACGCGAAAACTCCCGTTTCTTCTTTTCCGTCGCCTGGTCGATCTCCGCGCGCAGCTCTCCGGTATCCGGACGGAACACCCGGCGCCCGACCAGGACCTCCTGGGCGATGCGTTCCCGCTCCGCCACATCGAAGTCCTGACGCGAATATTGCCACATCACGGTAAAATAGATCGATACCGCCGCCAGCAGCAGCAGCACCACATGCACCAGCGACACCCCGGTCCACTTCGCCAGCCAGATCACCAGGCGCGAGACCGGCTTGGTCACCACCAGATGCAGCTGGTAGCTCTCGACATCCTGCGTCATCGAAAAGCAGCCGAGCCACACCGCGGACAACGACAGCATGAACGACACCGCCGCCAAGCTGTATTTGAGCGAAATCTGAATGTAGCCCTGTGCGGTGCCGTCGCCGGCGATCGTGTTCGGAATCGCAATCACGCACACCAGAAGTAGCGCCAGAAGCAACTGAAAGATATGCGACCGAAGCGCATTCCGGATCGTCAAATTTACGATAGCCCAAAATGGTTTCATCATTATTTATCCAATCCGCTTTGCTTAGAGCAGGTCCTTCAGTTTTTCGTTGGCTTCATCCAGCTTTTCGGCTTCCTCGCGCGATGCCGCCGCTTCGGCCGACTCTTCCGGCTTTTCCTCTTCGCCGATCAACGCATCCAGCTTGGCTTCGACCTTCTCCTCGCGCTCCTCCGCCGTCGGTTCCGCTTCGGCCGGCTTGGCCGCCGGTGCCGGCGCGACGTTTTCACGCATCAGATCGGCGAGCACCCGGTCGCTGCCGGAGCCTTCACTCAAATACTCGGCCACGCCGGACGAACCGGTAACGCCGGCGGTTTCCACCGACGCCTGGCGTGCTTTTTTGACCACGTCGAGGAAGAAATCCTCCAGCGAGCGGCGCGGCTGATCGATTTCGAAGTTTTCGCCCTTGAGCTCCTGGCGCAGGATCTTGAGCAGATGCGTCATCTGGTCGGGCGGCAGCGTCGGCATCGTGACCCGGGTGGAATCGGAGACGGTCAAAAGTTCATTGATCGTCCCCTGGGCCCGGATCTGGCCGCCGTAGAGGATGATGACCCGGTCGCAGACGTCCTCGACGTCGCTGAGCAAATGGCTGGTCATCAGCACGGTCTTGCCGCGCTTCTTCAGCATCAGGATCAGATCCTTGACCTCCTTGCTGCCGAGCGGGTCCAACCCGGAGGTCGGTTCGTCGAGCACCAGGAATTCAGGGTCGTTGATCATCGCCTGCGCGAGGCCGATGCGGCGCTGCATGCCTTTGGAAAATTCCCCCACCCGGCGCCGCCGGGCATGGGCCATACCCACCATGTCGAGCAATTGATCGATACGCCGAACTCGCTCCGCCTTGGACAGATTGAACAGCGACCCGAAAAAATCCAGCGTCTCTTCGGCGGTGAGATATTTGTAGAGGTAAGACTCTTCCGGCAGATAGCCGATCATCCGCTTGGTTTCCACCGCGCGCGGCGAACGCTCCAGGACGGAAAGCTTCCCCGCCGACGGATACAACAATCCGAGGATCATCTTCACCGTCGTCGATTTCCCGGAGCCGTTCGGCCCGAGCAATCCGATCACCTCACCGGGACGGATTTCGAAATCAATGTCATTGACCGCACGCGCTTTCGGACGATTCCAAAAATCCCGAAAGGTTTTGGTCAAACCGATTGCCTGTACTACCGGAACGTCTTGCCCAGCCATAATTATTTGTTACTCCCGTTTGCGCCGGCACCGGGCGCATTGTCACTAAATGTCAACTCTTCGCCGGTGCGCACCAGCCGCGCACTGTTGAAAATCACCAGAATGGTACTGATGATCTGCAACACCGCCGCCCAGACCGGGGTCAGGTATTCAAAGACCGCCAGCACAATACCGCCGAAAACGAACAGAATCCCGATCAGCAGATTCTGATTGATCACCAGCCGCGACTTCTGCGACAAATACACCAACATCGGGATACGGCGTAAATCGTTGTTCATCAAAGCCACCGACGCACTGTTGATGGCGATGTCGCTGCCGATCGCCCCCATCGCGATACCCAGCGAACCCGCCGCCAGCGCCGGCGCGTCGTTGACGCCGTCGCCGACCACCGCCACCAGGGTTTCCTGTTTGACCGACTCGACGTATTCCACCTTGGTTTCCGGCAGGCATTCGCTGCGGTATTCGTCGATGTTCAACGTCGCCGCCACCGTTTCCGCGACACTTTCGCGGTCGCCGGTGACCATCGCGCAATTCCGGACTCCGAGGTCGCGCAGACTCTGCAGCGCCGCGGCGGCATCCTTGCGGATCTTGTCCTTCAGGCCGATCCAGCCGATCACCCGGTCGCCGTCGGCGACATACACCACGCTCATGCCGTCGGCCTCATCGTCGTGCGGCGGCACCGACAGCCCCAGCGATTCCAGCCAGGCACCGCGCCCGACCCGAAGCAGACGTCCGTCCAGATGGGCCTCGACCCCCTTCCCGTGAACTTCCTGAAAGTCGGAAACCTCATCCGGCGTCAATCCGGCTTCGGTCGCCAGCTTCATCAGCGCCAGCGCGGTCGGGTGGTTGCTGTTCTTTTCCGCCGAAGCGGCGATGCGCAGCAGCTCCGCCGGCTTGACGCCGTCGACCGGGGTCAGCTTGACCACCGACAGAATCCCGTCGGTCAAGGTCCCGGTTTTGTCGAATACAAAGGCGCGGATGTGCGCCGCCAGCTCCAGGTGGCTGATGTTCTTGATCAGAATCCCGAGACGCGCGGCCGCTGCCACCGCGGCGACCACCGCGGTCGGCGTCGCCAACACGATCGCGCACGGACAGGCGATCACCATCAGCGCGATCACCTGATTCATATCCTTGGTGAACCACCAGACCACGCCGGCGAGCATCAGAATCGTCGGCGTATAATATCCGGCGTAGCTGTCGATGATCCGGACGATCGGCGTCTTCGAGCTTTCCGCCGCCATGATCATATCCTTGACCCGGCCGAGCGTGGTATCCTCGCCGACCCGGGTGACGCGCAGGTCCACCGCGCCGGTGAGGTTCTGGGTGCCGGCGTAGACTTCGCTGGCCACATCCTTGTCCACCGGGACCGATTCCCCGGTGATCGACGCCTGGTTGACGGTACTGAAACCGCTTTCGATCACGCCGTCGACCGGGAAGTTTTCTCCCGGGCGCACCCGGATGATGTCGCCGATCGCCAACGCGGAGACATCGACCTCCTCTTCCCGGCCGCCGACCAGGCGGCGGGCGTCGTTCGGCGTCAGCTTGATCAGCTCTTCGATCGAACGCTGCGCGCCGGACGCGGTCCGGTTTTCAATGATGATGGTCAGCAACAGAAAGAACGCAATGACGCCGGCGATCTGAAAATCGCCGTTGGCCAGCGCCGCGAGGATCGCCAGCGCCACCAGTTCGTTCATGTACACCTTGCCGCTGAAAATATCCTTGATCGCGGTATAGATGATCGGGCAGGCCATGATGAAGGCGCCGAGAAACGCGTTCAGCTCCGACGCGAAACGCTGCTGCGGCAGCCACAAGCCGAGGATGAAGGAGTTGACGACCAGAATGCCGCCCGCCAGCGCGAACAGGAGCCGCCACTGCGCTTTATCGCCTTTGTCTTCCGCTTTTCCGGCTTTGATTTCCGGCGCTTCCGGCGCCGGTGCTCCGGCGGCAACCGTTTGTTGTTCCATTTCCGTCGTCATCGCCGCACCTCAGTATTGCTGTTTTGCTCCTCGGCCTGCTTCGGTTCCGGATTCAACCGCAACCAAACCTTCTTTTCCGTTCCCGGTCCGAGCAAATAACGCTCATTCGCCTGCCCGACCAGCGTGCCGACGGCGTCGTAGTACAACGGAATCAATGTGGCTTCGGGGTTTTTCTCGTACGCGGCCAGAATCTCCTGGAAGTATTTGACGTCGGCCGCGATCATTTCGACCACCTGCTTGCGGTAGTTCCGGGCGTTGTTCTTCAGGTTCTCCGCCTGGGTCTGGGTGGCATTTTCCACATTCATCCGGTAGTCCTCCGCCTGGCTCACCAAAGTTTCCTGCGCCGCCCCGGCCGCCTGCGCCATATCGAAGGCCGGCTTGACCGCCAACGGCACATTCGACTGCTGCAGCAGCAGATCTTCCACCACGACACCGAATTTCATCGTGCCGAGCAGCTCGTTTACGCGCATCCGCACCCGGTCGATATAAAGGGCCTGCTCCGAATACAGCACTTGATGGGCGGTCATTCCCGCGGTTACTTCGATCACCGCGAAGCGCACCAGATTGGAGAGCAGCGTTTCGGGACCGCGGCGGCCGGCCGGATTGCCCTGGGCGTCGCGTTGCAATTCATCCGAATCCATCGGATTCTGCGGTGTCAGCACCGTCGAATAGTACAAATAGGCGTCGGTGATCTTATATTTCAGCGCCCACGAGGTGTGGACGATGTTGGCGTCGGCGGTCAACAGATAGTTGTCGCGGCCGGGAATCAGCGGCTGCTCCGGATTCGGCGGCGCCTGGGTATTCTGCTGGGCCGGGTTGAAGTTGACCGTCAGCGTCTTCGACATCACCGGCACTTTCACATAGGAAGTGACCGGATACGGCAGGAACCATTGCCAGCCGGAGCTGTAGGAGTTCACGTAACGGCCGAAGCGCATCACGATGACCTCTTCGTGCGGCTGCACCTGAAACGCGCTGTCGAAACAGACGAAATAAACCAGCATGCCGACGATCACGCAGATCAGCCCGGCGAATGCCAGCCGCAAACTCCGGAACAGCGCCTGAACGCCGGAGGCATAACGCCCCTCGTTCCGCACCGGAACCGAAGGTGTATGGTGTTCACTCATTTTCCACATCCTCCTGTCGGGGTTTTACTGCTTGACCGGAGCGAGTTGAAGAGCGTCCGGGCGGAAAATGTCGAACGGTGCCGTCTTGTCGTCGAAGATCAGCGTGCTGTTCTGCCGGGCAATTTCCTTGGCCGCCTGCAATTTATGCAGGAAAGCCGCCAATTCCGGGTTTTTCGAGAAGGCCTGGTAATATTTGGCCGCTTCCGCGTCGCCTTCGGCCTGAATCCGGCGTGCTTCCGCCTGCGCCGTCGCCAACCGGCTCGCGCTCTCCGCGTTGGCGCTCTGACGGATCTGTTCGGCCTCCCGGCGTCCGGTGGCGGTGAACTCGGTCGCGGCGGTCATCCGCTCCTGCGCCATCCGCTCGAATACCTTGGTGGTGACCCCGGGGGTCACGTTCAAAGTATTGATGCCGACCAGCTTGATTTCGATGCCGCTGCCCGCCGTCTTGCCCGCCAGTTCATCCTTGATTTTGGCACAGATTTCACTCAGCTTCAGCATCTTCGGGTCGGCGTTGATCATCACCTGGGTACTGTACTGTCCGAAGATCGCTTTCTTGGAACCGCGCATCCAGTCGTTCATCGTGCTCTCGGCCACCGACAACGTTTTGAACGCCGAATAGAAGCTCCGGGCATCGTCGATCCGGTAGACCACGAAAATACCGGCGAGCACGTTCTGGATATCCGCGGTGGTGGTTTCCTCGATCTGTCCCGCCTGCCCCGAATAGGTCCGGTCGCGGCCGTCGAATTTGTAAATCTGCTGAATCGGATACGGCCAGCGGAAGTGCAGCCCCGGCTCCGGGGTGTAATCTTCGATTTTGCCGAGCGTGGTCACCACGGCCAGCTCGTTCTGATTCACCTGATACGAGAATACCGCGACCAGGAGGATGACACCCACCAGCGTCCCCAGCAACGCGGTCGGCCAGTGCCGGATAATATTGTTTTTCTCCATCATTTCGTCTCCAGTATAATTGATTTGAATTTTATTGTTCCCGTTTGATATCCTGCAGCCCGGCATCCAGCAGCCGCAGCTGCGGATTCACCTCGAAGTTCAACTCGAAGGTGTTGTTCTCGAGCGAGCTGCTCAGGACATACTTGCGCGCCCGGGCGCAATCGGTTTTCAGGAAATCCAGGTAGGCACGCAGTTTGAACATCTCCGGCATCGCCTGATAGGCGGTCAGTTGCGCACCGAAACGATGGCTCTCGGCCTTCGCCATTTCAACGGTGGTATGGCGATAGGACTGCGCCTCGGAAATGATCCGGGCAGCCTCCGACTGTGCCGCCGGAACCCGGTCCGCGGCATAGGTCTTGGCCGCCAATACCTCGGTATGGGCGGATTCCATCGCACTGACCACCTTTTCAAACTCCGGCGCCACCTCCTTGACCGGCGGATGAAGGCCGAGCAGGTTCACGTTGATGATCTCCACCCCCAGCTTCTGGGAGTCCGCCACCTGCTGAATCCGCTCCTGCAGCACTTTTTCGGTCAGGCGCCGGTCATTGGCCAACAGCGACGTCAGCGTCGTCCCGGCCAGATATTCGACCACCACCGCTTCGGAAAGCTGTTTCAGCATCGCCGGCGCATTGGCGTTGTCGCAGGCGTATTGAAAAACGCCGTCCGGACGGATCCGGTACTGCACCGGGATATCCACCACCATCAGCGCCAATTGCATCGCCCGGTTGTCTTCGATACTGGCGGTGCGGGAATCCGAGGCGACGATGAAGTTGTGCTCCTCGTCGGAATGAACCGTGGTCCAGGTGATCACCTCGGCATCATGGTTGCTTTCGCGCTTCGGCGCCGGCGCGTGACCGTGACCGTCGTCCTCGTATTCGTCCTCTTCCTCGGCCTCGTCTTCATGGCCGCCGACCACCACCTGATGAATCTCGGTGCAGCTGTAACGGTGCAGCTGTCCGAACGGCCACGGCAGGCCGAAGTAAATTCCCGGCTGCAGCAGCGCGCCGCGGTCGACCCTGCCGAAGCTTTCCTTGAAACCGACCTGATTCGGGCCGACTTCGTACACCGAGCTGGCCAGCCACAGGATGACGACCCAGAACACGATCAAGGGATACAACGCGCGTTCGATAAACGCATAAATCCAGGTTCCCGACACCTTGAAGCCGAACTGGTAGTCCAGCATGTCGGCGATATTCCGCATCACCCCGCCGGGCTCGGTAAACAGCGCCAGCAGGCGGCTTTCGAAAACCGGGCGCTCTTCGACAATGGTGCGCGGCCGGTAGAATTCGATGACGAAATTGATCACGAATTCGGCGCCGAGCACCAGGAACAGCACCAACAGGATATTGGTCACATAAGTGTCCGCGCCCGGAATCCCGAAGTGATTCATCACCAGCGCCACCGCCGCGACCGCGAAGGTCACGAACGCCGTCACCAGCCAGCTGCCGGCGCTGCGCAGCCAGCGATAGCCGCCGGCGCGGGCCTGGCCGATGAAAAAGGCCCCCAGAAACACGCACACCGCCATCATCACGGCGGCGACGAAGGCGGCTTGCAGCGAATTCACCGGCCGGATTTTTTCCAGCCGGACATGGAAATAGCGCCAGAAGGCCCAGGTCAACAGAAAAATACCGAGCGCTCCAAGCGCACTGAGCACATAAGGCGCATAGCGCGTGTAATTGGCGAACGAACGTTCCGCGGTGAAGCGGACATCCTCTTCCACATTCAACGCATGGTTCTCTTTGCGCTTGGCGAGCAGAATCTTTTCCGCCGCCTCCTGCGCGGCTCCCCCCGCCAGCAATCCGTAAATAAAGTTGGCAACGCTGAACAGGATCACCATAGCCAGTGGAATCAATGCCAGAACGAAGCTGTCCGAACCGGCGAAATCCGCCTTGAAAACCCCGAATATCAACACCAGCAACGCCAGGACGATCCCGACGATCCCGCTGGCAATCGATAGCCGAGTCACCAGTGAGGCACTCTCAACCGTGATGGTTGCCGTTTTTGCTTCCCCCATATTAACCCCTTGATCATTATATTTTTAAATGCAAAAAACGCAGTTCCCCCGTTTTTTGGCTCACAATCACATTCAGTATAATAGCACCGAAATCGGCAATTGACAACCCGCAAGCTCCAAAATTACGCAATATGAAGCAAATACGGGTCGAACGAAAAAAGCGGCGGCGCCCGGGGCTGGCAGTCGGCGGCGGCACAATCCGAAATCCCGTCGACGGATTCCGGCCGGCCCTCCGGGGCTATGGCCGCCGGCCAGGAGCAGTCGAATCCGGTTGGAATCAGCAATTCCAGCGCGGTAGCGCACACCGGGCAGTCGATATGACGGCAATGGGCATCCCAGTCCGGGGAGGGCGCCTGGTGCCATGCCGGCTCCGCGCCGGGGCAGCAAACGGCGTGCGGTATCGCGTGAAACAGCGGGTGGAAAAGTCCGCCGAACATGAAAAAGAACATGCTCAGCAACGCAAATGCGCTTTTTTCCCACTTCCGTTTCATCGCGTCCCTTCGGTTAAAACATCACAAACCACAGACCGGTTCCGCACACCAGGAAAAACAGCAGGATCAGCGCCAGGCGCGCCGAAATCCCTTCGGCCGGCGCCTCCACCCGCCGGTTGCCGGACAGCCGGGTGAACCCCTGCGTGTGAATATAACGCCGCAGGCTCCGGTTCGCCGGTCTGACCCCGCGCCGGATCATCCGAACACCCCCATGCCAATCAATACCGCCAATGCGATGACCAGTGCGCCGATGCCGATGGCCGCGATCACCGGTGCGAAAAGCCCCAAACCGATGCGCCACCACTGCCGCCGCGTCATCGACAGCAGCTCCGCCATGCCGAATGCCGCCGGGGTTCCGCCGTCCGCGGCCGTCTTCGCTGGCGCGGATGTACCGTACTGGGATTGTTTGGCTTGGTCCCGCAGAAATTCCAGCCGGATGTGTTCGACGCGCCGGAAATATTCGCCGACCGTGGCGACATCTTCTGCCGACGGACCGTCGGCCAGCGCATCCAATTCGGCAATTTTCGTGCGCAAAAACTCGCCGTAGCGGGTCAGCTCCTCGAGTTGCGCGTCGACATCGCGAAGCTCGTTGGTGAAGCGGTTGCCCAGGTCGCGCCGCAAGTTCAACGCTTCGGCAGCGCGGCCGCGCACCGCCTGTGCCCCCGGATCGGAGGCGTCATTGCCGGGAAGCGACCGCGCACCGTCGGAATAATTTTTCAGCCGGTCCCGGATATTGACCAGGCTGTCACTGATATAATCGCTGCGTCCCACGCTTCACCTCGTTCCTTAACATTAAATTGGTATAAAATATAACGGAGGTTGATTGCTTGTCAAGCTGGAAATACCTCCAATTGCAGAAAATATACAGAAAATCATCACTCTCCGGCAACATTTTTTGACGGAACAAACCGTCACTTCTCCGTCAATTTCCCGCTCGCTTCAGCCCCTCCGGTAGAGGTTGCGGCCTTCGGCGTCGATCGCCACCACCAGCGGAAAGTTTTCCACTTCCAGTTCATAAACGGCCTCCGGCCCCAGCTCTTCGAACGCGACGATCCGGGCGCTCTTCACCGTCTGCGCGATCAAGGCTGCCGCGCCGCCGGTGGCGGCGAAGTAGACGGCGCCATGTTGCTTCATCGCCGCAATGACATTGTCGCCGCGGTCGCCTTTGCCGATCATCCCGCGCAGGCCGCATTCGGCAATCAGCCGCGGCGCATAGGCATCCATCCGGTAACTGGTGGTCGGTCCGGCGCTGCCGATCGGCAATCCCGGCGGCGCCGGGCACGGTCCGACGTAATAGATGATCTGGTCGCGCAACGGCACCGGCAATTCCCTGCCGGCGTCGAGCAACGCCGTCAGCCGTTTGTGCGCGGCGTCCCGTCCGGTATAGATGCGCCCCGACAACAGTACCCGGTCGCCGGCTTTCAGCGCCCCGGCCTGTTCGCTGCTCAACGGCGCCGTCACTTGTTTCGTCATTTTTTGTCCCCCGTTAAAATCGCTACCGCACTCTGCCGAGTTCATATCCACTACATGCTGGCCGCCGGCGGCGCGCCACGGATCGCCATATGGCATGCCATACAACCGTGTCCGTTGTCGTCCGTGTGTTATGCGCACACAGGCCCTCCCTGTCCTCGCCGACGCGCTCCGCCGGTCTATTTTTCGCCGCCGGTGCGGCGCCTCGTGCGCTCTATGTGTAGATCGGATTGTCGCTCACGCTTCCAATCCCATCTCCACCATCGCTACCTCGGGATGATCCGCTCTCGCTACGCTCACATTCGTGAGCTTGCTCTTCCCCCTCGGGGACAAGCCCCTCGGTTTCGCTTCGCATCGACTCCCGGCTCGCTTGCTGTACATTTCGCCTCTTTTGGGCGCCTGCGGCGCCATCGGCGACCAGCGCTGTTCGCGCGCTGGACCGCGTCTCCGTATGACGGAGTGCAGACCGCCGCTTCGCGGCTCTATTTTTTTATTTTTAAGAAATTTTTATTTTAGAGCTCGAAGCCGGCGTGGCGGGCGGCATGGCAATTCAGGTTCACCGCCACCGGCAGGCTCGCGATGTGGCACGGGAAGTGTTCGATGTGCACCGCCAGCGACGTCACGTCGCCGCCCAGTCCCTGCGATCCCACCCCCGAAGCGTTGATTTTTGCCAGTATCTCCCGCTCCAACGCCGCGTATTCCGGGTCCGGATTCACCGCGTCCAACGGCAGCAGCAACGCCTTCTTCGCCAGAAACGCCGCCTTTTCAAAGGTGCCGCCGACCCCGACCCCCACCACCGTCGGCGGACACGGATTCCCCCCCGCCTTCGTCACCGTCTCCACCACGAAATCCACCACCCCGGCACGCCCGGCCGACGGCGGCAGCATCTTCAGCGCACTCATGTTTTCCGAGCCGCCGCCCTTCGGCGCCAATATTACATTCAATTTGTCCCCCGGCACCAGCGTCAGATGGATGATCGGCGGTACGTTGGTCTGCGTGTTTTGGCGTTGGAAAATCGGGTCGGAAACGATCGACTTGCGCAAATAACCGTCTTTATAGCCCTTCGCCGTCCCCTCGGTCAGTGCTTCGTAAATGGAGCCGCCGTCAATTTCGACCAGTTCGCCCATTTCGACGAAATAAACCGCGAAACCGGTATCCTGGCAAATCGGCAGCTTCCGCTTCGACGCCAGATCGGCATTGTCCAAATATTGCTGGAGAAAATCGCGCCCGAGTTCGCTGGATTCAGCCGCCAGCGCCTCTTTCAGTTTGGCCCGGACATCTCCCGGCAACTCGCATGCGGCTTCAATGCAGCACAGCGCAGTGGCGTTCACCACGGCGGCAAATGGAATTTTCCGGCGCATCGCCGCAATGCCTTCTCCGGGTTTCAGGATACGAATCGAACTCATTGGCGTCACCTCATACGGATGTAATGTTTCTGCAATTCCGGCGTGCGTTCGGCAATATTCGCCAGATTGGAACCGACCGCCTCCAACTCGCCGAGCATCTCCACATAGATGATACTGGCCTGCAGCGAACAGCCGCTCTTACGCAGCCGCTCGATATGGTTGTTTTCAAACTCACGGGCCAGTTTGTTGATCTTCCGGTCGCTCTTCAACGCGAACCGCACATTGTCGGCGTCGGTGCTGCCCAGGGCCTTGACCACATTTTCCGCCTGGCTGTTCAACTCCTCCACCAGCCGCCGGATCTCCTTCATGCCGGTATGGGACAGCTTTTTATCGATCCGGATCAGCCGTTCGGTCAACTGGACGATATTTTCGGTATGATCCGCCAGCCGCTCGGCGTCATTGGTGCAATGCATCAGGATCGGCACCAGCTCCGATTGCGGTTCGGTCAACTGCCGCCGGGTGATCTGGACCAGATACTCGGTGACCTCACGCTGCCGCCGGTCGATCCCCTCCTCGGCCTCCGCCAATTCCTGTACCCGGACCGGGTCGACCTTGACCGCCAGAAATTGCTCTTCGGTGACGCTGCGCACCATCGCCCAGGCGTCCTCGACCATGCCGCGGATTGCGAACACCGCCTGCTCCAGAGCCACCGACGGCGTATTCAGCAACCGCGGCTCCAGCGTCACCGTCTGAATTTCGGACTCGCTCTTGATCGGGATCATCCAGTTGCACAGACGCACGAACAGCCCTGTAAACGGCAGCAGCAAAATCAGGTTGAACAAGTTGAAATAGGTGTGCGCCATCGCGATGTGGCGTTCGATGTTCTGCGGCTCCGCCGCAAAGACGTCGCCGGGCGTGGTCGCGTTGACGAAATACAGGAAAACCGGATCCCCCGACTTGCCCCACGGCACATAGAAAAGCAGAACCATGTAAGCCGTACCGATGAAGTTGAACAGGAAGTGCGACAGCGCCGCCTGCTTGGAGGGGCGGTTGGCCGCCAGCGACGCCAGCCACGCTGTGATCGTCGTACCGATGTTGGTTCCCAGCAGCAGCGGAATCGAGGTGTAAAAATTGATCAGCCCCCCCGCCGCCAACGCCAGGATGATACCCATCGCCGCCGAGCTGCTTTGAATGATCACCGTCATCAATAGACCGATGCCGATGGCGCCGAGCACCGCCCACGGCGGCATGAACTCTCCGGCGGCCGCCGGGGCGCAGTTGAAGGTCTGGAAAAAATTCCGGAAGCTCGGGAAGTCCCCCAATATTTTCAGTTCGTCGCTCATCATCGTCATGCCGAAAAACAGCAATCCGAAGCCGAACACCGTTTCGCCCCACCCATAGACGACCCGCCGCTTCGAAAAGAGCGCCAGCAAGCCGATGACGATCGCGGGAATCGCCAATGCGTCCAGTTTGAATGAAATGATCTGGGCCGTGATCGTGGTACCGACGTTGGCGCCGAAAATAATGCCGACCGCCTGCCCCAGATTCAACAACCCGGCGTTGATGAAACCGATCACCATCACCGTCGTCGCGCTGGACGACTGAATGATGGCAGTCACTCCGGCCCCGGCAATCGCGGCGATCACGCAGTTGCGGCTGAAAAAATGCAACACTTTTTTCAGTTTTTCCCCCGCCACCTTCTGCAGGCCGTCCCCCATCAGCTTCATCCCGTAGACGAACAGCGCCAGGCCGCCGAGCACCATGATGACGACGGAAACCACATTCAGCGCCAGCGTTTTCACCACGGTGCCGCGGACATAATAATCCGCGTCCTGGCCGGCGACTTCGATATTGATCCGGTATTCTCCGGTGGCGTTGCCGAGGCGCACCTGGGTGGCGGCCTCGCCGTTTTTGTCGGTGACGGCTTCATTGGGAATCAGTTTCGCCGAGCTTTTCTTGCCTTCCGGGTTGTCCTGAAAGCTGAAGTAAACCGGAATCCCCGCCGCGGGACGGCCATCGGAGTCGACCAGCTTCACCACCAGGGGATCGGCCAGGAGCGCACCGCCGGTGCCCTCCTGGTTGCCGCCGGAAATCCGCATGCCGGTGGTGAAACGCACCCGGATGCTTTTGCGCGGGGAATCGACCGGGATGATATCCAGATAGTGGTCGCCGGTGGCGCGGCCGGCGCGCACTTTGACCGAAACGGTACCGTCGACGCCGGTTTCGACCTCGCTTGGCTCCACGATCAGATCCGAGCCCGCCGCCGGGGCGAAGCGGAGCCGCGCATGCGGACTTGTCGGACTGGAGCTCTGCCCCAGCCAGCCGGTCTCTTCGGGGCCGAAACATTCGACGGTCAAATCGTTATCGAATGCCTCCCCGGGCAATGCGCATTGGCCGTCGCCGCGCAGAACTTTGATCTGATCGACCGGAGTCAGTTTCGGGGCATGATCGCAACCACTCCCAAGCAGGATACCGAAACTCACGATGCAACACGACAATAACAGACGAAAAGCGGACGATCGCGGTAGATTCGGTTTTGTCATCGGCGGCTTCAACTCCATTCTGTTTGTATTCCATTGCCCGATTATCCTGTAATATACCGCCGGAAGTGCTGATATTCAACAACAAAAGCCGTTTTTTCAAGGATTTTACGGTCGTAGGAAGGTGTTGGGTGTGCTCCAAGGGGTGACTGTTCGCCGCCGGTGCGGCGCTCTGCCGCTTGTTGTTCGCTGCCGGTGCGGCACCTCGTGCGCTCTATGTGTAGATCGGATTGTCGCTCACGCTTCCAATCCGATCTACACCATCGCTGCCTCGGGAGGAAGCGCTCGCCTCCTGGCTCGCTTGCTGTACGTTTCGCCTCTTTCAGGCGCCTACGGCGCCATCGGCGACCAGCAGAATTCGCCTGCTGGATCGGCGCCTCCGTATGACGGAGTGCAGACCGCCGCTTCGCGGCTCGAGTTGATTTTTTATTTTTTTTAAGAATTTTTTATTTTTTTACATCAGGGATTGGGCGTCGACGTCGGCGTAGACTTCGACGCCGGCGGGGGCACGGTTGCGCAGGATCAACGACCGGATCGCCTGCCGCAGCGCCTTCAGGTTCTCCCCCCGGTACAAGATCTGGTAGCGGAAGCGCGCCTTGATCCGCTCGATCGGCGACGGCGACGGCTCCGTCACCGTCACCGCGTCGTGGCAGAACGGCTTCAGCCATTCGAAGCACTGCCGCGCGTACGCCTCCGCCGCCTCCTGCTCTTCGCTCTGAAAATGCAGCGCGATCAAGTGACCGCACGGCGGATAGCGCAACGCCTCCCGGACCTCGATGTCGTATTCGTAAAACCCGCCGAAATCCTGCGTCGTCGCCAATTGAATCACGTCATTGAACGGATTGAAGGTCTGGATGATCACCTCGCCCGGCTGCTCCCCGCGCCCCGCCCGTCCCGCCACCTGCGTCAGCAGCTGGAAGGTCCGCTCCCCGGCCCGAAAATCCGGGATGAACAGCCCCATGTCCGCGTTGATGACCCCGACCAGCGTCACATTCGGGAAATGCAGCCCCTTCGCAATCATCTGCGTTCCGATCAGAATGTCGATTTCTCCCCGGCGGAATGCCGCCAGCGTCTTCTCATGCGCGTTCGCCGCCCGCATCGTATCCGAATCCATCCGGGCAATCCGCGCCCCGGCGAAAATCGCGTGGGCCTGCGCTTCGATTTTTTCGGTTCCGATCCCCGAATAGCGGATCTCCTCGGAACGGCACTGCGGGCAGCGCTCCGGCGCCGCGATCACACCGCCGCACAGGTGGCACGACAGGATCGCCTGCTGCCGGTGATAGGTGTAGGGTATCGAGCAATCCGGGCAGCCGGCGACGTAGCCGCACTGTTCGCACAGCATCTGCCGGGCATAACCGCGCCGGTTCAGGAAAATGATCACCTGTTCGCCCGCCTTGAGCCGGGCATAAACCTCGTCGATCAGGATTTTAGAGAAAAAACTGACCTTCTTGTCCTCTTTTTCCGCCGCGTTCAAGCGCAGGTCTACCACCTTGACCGTCGGCAGCTGCTGGTTTTCCACCCGGCTCTGCAGCCGGCACAGCACATATTTGCCGTGCCGGGCATTGTAATACGATTCCAGCGACGGCGTCGCCGACCCCAGCATCACCACCGCGCGGTCGAAGTGGCCGCGCATCACCGCGACATCGCGCGCGTGGTAACGCGGCGTTTCCGATTGCTTGTAGGTGGATTCGTGCTCTTCGTCGACGATGATCAAGCCGACGTTGCGGAACGGAGCAAACAGCGCCGAGCGCGCCCCGACCGCGATTTTCACCTCGCCGGCGCAGATCCGGTTCCATTCGTCGAAGCGTTCTCCGTCGCTCAGACGGCTGTGCAGCACGCTGACCTCGTCGCCGAAGCGCGCCCGGAAGCGCAGCACCGTCTGCGGCGTCAGCGAAATCTCCGGTACCAGCACGATCGCGGTGCGCCCGGCCTGCAATACCCGGTCGATGGCCTGTAAATATACCTCGGTTTTGCCGCTGCCGGTCACCCCCCACAACAGCATCACGTGCCGCTTTTCCTCGCCGGAAAACATCCGGTCGAAGGCGGCCAGCGCTTCGCTCTGTTCCTCCGTCGGCGCCAATGGCTCACTGCGCGTCACCATCGCGTTGGCGAACGGATTGCGCCGGACGGTCTGCTCTTCGCAGGCCGTCAATCCGGCTTTGACCAGTGTGGCCAGATTGCCGGCGGTGGCCTGCGCGGCTTCGAGCAGCAGTTCCCCCGGAAGCGAACCGGCCACCAGCAATGTTTTCAAGATCCGGATGCGCGCCTGCGCCGGTTTGTGGTCGGCGTGTTCGAGCATGAACTTCTGTGCCGCGTCGGAATCCGGAATCGAATAGTATTTTTTGCGTTGCGCTTTGACCTTGCCGTGACGCACGGCGGCGGGAAGCAGTGTCCGGATGGCGTGTTCCTGGGCACAGCAGTAATATTCGGCAATCCAATGGCCGAGCTTCAGCAGCGATTCCGGCAGTTGGGTCCGGTTTTCATCCAATCCGGCTATGGCTTTGAGGGCGCCGCCGTATTCGGCGTTGTCGGTCAGCGCCAGCACGTAACCGGAGCGGAAGCTGTTGCCGAACGGCACCCGCACCCGGCTGCCCGCTCCGACCTGCGCTTCGAGCTCCGCCGGCACCGAATAATCGAACGCCTGGTCGAGCGCGAGATCGACGATGACTTTAGCAATCATCGCCGCGATCCAGTTCCCGCATCACCTGTTCCACGGGAGTCAGGTATTTCTTTTCGGCGTTGCACTTCCGGCAGGCTGCGACGATGTTGCCCCGGGTTGAGCGCCCCCCCCGCGATACCGGAATCAGGTGGTCCATGGTCAATTCCTCCGGCGCGAAATGCCCCCCGCAATAATGGCAGATTCCGCGCGCCGTCAGGTTTTTCCACCACGAACTCTGCCGCAGTTCCCTGGCTTTCTGCCGCTCCCGCGCCATGTGTTTGGGGTCGGCCTCGATTTCGATCCAGTCGTCCATCGTGATATGTTCCCCGTCCCGGCTCCACATCCACTACATCTCCACCGTCGGTGGCGCGCCATGGATGGCCGTATGGCACGCCATATAGCCGTGTCCTTTTCCGTCCTTTGCGTCCTTTGTCATGCGCACAATGGCCTCCGTCTGCTATCGTCGACATGCTCCGTCGGCCTATCGTTCGCCGCAGGTGCGGCGCCAGAGTTCGCTCTATGTGTAGATCGGATTGTCGCTCACGCTTCCAATCCGATCTCCACCATCGCTACCTCGGGATGATCCGCTCGCCTCCCGGCTCGCTTGCTGTACGTTTCGCCTCTTTCGGGCGCCTACGGCGCCATCGGCGACCAGCGCTGTTCGCGCGCTGGACCGCGCCTCCGTATGACGGAGGGCAAACCGCCGCTTCGCGGCTCTATTTGATTTTTTTATTTTTTTAAGAAATTTTATTTTTTTCAGCGGTGGGCGCTCAGGGCGCGGCGCATTTCCATCTGATCCTGGCGCTGGCGCAGGGTCTCGCGCTGGTCTTCGTGCGTTTTGCCCTTGCAAATGGCAATCTCCACCTTGATCAGTCCGCCCTTGAGGTAGACGCCGACCGGAATCACCGTCAGTCCCTTCTCCTTGACCTGCTGGGAAATCTTCAGGATCTCCTTTTTGTGCAACAGCAGCCGGCGCCGCTGTTTCGGCGAATGATTGAAACGGTTGCCCTGGCTGTACACCGCGATATGCACATTCAACAGCCACGCCTGCCCATGTTCGAGCGAAACGAAGGAATCCGCCAGATTGATATTGCGGGCACGGCAGCTTTTCACTTCCGTCCCCGTCAACTCGATCCCGGCCTCATAACGCTCCATCACATGATAGTCATGAAACGCTTTCCGGTTGCCCGCCAGATTCCCGTCGGGCGCTTTGTTGTCCTTCGCCATAAAATAATCTTCCGTCAATTGAGGAATTTATGCGCCTTCTGCAAATACTCCTGCGTCATCGGCTGATTCGCCGGTGTCAAAGTCGCCGCGAAATCCGTCAGCATTTTTTGCTGCGCTTCGGAAAGATGTTTCGGCACCTCGACCACCGTGCGGATCATCAGGTCGCCGCGATCGCCGCCGCGCAACGCCGGCATCCCCTTGCCCTTCAAACGCAATACCGTACCCGACTTCAGCCCCGCTGGCACCCGCATTTTGGCCCGGCCCGCCACCGTCGGCACCTCGATCACCCCGCCCGTCACCGCGGTGACAAACGGAACCGGCACTTCGCACTGCAGATTGACCCCGTCGCGGGTGAACACATCGTTCGGGCGCACATGGATGTAAACGTACAGATCCCCCGCCGGGCCGCCGCGCATGCCGCCTTCGCCCTCGCCGGCCACCCGCAACCGCGAACCAGTGTCCACCCCCGGGGGGATATGCATCTGCAGCGTGCGCTCGACTTGGACGCGCCCTTCGCCGCGGCACTTCCGGCACGGCTTCTCGATCGTCGAACCGGCTCCGCGGCACGACGGGCAGGTCTGGCGCATCTGCATGCCGCCCAACCCCTGCACGCTGACCGTCACCTGTCCCGATCCGCCGCAGCGCGAACAGGTCTTGCGGCTGCTGCCGGGCTCCGCCCCCGATCCATGGCAGGCATCGCAGGCGCTCAGCTTCGGAATCACCAATTTTTTGTCCGCCCCGAACACCGCGTCCTCGAAGTCGATTTCAATATCGTAACGCAGGTCGGAACCGGGCGCCGGCCCATTCGGATTGCGACGCGAACGGCGCGAACCGCCACCGAGAATGTCGTTCAAGTCGACACCGCCGCCGAATACCTGGCTGAAAATATCGAATGGATCGCTGCCGCCGAAGCCGCCGAAGCCGCCGCCTCCGCCCGCACCGCCACCCCCGGGAGCGAAAGCATCCGGACCGAACTGGTCGTACTTCGCCTTTTTCGCCGGATCGCTCAGGACTTCATATGCCTGCGCGACCTCTTTGAACTTCTCTTCCGCCTCTTTGTTGCCCGGATTCTTGTCCGGGTGATATTTGATGGCGAGCTTGCGATACGCTTTCTTTATCTCATCGGCGGAAGCGCCTTTGCTCACACCGAGAAGCTCGTAATAATCCTTGGCCATATTGCTACCTCCTGCTTATTCGGCCTCTTCCACAGCTTTGGCCGGCCCGGAGGACACAACCACACGCGCCGGGCGCAAAACCCGGTCTCCCATTGCGTAGCCGCAATTCCACTGCCGGCTGACCACTCCCTCGGGGATGGTATCGGACGGTTCCTGCGCGACCGCATCATGGCGGTTATGGTCGAATTTGCTGCCGACGGCGTCAAACTTCTTGACGCCGAGCTCATCCAATGCTTTGGCATATTCGTCGGCAATCATCGCCAGCCCCTGGCGGATCGCCTGCACATTGTCACTCTTTTCCGCCGCCTGCACCGCCATTCCGAAATGGTCGAAAAGCGGCAGGAACACCTCCAAGGTATCCACCACGCCGACCCGGCGCGCATCCGAAATCTCCCGCGACATGCGTTTGCGGTAATTCTGATACTCCGCCTGGGTCCGCAACAGCTTGTCGCTGAGTTCGGCCAACGCCGCCTGCGCATCCGCCTGGGCGTCGGCTTCATTTTCCGAAACGGCCGTTTCGGTTGCGGTATCCTCGACGATTTCCGGTTCGATCGTATTCTGCTCTTCGGGCCCGTGATCCGGCTTATTGTGTTTTCCCATCTTACAACTCCCTCTGCAATAAAACTTTAAATCATAAACCGATCCATCCGGAGCGCTCCTCAACGCGCCGGGCCGCCGGCTTCAGAATTTTTCGGCAAGAGCACAATCTGTGCTGTTTGCTTGGAACCTTTTACTATAGCTTGCCAATTCAAAAAATCAAATAATTTTTCCCGTTTTTTTCGGCAAAAACAGTTGACAAACCCTCCTTTTTGAGTTATAGTAAGTGGGCAAATATAAAGGAGCCCAAGCTGATGAATCCATATCTCGACCAATTCATGGCAGCCTTTCCCTTCGAAGGCCTCACGTTTGACGACATCTCCCTGGTAACGCGCTACGCCGACTTCCTGCCGGCCGATGCCGATGTTTCCACCCGCTTCACCCGGCACGTCAAATTGAACATCCCGTTCGCTTCGGCGGCGATGGATACGGTCACCGAAAGCGCAATGGCCATCGCCATGGCCCGCCTCGGAGGTATCGGCGTCATTCACAAAAATCTTTCCGTCGAACGCCAGGCCGATGAGGTCCGTCAGGTGAAGTTGTATTTGAACGGCGTCATCAAATCGCCGATCGTGTTTCACCCCGAGCAGACGGTCGAGGAAATGCTCTATGAAAAACGGCAGCGCAAATTTTCCTTTTCCGGTTTCCCGATCGTCAATGACCGGGGTGCGCTGGTGGGGTTGATCTCGTCGCGCGATATCAAGTTCCTGACCGACTACCGGGTGAAAATCAGCGATGTGATGACCCGCGACCTGATCGTCGCCGGCAACGGCATTTCGATGCGCGAAGCCTACCGGCTGATGTTGGAGCACAAGGTCGGCAAACTGCCGGTGGTCGACGCCGAAGGCCGTCTGACCGGACTTTACAGCTTCCAGGATGTCCGGTCGCTGATGGATAACGACGAACCGGATTACAACCGCGACAACGATCACCAGCTCCGGGTCGCCGCGGGTATCGGGCCCTACGATGAAGAACGCGCGACGGCCCTGATCGAGGCCGGCGTCGACGTGTTGGTGGTCGATACCGCCCATGGCGACAGCAAAGGCGTCATCGAAACGGTGGCGTTGATGAAGAAAACCTTCGGCGACCGGGTCGATGTGATCGGCGGCAATATCGCCACCGCGAGCGCGGCCAAAGCGCTGGCGGATGCCGGCGCCGACGGCATCAAGGTCGGAATCGGCCCCGGATCGATCTGTACCACCCGCGTAGTCGCCGGCGTCGGAGTGCCGCAATTGACCGCGGTTTACAATGTCGCCAAAGCGATTCCGGGAGACGTGCCGGTGATCGCCGACGGCGGCATCAAGCAGTCCGGCGATGTCGCGAAAGCCATTGCCGTCGGTGCCAGTTCGGTGATGATGGGTTCGGCACTGGCCGGTACCGCCGAAAGCACCGGCGAAGTCACCTTGCACCAGGGACGCCGCTATGTGGTTTACCGCGGCATGGGCAGTCTGGATGCGATGAAGGACGGCAAGGCCAGCCGGGAACGCTACGGCCAGGCCGATGTCGATGACGAAAAGAAGCTGGTCCCGCAGGGGATCGAAGGGCTGGTCCCGTATCGCGGCCCGGTAGCCGATGTGATTTTCCAATTCGTCGGCGGCCTGCGTTATTCGCTCGGATATTGCGGCGAACGCACCATCCCGGACTTCCAGGCAAACGCCGAAATGATCCGGGTCACCTCGGCCGGGTTGCGCGAGGCGCATCCGCACGATGTGACGATCATCAAGGATGCACCGAATTATACGGCCAACTGACCGGAATGTTTTTCGACCCGTCAAATTCCTGGGAATTTGACGGGTCGTTTCGTCTTTCAACAACACAAGTGATTAACTATTCGCATTTTACGTAAATGACGAACGAATTGACGATCTATCCGTCAATACTTTTTCGTGAAAGGGGATATTGGAAATGTCGAAACTTGGAACCGCGTTGACGGCGAAGGCGACCAAAGTGCTTTTCTGCGGCGCCGGAGAACTGGGCAAAGAGGTGGTGATTGCGATGCAGCGGCTCGGGGTCGAGGTCATCGCGGTCGACCGTTACCCCAATGCCCCCGGCATGCAGGTGGCGCACCGTTCGCATGTGATCAATATGCTCGACGGCGACGCGCTGCGCCGCGTGATCGAGCTGGAACGCCCGGACTTTATCGTCCCCGAAGTCGAAGCGATTGCCACGGATACGTTGGTGGAATTGGAGCAAGAGGGCTTCCGGGTGATTCCGACCGCCCGGGCGGCGCGCCTGACGATGAACCGTGAAGGCATCCGGCGGCTCGCCGCCGAAGAACTCGGACTGCCGACCTCCGCCTACCGTTTCGCCTCGAATTTCGCCGAATTTGAAACCGCGGTGCGTGAAATCGGCTTCCCCTGTGTCATCAAACCGGTGATGAGCTCCTCCGGCCACGGGCAAAGTGTGGCGCGCGGCCCCGAAGACATCGGCCGCAGCTGGGAGTTGTCGCAATCCGGCGGCCGCGCCGGTGCCGGCCGGGTCATTGTCGAAAGCTTCGTCGATTTCGACTTCGAAATCACCCTTTTGACCGTCCGCCACTGCGACGGCGTTTCGTTCCTCGAACCCATTGGACATCATCAGGTTGACGGTGACTATCAGGAATCCTGGCAGCCCCAGCCGATGTCGGTGAAAGCGCTGGCCGAAGCCCGTTCGGTCGCCGAAAAAATTACCGGAGCCCTCGGCGGCACCGGTATTTTCGGGGTGGAATTGTTCATTCAACAGGACCGGGTGATCTTCAGCGAAGTCAGCCCCCGTCCCCATGACACCGGGATGGTCACGCTGATTTCCCAGGATCTGTCCGAATTCGATCTGCATGCCCGCGCCATTCTCGGGTTGCCGGTGCCGAATATCGCATTCCACGGTCCGTCCGCGTCGAAAGCCATTGTCGCCGACGGCAATTCCACCGCGGTGTCCTTCGCCAATCTGGCCGAGGTTCTGCGCGAGCCCGATACCAACATCCGCCTGTTCGGCAAGCCGGAATTGAAAGGGCACCGCCGGCTCGGCGTCCTCCTCGCCCGCGGCGAATCCGTCGAAGCCGCCCTCGCCAAGGTCAATTCCATGCGCGAAAAGCTGGGCGTGGAGCTTTAATGAATCCAAGGTAATTGAACTCCGCCGGTGCGGCGGAGTGTGGTAATTATGATAGTGGACACGGGGCCGCATTGCATTGGTAAATTATGCGCCGCCGGGACAACGGAGTGTGGTGATTTTGGTAGTGGACACGGGGCCGCATTGCGCCCCGATTCACGCGAGGGCTCCGCCCCTCCCAACCCCGATCGCTCGGCCGCTCGGCTTCACGTTTTTGCCGCCAATGGGCGGCAAAAACTCTCTTCGGTCACAAAAACGCTGCCGCGTTTTCGTGACCGACCCCCTCAGCGCCGGCAAAGCCAGCGCCGTTCGCCGGGGGAGGCTCCGTGCCGCGCTCCTTGGCACGAGCTTCGCTGCGCCAATTCCTAGCGGCACGGTCGCGCCTGACCGGCGCTCCCCCGTACGCGCTCACAAGTGGATGATTGGCGTTAGACGTGTGGATCATGTCGAGTCTCGCAGCCGTCAGCCATTGCATATTGAGGCAATTGGCCTGACGACAGGCGTGGGTCCCTGGGGGGTAGCAGGGGGGAGCAGCGTGCTCCCCCCGGAGGCGCCCGCCAGCCGTGGCCGGCAAGGGCGGCAGCTCTGAGGTGGTCTGGCAGGCTTGACGCGGCAACAGGCGCTCTCCCTGTTCAAAAAGATCGCGGAAGATGCCAAAGGCATCTGGAGCAGAGGTGCAGGGTCCTGTGACCCTGCCGTGGAGGTGTGGGGGACGAGAAGTCCCCCACGTTTTTTCTTACGTTACACCTGCGGCACGCGCAAAACGCCGCCCTGGTCGGCACTTGTCGCTGCGGCGGCATAGCGCGCCAGATACCCTTTCGTCACCCGCGGCGGCCGCGGCTTCCAGCCTTTGCGGCGCTCGGCCAACACCTCCGGCGCCACGAGAAGGGCAATGGTTCGGTTCGGGATATCGACCCGGATCTGGTCGCCGTCCTCTACCAGCGCGATGACGCCGCCCGCCGCCGCTTCCGGGCTGACGTGGCCGATACAGGCGCCGTGCGTTCCGCCGGAGAAGCGCCCGTCGGTAATCAGCGCCACGCTTTCTCCGAGCCCCCGGCCCATGATATAGCTGGTGGGAGCCAGCATTTCCTGCATTCCCGGGCCGCCTTTGGGGCCTTCGTAGCGAATGACCACGACATCGCCGGCCTTGACTTTCCCGGCCAGAATGCCTTCTCCGGCCTCGGCTTCGCTTTCAAATACCACGGCGGGCCCCTGATGCACCAGCATCGACTTGGCCACTCCGGCAGTTTTGACCACACAACCGTTTTCCGCCAGATTTCCGAACAGAATCGACAGGCCGCCCTGTTGGCTGTAAGCGTTTTCCAGCGTCCGGATTACCGCGTTGTCCGGCACCGGAGCATCGCCGAATTCCTCCGCCAGCGTCATCCCGGACACGGTCGGGACGCTGCCGTCAAGCAGCCCCGGAATCCGGCTGACCTCCTTGAGAATCCCCATGATGCCGCCTGCCTTGGCCACATCTTCGATGTGATAGCTGCACGAGGGCGAAACTTTGCAGATGTTCGGCGTCCGCCGGCTGACTTCGTCGAATTTCTTCAAGTCAAGTTGGACGCCGGCCTCGTTCGCCACCGCCAGCGTGTGCAATACCGTATTGGTGCTGCCGCCCATCGCCACATCGAGGACCAGCGCATTCATGAACGCCTGCGGCGTCGCCAGGTCGCGGGCACACAACGCCTCCGGATCCTTCGCCATCTCGACGATCCGCTGCGCCGCGCGCTTCCAGAAAGCAACCCGCTCCCGCGTCTCCGCCAGAATGGTGCCGTTGCCGGGAAGCGCAATGCCGAGCGCTTCGCACAGACAGTTCATGCTGTTCGCCGTGAACATCCCGGAGCACGACCCCGGCCCCGGACAGGCGAGACATTCAAGTTCGGTCAGTTGCGCCTCCGTGATCTTATCGATCTTCAACTGCGCCACCCCCTCGAACACCGTGATCAGGTCGGCCGGCTTGCCGTCCACGGTACGGCCGGCCGCCATCGGCCCGCCGGAGGCAAAAATGGTCGGGATATTCAGCCGCATCGCTCCCATCAACATCCCCGGAACCACCTTATCGCAGTTCGGAATGCAGATCATCGCGTCGAACGGATGCGCCATTCCCATGGTTTCGACACAATCCGCGATCAGTTCCCGGCTGGGCAACGAAAATTTCATCCCCGGATGCCCCATTGCAATGCCGTCGCAGACCGCGATGGTATTGAATTCATACGGAATGCCGCCCGCGTCGCGAATGGCCTGGCAAATGATTTCGCCGACCTTCTTCAGGTGGCAATGCCCCGGAGGAATGTTGGTATAAGAGTTGCAGACCCCGATAAAGGGCCGTTCGACCTGATCCGGGGAGATTCCCGTCGCCCGCATCAAACTGCGGTGCGGAGCCCGTTCCGGGCCTTTTTTCATGATGTCACTACGCATATCATCGATCCTTTCTCAAGAATTATCTTTCATCCACCCTTTTGCCGGGCAAGTTATACTCGTTTCACCGCCGCGCCGCCGCCGATGGCACACTGAATCGTCTCCGCCTTCATGCCGAATTTCAACGCAAACGCTTCGCTGAGGCGGGCGGCATACACTTCGGCATCCCGGTCATGGACCAGGTGAATGGTGATGCCGCCGAAGCCGCCGCCGGACAACCGCGCGCCGAGAGCCCCCGGCAGCGACTGGGCCAACTCGACCAGATAATCCAATTCCGCCGTGCTGTTCTCGAAGTTTTCCATAGAGCTGGCATGCGACGCAAACAGCAGCTTGCCGAAAGTCGCGACATCGCCGGTCTCCAACGCAGCCACACCGCGCCATACCCGATCGCATTCGCCGACGACATGCTTGCTGCGCAGATATTCCAAACGGGTCAACGCCGACTTGGCCTCCTCCAGCTGTTCCGGCGTCACATCCCGCAGCGTTTTGACGCCGGGATAGCACTTCGCCAGCTTGGCCGCCGCAGCTTCACAATCGCGCCGCCGGGTGTTGTATTCCGAATCCACCAGATTATGCTTCACCATCGAATTGGCCACCACAAAACGGTAGCCGGGAGGAAGCGAAACCGTCTTCAACACCTCGACCGAGCGAAAGTCGGACAGAATCACCGCGTCCGCCTTGCCGAAAATCGAACTGAACTGGTCGAGCAATCCGGAATTCAAACCCATATAATTATTTTCCACGCCCTGCCCGACCCGCGCCCAGTCGGCGTTGTCCAGGACGATGCCGAACGCTTCTTTGAACGCAAATCCGGCCGCAATTTCCAGCGCCGCCGAGCTCGACATTCCCGCCGACAAAGGCACCGTGCTCCGAATCGCGCCGTCAAACGCTCCGACCTCGATGCCCCGCTTGCGCAACTCCACGATCATGCCTTTGACGTAATTGCTCCAGTCCCGGGGCCGCGCCTGGTCGATGCCGTCCAGCTCGAAGCTCTTGGTACTGCCGTCCCGGAAATCCACCAGACGGCACTTGCGCCCGGCGCGCGGCACCAGGGCAAACTCCGTACGCTGCTCCACCGCACAGCTCAAAACCACTCCCTGGTTGTAGTCCGTATGGTTGCCGAGGATCTCAAGACGGCCCGGCGCCGCACTCAAAACCATCGGAGCCGTTTGATAATGCCGGTTGAATTGTTCGATTATATTGCTCATGCCCGCTGAAACTCCTGGGTTGACTATAAAAAGGTATCTGCAATTGAAAAAGCCCCCGGCAGCGGAAATTCCCGCCCGGGGGCCATCGTCTCATCAGCGTCGGTTGCCGAATCCTTTACCGGTAGGCAGGGAAGTCGGCAACGCCGCTGTTCGGTTGCGGATAGAACGGGGTCCCGTCCGGCTTGACCAACCGGCAGGTCAAAAAGACCAGCAGGTTGACCTTCTGCGATTGCGTGCTCTTGCTCTGGAACAACCGCCCCACCAGCGGAATGTCGCCCAAAAGCGGAACCTTGTCGTCGATCTCGTCGGTCGTATCGGTGATCATACCGCCCAGGACAATGGTCTCACCGTCCGCCACCGTCACATAGTTGTTGACGGCACGACGGTTGGTGATCGGCTTCCAGATCACCGTCAGCGGCAAATCTTTCACGATACCGCCCGAGTTGTCAAAGGTGTAGCTGGTCCATCCGACCAGAGCCGTCACCACCGGGTTCATCCGCATCTGGATCAGACGCCGTTCGGTATCCGCCTGCGGCGTCACCGACAAGGTGATGCCGAATTCTTCGTAATTGAAGGTCGGCTGTCCCGAGTCCCACTCGTAGGTCTGGACCGTAGTATCGGTGCCGGACGGAGTGGAGATCGAACTGCCGCCGGTGCTCCCGGAGTTGCTGTCGCTGTCATCGTCGTCGTCGCCGTCGCCCCAGTCCGGCACCGGATAGAGCCGCACCATGCTGATCGTGGCAGTCACGCCGTTCAACGTCGTTACCCGCGGAGCGGACAGAATGTTCTGTCCATCCAGCTGATTCAACGCAAACACCTGCGCCTGCAGCGAATAGCCGTTCACGGTCCGGTTGTACTGGAACACATTGTCGGTAATCGTGTCGGAGGTCAATGTCCGCAACACGTTGTCATTCGGGTCAAATTCCAATTTCCCGAAGTTGTTGCCGTCTCCCAGGGTGCGGCTGACCTGATAGTTGAAGCCAAGCTCCTTCAGTGCATTTTCACGCACTTCCACGAAACGGGCGAGAATCATCACCAACGGTTCGGAAATCTGCTGCGACTCCTCGACCAGCTTGCCGATGGCCCGGAGATTCTCCGGCGTGTTGGTGACAAACAACCGGCTGATGTTCGCATCATAAGCAATCCGGGCGCCATACGGAAACTGGATGCCGCGCTCCATGAAATAGCGCTGCAACGCATTCGAATCACTGCCGCCGAATGCACTCAGGATTTCACTGTCCACCGGGAAACTGACCGTTTCCAGATCGGCAATCGCCACATTCGGAGCGGCAATCACCACCGCATGCCGGTCCACCTTGTACTTCAATCCGGCGGCTTCGCACAGGTAGCGGATCGCTTCTCCCAGGGATTGCTTATTCAATGTGAAGTTCACCTTGATGTCTTCAATCTTGGTTTGCGGCATCATTCCGCCCATCGCACCCATCGCGCCGAATCCGCCCGGCTGGGCTCCGAAACCGCCCGCTGCCGCACCGAAACCGCCTGGGTTCGCCGCACCGAAACCGCCAGGGTTCGCCGCACCGAAACCACCCGGGTTCGCCGCACCGAAGCCGCCCGGATTCACCGCACCGTAACCGCCCGGCTGCCCGAAAGTATTCTGCGGCATATTCATACGCGCCGGTCCGAACGGGTTGGTCGCGTTCATATACTGTTCTTCGCTGACTTGCGCCGGATCTTCCAAACGCAGGAAAATATTGACCCCGTCGCCGCTCGGGTCATACTGCTTGGAGAGCATCTGCAGATACTTGATCGCATTCAGGACTGAAATATCGGTGAACTCGGCCTCGTCAATAATGATGCTCGCCATTTTATCGAGAACTTCATCCGAGTCATTATTGGAGATATGACGCGCGGCCGGAATTCCATCCAGCAAATTGAGATTCTTGGCGCTCCGTTCCAGCAAAATTTCATCCACCGCTTCCCACTGAATTTCCGCCATCATCTTCACGTGGTCGGCATCCATGCGCCGAAGCGCGATTTCGTTCAACTTGCCATTGACCGCTTTCATGCGCGCCGTGGCTTTCACATTGTAGGGGTCCAACAATAAAACCTGTTGGAACTTTTCCCGGGCCTGTTCGTACTGCTGCTTGTCGAACATGATCCGTCCCTGCTCCAGATAGGTATCGATGGTGCGCTTGGTCTGTTCCGCGTTCGGCAACAGGTTTGCCGTCTGGTTGCGGCGGGCCATGGCGTCCGCCTGCGCTTCATAATAGTCAATGGCCTTTTCCAATCGCTCCTTGAACGGCGGATAGACCTCGATAGCCTGTTGACAAAGAGCAATCGCAACGTCGTAGTTTTCCTCTTTGGACTGCGTTTTCGCCGTCTTGACCAGATCCTGCGCCTGATATTCGTAACAATTGGCGATCAACTTCTGGCAATGCCGGATTTTCTCCGCAAAGCTTTCTTCGCCGTTCCTCGCCAACTCCCGCAACGGTTCCAGCGCGGCCAGATACTTTTCGCGAGCCGCCGGGTACTTATTTTCCTGCATCAGCTGATTGCCGGCAACCATCAGGGCGTTTGCTTCCGCCTCGAGGCGCTGGTGTTCGCTGATCGTCCCGCCGACCGTCATTATAATGTCGCTCTTGACGAGCTCTTCATTTTCGTCGGCAACTTCAGCCATTGCGGCCATGCACGCCAAGACCGCGCAGCCGGCTGTTGCCAAAGTTCCGGTTTTTATCATAAACGCCATTTGCTTCCTCCGAAGTAGGTGCTGTTATTAACGGTTAAAATCCGGAACCCCGCGATTGACCCGGTCGCGTCGCAGCGGAATACCATCGTTATTGATCAAGCGCGTCGTCACGAAAATCAGCAGATTCGTCTTCTCCGCGTTGTCCACTTTGCTCTGGAACAAACGGCCGATCAGCGGAATATCGCCCAAAAGCGGCCACTTGTCGTCATAAGCCGTCGTCCGGCTGTCGATCATACCGCCGAGAACAATGGTCTCGCCGTCATAAATCTTGACCTTTACCGTCAATTCACGCTGCCCGTAGATCGGCATCCAGATCGTCGTATTCAACGAATTCAACAGCGTCGCTCTTACCTCGCCGTTCGCATCCGTGGTAATCGTGTATACCCGATCCGAATAGTCATAGGTCCACTGCCCGATGTAGCTCTTGATGCTGAGGTTCAAATCCAGCGTAATGGTATAATTATCCGGACCGATGATCGGCCGGATGCCGAAAATCACCCCCAGCTCAGTCCCGCCGTCGTCAAACTGCGGCGTCGGCGCTTCCAATACGATCTGGCCGCTGTTGCCCCAGCTATTGCTGTTGCTGCTGCTGCTACTGCTGCTGTCGCTGTCATCGCCGCCGTCATATTCCCAGTCACTCGGGTAATAAACCGATTCGGTCATTTCCACCGACGCGTATGTATCGCTGGCAGTCAGAACTTTCGGGGAAGTCAGCACTTCCGAAGTCTTGTTCTGACACACCGCGTTGATCGACAACGACAGATCGACGTTGCTGTCGCTGCCGAAAAGGGATTCCCCGAAGTTCGGGAAAATCTTCAATCCGTTCACCACCTTGTACTGGTCGCCATTGCGCAACGGGTTATCGTTCGAACTGCGGCCGGTACTTCCGCTCGAAGCGGCCTGGCTGTTGATGCTCCAGTTCGGGTGATCGGAACCTTCGCTCGGCACGCTCAGGAACCAGTCAAACCCCAACTGGTCCATATTGGTTTCGGTAACCTCCACCACCCGGGCTTCCACCAGAACCATCGGAACTTCGACGTTCAACTGCCGCAACAGATTGTCCATCTTGCGAAGGTTTTCCACCGTGTTTTTCACCTGCAGCTTATTGCTGCGCGGATCGTAAGCAATCGCCGCGCCGTTGCCGAAACTGATGCCGCGGTCTTCAAAATAACGCAGCAACGCTTCACTGGTCACCGGAGCAACCCGCTTGGCAAAACTCATCTGCGACGGATCGAAAGACGTCGCCACTCCGCCGCGGCCGTCGCCGGGACCTCCCGCTCCCAAGCCGGTAACATCCCCCATGCCGCCGCGGCCGCCGGCGCCGCCACTGGCAACCATATTGTCGAAGCCGGCGCGCATCGAACCGCTGCCGGACGAGCTCGAACTCCTGGAGGAACTCGATCTTCTGGAAGAGCTCGAGCTTCTGGAGGAGCTGCTTTTGCCCACCCCCGGCGCCCGCATCATCGCCGGCATCGTGCCGTAACCACCGCCACCGCCGACGCCCATATTCATGCCCGGCCCCATCATGGTATTGCCCTGGCCCCTGGTATTGGTATTGCCGCCGGCACCGGCGCCGCCGCCCTGCAGTGTATTGAAGGGCGCCGCGCCGCCGAACGGCAACGCATCCGCACCGGTCGGAAGATTCGCCCGCGGACCGCGGGTCGGGAAAAGCCCGCCGGCGGTGGTGTCGATTTCACCTTCCGAAAGCCGGCTGATCACATCGCGCCGTACCGAGAAAGTTTCGGTTTGCATTTCATCCACATTCTTGCCGATCACCACCACACCATTGTCGATCCGGTATTTCAACCCGGTGGCCTGGCAGACATAACGCAATACGTCATTCATCGGAATCTTGTTGAACACCATGGTGATCTGCGGCAGCTTATCGGCATCCTGGCGGGGAATCAGGGCCATGATCTGAACCCCTTCCCCGTCCGGGTCATGCTGCTGGCTGTAGCGCTTGAGGAAGTTGATGACCGTGAAAATATCCTGCTTGTCAAACTCGATGCGCGGGAAGATGATCTTTTCCATCTTTCCCATCACGCCGGAACCGGTACTGGGCGGACGCGAGCCGCCGACATTATCGATCTTCTCGTCGCGGGGAGCGGTCGGGAACACCGGTTCCACCCCTTGCCAGTTCATATAGGCCATCATGCCGAGGATATCGGCTTTCCGCCGCGCGGTACCGTAAACATAGAGCTGGTTGTAAACTTTTTCCAACAGCTCGATCGCCGGCTGGTAATACGGATCCAGCAGGTAGACGGCTTCCAATTTGATCCGGGCATCGTCAAATGCCTTGGCGTCATAAAACACTTTGGCTTCCCGCATCAAAAGATCGATATTCTCCGTCCGCAAGTCGTATCCGGGATCGATCGCTTCAGGGGAACCAATGGAACTGCGATAATCGGCCGCTCTCTGCTGCGCCAAACAATCTTCGATCAGTTTTTGCGCTTTGGCGTTGGCCCGCCCATCCACCAGCGCCGCATCGGAAGCCAATTGCTGCGCCTGCTTGTAGTTGCCTTCCGAATACATCTCACGGGCGTCGGACAAAAGGTTGCCGGACCAAGTCGCCTTGAATGCCGCGTAGGCCTGTTGGACCTCCTGGAACCGCCGCACCGCCAACTGTCCCGGAACATTCTGCAAACGACTCATCACCTGATTGAAAGCCGCATCGGCATCCATGTACTTCAGCTGTTGCGCCAAATTCTGTGCTTTCCCGTACAATTCGTCGATGGCCGCCAACTGCTGCTCATGCTCCTCCTTGACCTGGTCGGCCAATAGTTTCGCTTCATCGGCGATTACCGGCAACGCCAAACCTCCCAATACCGCAACTTGACCAATAAGCCAAAGCGAACAGGATTTTCGCGCCCATTCTGATGCTCTGAGTCCTCGCATGTTTTTACCCTATGGTTATCGTTAAATTTATATTAATTCAACTTCATTTGTTCCGTTTACCGATACATCATGTTCGGGTTCGAATATGGCTGATTGAGCGGCATCCCGGTCGGCCCGAGATTCCGCAGATCGTCTTTCGGACGCTCCTTGGCCCGCATTTCGGGCGGAATGATCGCCTGCTCCCGAATGGTTTCGCGATTTCCCATTTCGTCGATCAACGCCACTGTTCTCTTCTCCGGATCCAGCGACTCCACCTTGTAACGCACCTGGCCGATCATATTGTTTCCCATGACGATGATGTCGTTCACATCCACCGCATATTCTTCCTTGCTGCCCAAGTCCTTCATGAATATTTTGCGCTCCGGATAGTAGGCCGGCTTATTGACTCCCAGCTCCAACTCCAAATCGCCGTTAACCAATTTCAGGCGCGCCGTGGATTCGTTGCCCGCAGCCGTCACCGCATCGGTGGCGTCGGAAGGATACCGCGGAGTAATTTCCGTCACCTGGAACTCCCGATTGTCCAATTTGATCTTATCCTTGAGGAACAACAGATTCTTCTTGGTGCCGCCGGTGGGTCTGCCCATGGCATCCAACTCCGGCGTATCTACCTGAATGTACCAGTTGTTTTCTTTCGTGTTGGTCGGGGCATTCACCACCTTCAGTGTGCCTCCCAGCTCAACCTGCTTGACATCGGTCACGTACAAACGCTCCCACAGCGGCGGATGGCTCATCGGATTCATCGGATCGCTTCCCCAATACAACTCATAACGGGCACTGAATCCGTCGAAGTCATCATCATATAAGTCTTCGGCCGTCGCGCCGCCCGGACCGTATTCCGGCCGAACCCAGGCAATGCTTTCATCGGGGACCGGGATTTCGCGGCCGCATTCGGCAAACGGACAATTGTGCGGACCGTTCTTGTCAAAATAGTTGAACGGCAGCAAACGCTCGCAATACGGGCAGCGCGCGATCAACATCGGCGAAGTCAGGCCCTCGACTTCGCGCCCCTCTTTCTGCAATTGCCACACCTGATCCACTTGTGACAGCTGCCCCGGGATATCGAATCTGGAGTCGCCCTGGAAATCGATAATGGCGTGGTCCACCTTGTGCATTTCCGGCATGTCCAGCGGTGACACGCTGCGTCCGACTTCGGAGCTCAGTAAGCCGACCAAGAGCAAACTGAACAAAACCAGCAATAAGGCCAGAATTATTTTTTCATAATGCCGCTTTAAGAATTCCACTTACAGCCTCCGCTTATTCCTGTTCAAAGTCTTTATTGCTCAAAACAATATAGTCTATCACCAAATCGACTTCCATATCGATGTCCGCCCCGATAACCGGCTGGGCATAAGTCGAACGTTCCTGCATCGGTTTTTTCCGGTCTTCCTGCTCCCGCCAGTAACGCTTCTCCGCATCCGTCATCACGTTCTGCTGATAATTCTGCATGTTGGGCATATTCTGCATCATCGGGTTCTGCATCATCGGATTCGCCATCATCATATTGGGATTGGTCGCTCTTGTCGAGCGAAGCATCGTCCTACCGCCGGTTCCACCCTGTTTGGCCATTTGTGAATGGCGCAAATTCTTCGGCCGCTCCTGCTTTTCCGTGCCGGTCGTAGCTGTGCCCGGCATACCGGGCACTCCAGGCATTCCGGGGTTGATGGTAATCCGGGAAGGCGTAGCAGTAGGCTTCCTGGTCGGCGTTGAGGGACGTATCGGCCCCATCCCCATACCGCCTATCCCCGAGGATCCGGAGCTTTTGTCCTTCAGATCCTCTTCATTGATCAATCCGGCATCCAACATGATGTCGCGAGCATCGTCGTTCAATTGCTGAATCGTCATCCGCCGCACCAGATAAAAACGATTGTCCGATTCCGCCGCATCGTGCAGCCGCTTCACCAGCGCGTGAATGCTCTCCAGAGAACCCAGCGCTTTCACGCGGAAGCGGAAGACCTCGAACATATCCAATTCCTGCTCTTCCAGGTCAACGCGTTCAAATTCCCATACTTCCGTCAACAGCGGCTCCTGCGGCATTTTCTCTTCTTCCGCCTCTGCCGCATTCCCTTCTACCCCTTCCATCTTCGGAGGTTTGGGACCGGCGATCCGGATTCCGAGATCGTCGATGATCGAAGCGACTTTGGCTACGTAAGTGATCTGCTCCTTGGCCGGAACCACATCGATAAACGAAAAATACGATGCGCTCTCGTCAAGAAAAATATTATTCTCCATGAAAGCCGTAGCCAGACGACGCTGCACATCTTTGATATAAAGCGCCGCTTTGTTGGGGCTGCCGCCGAAATCGCGCGGCAAGCCCAAGGCCATGAAAAGAATATCTTCACGGTTGTCGGCATTGATCGGCTCCCGCGACTTCAGCGCCGCCTCCTTGGCAAACTCATCCACGGCCGCGTCCCACGCATCGGGAGTCCAGGTGTAGGGGAAACCTGAATCGTCCTCCTCGGCTTCCTCGTTCGCAACCACCGGTTTCTTAACGCGCGAAATGCGGAAATTGCGGAAAATACTGGCATTATTCAACGCATCTTCGCGGTGCGAACTCCAGAATTCCTTGAGATAGTCGTAGAACGCTGTCCGCGCCTGCGCCTGGAGTTCCGCCCGAACTTCCGGAGTCAACTCCGGCGGTTCCTCATCTTCGCCGTGGAGCTTCTTCCAGGCGGCTTCCGCCTGCGCATACAACCCCAACTTCTGGTAAAAAGCCTCCAGCGCGTCCGCAAAAGGATGCCCGAAATAATGTTGGATTTCGGCAACTTCTTTTTTGTACAACGCCGCATCATGCCGGATGATATCGATATTTTCCTGTGACGGAGCCGGCTTCTGCTGGCTCAAAGACGCAATCTGCTGGCCCAGATCTTCCGTACGCCGGATGGCGTTGTTCATTTCGATATAGCCGGAAATGGCATATATCATCATGAAAACCGTTCCGATGACCGCAACAGCCAAAATCGCAACCAGAACAACATTTCGTTTGATAAATCTTTTCATCGGTTACTCTTATTGTTTTAAGGGGTCTTTAAGCTTGAGCTTTACCGTAAATTCAGCAACATTGTCTTTGCTGGAGCCGTCGGCAAATTCGAATTGAGCACCATCCTCCAACTCAAACATTGTCGACTGCTTCAAGCGCTGCCGGAAAATTGCAACCGGCGGTTCCTGCTCGCTCTCCAACACCAGCCAGTGCCCACGCACCGTCACATATGCAATTTCGGTCAGGGTTTCCGCTTCCCCGGGAATCGTGGTCGGAGCCTCGTACATCTGGCCCATGCCCATACCTCCCATGCCCATGCCGCCCATACCTATGCCGCCCATCATACCGGGACCGCCCATCATGCCGGGACCACCCATGGCACCGGTAGGAGGTCTGTTGGTACTTCTCGAACCACCCATGCCGCCCATCATACCGGGGCCGCCCATACCCATGCCTCCCATACCCATGCCCATGCCGCCCATGCCGCCGCCGAATCCGAACGACATGTCCTCTCCCTCCGGGGTAATGGCACTGTACCACATCAAATTCGGGCGCATCCGCTCCAGCTCGTTCAAAATATTCAACCATTTGCTGCGTTGTTGAATCAGTCCCAGTGCGGAATCATAGGCGCTCTGGCTGCTTTTGAAATCCGTGTTTACCTTCCGTACCTGATCTGCCAGCTTATTGGCGTATTCCACGTCGCTCAAAACCGACTGGACGCGTTCACGTTCGATACGCTGACGCGTGGAAGCCACCCCGTAGTAAACCCCGAGGCACAGGAAAATGATCACGGCACTGATATAAAAGTACGGTTTTTTGGGATTCAGCGCGTGCTGCCGGCGCAACGACAACGGCAATAGAGAAATTTCCACCGGGCAGCTGACCGCGTGCCGCAGTCCGAGTCCCACCATTTCCGGGAACATCGGCGCCACCTCCAGCAACCGTTCGCGATTGATCGACTCAGGGATGGTCACAACCTGAAACACGTTCAGATACTCCACCGGAATCCGCAGCTTTTCATTGAAAAAGTGCGGCGCATACGGAATAATCGAACTGCCGCCGCACAGCAGCATGCGCATCGGACGGTTGCCGTTGTGCTGTGCCCGCCAGACGTTGATGGAACGGTTGACCTCCCCGTGCAGACGCGTCATCACGTTACGGGCAATTTTGGAAATCGTAGCCGCCACTTCGGAATCGGGATCTTCATAAGCGCCCCCCAGGGCCACAAAGCAGTGACGGCGCTTCAATTCTTCCGCGTCGGTAAAGCTGATGTTGAACTCTTTGGCAATCTGCTGGGTAATCGCGTGACCGGCAATCGGAATCGTACGCGTAAATATACGTCCCTGGTCCGCAAATACCAGATTGGAGCAGCGGCCGCCGATATTCAGAATCACATCGCACTGGTCTTTGCCGATCTGGTTGGCGCGCGCGGCGTTAAAAAAAGCGGTCGGAGAAATTTCAATGGAAAGAATATCCAGACCGGCATCTTCCATCACATCCGTCAATCCCACCAGGAGGTCGTCCTTTACCGCCACAAACAACGCTTCCATCTCATCCACCGTCTGAACGGCGCCGGGATCGGCATGGCCTTCCAGACCGGCAAAGGAGCTCGACTCCAGAAGCTGCGTATGTTTAATCAGCTGGTAATCCCAAACCACCTCTTCCATCGGGTAGGGCACGGTCTGGCGGGCTTCGAACTCGACAATCTGCGACACCTGGGCGCGGCGCTCCGTAACCGGCGGCAACTTACTCAGGCGGGTAAAAAAGTTCTGCCCGGAAATGGAAATACGCGCCCTGTTCGCCGTAAATTTTTTCGAGGCAATCATTTCACGGAATGCAATGGCGAAATCAAGAACGAAATCGCTGTCGCCATCTGTCACGCCGTAATCTTTAAACTCATAATGCCGGAGCTCCATGCCGCCATGAGGCGGAAAGACAAACTCGGCGATCTTCAAACTGCTGCCGCCGATGTCTATTGCCAAGACCGAGTCTTCTTTTGCCATCTTTTTTACCCTGGGCTAGTTATATGTCAGGTTAAAACCTTACCTCTGAATATTTTACTGCTGCGGCAGCGCTTCCGGAGCCGGAACCGCCACCGGTGCCGTCACCGAAATCTCATCGGGCTCGGCATCCATGATACTGGAATCGCCGCCGCTTCCCCTGCCAACCAACGCCGCCAGAAAAATCGTCAGCACAAACAATACCGTGGTCAGCACCACGGTGAGTTTGGTCAGATGACTTCCGGCATACGCTCCGAAAACCGACTCGCCGATCACATTGCCGCCCAACGCCGACCCAAACCCGCCGCCTTTCGACGGCTGGATCAGGATGAGCCCGATCAGCGCCAGACACACGATCACCACCAGTACATAAAGCACCGTAGTCAATGCTTCCATTTTACCACTTCCTTACTATCCGGCTTTCCGCTTAAAACGCACCAATCCACACATACATATATCGCCGTACATTTCAAAAGTCAAGCCGTTTTCTTTGAGAAAAAACAATATTCGTTCATTTTTCTCCCGGACATCTGCACTATTGATTTTTCGCAAAAGTCACAATAACCTAACAAGAAAACACTTATGCAAATTTACTATCCGGGAGATTTTTTTCTGTGCTCAGCAGCAGCAGCAACCGCAGGAACAGGCGCCCGCAGCATTCGCAATCAATTCGGAAAAGCTGTCCGCTTTCAGGCTGGCGCCGCCGATGAGGCCGCCGTCGATATCGCACTGCGCCACCAGTTCGGCGGCGTTTTTCGCGTTCATGCTGCCGCCGTACTGGATCCGGACTTTGTCGGCCACGGCAGCGCCGAACAATTTGGCCATTTCACAGCGGATGAATTTATGGGTTTCTTCCGCCATTTCCGGAGTCGCGGTCTTGCCGGTTCCGATCGCCCACACCGGCTCATAGGCCAGCACCACCTGATCCATATCTTCCGCGCTCAAACCGGCAAGGCCGCCGGACAGTTGCGCCGCCAACACGGCTTCGGTACGGTTTCCCTCGCGCTCTTCCAGCAATTCGCCGACGCAGACGATCGGTTTCAAGCCGCCGGCAAGAGCCGCTTTCAGACGCCTGTTGACCGTTTCGTCGGTTTCGCCGAAGTACTGACGGCGTTCGCTGTGGCCGAGGATCACATATTCCACGCCGAGCTCTTTGAGCATCGCGGCCGAGATTTCCCCGGTGAAGGCGCCCGATTCGGCCCAGTGGACATTCTGAGCGCCGACCTTGATGTTGCTGCCCCTGGCGGCATCGATCACCGCGCCGAGAGTCGTGAACGGCGGGCAGACCACCACATCCACCTTATCGGAGCCGGCAACCAACGGCTTCAACGCTTCGACCAGCGCTTTTCCTTCGCCGGCGGTTTTGTTCATTTTCCAGTTGCCGGCAATGATGACTTTTCTCGACATGATGACTTCCTTTTCCTTTTATTATAATTACGTCATGTACTGAAACATGGATTCAGGACAAAATGCCTGCCTGAAAAGATAGCACCAATTTTCCGATTTTGCAAAATAATCTCGGAATTTTATCGTTTAATTATACATTTTTTACCGGGAAAGCCGGATTGCGCATTGCATTTTATTTTTTTCCCGCTAAAGTATGGAATGGTTTTTATTTGAATTCAACATGCGACGGAAGGACAGAAAGCAAGATGGAGCATTTGAACATTCCCCCTGCGGATCACGTGAAAGTTCTCGACGGCCAGGGGTGGATCGGCCTCATTGACCATCTCGGCAACGAGGCGACCATTGTCAACGCAGCGCGCGTTTCATTCGGCAAGCTGAAAAAGGATATGGACGACCGCGATATCGGGTTGCTCGAATACCTGATCGCCAACCGTCACACCAGTCCGCTGGAGCATCTGATGTTCACGTTCAGCATCCATTGCCCGTTGTTCGTGCGCGGCCAATGGCACCGGCACCGGACCTGGAGTTACAATGAAATTTCCCGGCGCTATACGGAAATCGATCTGGAATTCTACACGCCGCCGCAGCTCCGGCGCCAGTCCGAAAACAACCGCCAGGCTTCCTTCCGCGACGACGCGTTCGAAGACAGCAGGCTGCGCCAGAAGATCGCCGATCACAATCGCGACAGCCTCGCGCTTTATAACGAGTTGATCGAAGACGGCGTATGCCGCGAACAGGCGCGCGGCGTACTTCCGCAGAATATGATGGTGACATTCTGGGGAACCGTCGACCTCAACAATCTGCTGCATTTCCTCGAGTTGCGCGACAGCGATCACGCGCAGTGGGAAATTCGGGAATATGCCGTCGCCATCAAAAAACTGATCACGCCGATCGTTCCGCACGTCGCGGCCTATTTCCAAAAACTCGAAAAATGGTAACCCAATAAAATCAAACTTATTCCACAAATGACGGCAAAGTGACGGAACTCATTTGACGGAAATAAAAAGCGGGAAGTCCGGTGCCGCTAAACGGTGGACTTCCCGCTTTTTTTATGAAGTCATCATCTACAGCGGACGGCGGGACTGCAACGCCACGCCGAGCGTTGCCGCATCGGCATAGGCCGGATCGCTGCCCGCCGGAAGCCCCTGCGCCAATTGCGAAATCACCGGAACCTTTCCGGCACAGATCCCCGACAGGTAAACCGTTGTCGCACGTCCTTCGACGTCGCTGCTCAAAGCCAGAATCAACTCCCGGATCGTGCCCTTTTCCAGCCGTTCCAGCAATTCGGCGATCTTCAGATCCGCCGGATTTTTCCCCTCCAACGGCGCCAAGCGCCCTCCCAGCACATGATAGTGTCCCCGGAATCCGCCCGACTGCTCCAGGGCGGCAATTTGTGAAAATTCCTCCACCACACAGAGCAACCCCGCATCCCGGTTCGGCATCCGGCAAATCGCACACAAGGCCCCCGCCTCCGCCAGATTGCCGCACTGCGGACAGCGCCCGATCGAGTGCGGCAGCGTCCGGATCAACTCCCCGGCAAACTCCAGCTTCTCCGGCGACCACCGCAGCATCGCCAACGCCAAGCGCTCCGAGCCACGCCGGCCCACCCCCGGCAGCCGCTTCAACAGCTCCATCAATTCCTGCAATTTTTCCGGATAAACATTCATACTTTTTTCGATAGGTAAATAGTTGGGGACTTGGTAAATAGTTGGGGACTTGGAGGAGGAGAAAAAACCTTTTGAGGAAAGGGTTTTTTCCCCTCCTCCAAACCTCCACCCCTTTTTCCAAACCTTTTCAACGTAATTTTTTGCCTCGTTGGGCAAAAAATAAAAGCCTGTCAATTCCCGAATCCCCATCAAGCGTACATCCCAACCCTTGAAGCTCCGATTTATGATTTTGTGCCAGCAAAATCATAAATCATACACAAAAAGGTTTGAGGTGGATGAGGGAGGGGGTACGGGGGAGGGGGGATGGCCCCCCGAAAGAAAAAAGGGGGGGGGGGACCACCCCCCCCCCCCCCCGAACACGGTAAAAAAAAACCGGGGGGTGGTGGCGGC
>JAVBQJ010000053.1:0-6793 GCA_031549115.1 Victivallaceae bacterium
AGTACCGCCAGCGCCGGAATCCGTTCGAAATCCAGCAGCGTCAACCGCTCCGGGTTGCCTTCGTAAATATAGCACCAGGATTCCCGCAGGATGATTTCGCCGTCCTCCGCGTAATTCACCACCATCGGGAAGCCGCCGGACTCGCCGCCGAAACGGCAGCGGTCGATGTAGATTCTGCCGTAATTGTCGATCCAGCGGTGATCGTTTGCCGTCGTGCGTCCCGTCCGTTGGCCGTGGAATTTGCCGGCGAGGTCGGTTTCCGGGACGCCGAGCATGCCGCGCATATACAGGGTGCCGTAATTCCGAATGGAACCGGTTTTTTCCAACGAGGCGTCGGAGGTGATCCAGGTGTTGTCGATGACCGCCGCCGCGGCGTTGTGGGTCAGGGCCGGCGTGAATGTGACGGTGCTGTCCGCCAGGGTTACCGCGGTGCGGTTGGAGCTTTCCAGAGTGCCGTCACCGGAGACGACCGCGAGCGCCCAGCCGTTCAACCGGTCGAAGGTGCAGTCGCGCACCAGAATCTTCGCCTCGTTCTCCGGGCGGGTTGTCAACGTGATTCCGGCCGCGAGATTGGTGAGATACAGATGCTCCAGCCGGATTTGCTCCACTCCGGCTCCCGTAAATGCCGCTTCCGTCATTCCCGGCGCCGCATAAATGATCGGCGTGCCTTCGCCGCGCAGATGTATCCGGGGCGGCAGTCGCAGCGATCGATCCAGGGGATAATGCCCCGCCGGAATGACGACCTCCGCCAATGCCGCTTCCGCAGCCGCCTGATCCAGTATGCCCTGAATAACGTCGGCGGAGGCGCCGGGGGGAATACGGTACGATTTGCCGGGGGAGGGGAAATCATGCCCGGTCAATGGCCGGGATACGGGAAATTCCCGGATGGCCTGCCGGGCCGGACCGGGCAACGCCGGATCCGTATAGTGCGCCATCCAGGCGGGCAGGGTGTTGCGCAAATTGGTGTTGTTTCCGTCGATCCGGTAGGACAGTTTTTCCGGGTCGTTCTGCAAATCTTTTTCGGTGAAATCGCGGGCGAAGCCGACCGCGTCGACGCTGCGCCCGGATAGTTCGGCGGTATCCTGGAAGTGAATCAGGTTGGGGATTTCATGCAGCCACAGGATACTGTTTTCCGGTGAACCGGCGACCGCGAAATTGCACTGGTCAAAGAAGAAAGCGCTGTTCTGGTTGCCGCCGTGCCGGCAGTAATTGTGGACCACCGCCCACCCGGTTTCCGCATCGCTTGCCAGCCGGACATTGCGGAAGTTGACGCCGTACTGGTTCATGCAGTCCAGCTTTTGAATCCAGTACTGCTCCTTGCCCGGAGTCACCCGGGCAAGTCCTTCCACATCCTCCAGGTGCAGGCCGCCGAGCGAAACGATGGCCGCGCCTTCCTGCTCCGGGCTGGTCTCGATCCGGGTCCGGTCGACGAACGCCCAGTCGGAGGTGACGAAGAACGCTTTGCGGTTGTTGCGGAATTCACACTCCGTGATCCGCAATTGCGTGGAGGTGAAGTAGAACGGAGGATACGCCTCCTCATCGGCCCACACGACCTCGGCTTTGCCGTCGGCCTGAAAGATCACTTCGGCCGGTTTGAGGACCGCCAGCCAGTTTTCGGTATTGCCGGTGTCCTTGCGCAGCGAGTCGTCCACCGCGAACGACGCGGCATTGGCGAAGCGGCAGTTGCGGATGGTGACATGGCCGCTGTCGATGTTGTTGCTCCAGAACTTCAATTGCCTCCGGCCGCCGTCGAAATCCAGCCCCTCGACGGTATGGCGGAACGATTCTTCGAAGTAGATGATGTCCTTCGCCGGATCGCTCTGGCGTATGGTCGCGCGGTCGCCGCGCAGATTCACCAGCGACAGGCATTGCGGCGCATGGTTGCGGATCACGATGGTGTCGCTGATTAGGTAGGTGCCGGGAGGAAAGAAAATCTCCTCGTGTGCCATACCGCGATTGGCCGTCGCCGCCGTGGCCGCGCGCTGGATCGCCAGGGTGTCGTCGGTGCTGCCGTCACCGGCGGCGCCGAAGTCGCGGACATTGACGGCATGCAGCGTCGGCGCCGCCAGCCAAAACAGCAGGATGGTGATGGTGAACGTTTTCATTTTTTTGCCCCGTCCTGGTCGTCGTCAGCGGTCCCAGAAGGGCTCCCAGTTGGCGCCGCCGGTGTAATACCCGACATTGGCCGGATCGCTGGTGTTGTAGGTCGGAATGGTCTTTTTCTGCTGATTCCCGGCGTGGCCGTCGACATAGGTGACATTCATCCGGTCATTGTGGCGGAAGCCGAAAGCGCTGCGGCCGAAGCTGTAATAGGCGTCCACTTCGCTTTCCAGGGTTGTCGTCGCCTGGGTGTCCATCACCAGACCGGTCTGGCTGGACTTGGTGAAGCGGGTGACTTTTTTGGGACCGATGCCGTAGCCGCCGTCGAAGAGATCGATTCCGGCGGTATTGTAGCCGTAACCGATCTGCGGATCGCTTTTGGTCTTATACATGAAGCTGACCGAATTTCCGTCCCGGTCGAACAGCTCCGCCTCCGGGCCCCGGGAGGTGTTGGCGCGGCATTCGAAAACCCGGGTGTTGCCGACATACGGATAGAATTGGGCGATCCAGGAACCGTTTTTGTTGGACTGGTCGTAAGGCGAGACCCAGGCGAACGGCACGAAATCGTCGAAATCGCCGTAATACATCACCGCCGCGGTCCCGATCTGTTTCAGGTTGTTCAGGCAGGTCGCTCCCTGCGCGGCCGCCCGCGCCTTGCTCAGCGCCGGAAGCAGCATACTGGCGAGAATGGCAATAATCGCGATCACAACCAGGAGTTCGATAAGTGTGAAAATTTTCTTCATCTTTATTTCCTTGTTTTTGTTATTGTGAACTTTGCCGGCATCGTGCGGTACTTTGGGAACAAGATTCCTCCTTCTGTATTTTTTTTGATTTCGCGTTCAATCAATGAGGCTGAAAAAAATCATTCCGCATTCTCCTTCCGGTACATGGCATTGGCGAAGATACGGGACTGGAGTTCCAGATCGAGTTCGCCGTCCTGCAGCGACTGTTGGAACAGCTTTTCCGTCAGGTCTTCCGCCGGAAGCGCGATGGAGCGCAAAGGAAAGGTGTTCTGGCGGATTCCCGTGGTATTGTTGACGCCGACCAGTTGGATATCGCGCCCGATCCGGCGGGAGCCCTGCGCCAGGAACTGGAGGCCGCCGTAGAGAAAGTGATCCGAGTGGTACATGATGACTTTGGTATCGGGGAAGTCGCGCAGCAGCTCCCGCGTTTTCCGGTACCCCACTTCGGCCAGTTCGCCCGCCCTGTCCGTGCCGATGATTTCAGGCAGCTTGAACCCGTAGATATAGCGGTCGGTGATTTCTTCGCATGACAAACAAGGAAAGAGCTGCTGCATCGCTTTCAGCCGGTTATTGTCCCAGTACTCCGGATCGGTCAACAATTTGAAATTCTCCCGTTCCGCCGGCTCCAATCCGGTCCAGAGCTCGGCCAGCGCGCAATGCATGTCGGAGACAATCCGCCGCTTCATCCCGCCGTTGAACTGGACATAGGTGCACTGGTTGTCCCGGACGATGGCCTCCAACTGCTGCTCCTCGACCACGCGCCCGACGAAGACGAAGTGACGGACGCCGCGGGAGATCAGTTCCTTGAGCAGATGCGCGGAATAGTTGACATCGTCATTGCACTCCGCCAGAAAGCAACTGTACTGTTCCGCGTTGAAGCGTTTCAACAGCGACAGGAGCAATGTATTGATATGCTCCTCGATGTTCAGCGCCACCCCGGCGGTCACCACGGCGGCCGTTCGCGTGTTGTCGCCGCGCATGATCTGGGCAGTGATGCTGCGGCAGTAGCCCAGCTCATGCGCCACTTTTTGGATATGCCGCCGGTTCATCGCGGAGACCCGGCAATTGGTCTTGTTGTTCAAAACGGCAGAGACCGCCTGTGGGGATATGCCCACGATCCGGGCAATGCTTTTTATCGTTACACTCATAGTTCCGCCGTTCGGATTGTTTTTGATTGTACGCGCAATCAATCATTGTTTATAAGTATAGCAAAGAAAATTCTTTTGTCAATAGAGCCGGCGAAAAAAAATCGCGATTATCTTTTTTTGCGCGCCTGTCAACCGGATGCCGGCGGTTGACAAATGCCGGAAGTGCCGTTATATTCTCAACGAAGGCTGGATCGGGGAAATGCGGGAAAAGGGGCTGAATCGGATGGCGCCGCTTCGAAACATCATTATCATCGGCGCTTCGTCCGGAATCGGCCGGGAGCTGGCGCTGGCATTGGGACAGGATGCCGCTGTGAAGCTCGGCTTGCTGGCGCGCCGGGAACTGGCTCTGGCGGAGCTTGCCACGCAGCTGCCGGCCCGTTGCCTTTGCCGGAAACTCGACTTGGCGGCGGCGGAGCGGGGAACGCAGTTCGAAGCGTTTCTGCGGGAATTCGGTACGGTGGATGCGATTATCTACTGCGCCGGGTTCGGTGAAATCAATCCGGAGCTGGCGTGGCCGTTGTGTCGCGAAACCCTGGAAGTCAATGTGACCGGATTCACCGAGATCGTCAATCTTGCGTATCGTGTCCTGGCGGCGCAGGGTGGCGGGCTGCTGGCGGCGATCTCCTCGGTCGGCGGGTTGCGCGGCATGGAAAATGACAGCGGTTACTCCGCAAGCAAAAGCTATATGCTCCGCTATCTGGAAGGATTGGCCCGCAAAGCCCGCAAAGAGGCTGTGCCGATTCACGTAGCGACGATTTTGCCCGGCTTTGTCGATACGAAGATGGCAAAGGGCGATACGTTCTTCTGGATGTGTTCGCCGGCGGTTGCCGCCGGGCAGATTCTGGCCGGGTTGCGTAAACGCAAGCGCTATATATACGTCACGCGCCGCTGGCGGCTGGTGGCCGGAATTCTGCGCTTGCTGCCGGGAGGGATTTATGAACGTTTGTGAGAAAGCGGAAATGACCTTCCGTCCGGCGCGGCCGGGCGAAGAGGCTGCCGTGATGGCGCTGTACCATTCGTTGATCGGGACGCCGTTCTGCGCCTGGGACGATACGTATCCGAATCCCGCATGTGTCGCCGACGACGTCAAAAACGAAGCGCTGTATGTGCTGGATTCGCCGGACGGCCTGATCGCGGCGGGGGCGTTCCGGTATTGGCCGGAGCATGACCCGGCGGCGGTGTGGACGAGCCGCAACCCGTGCGATCTCGCGCGCTTCGGGGTGGCGCACGAATGGCAGGGAAGGGGGATCGGGCGCTTCTTCTTGCTGCGTCTGCTGGAGGCGGCGAAAGAGCGCGGCTTCGACGGCATGCGTATTCTGGTCGCCGCGACGAATCTTCCGGCGGAGCGCCTGTACCGGCGCGCCGGAGCCGAATACCGGAGCGACTTTTCCGCGTATGATATTTTGTGGCACTGCTATGAAATCGGCTTCCGGGGCAAAAGGAGCGGAATGAAAAAAAACATTCTGATCGGATTGCTGCTGCCGCTCGCCCTGGGGTCGTTGGTCGCTCCGATCTATCACGGGGGGTGCTCCGACAAGGTGATATACCAGCATCCGCAGCACCCGGCCTGGATGGGGTATGAGCCGGTGGAGCCGCCGTCGGCGCCGCTTTTCCGGGTTATTCCGGAGGTGGAATTGCAAAACGTGCTCAGGAATGGTGTCACCACAACGCAATGCCGACAGCAGCTCGGACGGCCTACGTTCCATGTGATCGGAATGGACAGCCAGAGTTATATTTACCTGTATGACGGCAAGCTGCTTTCGCCTCAGGATGAATATGTCGGCTTTGCGGTTGTCTTCGACCATGACCGGTTCCGCTCCTGGACGTGGATCCGCTCCGACTATCGCTGTTATGGTCCGGCACAGCCGGAGATCGGGAAATTACTGTCCGTCGGCATGAGCCTCCAGGAGGTCAAGACGCTTCTCGGCGAGCCGGCGATGGAGTCGCGACAGAGTGACGGGAGCGATTGGCTGCTGTATCTTTTCGCTCTTCCGGTTGCGGGGGAGAAGGGGGTTACGGTCGAGCTTGACCACGGGCGCGTTTCCAGCCTCGGTGTCGCTCTATAGATTTTCGGGGGAGGACGGCGGCGCTTTTTTTCGATAAATATAGACGGGCGCCTGGTTATGGATACTGTTCCAATAGAGGATACGGTCGCCCGTTCCGGGTGGACGGTTGCCGGGAAAGTGGTTTTCAGTAAAGATATACACGCCCTCTTCCGGCCCGTCATGGCCGGGTGGCGCGATACGCCGGAGCGGGCTTCGGACGTAGCCCAGCTCCGGGATGGAAAGCATCTGCCAGAAGGGCCATTGCGCATAAATCATGGTGTTGCCGTCAGCGTTCCGCGCCATGAAATCGCAGGCGTCCTGATTGGCGTATAAATCCTCGACGAAGGCGAGGTTGCGTTCCAATAGATCGCTGGAGCGGCGTGACACATCCGGCGGCAGCGCCGGGAGGTCCAGTTCGGAGAGGGTCGGCCCGCCCGCGACGAGGCACAGCGCCAGCAGATGTCCGGCCCGGCGCCGCGCCAGCAGGACTCCGGCGAATACCGCCATCGGAAAGGTGATCATGGCCGCGTTGCGCGGGCACGGTTCGGGGTAAAGCACGAATGCCAGCCAGAATGCGGCGGTCAACAGCACCAGCAGGAAGCGGTCCTTCAAGGCAATGGCGCTTCTTCTTCCCCGAAGCCACGCCGCCAGCAAATGCCGGTAGCGGACGAATCCGGCGATGCCGACCGCGACAACGGCGCTGCCGGTCAGCGGCATCATATAGATGCGGCGACTAATTACCGTGCAAATGACATAG
>JAVBQJ010000110.1:0-51331 GCA_031549115.1 Victivallaceae bacterium
AGTACCAGGAGAGCGCCGCCGAGTCCATCCGGATCCGGCTGGACTCGCCCTCCTACCGGGGCAATCTCTATGCGTCGCTGCCGCAGGCCGCCGTCACCGGCAGCCTCGACGCCGCGCCGGAACTCACCCATGCCGTGATTACACTTGTCGACACCGCCGATCAAAGCGTTGCCGCCGTCGAAACCCGGCGCAGCGACGGCTTTCGCTTCGCTCTCCCGACCGCGCAACTGCCGGTCGGCGATTACCGGCTGCAAGCCGAACTTACCAATGCCGACGGTAGCGTTTCCGGCACCGCGCAACTGCCGCTCCGGCGGCTGGCACCGGCGCCGCAGGAGGTGGTCATCGATGCGGATTTGAACTTCCGGATCAACGGCGAACTCTTCCTGCCGGTGGTCGTGTTCACCCCGCCCGAGCTGAACGACGAAGTCCTGTCGGCGCTGGCCGCCGCCGGAATCAACGCTTACTTCATCAACGTCAACAACGCCGAAGACGCGCTGGAAGAGCTCGACCGGGCCCACCGGGCCGGATTCATGGTCATCCTGTCCAGTTTCTCTCTCAATCCGCCGCCGGCGGCCTCCGGAACGGAGTTTGATTCCTGGCACAGCCGGATCATGGCGATGCTCGCGCCCGAGGTCCTGAACCACCCGGCCTTGCTCGCCCACTTCCTCGCCGACGAGCCCGGATGGACCGGAGTGTCGCCCCGGACTCTGGTGGCGGCGTATCAGGTCTACTGTGAACTGGATCCGTATCATCCGGTCTGGATCAATGCGGCGCCGCGCGGCTCCGTCGGCGATCATCGCCGCTTCAGCGCCGCCGCCGATGTTTACGGACTGGACATCTATCCGGTGCCGGTACCGAATTCGCATTCCGATCTCGAGGACAAGGATCTGACCTGTATCGGCCGCTATACCGAGCAGATGGTCGAAGCGGTGGAGGGACGCAAACCCGTCTGGATGGTGCTGCAGGCGTTCAATTGGCACGATCTGATGGCGAGCGAATGCGTGCTTTACGGTTATCCGACGCTGGAGCAGTCGCGTTTCGCGATCTGGCAGGCGCTGGGTGCCGGAGCCCGCTCCGTCTCGTGGTGGGGCGCCGACTATGCGTTGAGCGCGGAATTTCTCGATAACTGGCTGGAAGCGGTGCGGGACATGCACCGTTTCAGCGCCGCCATTACGCAGGGCAAACACCGGCGCATCACCTTTCCGGGGCAACCGCAGACGCTGGAGGGGCACGAATGGGAAGTCGACGGCAAACGCCTGCAAGTATGGATGAACGCGGCGAATGCGCCGCTGGAAACCGTGCTGCCGGAATCGGGAATGCTCCGGCTCCCCGCCTATGGCGTATTCTGTACCGGTGACGCCGCCGCGCTTCCCGCCGTCAATCCGCCGTTGCCCGAGGCGCCGCAGTCACCGTTCCCGGCCATGTTCGAACGCCGGGCCAACCGGCGCTATCTCGAAACCCGGGCCAACTGGATCTGGGACGCCGCATTGGCGTCGACGCCGGGCTCCCAGGTCTGGCTCGGGTATGACTTCGAGCTGGCCGCGCTTCCGGAAACCGCCGAACTCCTGATTACCGCCGACGATCGCGGCAATATCTGGCTGAACGGCGCCGATCTGGGCGCGACCGGCCGCATTTATCAGTTGCGGAAAATCGACGTCGCCGGTCAATTGCGGAGCGGAACCAACCGGCTGCGGATTTCCGCCGAAGACCTCGGCGGCTTGCCTTGCGGCTTGTTGGCGGAGCTGCGGCTGCGCTATTCGGACGGACGCGAAGAGTCAATCCTGAGCGGCAGCGCCTGGTACAGCTCCACCGTCAAGCCCGCCGGTTTTCCGGACGGGGAACTGGCTCCGGGCCAATGGCACCCCGCCTTCGTGGTTGCGCCTTACGGGCAGCACGCCTGGGGCGACCGGGTCATCCTGCCGGAAAACTGACGCTTGTTACGCCTGCGGGACGCGGGCGATGCGAACCACCGAACCGAAAACGGTCCGGTGGTAATCGCGTTCGGGGTAGAATTCCCGGATCAATTTTTTGTTGACGAAGTCGTGGCCGCGCATCTGGCCGACCATCTGCTTGCGGCATTCGATCACCAGCTCCGCTTCGGCGAAGGTCGGCGCTTCGACCCGTCCGGCGGCGACCGGAGTGAGCCCGGAAGCGGCGATCTTGTCGCCGTCCCGCCCCGATTCCGACCCCAGCAGCGCCAGCGCCTTGCGGTATTCCGGGGCGAACGCCGACAATGTGAACGTGTCGCAGCGCTCCAGAAATTCCATGGTATAGCGCTGCGGGCGCACCACCGCCATCACCATCGGCAACTGCCACATCGTTCCCATGAAGCCCCAGCTGACCGTCATGGTATTGAAGCAGCCTTCGGAAAAATTTCCGGCTGTCAGCAGGAACCACTGTTTGTCGAAAATATTGAAAATTTCCGACTGAAAATCTCCAATCGCAACCTCTTCCATCGGCTTCATTTTTTCACCGCTCCCAGATTTTTTCCCATCAACTCGATCATATCGCCGGCCGCGTTCGGGCGCGCCAGACGCAACGACTTGGCGCCCAAGGCGGTAAACTCCACCGGATCGTCAAAAAATTTCTGCAGGATACCGCCGGCACGCGCTTCGCATTGATTGTTCGGCACCACCAGCGCCGCCTCGCCGGCCGCCAGATATTCGGCATTGTCGGCCTGGTGGTCTTCGGCGGCAAAGGGATAGGGCACCAGAATGGCGAACTTGCGAAACAGCGCCAACTCCGCCACCGAACTGCCCCCCGAGCGCGACACCACCAGATCCGCCGCGCTGTAGGCCAGCGCCATATCGTCCAACGACGGCAGCAGCAGCACCGGGAAGTCCACCTTTCCCCAGATCGACTGCATCAGCTCCAGCTCCAGCTTGCCGGTCAGGTGGATCACCTGAAAGTCCCGGCGCTTGCTGCCGAACTCCACCAGCACCCGCGAAAAAGCCAGATTGACCGAGCGTGCCCCCTGGCTGCCGCCGAAAATCAGAATCGTCCACCGCTCCGGCTCCAGAGCGCAGCCGAAACGGGCATTCAACGCGGCAATCGCCTCCGGCTTGGTATGGCTTTGCGCCGTCAGCTCCGGGCGCAGCGGCATTCCGGTCACATCCCACGGACATTGGATTTTCTCGGCGTTCACCGGCGGGAAAGCCATGCCGATCACCCGCGCCCAGCGGCTGAAAAGGCGATTGGCTTTGCCGATCCGGGCATTTCCGTCATGCAGAAACAGCGGAATCCGCATCCGGTGCGCCGCCCATACCGCCGGCAGGCTGGCGAAGCTCCCCATCCCCAACAGCGCCTGGGGGCGGAATTCCGCCATGGCCTGCCGGGCCGCGCGTCGTCCGCCCAACGCTCCGCGCCAAAAACGCCGGAACGACAGCGGATTCCGCCAGCTCGGACTCGGCATGACCGGAAGTTTCACCACCGGAATATCGTACTTCTGCGCTTCCAGGGCTTGCGTTTCAATATTTTTGCCGCTCAACAGGAGTTGCACCTCCCCGCCCCGGCGCCGGAACTCCCGGGCAATGCTCAGCCCCGGATAAAAGTGACCGCCGGTGCCCCCGCAGGTAATCGACAAACGTTGCAGTTTCATGCTTTCTTCCTTCGGGTCAGACGTGTTTTGACCCACTCCATAATTTCCGCGTTAAATCCCGGAAGCGCCGTATCCAGAGCGATACTGACCAACAATCCGGTCGCAATCATACTCATCAGCAAATTACTGCCGCCATAGCTGATCATCGGCGCCGGAATCCCCTTGGTCGGCATTGCGCCCGAAACCACGCCGATGTTGATCGCCGCCTGCAACACGATCGTCGCCGTCAGCGCCACCCCGAGAAACAGCCCCTGCCGGGTTCGCGCATTCAACGCGATCTTCATACCGAAATAGGCGAACACCAGATAAGCGACGCAGATCGCGATCAGCGACAGCAGCCCCAGCTCCTCGCCGACGATCGCGAGAATGAAGTCGGTATGCGCCTCCGGCAGATACCGGGCTTTCAGGCGGCTCTCCATGAAGCCGACGCCGAACCATTTGCCCGAGCCCAGCGCCAGCAATGAATTCCACAACTGGTACCCGTCGTCCGACGCATAACGCTCCGGCTCCAGAAACGAAGTGATCCGAACCCAGCGCACCTGATTGAAGTGTTTGATGAAGAAAAACAGCCCGACCGCGCCGATGGCGGGAAAAATGAACCAGCGCAGCGAAATCCCGGCAACGAACAGCACCACCAGCAGCACCATGGCCAACAAGAGCGTGGTTCCCAGGTCCTTTCCGGCTACCACCAGCAGCATCACCACGCCGCAGACCGCGACCATCGGCAACGCGCCGTGGCGGTTGAACACCTGATTGATCGAGCGAAAGTTTTCGGCGCAGTACTTGGCCATGAACAGCGCCAGCACCGGCTTGGCCAGCTCCGACGGCTGCAGACTCAAGCCGCCGACGCGGATCCAGCGCCTCGCCCCGTTGATCTCGGGGAAAAAGAGACAGGCAATCAGCAGGATGGAGACGATCAGAATCAGCCACAAGCTCAAATCCGACAACTTTTTGAAGCCGATCATGACGGTTCCGAGCGCCGCCGCCAAACCGATCCCGCCCCAGATCAGCTGCGCATAAAAATACTTCGCCCCCACCGACCAGCCGTAGCTGGTGGAATACAGCATCGTCATACCGAACATGATGATCAGCGCCGCCGTGATAATCAGCCCATAGGCGTAATTCACCGACTTGGCCGCCTCTTCTTCGGTATGAATCTCAATACCAAGCGATGTGGAATCGAGCGCTTTCATAGCTTCCGATCAGTCCAGATAAATGGCGTCGCCGCGACCGGCAAGCGTGGTCAGCTTGCGGCTCCGGCAGTATTCGGCCATATCGTTTTGATCGATCACCCGGCGCGGCGACACCTCCACCGTGATTCCGTCCGGGACCTCCACACCGGCCTCCCGGAGCCGCCGGATGTCCCGCTCGACCAGCAACTGCCGGCAACTCTCCACGGAATCCACGCCGGTGGCGTTTTTGGTCGGTCCGAATTGTTCGGCGCGGTCCCCTTCGAGAATCATCGTCTTTTCCGCCAGCGGCAGCGCGTCGAAAATAAAGGATTCCAGCTTCACCGCATTCGGCTCGGCCGGGGTCACCAGCATACCGGTTTCATCGATGAACGGCACTTTTTTATCCGCCCGGTGCCACGGCAGCGACAGACGGCCGCCGGCGGTCAGTTTTTCGACAAACGCGCGGCTGATCACGTGAATGGCCGGACTGCCGGCGATGAAGCGCAGCGAACCGTCGGAATTGCGGCTCTCCGCCAGCGCATCCGGCAGGTCGCTGTATTCGATGATTTCAGTGCGGCCGTTGCTGACGCAGAAGTTGCCGAGCTTTTCAAACGGGCCGGTCTTGGCCAGCATGATCGCGCTCATCTCCGAACCTTCCAGGCCATGCAGCCCGATAAACAACGGATTCACCACCGGCACCAGGGGATTGTCGACCTGGAAATACGAGATCACGGTATTGCCCTCCCGGACCATGCGGTCGAGCGCGCCGGATTTGCGCAGCGCCAGCAAGGTGCCGCCGTGTCCGTCCGGCGACAGCGCCAGCGAATCGGACGCCCCCAGCAACAGCCGGCCGTCATAACCGATTGCGGGCATCGTACCCTGGGTAAAAAACACCACCTGATCCGCTTCCAGCCCGAAATAGGCGTTGGCTTCGAAAAATTCCCGGGTCGCCTGGTGATTCAACAGACTGGTCATGATATACCAGGTGAACTTGCGGCCGTACTTTTCGCCGGCGCGCAGAACCGCCATGGCGAAATCGGCGAACAGCGAATTGCCCGACACCGGGCCGATCGGATAGGTGCCCTTGGGGCCGTCGTACCCGAGGCGGGTCCCCTGCCCTCCGGCCACCGTCAGGAGCGCGACCCGGCCGTCGCGCAGCAGCGCTTCGCCGTGTTCGAATGCCCGGCGATAATATGCGGCCTGCGCCGCGTCGGCCGGGCGCAGCGGGAAAAACGGAGCCGGAGCCAGATCCGCCGGAATGGAGGCGGCGGGCCGCTGCAGCACATAATCGGCGATCAACTTTTGCAACTGTTCCAAATCCAGCGCTTCCAATTGTGCCGTCAGCCGCATTCGGGCGTCATTTCCCAGCGATTCCAAATGTTTCCACAAACCGGCCTGACCGGCCTCGACAAGTGTATCTTTCAGCGCTGCGCTGTTCATGTGCCCAAGTCCCCCTTTTTCGTATTCTGCAATGGTGTTATAATGTAATCGCACTCGCAGCTTTATTCAAGTTTAAATCCGATTTTTATTTGCATCGCCGGACTACCGGAGCTATGTTATCCCCATCATAAACAACACTGCGATAATTCAAATGGAGTTTCAGTCTATCATGCTTGCCATGTCTGCCGAGGCAAAGGTCATCTGGTGCGAACCGGTCGTCGTGAACCAGTATACGGCATTCCGCCGCGAATTCGAATTGCCGGAGGCGGTCACTGGCGAGGTCGCCGTCTGCGCCGACTCGGACTGCGTCGTACTGGTCAACGGCGCGGAGATCGGCCGTGGCCAATACTCCGACTTCCCCGACCGCAAAAGCTGGACCGTTTTCCGCGTTCCCAATCTGGAGAAGGGCAAAAATGTGATCGCCGTGCTGGCATATCACTCAGGCATGATGTTTTCGACCAAAATGCCGACCGCCGCCGGATTCGCCTGTACCCTGCGGGCCGGAACCACCGTCATCGTCACCGATACCGCCTGGCGCGCCACGCCGCACACCGGTTTCCAGTCGGGTCCGATCGCCTCCCGGTCGGGGCAGCTCGGCGAAACCTCGTGCTTCGATGCCCGGCAATTCCCCGGCGACTGGTTCCGGCCGGAATTCGACGCTTCCGGCTGGCCGCAGGCGGTCCTGACGCCGGAGGCCTGGGTGCCGCGCCTGCCGCGGCCGGTGCCGGTGTGCCGCCTGGGGGCATTGCGCTCCGGGCGCATCGTCAAGCAGGGAACACTGTTCCGCGCGAAAGAGCAGGAAACCTTCGCGGCAACCATGCAGCTCGACCGTTATCACTATACCGGCCGAATCGTGCCGCCGAAGGCGCCGGACAACGGCATGTTCGTCATCGCCGACCTGGGCGAAGAATCGGTCGGCTACATCGAATTCGAACTCGAAGCCGCCGCCGGAACCGTGGTCGACTACGCCCATGGCGAACACCTCGAAGACGGCGTGGTGCGCATGCGCATTCACACCCGGAATTTCGCCGACCGCTATATCTGCCATGACGGTGTCAACCGCTTCCTGATGCCGTTCCACCGGGTCGGCGCCCGTTATCTGCAGTTGAACATCACGCAGATCACCGGGATGGTGAAAATCCGTTTCATCGGCCTGCGCCCGTGGGATTTCCCGCTGCCGCTCCCGGCGCCGTTCGAATGCGACGACCTTGCCGCCGAACCGTTGCGCCGGGTGGCGCGGCGGACGCTGGAGCTGTGCATGCACGAACACTTCGAGGACTGCCCGTGGCGCGAACAATCGATGTATTCGTACGATTCGCGCAACCAGGCGCTGTACGGCTATTATCTGTGGGGCAATTACGAATTCGTCCGCGCCAGCTTCCGGCTGCTCGCCTATTCCCACGCGCTGCGGCAGGATCACCTGATGATGCTGTGCGCGCCGACCGACTTCGAAATGACGATTCCGGTCTTTTCGTATGTGTGGGTGTCGGCGGCTTATGAAAACTATCTGTATTCCGGCGACAAGTCGTTATTCGACGACTGCGCCGGCATGGTCGCCGACGTGGTGAGCCACGTGCTGACGCGTCATTGCCCGAAAAACGGCCTCTACCATACCGGAACCGACCCCAAACAGTGGAATTTCTACGAATGGGTGCCGGACATGTACGACATGGGATGCCGCGCCGACGAATTTCACGCCGGCTACAATCTGTATGTGATCGAGATGCTGGAGGCCTACGCCGCGTTGCTCGGCCCGGAAGCGGGGCGTGAATACCTCGACCGCGCCGGCGCGCTGCGCCGCGCCGTCGACGCGTACTTCTGGAATGAAGCCAAAAACGCATATGCCAGCAAAAAAACCGACGGCAGGTTCCACAATATCCACCACGACCACACCCAGTTTCTGGCGTTGCGCAACGGCGTCGCCACCGGCAAACGGGCCGAAAAAGTCATGCAGACGCTGTTCGACGGCACACTGCATTACGCCACCACCAGCGCGTTGCCCTATCTGGTGCGGGCGCTGATGCCCCGCTCCGCCGCCGCCCGGAGTTATGTGTCGCGACAGATCCGGAAAGTCTACGGCGCCATGCTGGAAAAGGGCGCCACCAGCCTGTGGGAGACGCCGACCGGAGCGGCGGATTTCGACGGCGCCGCGTCGTTGTGCCACGGCTGGAGCAGCCTGCCGATCTATTATCAGTCCGGCTGTCTGCTCGGGGTGACGCCGCTGGAGCCGGGCTTCCGGCGCTTCGAAGTGCGCCCGTACGCGGATGAGTTCACACATTATGCCGCCGGGACCGTGCCGACCCCGGCGGGTCCGGTCGCAGTCCAGTGGCAGCGCAGGGAAAACGGCCTGCATCTGACCATCGACCACCCCGCATCGCTGGAATGCGTCGTCGCCGACTATCCCGAGTGCCCGGTGGTCACGGCGATAATTAACGGAAAACCAAGCATTTAATGCGGAATACGCCTTGTAAAAGCGATGAAATGGAGTTATATTCTTATAGTTTAAAATGTAACATCGCAAAGAGGCACTGTTTTACCGACTTCATCCCAACGTTGAGGATCCTTCGGTCGCCTCTGGTATTAAGGACAGTTTAGGTATGGCATTTCTCTCACTTCTGGGCCGCAAACTCCACTCCTGGTTCGGCCGCAAAACCGGTTCGGCCGGGGATCACGCCGCAGCTCACCCGGTCGGCGCAAGTTCGAACGCTTCCACCACACTCTCGCGCCCCCCGAATCAGCGGCAGCGCAAGAAAAACTCCCGGATCAAGTCTCCGGCCGCCGGCCGCCTTCCCACCGCGCCGCCGCCGAAAAAAGCGGAAAAAAACCGCAGCAAAAGCGTGCCGTCGAAGCCGACCGCGCTGCGCGACGTTCCCGAAGCCGAGGGCAAAACCCGGTTTCTGGACCTGCCGGTTCATACCGACGTTCAATTCGGCTTGCAGGATATCGGTTTCGAGTACTGCACCCCGATTCAGCAGCAGGCGCTGCCGATTCTGTTGACCGGCAAAGACCTGGCGGGCAAGGCGCAGACCGGCACCGGCAAAACCGCGGCCTTTCTGTTGACCGCGTTCACCCATATTCTGACCCATCCGAAAAGTGAACGCCGCCCCGGCAGCTGCCGGGTGCTGGTGCTGGCGCCGACCCGCGAGCTGGCCATTCAGATCCACAAGGATGCGGAATCGATCGGCAAGTTCACTGGTTTGAACAATGTCGTGGTATTCGGCGGCATGGATCATGAGAAGCAGCGTGCGGAGCTGGAGCGCCCGGTGGATATCCTGATCGGAACGCCGGGGCGCATCATCGACTATTCCCGCAGCCGCCACCTGGACTTGAGCGAGGCGGAAATTCTGGTCATCGACGAAGCCGACCGGATGCTCGACATGGGCTTCATCCCGGACGTGCGCCGGATCGTCGCCCAGCTGCCGAAGCGCGAAGAGCGCCAGACCATGCTGTTCAGCGCCACTCTGGAAGACAGCATCCTGCGGCTGGCCGCGAGCTTCCAGAACAATCCGGAAATGGTCGAGAGCGAACCCGACCGTCTGGTCGGCGACAGCATCGAACAAACCTTTTATACCGTCGCGATGCGGGAAAAGCTGCCGATGTTGCTGCACTTCATCCGCAACGAATCTTTCGAGCGCATGCTGATTTTCGGCAACCGCAAGGATCACAACCTGCAGCTGCAGGACAAGCTGGCGCGCTACGGCACCAAAGCGGAACTGCTGTCCGGTGATATCCCGCAGCAGAAGCGGCTGAATATCCTGGAGCGTTTCCGCTCCGGCGACACCAAAATCGTCATCGCCACCGACGTCGCGGCCCGCGGCATCCACGTCGACGACGTGTCGCTGGTGGTCAATTACGATCTGCCGGAGCATCCGGAGGATTACGTCCACCGGATCGGCCGTACCGGCCGCGCCGGACATACCGGAAAATCGATCAGTTTCGTCTGCGAATACGGCGCCTATTGCGTGCCGGCCATCGAAGAGCTGCTCGGAACTTCGTTCAAGTCGATCTGGCCTGAAGACAACATGCTGGAGCTGCCGCAGCCCGACCCGCATTACCGTCCTTCCGTCGCCGAAAAGAGCTACAGCGGCAGCCGCCGTGGCGCACCCCGCGGTTACAGCCGGGCGCGGCACTGACCGGAAGCGGGGAAGCAGGTGGGAAAATGATCTTTGCGCGCAAGAATAAGGATTGGGTTCAGACCTACGGTTCGGAAATTCTCAAAGCGAAATCGCGTCCGGTGGACGTGGTGACGCCGGAGTTGCGCCAACTGGCGGAACGGATGGCCAATTTGCTGTCCTCGCTGGACGGCATCGGTCTGGCGGCGCCGCAGGCCGGAGAGAATCTGCGTCTGGTGACGCTGGGCCTGACCGATCCGCGGCGCCTGAATCCGGACAGCCCCGGCGAACTGTTGTTTCTGCCGCGTCTGCCGATGGCGGTGGTCAACCCGGAAATCATCGATTATTCCCGGGAGACCGGAGAAGCCGAAGAGGGGTGTCTTTCCGTCCCGGGAATCTTCGCTCCGGTGGAGCGGCCCTTGCGGGTGGTGTTCCGCGCCCGGACCCTGGACGGGGAGCAGCTGGAATTCGAATGCGCCGGGTTGCTGGCACGTCTGATTCAGCATGAATTCGACCATCTGGACGGCATCTCCTTCATCGAGCGCCTGAGTCCGCCCGCCCGCCGCGATGTCGACCGCGACTTGCGCCGGCTGTTGCGGCAGGGTGAAAAATCCAACTACAGAAAAGCGGTCATCGTCTGATCCATGAACTATTTTTCGACATTTTATCGCATTTGCACCGGTCCGGGGGTATTCGTCGAGCTGTATAAGCGCGGCGCGTGGAAGGCTTTCCGGGATCTGTTGCTGACCTGTGTGCTGGGCGGAATGCTGTATGCGGCGATTCAAGTGGCGCTCACCCATACGCTCTTCACCGAAGGCGCCCGCAAAATCGATGCCGAATTCGGTTCGCTGCAAGCCGTTGGAGAAGCATTGCTTCCCACCCGGGACGCCGCCGTGGCGCGAACGCTGACCCTGACTCCGGCTTTCTCGATCACCTACGTTCCGGCGCCCGACCCGGCGCTGGGAGAGCGTTTGCCGGACAACGGATCGTACGGTTTGATCCTGACGCCGAAGGGCAGTTGGGCATGGATGCGGCAAAGCGCCGACAGCGTGACGGCAATACCGTGTTCTTTCGCAGGCTGGCAGCGCCATATACAGACTGCAAATGCGCAGCAGGCGATTCCGATCGACAAGCTGGGAGAGACGATCGGCAGCTGGGAGGTCCCCTTCCCGATACCGAAAGATGTTCAGACGATGTCGGCGGTCAATCAGGTTTGGGTATTTCAAGGCATGTTCGGAATCTTCTGCTGGGTCGGCTGGTTTCTTTCGCTGCTGATCCAGGTATTGCTGTTCGGCGGCTTGTTCGTACTGGTGTTCGGCCTGTTCGGCAACTCGCGGACCTCGCTGACCCGCAAGGAGATATGGGTGACGATGATCTACGCCGGTTTCCCGGCGATGCTGCTGGGAACTTTGATTCAGGGCTTCGAACTGGGATTGAGTTACAATACCGTGTACGTGTTCGGGATGATCGGCTATCTGTTGTTTATTCTGGCCCGGCTGGAACGGGAATTGAATCCGGCTTTGCGCAATCAATCCAACAACCGGGACTCCGACGATTCGGATCTGGATTTTTAATCATGAAAAATCAGGATTTTTTTCGGGCGCCGGTCTGGTATCCGGCCTTGAGCGAACATACGTTCACCACCTATTTCGTCAAACTTCACCCCGACGAGGTGGCCGCGTTGGCCGCGGGTGTGCAAAAGGGACCGGTGGTCAAGGAAATTGTGGGCAAGCTGCGTTCGCCGATGGCGGCGACACCAGGCAACTGCTTCGTCATCACCGACTTATGCGCTCCAACCGACACAGAGCGCTTCCTCTACAAATATGGCGCGGTGTATTCGGCGGAAAGTGCGTGGAAATATTTGACGCTCTCCGCCAAGGTCCGGGCGGCGGCGGAAGCCGGCAACGTCGAATACATCGGTATTCGTCCCTACCGCCGGATGGACCGGACCCGGGAATTCCGGCTTTTCATCCGTGACGGCGCGATGGTGGCGATGAGCCAGTACAACCTGATTCGCCACTTTCAGCGTCTGGAGGGAATCCGGGAACAATTGTGGAAGCGGGCGCAGGAGTGGTTTGTCACGATTCGCGACCGGATTCCCCTGGAGCAATACACGGTGGATATTTACTTCACCAGCGACGGCAAGACGTTGCTGATCGACTTCAATCCGTGGGGCCCCCCCACCAGTCCATTGCTGCTGAACCGGTGGGAACGCAGCTGGGAGCCGGCGCCCGGTTTGCTGTTGATGCCCGCGCCGGCGCAACTATCCGGCGATGTGAACGTGTCGTTCTGAAAAATCCAACTTCTTTTCCGGGGAGGCGCGCTGACGTATGAAGATCCGAACGCGATGGACCGGTTTTTTCCTGCTGATTCTGACGGTGTGGTCGCTGTTTCTGGTATGGGTGAATCTCGAATTCTACCGCAGTGAGCGCAGTCGTTTTCTGACCGAAAGTTTCAGTCAGCGCCTGAATCTGATCACGGAATTGATCCGTACCGAAGTATACCGTCCCGAATCCGACGATTCTCCGGAGGCGGCGGCCGCCGCCAAACGGCGCGCGCTGGATCTGGTGCGCGAAGCCACCTATCCCAATTTTTCCGACGGTTATCCGGTGATCGTCGATGAAGCCGGCAAGGTGCTGTTCAAGCCGGAGGGGGTCGGCTCGACCGGCCTGCCGCCGCTGGAAATAGAGCTGGAAAAACTGATGAGTTACGGCTTCGGCGACTTCAACCTGACCCTGCCCACCGGACAAAAGCGGCATATCATCTGCACCGTCATCCCGGCGTGGCACTGGGTGGTTTATTACAGCTTTCCAAGTGCCCGGGCCAGTTGGCGCGAAGTCGCGCAGGGAGCGCGGACACGCCTCGGATTGACCGCCATCGGCTGCGTGCTGCTTTCGGCGGTCGGGCTGTTTTTCCTGATCCGCCGGTCGCTGGCGCCGATCGATGAACTGGGCCGGAAAGCCGCCCGGCTGGCGACCGGATCGTTTCCGGAGCCGGAGCGCGAATACCGCGAGGACGAGCTCGGCATGCTGGCCCACACCTTCGACGATATGTCGATGCGGATGCAGAAAACCTACGAAGAGCTCAGGAAAGCCACGCTGGACAGCCAGAATGCGCGCAATTTCCTCTACGCCATGTTCAATTCGGTCGATCTTCTGGTCACGGCGGTCAGCCGGGACGGGACCATCCGCTTCTGGAATAACGCCATGGCGCTGGCCACCGGGATTGCCGATCCGGTGGGGCGCAATCTGTGGGAGGTCCTTGATGTCCCCCCCGCCATCCGGGAGTGGCTGGAGCCGCAGCTGCTGGACGGCGTGGCGCGGGAACGCCGGGAGGTGCACTGGGAGCTGCAGCGCACCGACAGCTGGTACGACGTTCTGACCACGCCATTGCACGACGTCAAAGAGCCGGGCGCCGTACTGATTTTGAAAAACGTCACTGCGATGGTCAGCCAGCAGCAGCAATTGCTGCAAGCCCAGAAAATGGAAACCGTAGGTACCCTCACCGGCGGATTGGCGCACGACTTCAATAATGTCCTCGCCGGCATCCGCGGCGCCTTGTCGATGATCCGCCTGGCGCCGGGCAAGCCGGAGCAGGTGCTCGAATTCACCGCGTTGGCGGAGTCCGCGGTCACCCGCGCCGCCGGCATGGTGCGCCAACTGCTGGCGCTGTCCCGGAAAACTCCGTGCGCCATCGAGCGGATCGATTGGGGCGCCGCCATCGTCGCCGTGACCGACATCGCCCGGAGCACCTTCGACAAAAAAATCCGAATCACCCTGAATATGCCGGCCACCCCGGCTTATATCGACGCCGATCCGACCCAGATGGAGCAGGTGGTATTGAATCTCCTGGTCAACGCCGAGCAGGCGATAAAGGCCGCCCTCCCCCCGGAGGCTCACATCGAAGTGGAATTGACCCGGCTTCCGGCCCGGGCGCTGCCGCCGCCGGAGCCCGCCGACCCGAAGCGCCGTTACTGGTGTCTGACCGTGCGCGACAACGGCGGCGGCATCAAGCCTGAGATCATGAAGAAAATTTTCGATCCGTTTTTTTCCACCCGCGTCCCCGGCAAAGGCACCGGCCTCGGGCTGGCCATGGTCTACAATATCATCGACCGGCACGGAGGGAAAATCGATGTCCATTCGCCGGCCGGAAGCGGTGCCATATTCCGGATTTTCCTGCCGGAAGCGGCGGAAACGACGGCGTTGCCGCCCGCCGGAACGGCAACTGTCTCTCCTCCGGTTCCGGCAACGGAATCAAAGGGCTGCATCCTGCTGGTGGACGACGAAAGCGCCATACGAATCACCGCCGAAGCGATGCTGCAAAGTCTCGGTTTTTCGGTATTGAGCGCTGCTTCCGGGTGGGAGGCGGAGCAATTGTTCCGGCAGCATTCGGATCACGTCGACCTGGTATTTTTGGATATGGCCATGCCGCAATTGGGCGGCGACGAAACCTTCGCTTTGCTGCGGCGGCAAAACCCCGAACTTCGCGTCATCCTTATTTCCGGCTATCCGGATGACCCGCGCATCGCCCGGACGCTGGCCGCGGGCGCTCTGGCGCTGCTGCCGAAGCCGTTCGATCTGGAGGGACTCCGCACCATGGTGCAACGTTACCTGCCGGAACGGTCATGATCCGCTATGATTTCCATGCCCACCGGCCTCCGGCGCAACCGGACACCGTAGCCATCCTGTCCGGAAAAGCGTGTTCCGTTCCGCCGCACTGCTTCCGGGCCGAAGAGCTCCATCCATGGGAAAAGGCAACCGCCCTGCCGGAAAATTGGGAACAACAGGCCGTCGCCGCCGATGTCATCGGCGAAGTCGGCCTGGATCGATTGCGCGGCGCCCCGTGGGAACAGCAGTTGGCCGTGCTGGACGCCATTCTCGCCATCGCCCACCGGCACGGCAAGCCGGTCACGCTCCATATCGTGCGCGGCCTGGATGAATTGCTGCAACGGCGCCGCCGCTATCCCTTGGAGCGGTGGCTGTGGCACGGCTGGCGCGGCGGCAATCCCGCCAACCTCGACCGGGTATTGCAGGCCGGAATCCGGGTCGGGATCGGGATTCATACCCCGGAAACGGCCATCCGGGAAATCGGCCGCTATCCGGAGCTCCTGGCCCTGGAAAGCGATGACGAGCCGGAATCGCTGCCGGAGGTTTACCGAAAGACTGCCGCCGTATTGGGTCGGACGGAAGTGGAATTGTGCCGCCTGGCACAGCGGAATTTCGCCGGATTTCTCGGGAGGACTCAGGTGCTTTGACGCACTTGCAAACGCGGCAGCAGCCGGGTACGCACCGCGACATAGCCGGCGCTGGAGGCCATCACATGCCGCACCGCCGCCGCCGCCAGATCATCGTAATTCAGAAACACCGTCGTCAACGGCGGGTATAATTGTTCGCCGATCGGCAGATTGTCGCAGCCGCAGACCGCGATGTCGCCGGGTATCGTCAAGTGGCGCGCCATCAGCACCCGGTACACGCCGGTCGCCATTTCATCGTTGGTGAAAATGGCGTCACAGCTTCCTCCGTCCGCGAGAAAACGCTCCACCGCTTCCGCCGCGCTGTCGGCGGTGAAATCGGTATAACGGATCAGGGATTCCTCCACCGGAATTTTGTATCGCGCCAATGTCGCCCGGTAGCCGGCTTCCACCTCGCGGGTGAAAAAGTGTTCCGGCAATCCTCCCACCAGCAGAATGCGCTTCCGCCCCCGTTCCAGCAGATGTCCCACCCCCAGCCGGGCAGCCTCGGTGTTGTCAAAAGCAAAGGAGCTGTAAGTGCAATCCGCGATATCGGTCCCCGGATTGTCCACCAGCGCCGCCCCCGGCAGCGCCAATACCAGCGCGTTCAATTCTTCCGGCCGGAAGTTGCCGAGGATGAGCGTGGCGTCCGTCAGCGTATGGCGCGCGGCCTCCAGCATGCGCATGAATACCGGGTAATTGCCGTCCGACGACCGGATCACGCATTCATAACCCAGCTCCGCCAGATGCTGCTCGATCGAGGTCAGCAACCGGGCATGGAAAATCACCGGATCCCGGCCGAAGCTCCCCACGATCAATTGCGCCTTGCGGGTTGAAGCCACCCGCGATGTTTCCGGGCGCCCGAGCCGGGATGCACGCATATACCCCAACTCCTGCGCCTTGGCCAGGATCGTCTCTCGGGTTTGCGGGCGCACCTGCGAATTCTGACGCAACGCCCGGCTCACCGTCATCGCGCTGACACCGCAGGCCGCCGCAATATCCGCGATCGACACATGTTGGGAATGATTTGTTTTCATCATATCTGTTTATTATAACACAAAAAAAGTTAAATACAACACCGAAATACTACATTCCAACGGAAAATTTTTCCTTCTCCGCCAGGTCAGCGGGCAAACTCCCGCGCCATGAATTCCGCCAGCGCATCGCGCCAATCCGGCATAGGCGGAAGTCCGGCCAGACGCAGCATTTGCTTCTCCAGGCGGCTGTTGGCCGGGCGCGGCGCCGGGCGCGGGAATTCCGCCGTGGTACAGGGCGCGACCTTTTGCACTTTTCCGGCCAGGCGGAAAATTTCCCGGGCGAAGCCGCACCAGCTCGTCTCCCCCTCACAGGTCAGGTGAAACGTGCCCACCAGAGCGGGGCGCTCCAGCAGCAGCCGCAAATGGCGCGCCACCGCCGTCGTCGAAGTCGGATTGCCGACCTGGTCGGCCACCACCTTGAGCTCCGGGCGGCTGCCGTCGGCCAAATTCATCATCGCGTGCACGAAACTCGGCCCGCCGGCACCGTACAGCCACGAAATCCGGGCGATCAGATGGTTCGGCGCGTGCGTCCGGACCATCTCTTCGCCGGCAAATTTGCTGGCTCCATACACCGTCAAAGCGCCGGCGACATCGAATTCGCGGTACGGCCGCTCCAGATCGCCGCGAAACACATAATCGGTGGATATGGCGATCAGCCGCGCCCCGTGCCGGTGGCAGGCCGACGCCACCACGCCGGAAGCAAAGGCGTTGAGCCGGTATGCTTTGTCCGGCTCGGCTTCGCACAAATCCACCGCCGTCATCGCCGCACCATGGATCACCGCGTCCGGCTTCGTTTCCCCCAGCAACCGGTCGAAGCCGGCGGCATCGGTAATGTCGCACTCCGGCAAATCGGCAATCACGAGCTCATAATCATTCAGCTCCCGCACCAACGTGCGTCCCAGCATCCCTTTGCCGCCGGTAATCAGAACTTTCATTGCCGCTATTCCGCTTTCTTTCGGGGATACCGGAACGAACACCGGCTCCGCTGCCACGGCAACATCCCGCAACGCAACCCCAATTTATGGAAGCAATGCGGCGTATCCCATTCAAAACGGAACTCCTTCTTTTTTCCCGCCCGCGCACACAAATCGGTCAGAAGCGCGGCATAGCGCTCCCGGTACGGCTGCATCAAAGCCAGGATTCCGGACCGGACCGCCACCGGATCCGGCGGCGCCGCGACCAACTCCTGAACTCCGGCCGCCACCGCTTCCGGAGTAGCATCGACGGTCCGCACAAATTCCGGCGGGAACAATACATCACGACCGCCGATGTTGGGCGTATTGACCGCCGGTACTCCGCACAGCAAATACTCGGCACTGACGAACATCGCTCCTTCCACCTCGGAGAGGCATAAACCGGTGCGGGCACGATTGATCTCGTTCGGGATACGCGACGCGGAAACCGCCAACTGCCAATGCGCCTGCGGCAATGCTTTCCGGATCTGCTGATAATATGCCGCTTCCTTCTGGTGATAATTGCCGATCAATGAAAGCGATGCAATTCCGGTCGCGAGCTCATGCCGTTTAAATGGCGTGACGCGCGCAATATACAGGGCATCGAATTCTTTTTTGACCTTCGGCAGAATCCGGTAATGCCGCTCGTCCAGAAAAACATTCTGGGCAATCCAATAGGCTTCCAATCCGGCGGCCTGGAATAACTCCAGCTCCTTTTCGGTATTGCACATGAAAATAAAATTTGCGTCCATCATGGCACGGGCTTCCGCCAACTCCAGCAACAATCTCTCCATTTGCGCCGCGGATTCATTTTCCCAGCCCAGCTGAAACAGCCATGTGCTTTTCGGAAACGAACGCAACAGCTCCGCAAATCCCTGCCGGTGCTGGTAAAAATCAAACCAGTAGGCAGAAAAAATACACGGATCCCGGTGCAGAATCGTCGCCGGCAGATATTCCGGCAACAGTTGTTTTATCCATTTACGCCAATTCATTAAGTTTTCCTCCTGAATTATGAATTATCTGGCAAAGTGAATCAAAGCATTGGCACGCAACTTACTCAAATAATCATGAACGACCTTTTGGCGGGCCTCCTCTTCCAGTTTGGCGCGCAATTCCTGCTGCAGCGCCGCGCGGTCCGGCGCCTGTTCCACCGTGGATTCAAGCACCTGCAAATAGAATACACCTTCGTCCGGAATCTCCAAGGGGCCGTAAATACGGCCGATCTCCGGCGCGTCCCCCAGAAGCGCGGCAAACTCCCGGCGCACCCGGCTCTGCTCGATCCAGCCGAGATCGCCGCCTTGCGCCGCCGCCGGTCCATCCGACCAATGCGTAACGATTCCAGCGAAATTCTCCGCCGCCGCCGGGCTTTCGAGGGCTTTGGCGACATCGGCCAAACGCTGCGCGCGGTCGCGGGAATTCGTCCCGATCCGCAGCAACCGGAAGCGGATTCGGGCGGGCACCCGAAAATCCGCTTCGCGTTCGGCGATATAACAGTGCAGCTCATACGGGGTGATGTTGACTTGCTCATACAGCAAATTGGACAGCATCATTTCATTCATCAGCCGCTCGCCCGCCAGCGTCCGCAACTGCTCCATGGTGCTGTTGAAATCGCGCGCGCGGCGGCTCAGTTCGATCCGGTCGGCACACCCCATTTCCCGGGCCATGCGGTCCAGCACCTGTTCGACATAGCGGTTGTCGACCCTGTATTCGTGGCGTTGAAAATCGGCGATCACCAGCCGCCGGTCGATCAGATCGGTCAATTTGTTTTTGCGGATGTCGGCAATGGCTTTTTCCAGCTCCGCCGGTGTCAGGACCGCGTAGGCGCGGGCTTCTTCGCGCCAGGATTCGAATAATACATCCGATAGTGTGATCGGAAACCCGTTGACTTCGGCCAGGACCGCGTCACTCTCCGTTGTGCCGGCCGGTTCCAGCTGATAATCGGCGGCCGACAGCCAGCAGCACATTGCCAGCAGCATTCCGGCAAGCCGGAATTTCCATTGCGTCCCCATGCGTGTAACTTCCCAATTTCTCTTGTGAATAATAACCATAGGAATAATATAGAGGTATTTGGATTTTTTTTCAACCCCGGATTTGATTATTGTACCAAACCGGGGTACAGTACCAGAAACAGAAATGGACTATGTGACCGAATCATGGACGCGCACGCGGCGCTGAAGCGCTATTTCAACTACGACAGCTTCCTCGACAATCAGGAGCAGGTGGTACAGGATATTCTCACGGGCTCCGACTGGTGTGTCATCATGCCGACCGGCGCGGGCAAATCGCTGTGCTATCAGCTGCCGATCCTGATGCGCCCGGGGTACGGCATCATTGTGTCGCCGCTGATTTCATTGATGAAAGATCAGGTGGACGCCCTGAACGCGCGCAATATCCCGGCGGGCTACATCAACAGTACCGTGAGCTTTTCCGACCAGATACTGACGCTCGACGCGGTCCGCCAGGGCGATCTGAAGCTCCTGTATGTCGCGCCGGAGCGTTTTCATCTGCACAGTTTCCGGCAATTGCTGGAGGATACCCCGCCGTCGATGATGGTGATCGACGAAGCCCATTGCATCAGCCAGTGGGGACACGATTTCCGCCCCAGCTATCTCGCCATCGGACCGGTGATCGAAGAATTCAATATTCCCCAGGTCTGCGCATTCACCGCCACCGCCACACCGCGGGTGCGCGAAGATATCTGCGAACAACTGCACCGTCCCGACATGCAACTGGCGGTCGCCGGATTCAAGCGGCCGAATCTGGCGTTCCGGGTGATCGACTGCCCGACGGCGGAGGCGAAAAAACGCGAAGTCCGCAAGCTGCTCGAACACCGCCAGCCGACCATCATTTACGTCTCCACCCGGAAGCTGGTCGACGAGTTGAGCGCCGAATTCGACTGCATCGGCTACCACGCCGGGCTTTCGGACGAGGCACGGACCGAAGCGCAGGAGCATTTCATGATGGATCCCTGCCCGGTGCTGGTGGCGACCAACGCCTTCGGCATGGGCATCGACCGCCCGGATGTGCGCCGGGTGATTCACTATACCATCACCGGCAGCCTCGAAGCGTATTATCAGGAAGCCGGACGCGCCGGGCGGGACGGCGAAGCGGCGGAGTGCGTGCTGTTGTTTTCCTATTCCGACCGCTTCGTCCAGGAGTTTCTGATCGACATGAGCAATCCGCCGCGCGAAGTGATCGAAGCCACGTGGCGGATTTTGCGGCAATTGTCGGCGATCCGGCAGGACAACATGCTGGAAGTGACCTTATCGCATCTGGTGGAAATGATTCCGGACGCGAAAAACGACACCCAGTTGAGCAGCGTGATGCGGATTCTGGAAAAAGCCGGCTACGTGGCCCGCGGCGGCAAGGCCGAGGGTTATGGGCAACTCCGCTTTCTCGAGCCCGCCGCCGCCATTATAGAGCAGCTCGGCGCCCGCGTCACCCAGCGTTCGCTGCTGGTCAGCCGCAGCTTCGAACACTTCGGCGCCGCGCTCCAGCAGGGCGTCGCCGTCAGTTACGATCAACTGGCCCGGGTGGCGGGATTGAATGTCGACCAGGTGCGTCGGGTCTTGCGGGCGCTGGAGGGCGAATGGCTGGAATGGACGCCGCCATTTGCCGGCAGCGTCACCGAAATTCTGCGCCCCGACGACGCCGAGCCGGAGCTGGATTTCGCGGCACTCGAGCGCAAACGCGACTTCGACGACAGCCGCCTGGAGGAGGTTTTGGCCTATACCCGGACCCCGCACTGCCGCCAGCGTTATCTGGTGGAATACTTCGGCGAAGCCGCCGGCAAGTGGCAATGCGACAGCTGCGACCGCTGCCACGGCCAGAGCGAATGGCGCGAGGCCGAGGAACACGAACGGGAAATCGTCCGGGTCGTGCTGGATACGGTAGCCGGTTTCCGGGGGCGCCTGGGCCGCAGCAAAATCAGCCTGGTGCTCGCCGGCGGCAAACGCGCCGAAATGGTGACCTCGGGCTTGATCCACCACCCGAGCTTCGGGCGCCTCGATTTTTTGAAGCAGAATGAAGTCATGCAGCTGCTGCGTTCGCTCGAAGCCCAGGCCCTGGTGGAGCCGACGCTGGACAGCGAATTCCCCTGTCTGGAAATCACCCAGGAAGGGCAGCGCTGGCGGCGCAATCCGTCCGATCTGCGTTTGAATGTCCCGGTTCTGGGTTCTCCGGCGCCGGTACGGCGTGCTCCGCGTACCCGGGCGGCGCAACCGCCCGCGCCGGAAGAGACGGCGGAAACTGCCGGCGGCGGCAGTCACCCCGATTTACTGGAAGCGCTGAAAAGCCTGCGCACCCAACTGGCCAAGGAGCGCGGAGTTCCGGCTTATATCATTTTCAGCGATGCCACGCTGGAACAACTGGCGGAAGCCGCCCCGGCAAGCACGGCGGAAGCGATGCGCCTCAAAGGCATCGGTCCGGCGAAGGCCGCCACCATACTGCCGCAGTTTCTGTCCCGCATCCGGGAGTGGCGCGACGAAGTAACCAATTCGCAACCAGCGAGGTAATCGTGAAAAAACTTTGCAGTATTCTGCTGGCGCCGCTGGCGTTGGCGGCAACGGTCTTCGCCGGAATCCTCTGGCTCAACAATCTGGTGAGCGCCGGGCGTTATTACCGCAACCTCGGCACTCCGCAGGCCGGGGACGGCACCGAAGGCTTCTGGCCGGCGATGAGCTGGTCGACGCTGGACATTTCGACCATCAGTACGTTCATCCCGTTCTTCGGCGGCATTTTCATCACCATGGCGTTGTTTCAGCTCGGGCGGGGGAAAATTTCCCACCGTTCCGATTATCCGTTTTTCGCCGACTACGACCGGCTGAATGTCGCGTTGGGGCTGCTCGGAACCATCTGGGGCATCATCATGATCGGTTTTTATCCGATGGGCGAGGTCAACATCGGCGTATTGATGCAGTGTTTGCATACCGCGATGTTTTCCACGCTGATCGCCGTGGTGTGGGTGATGGTGATCCTGCCGATGACCTTCCTGCCCTTGCTGCACCGGCTGCGCATCGGCATCGGCGGCGCCGGGGCCGACGACAGCGATTCCTTTACCGCGCTCGCCGAAGATCTGGCCCGTTCGGTATCGGTCACCCGGAATTCGCTGGAGGAATTCGGCGAAAGCCTGCAACGGGGACACGGCAGCTTGAACGATTTCGCGCCGGAGCTGACCGAAACGCTGGAAAGCCTGCGCAAAAGCCGCGAACTCCACGATGAAGTCGCCTTGCACAGCGGCGAACTGCTGCGGCAGTTGACCAGCGCCCAGCAGGCGCTGGCGGTACAGCTGCAGCAATACCTGCAGGAAAACCGGACCCTGCGCGACCAGCGTGCCAGTCTGGAGCAGGAGCTGGAAAACATCCGCAGCGCCGGCGCCAAACAACGGCAGAATATGGAAGAGGACCTGCAGAGGTGCCGCCTGGAGATCACCGAGCTGAAGGCAACGCTGGATCAGGCGCGGCGAACCCTGAAGGGATAGCGCATCATGAACCTGAAACTATCTCGCGCCCTGCGCAACCGCCTCCTGAAGGAGCTGCGCGGCAAATCGGAATCCGCCTCCGAGGTGGATGAATTATTCAACATTCTGCTACAGCTGACGCTGGCGATCATGCTGATTTTCATGATGGCGTTTTTTCTGTACAAGCTGAATACCGGTGATACGCATATGGAGATGCGGCAGCTGCAGCAGGAGCTGGCCGACGCCCGGCGCCAGCAGCTGCAAGCCGTGCTGGACCGGATCGAAACCGCCTACCGTGAGCGCTACGCGCTGACCAAATTCGAAGCCGTGGATGCCGACAACAAGCGCATTTACCGGGCCAGCGAGGTCATCGTCGACGGCAAAATCGGCGATCTGCCGCTGCTGCGGGAGGCCTTTGTCGAAGGCGGCAGAGCCGCCTATACCGATTACGCCAGACCCGGCGAACTGGAGGAGCAATGGCTCCGGAGTGTCCGCGACCAGGTGCCGCAACTGACCGGCGACGAAGTGACCTTCGTGCGCGAGGAGATCGCCCGCAGGCTTCAGGCGCTGAAACACGGCGTCACCGAGGTGCAGCTGCAGGCCGCCGCCGCCATTCAGCAATATCTGGTGCGCCACCCGGATGAAGTGGAGGATGCGCGCATCCACGAGCTTCTGGTCCGGCTGAGCCGGGAAGACGACCCCAAGCTGCGCCGGCTGCTGGTGACGGAATTGAATTCGCTGCTGAAACAGTACGCCTTTGCCCGGCTGCGCCAGGAAAGCGGAACGCCATTGTTGGAGGATTTACGATGAAATGCCGATGGGTGCTTCTGCCGGTGCTGTTGCTGGGCTGTCCCGGCTTCGCCCGTGCCGCCAATGGGGACGGCTCCGCCCGAATGGACCGCCATACCACCGAACTGACGGTCAAACTGCTGCTCGACGAGCTGCAGCGCCAATGGGCGGCGCAGCCGCTTTCCGCCGCCGAAGTGATGCCGTGGCAAACGCCGGTGACGCCGGCATTGACCGATCCCGCCGCCGCCCGCAAGGAGGTGGAAGCACGCTACGTCGAACATCTGCGGCAAAGCTATGCCGGGCGTGTTCAGGCGTTGTGGGCCGAATTGCTCGCGGCCCACGGCGATCCGCAGATATTGACGCAGGCTTACCGGGAAGAGGCCGAAAAGCTGCCGATGCCGGTGATTGCGGAAAATCTGAAAAACATCTTTCCCGCCCCTTATACGGAAGCGCGCGCCGCGCTGGTATCCGAACAGCGCCAGAACCTGACCGCGGTAATCTACCCCTCGGTTCAGGAGGTGGAAAGCTCCACCGATGACGCGCTGCTGCCGTTGCTGCAAAAACGGCTGGTCGCCGCCGCCGCACAACCGGTATTGGCGGAAAATCTGGCGTTTCTGGAAAACGACCGGATCCGGCCGGTGCTCGCGGAGGCCCGGCGGCAGCGGGCCATGCAGTTGGAGTGGGTCAAAAACGTCGATCTGACTCCGGTCTATGACGCCGGCAAGGCGCAGGAGCTGCTGCGGGAAAATGCCGCGGCGCTGTTGGCGGCGAAGCGTCTGGCGGAGCCGAAGCTGCATTGGTACGATCTCTTTCCCGGCGTCGATCAGGCCATCGTCAGGCGCAGCGAAAATTTATTCTGGGATAAGATCCGCGCAGCGCTTCCGGCGCACCTTCCGGCCGGTTCGGACGAGCGCCTCGCCACCCGGATACTGGCCACTCCGGCGGAGTTCAAAGAGCCGGAGGCGATGCAAAAGACATTGCAGTTCGAATATTTCGACAATGCCATGTCGGATTCGGTGCATCAGGTGATGAACGCCGCCGCCGGGGCGGACGCCGCTTTCAACCAATGGGCGGAATCCGGCTGGAAAGGCGTCCCGGCGGACATCAACCGGACTTTGCTCGCGGCTTTCACCGCCAATATCGTGCCGCATCTGCCGCCTGCCCGCAAACTTGCGGCCGAACGCCAGTTCGCCGGACTTTTCCCCGACCTCGCCGACGACAGCTGGCTGGCGCCGATGGCGGCGGTGGAGGCGCGCCAGAAGCCGGAGCAGGATTTTCCCTTTTACTGTGCCGACCGGACGCCGGCGCCCGACCTTGCCGTCTGCCTGCCCGAAACCGTGGAGCTCGCCGCCGCCGCCAGCCGCCGCCGCTTCGAAGCCGGCCAACAAGCGTTGCAGCAAGAGCGGCAGTTGCTGGATACCATTTACAGTCAATTGGAGCAGGAGTTGAAAACGGCTTCGGAGCAGCGCGATGCCATGCAGAGCGTCACATTGCTTTCCGACGACACGATCACCGGTATGGATTTGACCCGGCTGCCGCAACCGGCGGAATTGACCAAAACCTATACCGAACGGATGGAACGCGAATGGCGGAAGGTCGATTCCCCTTACGCGGAACTGTTTCCCGCGGTCCGGGCGGAGATCGCCATCCGGGTCAAAGCGCTGCTCGCCAGCCGCCGCCGGGAGGAGCTGTCCAAGCCTCCGGCCCCGGTGCCGCTCAAGGAGGAGATGTCGCTGGATTTCCTGATCACTATCAGCCGTCCGGGCGAGTCGATTCAGGTCGATCTCGCCCAGAGCGGCAGCAGCGTGGAAGAGCGCCTGACCTGCCCGATGCAGCCGGGCTCCTACCGCCAGCAGGAGCCGGAGGTGCTCCACCGGACCAGCCGCTGGATCGCCGAACGGATTCTCGCGGCGCAGGCCAAAAGCGGCAACGCCCCGGTCAAGCTGAATATCCAGATCCAGGTCAAAGACGGCTGGATCTACTACCAGTTCGTCGCCCGCATGCTGGTCGAACTGAAAGAAGCCTTTCGCGAACACAAAATCAAGGTGGAAGACGCCTTGTTGTAGCGACATTCGGAACAATATAGTTTCTCCCAACGACGTAAACGAAAGGATGCGGCTATGAACCGGACGGATTTTCTGAAAAAGCTGTTGGCCGAAGTTGTTCCTCTGCAAAGCGGCGGAATATTGGATGAAACCTCGGCAACCCGGTTGCGGGCGTATTGTGAAGCCGGACTGGAGACGGGCAACCAGGATGTACGCCGGATTCTCCGGCTGTTTCTGGTGCTGATCGCCGTTGCGTTGGTCGGGGTTGGAATCGGGCTTCTGATCAGCCACAATTGGGATATGTTGCCGCCATGGGCGCGGTTGTCGATGGGCTTCGGCCCGCTGCTGGTCGCGATGGCGGCGGGAGTGGAAACGCTCCGGCACGATCGCAGGGCGGCGTGGCGGGAGTGTTCCGCGCTCGGTGTGGCGCTAATGACGGCGGCAAGCATTGCGATTGTCTCGCAATTGTATCACCTGAGCGGCACCTTCGGCGATTTCATGCGGGTGAACCTGGTGTTGATGCTGCCGCTGATTTATCTCTTCCGGGCGAATGCGCTGAGCGGGCTGTACGTGCTCGGGATGTTCGCGTTGCTGGACCATTGGCGCCCGGGCGGATACTGGGATACGGGTTTGCCGTTTCTGTTGGGGGTTCTGCCTTACCTCGGGTGGCGCCTTCGGCAGGTTCGAACCGGAGCGTTGGCTTATTATCTGGAAGCGGTCACTCTGGCGGCGGTATTGGAGTTCATCATCGGGGCGTCGATACTGCAAGCCTCCACCTGTTGGACCATGACGTTACTGGCGGCGATCTCCGCCTTTGTATACGCGGTCGGCGTTTATTGGCGGCGTTATCAATACCATAACCTGTTTGCCGTGTCGGGTGCGTTGGCATTGTTCGTGATGGCGTTTATCGCGGCCACACCGAATTTCTGGAGGTGGGGCACGGCAACGTGGCCCGATCCGGTTTATTGGTGCATCGTGGTTTTACCGGCGATTGGCGTCCTGGTGCTCCTGGCGCGTTTGCGAACCGCCGGAATCGTTTTCGCTGCGGCCGGAATTCCGGTGCCGCTGATGTCATTCTTGCTATCCGCAGATCAAATGACCATCCTGGTCAACGCTCTTCTGGTCGTATGCGGCGGCGTATACTTCTGGCGCGGGATTGTGTTGCGGAACCGGGGGTTGCTGAATCTGGCGCTGGGGATTTTCCTGCTGCTGGCTTTCTTTCGGATGCTGGATTTCCGCAAAGACATCCTTCTGTATGCGGTCGGTTTTATTGTGGCCGGGCTGCTGTTTTTCGGCATCAACCTGCTGATCGGGCATTGCTTCAAGAAAATGGAACATAACGGGCGCGAGGTGAACAAATGACGAAAGCCAATACGATACGTCTGACTGTTTTTTGCGTGGTTTGCGTACTGATTCTGACGGTGTGCGCCTGGAAAATCATCCGCACCGAACTGGCTCTGCATTATGGTACCGCGTATACATTCCGGATTTCCGGGTATGACCCGTATGATCTGGCGCGCGGCCGTTATCTGGCCTTCTCGATGCCGAATACGGCTTTGAGCGCGGAGGAAGATCTCAAGCAGGGAAATTTTTGCGTATCGGTTCGAAATGGCGCCGACGGGCTGGCCGAGTTTGTCCGTCTGAGCGCCAATCCTCCCGACGAGGGCGATTGGCTGGCTGTCTCCAAGGGCTACTACTGGCATCCCAATAACGAGTTCGACGCTCCGTTTTCGCGGTATTATGTGAATGAGCGGTCGGCGCCGGAAGCGGAACGGTTTTTGCAAGATGCGCAGCGCGACGGTACCGCTGCACTGCGTATCCGGGTTCATCACGGCTTCGCCGCCATCGAGGATCTGCTTGTCGACGGAGTGCCGTTACGGGAAAAATGTCGTCCATAGTTTCGTCAAAAAAAGAAAGGTGTTCCGGAATGCTGAATTCAATATGGAAAAACGGACTTGTTCTTCTCGGTACCGGGAGCTGCCTCGCGCTGTTTGCGGCAACGGAAATCGTCTGGCATGAGGTGAGCGAACCGGAAATAGCCGTGGAGGGATTTTACTGGTACGGGCAAGACCGGCAGTTCCGCCGGTTGCCGCGCGAACCGGAGGTGACGATCCGGCCGGCGGTTTCATCTTTGGCCGGCAATACGGCGGGCGGGCAATTGCGGTTTCAAACCGACAGCAGTGAAGTATGGATCGATGCGGAATTCGGTAACTTCACGCCGATGCCGCACATGGCGCCGACCGGCAGCAGCGGCTTCGACTTGTATACCGGCACGCCGTTCCGGGAGCGTTTCGTCACCTCGGCGCGGCCGTCACTGGCCGCGGGCGTCACGCAGCTTTACAACCGCGTCTTTCCGTTTTCCGACCCGGCTCCGAAAAAAATGCGCTCGTTTATCATCAATTTCCCATTGTACAATCCGGTCGCCTCGCTCCGGATCGGCTTGGATGCGGACGCGAAATTGCTCGCCCCGGAGCCCTACAAGGATCCGCGGCCGATCGCCATATACGGCACCAGCATCACCCAGGGTGGCTGCGCCTCGCGGCCGGGAAGCGCCGTCAGCAACATTCTGAGCCGCAAACTGGCCCGGCCGGTATTGAACTTCGGATTTTCCGGCAACGGCAACGGCGAACCGGAGCTGGCGCAGCTGCTGGCGGAGATTGCGGATCCGGCGATGTACATTCTCGACTACGAAGCGAATTCCGCTTATGACATTCTCAATACGTTGCCGGTTTTCGTGAAAATCCTGCGAGAAAAGCACCCGGATACACCGATTCTGGTCATATCCGGTACTCCTTACAGCTTCGAAACCTATGACCGCTTGTCCGACGATGAAGAGTACCGCTCCAGTTACTGGCACGAACTGGCACACAAGCAGCAGGCCATCGTGCAGCAGCTTCGCGACGCGGGGGATCAAAATATTCATTATTTCTACGGCGGCGATGTCTGGGGTGAAAATGAATACGAAGAAATGACCGTCGACGGTGTTCACCCCACCGATTACGGCTTCTTCCTGATGGCCAGAGCCTGGGAGCCGAAAATCCGCGAAATTCTCGAAGGCGGCCGATAATACCAATGCGCAATCTAAGGGTTAGTAACTGCCGCCGGTATTGTGGAGCTGAAATTTGGTTTGATGAGCTGCCGCTCTTCAGAGGTAACGGCAACGAGTCAAGCCGAATTTCTGCCCGCAAGACCAAGGCAGTTACAAACCTTATGATTGCAAATTGGTATAAAACAATATCAGTTCGTCCCCGGCCAGTGCAATTCCACCCGGCCGGTTTCCAGTTCGAAAGGCGCCAGAGCCGCAACCGCGAAATCGGCATCGTGCCTGGCGTTGTTGGAGCCGAGCACTTCGAAGTAAAAGACGCCGTTTTTCGGGTCGGGAGCCGGCAACTGGTGCTGGATTACCTCCCAGTTGCCGTCGGCGCGGGTACGGCGGTACACCCGGAATCCCTCCAGATCGAGCCGCTCATAATCCGCCTCAGGAAACGAGAAACACAGCACCACGGCGGCGTAACGGACCTCGGCGGAGAAGTCCCGGACCCGGTACTGCGTTTCGTCCCTTTCGACGCCGTCGAACACCGCCAGCGGCTCCCGTGACTCCCGCCCCTTGGCATCCACGCCGAAAAGCGCATATTCGCAATCCGGTTCGGGGTTGTTGTCGATGTAGCCGAAGCTGAACAGCAGCGCGTTGCGGTAGTCCGCCCGCATGGCCAACCGGTCTCCGATCGAGACGCCATACACCCGCAGCCGCTTCAGCAGCTGCTCGTTCGTCATCCGGCTGTCGCGTTTGGCGACGGAAGTTTTGTCGTCCCACAGCACCAGACACGCATTGATCTGTTCGTCATTCAACCCGAGCATCGCCCAGTTCTTATTACGGTTCAACTCCGGATAGATCGGCACCGGGCTCAACTGCCGCCACTCGAAAGCATCGCGATGCCGCCGTTTGATCAGGAAGCCGTCGACTTTTTCCGGCCACCCCTTGATCAGCCACATCAGCTCCACCCGGTCCGGCAGCACGTTGCCGGTCAGCTCCACTTCGGTCGGCGGCAGCGGCGGCGGCGCCGGCGCGTCGAGATTCTGCCACTCGGCACAACCGACCAGCATCCATACCAGGATGCCCATCATCCATGCGGCTCCGAACATTTTTTTCATCGTTCCGCCTCCCGCTGCGCCGCGCCGGCGCGGCTATTTCCGTCGTTGCTGTTTCTTGTAGTCTTCGTATTCGAGCATGGTTCCCGGGAAATCGACGATCTTTCCGTCCGAAATATCCAGAATCCGCGTCGCCAGCGAGTTCAGGAATTCCCGGTCGTGGCTGACGAAGAGCACCGTGTTCGGGTAAAGCGTCAGCGCATAATTCAACGCTTCGATGGCTTCGAGGTCGAGGTGGTTGGTCGGCTCGTCGAGCACCAGCACGTTGCCGGATTCCAGCATCATTTTGGCGATGATCAGGCGTGCCTTTTCCCCTCCGGAAAGCACCTTGACCGGCTTGAACACCTCGTCGCCGGAAAAGAGCATCTTGCCCATGTAGGAGCGCAGCTCCATTTCCGTGAGTCCGGTTTCCGGGCTGAAATGCGCCAGCCAGTCGATCGCGCGCTCCTCCATATTGAGCACGTCCGACGCATCCTGCGGGAAATAGCTCAACTGCAGCGTTTCCCCGTGAACGACGTCGCCGTCGCACGGCTGGATCGCCTTGATCAGTGCGCGCAGCAGCGTGGTTTTTCCGGCGCCGTTGCTGCCGACGATACCGATCTTGTCGGTATTGGAGACCGACAGAGTGAAGTTTTCGAACAGGGTCGTGTCGTACACTTTGGAAATGCGTTCGGCTTCGATCACCTTTTCACCGAGCCGGCTCTTCGGATTGAAGCGGACAAAGGGCGACACCCGCGAACTCGGCTTGATCTCCTGGAGCTGAATTTTGTCCAGTTCCTTCTGCCGCGAAGTCGCCTGGCGCGCCTTCGACGCATTGGCGCCGAAGCGGTTGATGAACTCCTTCAACTCCGCGATCCGGGTCTCTTTTTTCTGATTTTCCTTGCGCTGCAGCTCCAGCGCCATCGCGCTCGCGGTCATGAAGTCGTCGTAGTTCCCGGTAAAGAGGCGGATCTCCTGGTAGTCGAGGTCGGCGATATGAGTGCAGACCTGATTCAAGAAATAACGGTTGTGCGAAATGACAATCACCGTACCCTTGTGATTGGCGAGAAAGCCGCACAGCCAGTCGATACTGGCAATGTCAAGGTGGTTGGTGGGTTCGTCCAGCAGGAGAATGTCCGGGTTGTAAAACAACACCTGCGCCAGCAATACACGCAGCTTGAAGCCGCCGGTCAGACTCGACAGCGGCTGCTGGTGCTTCTCCTCCGGAATTCCGAGCCCCACCAGCAGCTTCGCGGCATCGGCTTCCATGGTGTAGCCGTCGGCCTGCCCGTAAAGGTCCTCGATATCGTTGGCGCGCTCCTCCTCTTCGGGAGTCAGTTCCGCCTGACTGTAAAGGTATTCACGCTCCCGGTGCAGCTTCCACAATGCTTCGTTGCCCATGCACACCGCATCGAGGATTTTTTCATCTTCGTACTGATAATGGTCCTGCCGGAGGAATCCCAACTGGCACCCCTTGTCGATGAAAATTTCCCCGGTGGTCGGCGGCAATTGCCCCGAAAGGATCTTCATGAATGTGGATTTCCCGGAGCCGTTGGCGCCGATCAGCCCGTAGCGGGCCTCCGGCCGGAATTTGACGGAAACATTTTCGAACAGCGTCTGCTGCCCGAAACGCATGGAAATATCGGAAGCTGTTATCATTTGCCTTGTTACCTGTTACCCTGTCAAGTTAAATCCATAATGTAACCGCGGGAACGCTTTTTTGCAACACAAATTCATCAAAAAAGTATTTTTTTTCGTTGCATCGGCCTGAATGAGGGCTATATTACCCCAATGGTTCCGATTGTTTTGAGGAGGAGAGTTTTTGTATGCAGATCAATGTTTTCAACGCCGGTTGGCCCGGCAACGGTACGACCGAATTATTGAACCGGTTCGAAGCGGATGTAGCCTTTCAACAGCCTGACGGAGTCCTGCTCCTCGCCGGCCTGAACGATATGCTGTACCCCGGCCACACCGTGCCGCCGGAGCAATTCCGGCATAATCTGGAAACCCTGGTTCAGCGTTGCCGCAATATCGGCGCCTGGTGCGTCCTCGGGACGCTGCCGCCCTTGTACATGCCGTTTTTTCTGGAGCAATTCCCCTCCGACGAATGGAGCGCGGCCGATCCGGCCGCAAAAATCGACACCGCCAACGGGATCATCCGGGAGGTGGCGGGCAATTTCGAGCTGGAGCTCTGGGATGTCCGTGCCGTCATCTCCGCGCGCCCCGTCGGCGAATCCGCCGACAGCCTGGTGATGAACCCGGCCAATTCCGGACGCCGCGACGGCATGCACTGGACCGCCGCCGGAGCCGACGCCGTTGCCGCGGCGGCATTCAACCTGATCTGTCCGCGCTGCCGCGACGGCCAGCGCCTGGTCTGCTTCGGCGACAGCCTCACCTATGGCGTCTATCTGCGCGGCAAAGGCACCGCCGACAGCACCGGCCAGACCTATCCCGGGCGCCTCGCCGTCCGCCTGGAAGCCTGGTAAAGCAAAAAACAATAAAAAATTCACCCCGGTAATTTCGAGAAGGAAAGGAAAACCATGACGGAAACGATGCATCCCAGCAAGAAATGTTTTGTATCGCAACTGGAATCGGAGCCGAACGATGCGTGGCGGGTATTCCGGATTATGGCCGAATTCGTCGACGGCTTTGAAACCATGGCGAGCCAGGGGGCGTTGGTTTCGGTATTCGGGTCGGCGCGTTTCAAACCGGAGTCGGCCTACTACCAGGAGGCGGAAAAGCTGGGGAAACTGCTGGCGAAAAACGGCTACGGCGTGCTTTCCGGCGGCGGCGGCGGCATCATGGAGGCGGCCAACAAAGGCTGTTTCGAGGCCGGCGGCCGTTCGGTGGGATTGAATATCGAGCTGCCGCATGAACAGAAACCGAATCAATACCAGACCACCAGTCTGGTTTTCCGTTACTTCTTCGTCCGCAAAGTCTGTTTTCTCAAGTATTCGCTCGGCGTGGTGGTGTTTCCGGGCGGCTTCGGGACCCTGGACGAATTTTTCGAATCGATGACGCTCTTGCAGACGGAAAAGATCAACCGGGTGCCGCTGATCCTGGTGTCCCGCAAATTCTGGGAGCCGCAGCTTCAGGTCATCCGGGAGACCCTGCTGGCGGAATCCACCATCTCGCCGGAGGATATCGACCTGTATCATCTGGTCGATACGGCGGAGGAGGCAATGGCGTTTTTGCTGGATTGCCACCGTTTCGGCGCCTCCGGCACGGTGAAGTGGTAATTTGATTTTTTTCACGGGGAAACCGGGCCGAAAATTGGCAAAAAGATACTTCGCATGTATATTATGAGGTTTTTAGTTTTTTCAGTCAGTGGGAAGGAATAAAACTATGAGTAAATTCAATTTCGATCTGGACCCGAACACCCCGCGGCCGCCCGCCCCCGGCCGCTACCAGGATGTCATGCGCAAAATCGTCACGCTGATCATCGTGGCAGGCGTCGCCGCCGGAGCGATTTACGCATTGAAATACTGGAGCACGCCGCGCCAGGCGCAACCGACCGAACAACCGGCCCCCTCCCCGCTTCCGGCAGAAGAGGCTTTCGTCCTGCCGCCGGCAATCGAAGAGCCGGAGGAGGTAAAGCCGGTGCCGCCGGAAGTTGCGGAGCCCGTTCTTGTGGAACCGAAGCCGGAACCCGAACTGGAAACCCCGGTCGCGGAGCATCCGGAGAGCGATCTGCCGGAATTATCCACCGGCCAAATCGATTTGACCACGCACCCCGAAGACATCATCGACGGCAAAGGCGGCGCGGTGCCGAAGGCCGATTCGGAGCTGCAGAAGCTGTTCGTCAACGCCGGAACCGCGCTGGCCAACCGCGACTACGTGCAGGCGGTCGAACTGTGCGAGAAGGCGCTGGCGCGCCCCGAATGCACCCAAAATAGTCCGCTGTGGCGCCCCGTCGCCGACATTCTCGGCAAGGCCAACACGGCGCTGGCCCTGACCCCGGCCCGCGCGCCGAAGCTGAAAGTCGCGCACAAGATCGTCAGCGGCGATACGCTGGACAAGCTCGCCGCCGCCAACGGCACCACCCGGGAAGCGATTCAACTGTCCAACAACATGCGTTTGGACGACACCAACATCAAGCTCGGTTTCACCCTGCATATCTATCCGGCAAAGTGGTCGATCGAAATTCTGACGGGCGAACAGCTGCTGTTGCTCCGCAACGGCGACAAATTGTTCAAAGTATACGATATCGGCGTCGGCAAATCTTCACTGACGCCGGAAGGCACTTTTAAAATCGCTTCGCGGATCAACAACCCGACCTGGTATACCGCCGACGGCCGGGAAATTCCCTACGGCGATCCGGCCAACGTGCTGGGTACGCGCTGGATGACGCTGGAAGCCACCGGCACGACACCGTCGGTTTCCGGTATCGGCATTCACGGCACCTGGGACGAAAAGAGCGTCAGTCAGGCCGTGAGCAACGGCTGCATCCGTCTGCGCAACAGCGATGCCGAAGAGTTGTGCAACCTGGTGCCGCTGCGGACACCGGTCACCATCAAGAAATGATTCATTAAAATCCCAACATAACCGAGGATCAAACATTTATGCCGGAATTTATCCTGGACTTCGAAAAACCGATCGTGGAATTGCGCCAAAAAATGGCGGAGATGGTCGAATTCGGCAAAAACAGCAAGGTCGACGTATCCAGCGAAGTGGAATCGTTGAACCAGAAGCTGACCGAAACCATCCGCACGATTTACGCCGGATTGACTCCGTGGCAGCGCGTCCAGTTGGCGCGTCATCCGGAACGGCCCTATACCCTGGATTACATCAACCGGCTTTTCACTGATTTCATGGAGCTGCACGGCGACCGGCGTTACAGCGATGACAAGGCCATCGTCGGCGGCCCGGCCAAGTTCCACGGCCGTCCGGTGATGGTGCTGGGAACCCAGAAGGGGCGGGATATGAAGTCGAATATGTTCCGCAACTTCGGCTGGCCGCATCCGGAGGGCTACCGCAAAGCGATGCGTCTGATGGAATTGGCGAGCAAAATGTCGATGCCGGTCATCACGTTCATCGATACCCCCGGCGCCTTCCCGGGGCTGGCCAGCGAAGAGCGCCATATCGGCGAGGCCATCGCGGTCAATCTGCGCGACATGTTCGGCCTGAAGGTGCCGGTCATCGCCGTGGTCATCGGCGAAGGCGGTTCCGGCGGCGCCATCGGTATCGGTGTCGGCAACCGGATCCTGATTCTGGAAAACGCCTATTATTCGGTCATCACCCCCGAGGGGTGCGCGGCCATTCTGTGGAAGGACCGCAAATTCGCCCCGCAGGCGGCGGAGGCCTTGAAATTGACCGCCACCGACCTGGTGAACCTGAAGATCGCCGACCGGATCGTGCCGGAGCCGCTAGGCGGCGCCCATCGCGATTTCGACGGCGCCGCCGCGCTTCTGGATGCGGCTTTGACCGAAGAGCTCGACGTCCTGACCACACTTTCCGGCGAGGAGCTCAAAGAACAGCGTTATCAGAAGTTCCGGGCCATGGGTGAAGTGCAGGAAAAGACAGAAAACGCCTGGGGCGCCGCGGTGGCGCCCGAAGCGGAAAACGCAGCAGAGGAAACAGCAAATTGAATTCTGAAATCACAGTTCGCAAAGCCGTCGCGGCCGATGTCCCCGCGATTGCCAAGCTGTTGAATTTTTATGCCGCCAAGCGGGTCGTGCTGGCCCGTACCGAAGACGACATCCGGCACTATTTGGACAACTTTCTCGTCGCCGCCGAGGGCGAACGCCTGATCGGCTGCATGGCGGTGCGCGACTTCGGCGCCCGTTTGTTCGAAGTGCGTTCGCTCGCCATCGAGCCGGAGTATCAGAGCCGGGGCGCGGGGCGCCGGATGGTGGAGCTGGCCATGGCAACATTGCGCCAAAACTATCCGGACGAGTTCCGGTTGTTTGCGTTGACCTACGTTCCGGGCTTCTTTGAACGGCTCGGTTTTGTCAAGGTCGGCCGCGAACTGTTCCCGGAAAAGATCTGGTGCGACTGCAACAACTGCCCGAAGCAGGATAATTGCGATGAAATCGCGATGTTGTACACGTGGCCGCTGGACTGATGAATGACTGACTTCGACACCCGGATCATGACCAGCCGCCCCCGTCCGACGGAAGCCGGACAAAGCGTGCTGGCCTTTTTGTCCGGGCGTTTTCGTTATCATACGGAACCGGAATGGCAGGAGCGCCTCGACCGAGGCGAAGTTTCCGTGGACGGCGTCACGGCTTCCGGCGGCGAAATCGTATCGCCGGCGTGCGCGATCGAGTGGCGCCCCGGAAATCTTCCGGAGCCTCCGGTGGACCGGAACTATCAGGTTTTGTACGAAGACGCGGCGGTTGTCGCCGTCGATAAGCCGGGCAATCTGCCGACGCATCCGGCGGGACCGTTTTTCCGCCATACGTTATGGCATTTGCTGAAAGAGCGCTATACGGATATTTTCCCGGTGAACCGTCTGGACCGGGAAACCTCGGGGGTGGTGTTGCTGGCGCGGAATTCCCCGGCCTGCGCCCGGCTGTCACGGCAGCTCGGGGGGATGGAAAAGAGTTATCTGGTGTGGGTGGAGGGGCATTTCGCCGCTCCGTTGCACGCCGCCGGCACCCTGGTGCCGGACACGACAGGACCGGTGCGCAAAAAACAGCGCTTCGTCCCCGGCGGCGAAACCGGGCTCTCTGCGGTCACGGATCTATTGCCGTTGGAATACCGGGAGGATATGACGCTGGTGGAAGCCCGCCCCGTCACCGGGCGCATGCATCAGATCCGGGCGACCTTGTATTCGCTGGGTTTTCCGGTGGTCGGCGACAAGTTATACGGCATCGACGACCGGTTGTTTTTGAAAATCCGTTCCGGGAGCTTGACGGAGCCGGACCGGTTGCGGTTGCGGCTGCCGCGCCAGGCGCTGCATGCGGCGCAACTGCGTTTCCGGCATCCGGACGACGGCAGGAAAATCACCGTCGCCGCCCCTTACCCGGAGGATTTTTTCCCATATCGAAAATCAACTGCCTGAAGAGGGAGAAGCATATGAAGTTGCGAAAGTGGAGCGGCGTCGGCATCGGTGTCGGCGTATTGTTGTTGTGGAGTTCCTGTACTCCGGTGATGAAGCCGGCGGCAACGGCGATCAATAACGGCGACCCGTATGAACAGCTGGCGGTTTACGCCGCCGTTCAGGAATTGCTGCGCGAACAGTACCTCGACGCGGACGCGGTCGGCTATGACGCCCTGACCGCCGGCGCGCTGAAAGGAATGCTCGGACAGCTCGACCATTACAGCACCTATGACACGCCGGAGGAGTTCGCGATGACCATGCGCGAACTCTCGGGCGAACAGATCGGCATCGGCGTGGTGGTGGCCAAGGCCGCCAATGAATTCATCCGGGTCATCGCCGCGCTGCCGGACACGCCCGCCTTTGAAGCGGGAATCCGGGCGGGAGATGAAATTTTCACCATCGACGGCACCAATACCGCGGAATTGAACATCGACGAGTGCATGAAGTTGATGCGCGGCGAAGCCGGTACCGAGGTCACCGTGGAGGTCTACCGGAACAACGATTATGACAATCCGGCCAGCTACCAACTGGAGCGCCGCCAGTTTCACCGCAGCTCCGTACCGGAACACGGTACCCGGATGCTGACCGGTGACATCGGCTATATCCAGATCGAAAGTTTCACCGAAATGACCGGACTGGAGCTGGATCTCGCATTGCACACCCTGCAGAAAAACGCCGGATGCGCCGGATTGATTCTCGATTTGCGCAACAATCCCGGCGGTATGCTCGATGCCGCGGTCGAAGTTTGCAGCCGCTTCATCGAACCGGGCGAACTGGTGGTTTCAGTCGAAGGCCGCACCCCCGACGTACTCGAAAAATACCATACCCGCTCCAAATCCACTTTCTTCGCCGGACCGGTGGTTATCCTGACCAATTGTTTCAGCGCCAGCGCGGCGGAAATCGTCGCCGGGTCGATGCACGACCTGGAGCGCGCCATTCTGGTCGGCGAAACCACCTTCGGCAAAGGCACGGTGCAGCGGATTTTCCCGCTTCCCAACGGCGGCGCGGTGCGTTTTTCCATCGCGCAGTATTTCACGCCTTCCCATCGGCAAATCCACGGCGTCGGTATTCCGCCGGATGTGGAACTGGTGCTTTCCAGTGACGAGGACAGCCGATTGGCCGATCAACTGATGCTGGATCCGAACACGCCGTGGGAAGGCGGCCCGGAGCGCATACCGGACCCGCAGCTCGACTTGGCGGTCGAAGTGCTCACCGACCGGCTGCATCCGCAGGAGCCGGCTCCAGAGTGAGCAGCGCGATTTCGGGCGGACAGAGAAAGCGGATGCGCAATATCGAAGTGCCCACCCCGGCGGTCACAAACAACTGCCGCCCGTCCTCCTCGATCAATCCGATCGCATAGCGGTCGGAGTATTTCGACGGCACCACCGGACGGCCGATAAACGGGATGTACACCTGTCCCCCATGGGTATGTCCCGACAGCGTCAATTCATAGGGCAACGCCAGATCGGCGAAAAAATCCGGGGCGTGCGACAGTACGATGGTCGGCGCGTCATTGTCCGGCTTTACCACTCCCTGCGCCAGTATCGCACCGATACAATCTGTTTCGATGCGATCGCCTTGCCCCAGGACTTCGCTGCGGGTTTCCTGGTCGGGAAGCCCGAGCAGATTCACCCGGACGCCGTCGATATCCAGCGTCGCCACGGCGTTTTCCAGCACCGGAATGCCACGCTCCTCCAAAGCCGCCGCCATCGCTTCGCCGTCCCCCCACCAGTCATGGTTGCCCAGAACGCTGAATACGCCATAGCGTGCTTTCAACCCGGATACAATCCCCGCGATCGTCGCCGGAGTGGCATTCAGAGAACCGCCGTAGCGCGGTCCGATGTAGTCCCCCAGGAGTACGATCAGATCCGGCTTCAGTGCATTGGTTTCGGCGACGACGCGGCGGAGCCGCGCCTCGGCGGCGGAGGTATTGAGGACATGAAGATCGCTCACCACCGCGATGGTGAAGCCGGCCAGCTCCGGCGGCCACTGCCGCAGTTCTATGGTCTGGCGCCGGATATCCAGCCGCTCGGGCTCGATGCAGATGGCATAGACCGCCAACAGCACCGCAAGCACAATCAATCCGAACAAAATCCGCAACCGGACCGGAAATGTCTTGCCGCCGTCACGCCGCCAATGCTTCATAGAGATAGGATCCTTCCTCGAAATTGAAGCATTACTATAGCATCGAAAGCGTCAATATTCAAACGGAATAAAGCAGTCATCACTTCCGGCATAGCCGATCGGGCCGAGCGGCGCGGCCACTGCTTCGTATTCGACCTGGACGCTGCCCGCGTGGCCGTCAGCCCAGGCGACGTTGGCCTTGCGGTTATGCCGGAAATGCATGGTGGAATAGGCTTTGTTGTCATCGAAGCCGGGGGCGCCCCACGCCGGATACAGCGGCCCGTCCAGACTGCAGGTGCTGTTGATCCTGTCCCGGCCGAAAATCAGCTGCGCGGTGTCGGCAAACACATAAACCGACGACGGCTTGTTCAAGCTCCCCTGCTGCTGCCACGGCGAAGCGCCGCTGCCGGTGCCGTCCGCGGGCGAGCACAGCCCCACCCCGTTGTAGCCGTATACGGTGGTGCGGAACGGCAGCCCGGAGGACAACGAATCGTAACTCCCCGGCGGCATCGCCGGGCAATCGAACACCCCGTCGCCATTGTCCTGCGCGAGATACGGTCCGATGTAGCCTTCCAGAAAGTTCCATTTGGTGGCGTTGACCTGATTGCCCCACCAGTAGCGGCTCCAATCGTAGGTCTGGGGCATGAAGAAATCGTCGGCATCCCCGGCATAGAGGATTTCCGCCAGCGCCAGCTGCTTCAGATTGTTGACGCACTTGATCGCCTGCGCCGACTGCCGGGAGCGGCTCAACGCCGGCAACAGCATACTGGCAAGGACGGCGATGATCGCGATCACGACCAGGAGTTCTATGAGAGTGAAATGACGGCACCGGAATACTATCCCGGCCTTCGGAGTGTGAACCGCAATCGGTTTCATCGGCAACCTCGATGTTTCGCGCATCAATGCATGAATGACGTTTTCAGGTACGGGCTCCGACTCATGCCGCTATGGCATTTACGGTTGCGCGACAGCTCCCGGTTTGCACGGGATTCACCGTTATCGCCTGAAAATCTTCTTTACTATACCCCCTCTGTTGTCTCCACGCAAATACCGTTCCGCAAAAAGACAGATTCCGGCAAAAAAATGACAGATTCCGGCAAATTCAATGCATCATAACTTGACATACATCACATTGCGATGTATAATGTAATATAACAACCACCATATGGAGGCATATCATGGGCAAATCGGAACTGCTGAAGGGGACGACCGAGACTTTGATCCTGCAACTGTTGACGGAGCGGCCGATGTACGGCTATGAATTGATCCAGACCGCCCGGGAGCGCAGCCATGGCTTCTTCGACTGGAAAGAGGGAGCGCTCTATCCGTGTCTGCACCGTTTGGAGGGCGACGGGCTGATCGCCGGCGAGTGGCAGGTGGCGAAGGAGAGCAAGCCGCGCAAGTATTATACCCTCACCCAGGCCGGACGGCAGGCGGTGACGGAGCGCACCGGCGAATTGAAGAGCTTCATCCAGGCGTTGAATCTGCTGCTGGCGCAGGCGTGAGGGAGGTTTGCGATGGATCAGGACACATCATTCCTGCAGGCGTGCACCGCGTCGCTGGCGGACGACCCGGAGCTGCGTCTGGAGGTGGAGCACGAACTCGCCGGCCACCTGGAAGACGCGGCGGAGGAGTACCACGGCGACCTGCGGGAGGCGGAACGACACTTCGGCGCTCCGGAGGAGTTGTCGCAATCGCTGTGGCTGGCCAACCGGCGCCGGTTCAGCCGCCGCGCCCGGATCCGCTTCTGGATCAAGTGGCTGACCTTCCCGGCGTTGCTGGCGGCGCTGTACTTCGGCCTCGACATCCGTCACCTGGCGGCGCTGCAGCTTTGGCGGGGCACTACATCCACTTCCTCCTCGAATTGGCTCTGTCAAGCCTTTCGGGACTACCTGCCGCAGCCGGAACGTACGCCGGAGCAGCAATTGATTTATGACGGCGCGGCAGGCTTTGCCATGCCGGGGCGCTATCGGCAGGAGCATATGGAAAAACTGCGGGCGGCGTGGGAACAATCCCAGGCGCCGGAGCTTCTCGCCTTTTATCTCAACGCCCTCTGCCGGCGGCAACTTGAAGCACCGCGAACGATCGACCGGGCCAATCGGAATATGCTGCTCCGGCAAATCGCCATCGGCGAAGAGGCGGAACCGGACAACGCGTTGTATCCGTATCTGGCCGGCGCCGTATGGCTGAAAAATGCCACGCGGTTGGACGGCAAGATTCTGCGGATTACCGACGAGGAATCGTTCCGGCAGGCGATGGGCAAGTTCCGGACGGCATTGGAAAAACCTTACTTTCGCAGTTACATCCGGGAACACCGGCAGCGCTTCTTCGCCGCCGCCGATTTCGCCGACGACGTCTGCGGCCGGATCGAGAGCGAGCGCATCACGATGAAACTTCCGTGCTCGTATGCCTATATTCTGCCCACCTTCGGCGCGATGGCGGTGTTGGCGGCGGAGTTGGAAACGGAAAACGGCAATCCGGACGAGGCCGCCTTCTGGTACGACGCCTGGAAAACCCTGCTGCGCCAGTGGAACCGCGCCGGCGACGACGTGGACGAGCTTCGGGCGCTATGCAATATCGCCGAACTTCAGTACAACGCGGCCGAAACGCGGGGCGACGAACGCCGCATGGCGGAGGCCGAAGCCATCGCCCGGCTCGGCGACAACGAGTGGAAAATCAAATATCCCGCCATGATGCCGATCTGGGAGCGGAGCGGAATGTTCCTCGTCCGCTCCGTTCCGCATTGGTCCAAGCAATCGGTCCCGGACGCGGCCTACGCTCCCGACCGCAATATCACCTATTGGCTGCGCGATACCATGTGTCTGGCGCAGATGTACACCCTCTGGTTCGGTATTCTGATCCTGATGGGCCTGACCGCGCTGATTCGGTACGCGGTGAAACACCGGACTCCGGCACTGCTGCTGATGGATTGGCGCCATTATCGCCAAATACTGCTCTGGGGCGTATTGCTTCCACTCGGCGTCTATTGGATCTGGACCCAGTCCGGCTGGCTCGGCAACCGGGATTTCCTCATTAGGTTCGGCTGGAAAGGAGGAACGCTGTTTTTCTGTGACTATCTGCTGCCGGTGGTCATTCTGCCGCTGTGGTTCCTGCTCGTTTACCGGCGTCAACTGCGGCGTTACTGCCGGCGCACCGGAACGGTATCGCTGCTGCACTTCGGCAACCGACTGCTCAATCTGATCCCCGCACTGGCGTTTTTCCTGCTGTGTGTCGGCATAACCATCGGTCCCCTGCTGCAATGGCGAATCGAACGCGAAAAGGAACGGGACACCCTGTTCTTCAACTCCGAAATTCTCACCGCGCCGGAGCTGGCGGAGGTCCGGCGACTGCAACAGGCGCTCGACGACGCCCTGCCCCCGACCGATTGATTCCAGGTGCTCCTTTTTCGAGGCGGATGACCCCATCCGCCTCTTTTTTGTCGCCGAAAAATGATAAAATGTTATTTTTATCATTTTTTTCATTTCCGGCTATTGCATTTTGCCCGAATCCGGCTATAATTATACTTGGAATGTTATTTTTAACATTTTCCTGTTATTCAGTAATCACAAGCGTAAGGAGAAGTATCATGGGTTACCTGATCAAGTCGGAAAGCGAAGCGCGTTTGAGCAACGTCAGAGCGATTCTGGAACGTCTGAATCTGGATCTGGCACTGGTGTATTACGATGAATTCAACATCGGCAACGGCTGGTACCTGACCGGCTGGTGCCCGCAGTTCGAATCCGGCGCCGTGCTGGTGCCGCGCCGCGGCGAACCGATGCTGCTGGGCGGACCCGAGAGCGAGCCCTTCGCCAAACTGGATTCCGCGATCACCGAAACCCGGAACTTCCCGGTGTTCATGGTTCCCGATGAAGAATACCCGGCGGCGACCATCATCGACTTCCCGAAGCTTTTCGCCGAACTGAAAAAGAACATCGGTACCATTCACCGCATCGGTATCGTCGGCGCCGACCGTATGCCCGCGGGCTGCTATCGCGGCATCATCGAAGGCTTCGCCGGTGTCGAAGTCGCCGACATCACCGATGAATACGTCCGGCTCCGCTTCCAGAAGTCGCCGTGGGAAATCGAGCAGGTCCGCGCCGGTTTCGCGCTGGCCGACGCCGCCTACGACGCGATGAAGGCCAAGGTCGCGGTCGGCGTTTCGGAAATCGAAGTCGCCGCCGCCGGCGAATACGCGGCGCGCAGCCGCGGTGCCAGCGGTTTCGGCTTCTCCGCCATCGTCGGCTCCGGCACGCGCTCGAACGCGGTGGTCCCGACCGCCAGCAGCAAGAAGATGGTCGCCGGCGAAACCGTGATGATCGGTCTCGCGCCGAAGGTCAACGGCTATGCCGGCGTCATCGGCGACTTCCTGCCGGTTTCCGGCGAATTCACCGCGCGCCAGAAGGAATGCATCAAATATCTGCGCGAAGCCTTCGTCCTCACCAAGCAGATGCTGGTGCCGGGCAAAGTCGGACGTGAAATCGACGCTCCGGCCCGCGCCTACTTCGACAAGCTCGGCTTCGCCAAGTACCTGGTGTGCCCGTTCGTCCATACCATCGGGTTGCATGAAGCCGAATCGCCGTTCTTCGGCCCGAACTCCACCGACGTGTTGACGCCGGGAATGACGGTCTGCGTCGACGTCAGCTTCTTCGGCCATCCGGAATTCCACGGCTCGCGGATCGAAACCGGCTACGTCATCACCGACAAGGGTGCCGAAGCGCTGAGCCCGAAAATGGACGCGCTGCACTGCAATCTGAATATTTGACCACCGTTCGGGAGTTATGAACATGACCACGCGCTTTGACGCTGTCTTCGGTATCGACATGGAAACGGATATCGGCAGCTATACCGATCGTTACGAAGGTGTCCAATTCGGGACGCCGCGCCTGCTGGAATCGCTGGCACAGGCCGGAGCGAAGGCCACCTTCTTCTGGACCGCGCACGCGGCACAGAACAACCCCGCCACCGTAAGTCAGGTCAAAGCCGCCGGTCATGAAACCGGCTGTCATTCGCTGGTGCACGAAACCCTCGGCGATCCGTTGTTCCCGCTGCCGAACAATTGGCCGGTGTGCGACTTCGAAGTCGAGGGCCGCATCCGCGAGGCCACCCGGATCGTCCGGGAGGTCGCCGGCGTGGCGCCGGTCAGCTTCCGCTGCCCCCGCCTGTGGGGCAGCACCAAAGTGGTCAATGTGCTGGAGGATCTCGGCTACCTCGCCGACGCATCGCTGCCGCTGTTTTTCTACCGCACCATGATTCAGCCGTACCATCCGTCGCGCACCGACTGGACCCGGCCCGGCGATATGAAGCTGGTCGAAATACCGAATTTCTGCGATCTGGAAATGGAGAGCAGCGATCCGTGGCAGCGTGACCGCGACCAGTGGCCGCTGTTCCGGACCGCCGGAGCGGAAGCGCTGCTGGCGAAAATCGACGGCTTCATCCGCTATGTCGAAGCGCGCAATGTGCGCCCGGTGCTGTGTTTTTACCTGCATCCGTGGGAGTTCTACGAAATGCCACAGGGCGCGCTCGACTTCGGCGAAGCGGATGTGACCCCGAAGCCGTTCATCACCAAAAACTGCGGCGCCGTCGCGGTTTCGGAATTGAGCAAATTACTGGCTGCGCTCGCCCGACGCGGCGCCGCGTTTAAAACCGCCGCGGAGGTGGCAAGTGAATATTGATCAACTGTTGCAGCTGTTTGCCGACGCTTCCAAGCGTGCGGTTCTCATCGGTTCGCCCGCGTTCGGCGTCGTCGCCGGACTCGACCTGGAAGGGCGTCTGTACCTGATTCATGACCGCGAAGTGATAAGCCGGGTCAACCCGGACGCGATTCGCGGCTACAGCGACCGCCGCGGCTACCGCAACCCCGGCGGCGACGGCTTGTGGGCGGCGCCGGAAGGCACCACCATGGGCTACCAGTATGCCACCGGCCAGTGGCGGGTGCCGCCGGGGTTGACCCGGGCCCGCTTCGAGGTCGTGGAAAGTTCGGAAAATCATGCGGTGATCGAAGCCGAAGTCGAATTGATCAACGCGCAGGGGCTCGGCATTCCGACCCTGTTCCGGCGCGACGTCACCGTAGAGCCGGAGCACGGTCGCATCCGGGTCGCCGAAGAGATCGAGTACATCGGCGCCCGGACACTGCAGTCCGGCGAATTCCTGCTGGCCCCGTGGACGCTGAGCCAATTCGATACCGTCCCCGGTACGGTCACCTATTTCCCGCCGTGCCCGGAAGCGGCCATCCGGGAATTGTACGACTCCGGCGCCCGCTTCCGGACGCGGACACCGGAACGCATCGAATCCGTCGCCACGCCGGAGCAGCGTTACCAGATCGCCCTCCCCGCCTCGGTGGCGTGGATCGCGATGGATCTTCCGGCCAAAGGGGTGAAAATCCGGCGCTGGGCACTTGCGGCGGAGACCGGAACGGAGTATATTGACATCGCCGACGCCGCGCCGGATACACCTCCGGTGGCCGACGGGGTCTGTTACAGCATTTACAGCGATCCCTCCGGCTTCATGGAGCTCGAAGCGGCGGCGGCGGTGCCGGCGGCGCTGCAGCCGGGGACCGTGTTGCGCGTTACTGTATTCACCAGCATAGAAAGACTGTAAACATCATGAAAATTTCGGATCTGCCGGTCGGAAGCGCGCCGCAGGCGCTGCAATTTCCGCATTTTCCCGCTCCGTATTTCGCCGTCATCTGGCGCAACTGGAATCTGGTGAAGGTTCCGCGTCTCGCGGAGGTCCTGCGCGCCACTCCGGCACAGGTGATGGAAGCGGCCGCGCTGATGGGGCTGGAGCCGGACGCCCGGCAGCCGGAAACCTGGCAGGAGCGCGGCTATCTGACCATCGTGCGCCGCAACTGGCACCTGCTGAATTACGAGCAGATGCTGCAGCTGCTGGATTGGACGCCGGAGCACATGGCGTTCACGCTGCGCGAAGACGACTTTCTGTGGATCAAGTTCGGCCAGTTGAAGCCGCAAGTGGAACCGGTTTACTATCACAGTCCCACTCCGGCCGAGACGGCCCGGTGCGCGGAAATCAAGGCCGCGCTGGCGGATGACCTTCGGTTTGCCGCCCATCCGGCGGACGTGCCGTTCGGCTTTCTGGCCCGTTACGGGCAGAGTGTCCGTACCGCGGAGCAGTCGCCGGATAAGTTGCGGATGATCTATTCCTATTCGGCGCTGTACGGCGATCCCCTGCTGGACGAGAAGGCCGATCCGTTTCCCGAAGCGCTGCTGGCTGACTACGCCAAAAGCGGCGTCAACGCGGTATGGCTCCAGGGAATTCTGTACACCCTGGTGCCGTGGCTGGGCGTCCCGGAATTGTCGGACAAGTGGGAGTTGCGCCAGCAGGGACTGCGCCGCCTGGTCGAGCGCGCCGCCCGTCATGGAATCAAGGTATATCTCTATTTGAACGAACCGCGGGCATTGCCGAAAGCCGGATTCGCCGCCCACCCGGAATGGGCCGGAGCCGCGGACCGCAAAGACGACTTGGTGGCATTCTGCCCGCAGGTTCCGGAAATGCTGCAGGCGCTGCGCCGCGCGGTCGGGCAGTTGAGCCGCGCCGTTCCCGGCCTGGGCGGATTCTTCACCATTTCGATGAGTGAAAACCTGACCCATTGTTATTCGCGTTCGGCGCAGGAAGTACATGCATGTCCCCGTTGCGCCGACCATACGCCGGCGGAAAACGTGTCGTTGGTGCTGAATGCGATTTACGACGGCATCCGCGACGCCGGGACCGGTCAGAATCTGATCGCCTGGAGCTGGGGCTGGAATCCGGCCTGGGACGAAGAGGTTTTGGAAACCCTTCCCGCGCCGGTGAAAATCATGTGCGTCAGCGAAAACTCGCTGCCGACCGAATGTCTCGGCATCTCCGGCCAAGTCAACGATTATTCGATTTCGAAGGTCGGTCCGGGACCGGTGGCGATCCGGCAATGGCAACTGGCGCAAAAGCACGGCCATACCGCCATCGCCAAGGTCCAGCTCAACACTACCTGGGAGATTTCCGCGGTCCCCTGTCTGCCGGTTCCGCAGTTGGTGCGGCAGCATGTCGAAAACATCCGTCAACACGGCGTCGACGATTTTCTGATGTCGTGGACGCTCGGCGGCTTCCCGGGCGGCAATCTCGAACTGGTGACCCGAACCGTGCGGGAATGGGCCGAGGCGCGCTTTTCCGGCGGACAAGTGGATGAAGTACTGCGGATCACGCAGGGCTTCAGCGACGCGTTCCGTCAGTTCCCATTCCATGAATGCAGCCTGATTTATACCGGTCCGACCAATTTCGGCAGCGCCAATCTGCTGTACCGGAATCCGACCGGTTACGCCGCCACCATGGTGGGATTTCCTTATGACGACGTGCCAACCTGGTGCGGCGACCATTACCCGGAAGAAATTCTGGAAACCGCATTCGCCAATATGACCGAAATGTGGGAAACCTATCTGGAACAGCTGCGCGCCCTTCCCGCGTCTCCGGGAAAAACCGACCTGTGGAATCTCGCGGAGGCCTGCTACTGCCACTTGCGCAGCAGCTATTGCCAGATCGCGTTCATCCGCCGCCGCAACGCCGGTAAATTCGCCGCAACCCGGCCGCTGCTCGAAGAGGAAATCGAACTCGCGCAGCGTTTGCTCAAGGTCCAAAGCGAAGATTCCCGCATCGGCTTCGAAGCCAGCAATCACTACGCCTACAACGCCCAGGATCTGCTGGAAAAAATCCTGAATTGCCGGGATTTGCTGCGACAACTCCCGGGCTGACGAGATAGCTGGTTCTTTCGATTTCAATTCCGATTTATGCGTGGATATGCGCGCATAAATCGGAATTGTGCCACACTATTGAGTCTGCTTTTTCTTTGCAGAACGCAGATACTGGAAAACCACAAATGAGCCATAGTGGTAACAAAGGAAATGCAATATCCTTATCCCCGAGGTTGGGTGCCATCGGAATCTCGCACCGCTCAGAGCTGAATTGCTCCTGATCGCACTTCTGAGCTCACATAGCAAACGGAATGGTCGCTGAAATGCCAGCGAAACAACTTCACGGTCTGTCGCCAATCCTATGGACATTCTATGCGCCAGCGCCTTACTGGAAATTTTCGTCTTGACGTAAACGCAAACAGCCAAATTCGGGAGTGGCTTATCGTAGCCATACGTCGTAAAATGCTCTTGAAATATGGAAAAAACTTTTGCATCTTTCAACGAATAGTCATCCTGCCCGATGGCTAATTCTTCACGTAGCGCGCGTTCAAGCCACATGCTGCATGATTTGGCTTCACTACTGTTAGGCCGTTCGAAATCATGCTGATCCAGTTGCTCCTCTATCGAGAACGAAAAACGCCCTCTTTCGTTGTCCATAGTCATGGATTTTTGTGTCTGGACTACAAAACCATCCGCCGTATAGACGATAATATGCATACACAAGTTAAAAAGCAGATTTTCTTTAAGAGGTTTTTTAATATCGACAAGAGGCCCTTTGTATTCCTTGATTTTCTCGGCCTCCGTGCAACGGTAGTTCCTCCAACAGTTATAAGTTATTTCCTGGAGCAAAAGCGGCGCAGTCCAATTCAGCTCATCGAGCACCGCCTCACGACCGTCATTACGGCGGCTCGGATTTTCAATTGGAGTAAACTTGGATTTATTCTGTCTCGCCAGTGTTGTATTGAACTTACAGATACCATATATATTTTGGGGGGTCGCGAAAAGGCCTTGATTTTTACAAGGAAATTTTTCACTTGAGGCTTCGTTTCCCTCACACGCAAGCACAATATTGTCATCGTTTTGCGGCAGCGACAATGCGAAGTATGGAACAGGACACCTTATATAGAATTCATCAACGCCCACCCCCTCGATACATTCTTTTGCCGTAACCAGCAACGTTGACTTCTCGTTCATAGCGTCAAGCACTTCTTGGAATTTCGTTTTAAAATTTTTGTGCAACCTTTCACCAAGCAGCCATTTTAACCCTATCACCGCCAACAAAACGGCTACAACAGCAAGCGTACTAATTATAACCCAACTTTCATTCTCCTTATCAGCGTTATCAGCATTGGGTAAAAACTGTACCAGTGTAAGTCTTGCAAACAGAGTCAGTGCAAATGGAAGCAGCAAAATATGCCAAATTCTCGATAAAGAAAAAATACTGGCGAACAAAAATGAGCCAATACGAACTACAACCATCAAAATTTTCTCTTTGATCTGCAGGATTTCTCTGACAATCACATCCCACATCTCCTTGACATTGAATAAAAATGCGTAAAATCCCGACAGAGCAACTCCGGAAAAACTACGGTAGGTCAACAATATCTGCAGATAGTAGCAGAATCGTGAATATTCGCCTGTTCCAAATCCGCTGGATTCGCCCTCTGCTTTGTCAATAAGTACAAAATCAACCTCACCACTGTTCCGGTTTATCATAAGACGTCGGTATCCGATAAGGCCGGGAGCAATAAAAATCAATCTTGCGTCACCATTTGATGTTTTGAGCAAAGCGACGGCAAATACCTCCCCAACCTCCTTTTCCAAGGTGGCCGCGTCGTCATCAAGGCGCTTCATATTGATCTCCTCGCCATTAAGCGACGCATACCAGAGTTCATGCTTAAAGGGGATACTACCTGCATTGCAGGCATCGTAAACATGCTCACGCTCACAGAAACCACTTGTGCTGGAAAATTTTTTCCTTTTGAACGATAAAAAATTATTATCGTGCCCGGTATATTCAAATTGTGCTATTTTCTCTCTGTCGCATTTACACACCTGCAGCTTAAGCGGAGTGTCAATATTTGAAGCCATTCTGATCGTATAGACAGAATCCCAATTCAGCGAACAAAGTTCCTTTGGTTTAGCGTTAAAAGCAGGATCCCAATGACATTTTTCGGAGTTCCTTCGCAAAAACCGGCACAAAACCTTTACAAACTCGACTTCGGTGAATAAATTACTTGCCAGCAAATAGAAATACTCGAAAATAAAAAAGGCAAAGTACCCCAATACATAAGTAATGGCGATACTCTTTGTTCCGTTATCCGGACTGCCCTTATATATATCAACTCCCCATAGGCACACCATGACAGTCATTGAACAAAATATCAGAAACACGTTAGTCTTGTTTTTCACAGTCGCGATTCTCCTCTGTTTTTCGATCCAAAACACTTGATCTTATGCTCGCCAGGAAATCTCTCACCATTACAAACCAAAGCGCAAGACAATTTTATGGGCTGCTCCCTGAGTTTCTTTAACAGTAAACCGCCAATTGCAAATATCATGATTCCTGATAAGTTAAAATGAAACTCGCACTTTTTCAAGCTCTGATATGGAATATTTTCTTGAAACTTTCTCCCAAATGGCAGAATCGGTTTTGCTCTTCAGAGGTTTTCAATGATGAAAATATTCCCGCATTTTCTTCTTTCGAGGTACAATAAAATCGGGAGCCGGTTCGTTAGTATAAATATATAACGGCTTCACAATCTAAACACGGGGGAGTAACATGCACCGGCGAAGAATTTTCACACTCATCGAACTTCTGATCGTGATCGCGATCATCGCCATCCTTGCCAGCATGCTGCTGCCGGCGCTCTCCAAGGCCCGGGCGACCGCCCAGGGCGCCAAATGTTTGAGCAACAACAAACAAATCGGCCTTTACCTGACGATGTATGCCGGCGATTGCGACGGCGTTTATCCGTATGCGGCCGATTCCATCGCATGGGAAAAAGCCTCCGCCAACGGCGACGTCGGCTGGACCAATCTGCTGCGGATCAACATCGATGCGCCGAAAGGCATTTTCCAATGTCCGACCGAACCGCGGCGGCAATTCAGCTATTCGTTGAACTGCAATGAGGTATTCTGGAAACTGGGAGGCAACTTCGGTTCGTGGCGGCAGAGTCTGTTCGATTCCGCCTCCACCGGTTCGAGCATGATCATCGCCGAAGAAGCGCTGGACACCCTGTTCACCGACGACGATTCGGACTTGGACAACTACACGCAGAATACCCGGCCGACACGGGATCCGCACGGCGGCTATGTACTTCTTTTCATTGACGGTCATACCGAAAAAGTCCGGAACTACGACTTCAACCGGATCAGTTACTACACCTTCGGATACGAAAAAGGCTGGCAAGGCAATGAGGCCTCCTTCACGCCCTGACCTTGCCGTTTTTAGAGGAGCAGGCGGCCGGGGGGGGGGGGGGAGGTGGGGGGGGGGGGGGGGGGGGAGGTTTGTTTTGTGGA
>JAVBQJ010000050.1:0-15147 GCA_031549115.1 Victivallaceae bacterium
GGCCAGTATTTCCGAGCCGTTTCCTCGTACCCAAGTCCATGCTCGCGCATGTCTAATATAACACCAAGCTTGAATTCTGCACTGTAGCGACGACGAAACCGATCAGTTTTTTCCATAAAAAGCACCCCAAAAGTTGTGTCCCACTTTTGGGGTGCACTTCAGTTTTTCTCCGGCGGGATTTTTTTTGCTTTTATAATGCTCAACGGACCAGTTTGGACAGGGCGCGGAAATCCGGATGGGTGGCGTCGCGAACGATCCAGAACAGCGCGGCTTCGGCGCTCATGACCGCCGCCCCGGCCTCCCGGGTCAATGCCAGCGCCCAGTCGATGTTGTACCCGGATCGCGAAGTGACGGCATCGGCGGCGAGGACGACCTGGTAGCCGCGGGCGAGGGCGTCCAATACGGTCTGCTGGATGCAGACGTGGGCTTCGCAGCCGATGACGATCAGGGTCCGGTACTGCCGGGCGGCGAGTTCGACCGCGAACTTGGGTTCATCGAAACAGGAGAAGCTGGTTTTGGCGACGACGGGAGTTCCCGGCGGCAGCAATTCCGTCAACGCCGGAATGGTGGGACCGAGGCCCTGCGGATATTGTTCGGTGACCACGACCGGAAGATTGAGGATGCCGGCGGCGTGCAGCAACAGCTGCTGCCGGTTGAGCACGGCCTCGGCGTTGTCCATGGCTTTTATCAGTCTTTCCTGCATGTCGATCAAGAGGATTGCGGTGGAGTTGGGTTCGGGACGTTCAAGCATTGCGGTTTTCTCCTTCTGCCGGGACGGTTATCAATTGCAACAGGCGCTCCACGGTGAAGTCGCCGTCTTTGGTCAGAATTTCAACATTGCGGTTTTTCAGGCGTTCCCACTCCGCGGGGGAGGGCGCCAGACCCGTGACCGCGATAATCCGGGTGTTCCGGTAACAGGGACTGCGGCGCAGGAATTCGATCACCTCCCAACCGGAGCGCACCGGCATCAGCAGATCGACCATGATCAGACCGAACGGGTTTTCCCGTTCGAGCAACCCCAGCGCGGCTTCGCCGTGTTCGGCTTGTTCCACCTCCCAGCCGGACAGTTTGAGTACGCGGCTGACAAAATCGCGAAAAGTTTCATCGTCGTCACAAATCAATGCCCGGCGTATCATGTCACTATCCTCCTGTATGCTGTTGACGGGGCCGTTTTCCCGTTCCAATGAAAAACCGGCCTGCAATGTTCTCAAATATACTGCGTCGAAGCGCTTTTTTCCAGTCGAAAACGACTTCTTTGCTTGACTTCCGCCGGGAAAACGGGTACATTAAGCGAATATGAAAACGAAGAAATTGTTGAAGTCGATGGTGATAGGCGGCGGCGCCCTGTTGCTGGGGTGCGTTCACTGGCGGCTGCTGAATTATCTCACCGATTGGTCCAATCTGGGCAATGCCGGTATGTTATGGGCGGCGGCGCTGCTGGCGGTTTCGCTCTGGATCGGCAGCATTCTGTTCCGGGTGCCCGGTTCCGTCGCGTCGCGGACCGCGTCGGCGGCGATTCTGTTTCTGGCGTCCTCCTATATCGATCTCGGGACGCCGGATACACCGGCGCTGTGGTGGCTGGTGGCCGGGGTAAGCACGTTGCCGGTAGGGCTGGTGACCGCGTATTTCCTGCGCGGCGTCCGCGATCAGGCCGCGGCGGCTGCGGTCGGTTATCTCCTGCCGGCGCTGGGGGTGTGGTGGCTGGTGGAATATTCGATGTGGTTCTGGGTGCCGTTTGAGGTCCTTTTCTATTTCGCTGTGGCGCTGTTGGCCGCGGTGGCGTGGCGCTATAAGCTCTCCAGCATGGCGTGGCTGTCGTTGACTTCGGTGGCGTTGATCGCGGGTTTTTCCTACCCGAATTATCTGGAAATGCGCAACGAAACGGCGCAGCGAACGAGTGACAGCGAGATGGTGCTTCCGACCATCGACGGCGGCAGGCGGCTGCAGCCGACCAGTGAACGCTCGGGGTCGGTTTTCCGGCTCGGCGGACAATGGGTGGGGACGTATCCGGTCGATTTCGCTTCGCGCCCGGCGGCGTTGATCGCGTTGCTGCAATTTCAGAATCACAATCTTCTGGTGTTGGCGGTAGTGCCGCCTTTTTCGCCTTTGCCGTTGGAAATGGCCCGCTTCAGCTGGGTGGCGCGGATCGACTGGGTGAGCTCCGATCCCGCGCTGGCGCGTTTCCTGACCAATGCGACACCGGGGTATTACGACGCGGTGATCTCGTACATGGCGACGCCGTTTCAGCTGGGAGGACCCTACGATCTGCTTTTCGTCACCGACGGCAATCCGGACGAGTGGGTGAAGTTTCTGACGCCGGGAGGGGTGTTGGCGGTGACGCCGAATACCGATCGGCCGGAGCTGGCGCGGCAATTTGCGCATCGCATGCCGGTGCCGGGGCCGGGGCGGGTGGTGTTTTACAGTCACCGGCCGCTGGAAACCGATCTGGAGGCGATGGACCGGCAGATGGCATTGGCGGCGATGGGCGAGGCGCCATTGCAGGCCGGGGCGCTGGGGGTGTTGTATTCGTTGCCGGCGGATTATGCCGATGACCCGATTCCGGTGCCGGCGGAGTATCTGTCGCGTTGGCCGGAGGGAAGCTGGATCCGGCCGCCGTGGCATGCCGGAGGTATGGCGGAGCAGTGGTGGCTCGGCATCGCGCTGGTTGGGTTGCTGGCGGCCCGGTGCGGCCGCTTCTGGCTGGAGCGCTGGGCGCAGTGGCAGCGCATCGGCAGCGATGTGGACGCCGGGATCAGTCTGGGCATCGGGCTGGTGCTGGTCTGGAGCGGCCTGGCGCGACAGGGCGAGCCGCTGTTTTATCAGGCCGCCGGGATGGCGGCGGCGGCGCTGGCCGCCGGAACGCTGCCCTCCGGCATTCGCAAAGCCATGGGAATTCTGATCTGGATTGCGCCGTTGGCGGGCGTGGCATTGTTGGGCTTCGCCCCATGGGGGGCGGTATTGGCCGGGGTGATCGCCGTGCTCGGAATAGGCTATTGGCGCGGCGGCCATTCCAGCCATGCGCCATGGGCGTCGTCGCGGGTGTTGTGGTCGCTGGCGTTGGTATTGGTGCTGGCGGCGTTGTCGCTGCCGCTGGCGGGCGGCCTGTGGGTGCTGACGCTGGCGGCGTTCATCTGGCGGCGAATGCCGTTCTGACCAGCTTGAAATAGGTGTCTTGCCAGGTGTCGTAGGTGTAAAGCCGGGCCGTTTCCCGGGCATTCTGCGCCATGGAGCGGTAGCACTCCGGCGAATCCGCCAGGCGCCGCAGAGCTTCACTCCAGGCATCTGGTGTGTCGGCGAGGAAGCCGTTGACGCCGTCGTGGATGACCCGGTTGTTTTCGCCGACGCCGGAGGCGATGGCGGGCAAGCCGGCGCCCTGGTATTGAATCAGCTTGTAGGCGGATTTGCCGCGGGCGAAGGGATCGTCCGGCAGCGGCATGATGCCGACGTGGGAGCGGACGAGATGGCTTCCGGCGTCTTCGGCGTGCCAGTCGATCCAGCGCATCGGGACGCCGGCGATCGGCCGCGCCGCCAGTCCGGCCGAAGCGATGACCAGCAGTTCGAAGTCCGTGTGGCGCGCCATTTCCCGCAATGCCGGTGCGGCCTGTTCCAGATAGCTGTAGGTGACCGGGGTGCCGATCCAGGCGACGGTGAAGCGCGAAAACTTCGGCAGCTCCGCCGGGTAATCCGCCGGATCGATCGGGGTGGGGATTTTCACCACATTCGAATTTCGCTGCCGGACCTTTTCGTAGAGAAAATCGTTGGCGACGATCACGGCCTCGGCATGTTCGACCAGGCGGTCGAATTTCCCGGCCAACCCGAATTTGCCGCGGTATTTTTCCCAGACATTATCGTCGAAATCGAGGATATAGCGGTGGCGCTGCAGCAGTTGCCGCTCGATGCACCACGGCAGAAACGGAATCAACTCGTATTCCAGGATCAGCTCTTGCGGCGCTTGTTTGAGCCATTGCCGGCGTGCGCGGAAACCGGTCAGCCAGGCGCCGCGGCTGCGGCTGGAACGGTCGTAAAGCCGCCGCAGATAGTCATCGGAAAAAAACGGCTGCATCTGAATCCGATACCCGGCTTTTTCCAGCCGTTGCGCCCATTGATAATGGCGCAGGCGGCTGGATGCACCCAATTGCGCGTAACGGGTGGCCCAGCCGATCGCATTCATTCGCTTACTCCGTGATTTGCGCTTCGCATCCGGTGCGCGGCACCCGGCTCAACGCGGTTTCCAGCGCCAGATGGAGCGGCGCTCCGATCCATCGCATCGTGTGGCCCTGCCGGGCCAGTTGCCGGTTGCTCCACAGATAGAAGCGGGCGCGTTCCATCGCGTCGTGGTGCGCCAGTTCGCCCTTGTCGGGGCGTTCCAAATGGCCGGCGTCGGTACAATTGACGCTCGGCGTCGCCGCCAGAACGACGTCGCTATCGGCCTGGCGGATGTGCTTTTTCAGCAACCGTTGCGTTGCCGCCGCCTTCAGGCACGGAGCCGGCGCGCCGGACGCCCATGCTTCGGCCTCCGGAGCCGCATCCGCCGCTCCCGCACTCCAGGCGAAGTACCAGGTGAAGCGGTAGGGGCGCTTGGTCGGTTGCTGCTCTTCGGTAACGACCAGTTGCAGCGCTCGGCGCCGGATGGTGACGCTGCCGCGGTCGGCTTCGACGTGGAATTCGCCGTTGGCTTCCGGCAGATTCCAGCGCCACCAGTCGTCTCCGGTGCCGACCTCCAGCATCCTGTCGGAGTGATCGACGGCGACGAGACGGAAGAACGGCGCCGGGGCGGCGTAAACGGTTTGCTTTTCGGCGGTCAGCGGCAACACTTCCACCGTCTCCGGTGCCGCCGGATCGCGCACCAGCCGGAGCTCCCGCCAATCGCCGGAAAGCTCGAGCGGTTCCAATTCCAGGCTTTGAATCCGTCCGCCCATACCGGCGTTGACGTCGAACGAAACCATACCGGCGCCGTCCCACAGCTCCATCTTCCGGGTGATCCGGAATTCGGCGCCGAACGGCAGCAGTGTCTCCAGCTCCATGCTGACGGACAAGCCGTCCGCCGCACCGTGCCAGCGCACCTTTTTCAGCAGTCCGGCGTCTTCATTGAAGCCGTTCACCGCCGCGGTTCCGAAGCCCAAACCGGCACTGCCGCTCCACAGGGACAGTTGCAATAACTTTGGCGCCGCCGGACCGAATTCGAAATCCGGACCGGTCAGCATTCCGTTCGCCGGTAATTTCACTATTTCACCACCTTGAACAGCGCATCCATGTCTTTGCGCAGCGGCGATTTGGGTTCGCTCCTGGCGAAGCCGACCGGGGTGATCGCCAATGCCCGCCACGGCGCCTCCAGGTTGACCGCCTTGGTCATCGCGTCGACATCATAAGCACAGACCCAGCAGGTGCCGAGCGATTCGGCGGCCGCGGCCAGCACGAGGTGCTCCATCGCGATGCCCAGATCCAGATCCACCGCCGGCTGGCCGTCGAGACGGTGCCAGCTTTCTTCGGCGTTGCCGCAGGCGACGACGATCATCGGCGCCTCTTTCAGCCATACATTCGGGTAACATTTGTAAATGCGCTCGTGCATCTCCGGATTGGTCACCACCAGAAACCGGTACGGCTGCCGTCCGCACGCCGAAGGCGCCCACCACACGGCTTCCATGATCCGTTTCAATGCCGCTTCCGGAACCGGATCGGCCTGGTAGCCGCGGATACTGCGACGCTTCTTGATCACCTCATAAAAATCCATATTCAACCTCCTCCTGGTGAAATTAAATAAAACCCTGCCTGTAATATATTGGCGATTCCGGAAATAGCAATCAGGGGAAGACGATTTCGGGGAAGTTTTACGCTTGTTCCGAGCGAATATGCTTCGGGAGGCAGGCGTTATTTTTTTCGCCGCAGGTGCGGCGCCTCGTTCGCTCTATGTGTAGACTGGATTGTCGCTCGCGCATCCGGTTAAATCTACACCATCTCGTTACGCCCGCTTCGCGGACTTACTCTTCGCCCGAGAGGGACAAGCCCTCTCGTGTTCGGCTTCGCCCTCGATACCTCGGGTTGCTCCGGATCGCCGGGAGGCGATCCTTCCCTGGATTTCGCCCCTTTCGAGGCGGCTTTGCCGCCTGGGGGCGACCAGCAGTATCCGCCTGCTGGACTGGCGTCTCCGTATGACGGAGGGCAGAACCGCCGCTTCGCGGCTCTATTTGATTCTTTTTTAAGATTTTTTAATTTTTTTACTTTTCAGAGGTCGGCTACGACCGGGCGGCGGGCGGCGGCGGTTTCGTCCAGGTGTCCCACCGGGGTTGTAAACGGGCCGTTCTTCAGGCTCTCCGGGTCCTTCGCCGCCTGTTCGGCTATCTCGATCATCGCCTGCGCGAACGCCTCCAATGTTTCCACCGATTCGCTCTCCGTCGGCTCGATCATCAGCGCCTCCGCCACGATCAACGGGAAGTAGATCGTCGGCGGATGATACCCGCGGTCGATCAACGCCTTCGCTATATCCAGCGCCCGCACGCCGTTGGCCGCCTGGCGCGTCGCCGAAAACACGCATTCGTGCATGCACGGCCGGTCGAAGCGCTGCGCATAATGGTCTTTCAACAGATGACGCAGGTAGTTGGCGTTCAACACCGCGTTTTCACTGACCCGGCGGAAGCCGTCGGCCCCCAGCGTCAGCATATAAGCGTACGCCTTCAGGATTACCCCGAAGTTGCCGTAAAACGGCGCAATGTAACCGACGCTCTCTTCCGCGTTGTAACTCAGTTCGTAGGTGCCGTCGGAACGTTTGCACACCTGCGACACCGGCAGAAACGGCACCAGCAGGTTTTTGACCATCACCGGACCCGCGCCCGGGCCGCCGCCGCCATGCGGCGTCGCGAAACTTTTGTGCAGATTCACGTGCATCACGTCGAAGCCGATATCGCCCGGCCGCACCCGCCCCATGATCGCGTTGAAGTTGGCGCCGTCGCAGTAGCACAGGCCCCCGGCTTCATGCACCATCCGGCATACCGTTTCCACCTCGGAATTGAACAATCCGAGTGTATTCGGGCAGGTCAGCATCAAACCGCCGACCCGGTCGGAAAGTTTGGACGCCAGATCGTCGAGATCGACGCCGCCGGTTTCCGGATTGGTCGCGACTTCGACGCATTCGAAGCCCGCCACCGCCGCCGACGCCGGATTGGTGCCGTGCGCGGTGTCCGGGATCAGCATCACCCGGCGTTGATCGCCTTCGCCGCGCGAACGGTGGTAGGCCGCGATCATCATCACCCCGGTCAATTCCCCGTGCGCACCGGCCATCGGCTGCATGGTGCAATCGTCGAACCCGGAAAGCTCCGACAGGATCATCCGGGTTTCATACAGAACCGCCAATGCGCCCTGCGTCAGCGTCCCCCCGTGCCGCAACTGCGGCAGCAATGGATGCAGCCCGGCGAAGCCTTCGAGCGCGGCGATGCGTTCGTGGCACTTCGGATTGTACTTCATCGTGCAGGAGCCCAGCGGGTAAAAGTTGGTGTCCACCCCCATATTCATCCGGCTCAGATTGGTATAGTGCCGGACCACGTCCAGTTCGGTCAGCTCCGGCAGCTCCGCCGGCTGCTTCCGGCGCAGCGCGCCGCCGATCGCGTCGGTGCGCGGCACATCGCACTTCGGCAATGGCGTCCCCCGCCGCCCCGGACGGCTGCATTTGAAAATTATTTCCATAATACCGCCTCCATCGCGTTGGCGAAGTTCTTCAGTTCTTCCCGGGTGCGTTTTTCAGTGACGGCAATCAGCAGCTGGTGGCGCCGCTCCGGATAGTAGCGCCCGAGCGGGAAACCGGCGGCGAAGCCGCGGTCGATCAGGCGTCCGGCCGCTTCGGCCGCGTCCATCTCCAACTCCACCACGAATTCATTGAAAAACGGCACCGGTTCCACCGCGCTGACGCCCGGAATTTTCACCAGTTCGTCATGCAGGAATACCGCCTTGGCCGCGGCCAGCTCGGCCACCTCGACCAGGCCGGCCTTGCCGGTCAACGCCATATAAATCGCCGCTCGCAGTGCGCACAGGCTTTCATTGGAGCAGATGTTCGAAGTCGCGCTTTCCCGGCGGATATGCTGTTCGCGCGTCTGCAGCGTCAATACGAAGCCGTCGCGGCCGCGATTGTCGCTGGTCCGGCCGACCACGCGGCCCGGCATCTTGCGCATGTGTTCGGTTTTGACCGCCATGAAGCCGAGGTAGGGCCCGCCGAACGACAGCGGCAAACCCAGACTCTGGCCCTCGCCGGTGACGATGTCGAAATCCATTTCGCCGGGCGGTGTCAACAGCGCCAGCGCAATCGGATAGGTGGAGGCCACCGCCAGCGCCTTTTTGGCGTGGCAGGCGGCGGTCAGGGCGCTGAAGTCCTCGACCGTGCCGAAAAAGTTCGGATATTGCACCAGCACGCACGCCGTCCGGTCGTCGATGGCGCCGGCCAGCGCGGTGGTGTTCGAATCCAGCGCGTGCGCCGGGATTTCGACCAGTTCCACATCCAGATTGGCGCAATAACAGCGGACCATCCGGCGGAAAATCGGTGAAACCGCTTCGGAGATCACCGCCTTGCGGCGTCGCGTGATCCGGATCGCCATCATGATCGCCTCGAACAGCGCGGTGCCGCCGTCGTACAGCGACGCGTTGGCCGCCGGCATCCCGGTCAGGCGGCAGATCATGGATTGATATTCGTAGATTGCCTGCAGCGTCCCCTGCGATGCCTCGGGCTGATAGGGGGTATAGGCGGTATAAAACTCGGAGCGCCCGGACAGGGCGTCGACGGCGGCCGGAATCAGATGGTCGTAGTAGCCGGCGCCGAGAAAGTTCACCAGTTCGACGGAATTCTTCGCCGCCAGCGCCCGGAGCCGGGTGTCGACCTCGAATTCGGAAAGTCCGTCCGGGAGGTTCAATGCGGGCACAGGCGTTTCCACTCCGGTGGCGGCCCACATGTCTTCGATACTCCGATAGCCGAGGGCAGCCAGCATCCGGCTGCGCTCGGCGTCAGTATTCGCTGCGTACGGCATGATTATTTGTTCTTTTCGAGATTGCGCAGGTATTTGGCGTAGGAGGCCTCGTTCATCATGTCATCCAGCTCGGAGCTGTCGATGTTGCTCAATTTGCACAGCCAGCCGCGCTCTTCCGGGGATTCGTTGATCAGGGCCGGATCGTCGATCAGCGCTTCGTTGACGGCGACGACGGTTCCGGAGATCGGAGCGTAAATATCGCTGGCGGCTTTGACCGATTCGACCACGCCGAGAATATCGCCGACGATGAAGTCCTCGTCCTCTTCCGGCAGCTCGACAAAGGTGATGTCGCCGAGTTCGTCCGCGGCGTATGTGGAAATACCGACCACCGCCTCTTCACCGTTGACCTCGACCCATTCGTGATCTTCGGAATAATATTTCATAATCTCTTGCCTTTCCATTTACTGTCAATCGCTTTTTCGATATCTCCCATAGAATTAACCTTAAAGTTGAAAAATTACAAGTCATCTTCGTTATTTTTATCGAAAAAAGTCGTTTTTCTTCCCCTTACGGACATTTTTGTCCTTCCATGCCGGGTGCAAGAAGCGGAAATTTGCATTTTTTTCGATTCGGTGCTATCTTCTGGCAAACATGTGGAGGATTGTATGGTGAAAACATTTGTGCTCGATACCAATGTGCTGCTTCATAACGCCCAAAGCCTGGAGGCGTTCGCCGACAACGACGTTGCCATCCCGATGGCGGTGCTCGAGGAGCTGGACCGTTTCAAACGCAACCAGGATGAACTGGGACGCAATGCCCGTCATGTGATCCGCAAACTCGACGCCATGCGCAATCTCGGTTCGCTGCGCGAAGGGGTTGAATTGGCGCGCATCGGCAGTACCGCTTCGGGGAAGGTGTATATTCTCGGCGCGCTCGACAATGACTTCAGCGAGCTGCTGGCGAAAATGCGCAATGCCGGCTGGTCCGACGATCTCGCCGACAACCGGATTTTGTGCAGCGCCTGGAAGCTGAGTCAGGACCGCCGGGTGGTCTTCGTCAGCAAGGATATCAACCTGCGGCTGAAGGCCGATGCACTCGGACTGAAGGTGATGGATTTCGAACGCGAGAAGGTCGATTCCGATCGCCTTTACACCGGCTACAGCTCCTTTGAAGTCTCCGAGAGCGTGTTGGAGGGTATTTACCGGACCGGCGTGTTGAAGCGCCACGATTTCAAGCTCAACCCGAATGAGTTTGCGATTCTGACCGCGCCGGGCGGGTCGAAGCGGACCGCGGTGATGCGGAGCGAGCCCGACGGTACGCTGCGGCAATTGCCGCCGGTGGCGGAGGCGAAGCTCTGGAATGTCTCCGCGCGGAACCGCGAGCAGCAGATGGCGTTGGCGTTGCTGGCCGATCCGATGATAAAGCTGGTGACGCTGGTCGGCGGCGCCGGCACCGGAAAAACGCTGCTGGCGTTGGCGGCGGCGTTGCAGTCGACGCTGCGGGACAAGGATTTCGAACGGATTCTGGTTTCGCGCCCGATTGTGCCGCTCGGCAATGACATCGGCTATCTGCCCGGCGACAAGGCGGACAAATTGAGCAACTGGATGCAGCCGATCTTCGATAATCTCGACTTTCTGCTGCCGCCGGGTACCGGACGGCCCGCCAACTCGTCGGCCAGCGATATCCGGGTGGAGCAGCTCGTCAGCACCAAAAAGCTGGAGCTGGAAGCCATCACCTACATTCGCGGCCGCAGCATTCCCAACCAGTTCGTGATCATCGACGAGGCCCAGAACCTGACCCCGCATGAGGTAAAAACCGTGATCAGCCGCGCCGGAGAAGGCACCAAGATGATTCTCACCGGCGACCCGTGGCAGATCGACAACCCGTATCTGGATACCTCCAGCAACGGCCTTACGTATTGCGTCGAACAATTCAAGCACGAATCCATCGCCGGTCACGTGACTCTGAAGACCAGCGAACGCAGCCAGCTCGCCGCTCTCGCCGCCCGTTTGTTGTAAAAACGAAGCGGCGACCACTATGGTTCGCGCGCCCATTACAACACCACTATATCGTGAGCGCGCACGGGCCGGAGCGCCGGTCAGGCGCGACCGTGCCGCTAGGAATTGGCGCAGCGCAGCTTGCGTCAAGGAGCGCGGCACGGAGCCTCCCCCGGCGAACGGCGCACTTTAGTGCGCTGAGGGGGTCGGTCACGAAAACGCGGTAGCGTTTTCGTGACCGAAGAGAGTTTTTTCCGCCAATTGGCGGAAAAAACGTGAAGCCGAGCGGCCGAGTGATCGGGGTTGGGAGGGGCAGATGGCGAAGCCGAAACCGAGTGCAAAGCACGAGGGGGAAGAGCAAGCTCACGAATGTGAGCGCAGCGAGGGCCCCCGCGTGAGCCGGGGCGCAATGCGGCCCCGTATCCACCATCAAAATCACCACACCCGCCGCACCTGCGGCGAACCAACTGCTGCTTACGCTCTTCTCAATCTCTGCTCAAAGCTCCGGAAAAGGGTTGTAATTGGCGGGTTTTGCTGTATATTACCAGGATTGCAACCAATATACAGAACGGGGTATTACCATGCTGGAAAGCAACAACGTCAACATTATCAGCTCAAGCAAACTGCCGTCTCCCGGGGAAACCCGTTCGGAGCTGCCGATGTCGTTTGACGCCGTGTTGAAAGTGGTGAATGCCCGTCGTGAAATTTGTGATATCATTGATGGGCGTTCGCGAAAAAAAATGGTTATTGTCGGTCCGTGCTCGATTCACGACCCCGAGGCCGCCTATGAATATGCGTTGCGCCTGAAGGCGCTCAGTGACGAAGTCGGCGACCGGTTATTGATAATCATGCGGGTCTATTTCGAAAAACCGCGTACCACCGTAGGATGGAAGGGGCTGATTTACGATCCGGATTTGAACGGCGAATACCATATCCGCAAGGGCATTTATGTGGCCCGGCGGTTGCTGTTGCGCATCGTCGACCTCGGCTTGCCGGTGGCAACCGAGATGCTCGACACCATCATCGCCCAGTACATCACGGACGCGGTGTCGTGGGCGGCGATCGGCGCCCGGACGACCGAGTCGCAGCTGCATCGGCAGCTGGCCAGCGGGCTATCCATGCCGGTCGGCTTCAAGAATGCCACCGACGGCAGCTTGCAGGTGGCGCTGGATGCGATTCAGACCGCCCGCTGCCGCCACAGCTTCATCGGTGTGCTGGAGGAAGACGGCCAGGTCGGGGTTTTTCACACCAAGGGCAACCCCTACGGGCACATCGTGCTGCGGGGAGGGGAGCATCCGAATTATGGCGCCGAGCACATCGCCTTTTTGAAAGTCGCGTTGCGCAAGGCCGGTCTGCCGCAGGCCATTATCGTGGATTGCAGCCATGCCAACTCCGGCAAGCGTTACGACCGGCAGCGGGTGTCGTTTCTGGATGTGTTCGATCAGATCAAGGCCGGCGAAACGGCGATCGCGGGCGTGATGCTGGAAAGCTATTTACAGCCGGGAAGCCAGCGGCTGGAGCCCGGTTGCAAGGTGATTCCGGATCTGTCGATCACCGACGGCTGCATCGGCTGGACCGAAACCGAGGAGTTGATCCGGTTGGCGTATGACCGGGTCGGACCCTGATTGCCGGTTTCCGAAATAAGGAGCGGGGGCGATGAAGATTTCCACCAAAGGACGTTACGGATTGCGGATCTTGCTGGATCTGGCGTTGCGCGGATCCGACAAGCCGCGGATGATTCGCGATATCGCTGCGTCACAGCAGATTTCCGAGAAGTATATCGGCCGGCTGATGATCGATCTCCGGGCGGCCGGGATGGTGAAATCCGTTCGCGGCGCCCGGGGCGGCTACCGGTTGACCCGGCTGCCGTGCGAACTGACGCTGCTGGAGATTCTGGAGGCGATGGAGGGGCCGATCGGAATCGTCGATTGCGTCAATTCCTCTCCGGAGTGTACGCGTCGGTCGGAGTGTGCGGTGCGGGATATCTGGTGCGATGTGAACGAAAAAATCCGGCGTGAACTCGCCCGGGTATCGCTGCAGGATATCCTCGATGCCCATTGCCGCAAGTTCGCCGACAGTTCGGTGCCCGATTACTGCATTTAACGTATCGTGCTCTTTTTTTGCCTGCGTCCGGGCCAATTTTCAGAAAAAATACCGATTTCCGGTTGACAAAATTGTTTTGCCGGATATAGTACCGGAAAACAAGCCATAAACGAGGGCTGGAAAGGAGTATTTCATGGCTACAATTTGTCCGTATTGCGCGATTGAGATCAGCGAAAGCGCGATTGAAGCCGAAGACGGCTGCTGTCCGGAATGTGGCGCCATCCTGGCGGTGCGTTCGGCTTATGATGACGGTTCGGATTCGGAATACGAAGATGACGATGGCGATATGCTCGACTTCGACGACGACGATGAGTTCGGTGATTTCGATGAGGACGGCTTCTACGACGATGACTTCGAGAACGATTTCGAAGAGGAGTTCGGGTCGGATGACGATGAGGATAATTATTGAATGACAACGGGGCTTGGACAATGAGCGAATGCATCGGCGCCTGCCGTTCGGACGGCATGACGAAAGCGGACTTGGAGCTGTTGACGCGGAATCTCGCGGCTACTTACGCCGACGGCGAGGGCGTCAATACGTCCGATGACCGGCAGTTGCCCCGGCGCGCCGAGGTTTACGGCATTGTCCACAAGCTTCTCGAACTTATTTTTCCGGGTTTCGACGGAGAACGCGAGTTCTTTGCCGGGTCGGCCGAGTTTTTCGCCGGCGCGCTGTTGAGCGAACTCTATGTCGAACTGTCCGATCAGGTGCGCCGCTCGCTGCGCGGACGCATGATGGCCGATGACTGCGCCAATTGCCCGATCGACGAGCGGACGCAGGAGGCGGTTCTGGCGCTGTTGGCCGCGCTTCCCGAAGTCCGCAGGATCATGAAAGAGGATGTGGCCGCCGCCTACGCCGGCGACCCCGCCGCCAGTTCCGGCGCGGAAATCATTCTCAGCTATCCGGGGATCAAAGCGATCACCATTCAACGGCTGGCGCATGTGCTTTACCGGCACCGGGTGCCGATGTTGCCGCGGCTGATGACCGAATACGCCCACGGGCTGACCGGGATCGACATTCATCCCGGCGCGCAATTGGGGCGCGGTATTTTCATCGACCACGGGACCGGCGTGGTGATCGGCGAGACGGTGGTGCTCGGCGACGGCGCCCGTTTGTACCAGGGCGTTACCCTGGGGGCGCTGAATTTCCCCAAGGATGCCTGCGGCATGCTGGTCAAGGGCAAAAAACGCCATCCGACCATCGGCGAACGGGTGATTATTTACGCCGGAGCCAGTGTGCTCGGCGACATCGAAATCGGCCGCGATTCGGTGATCGGCGGCAACGTCTGGATTACCGAAAGCCTGCCGCCGGGTTCGAAGGTGTCGATGACGGCGCCCGAACAGCGTATCCGGCTCGCCAAACCGGAGAGCGGGAAGCCATGAGTTATATTGCCGCCCAACTGCGGGAGGTGCGGCAACGGATCGCCACGCTTGCCGCCGCCGCCGGTCGTCCGGAGGATAGTGTCCGGCTGCTCGCCGTCAGCAAGACATTTCCCGTCGAAGCCATTCTGGAGGCCTATCGGGCCGGACAACGGGCGTTTGCGGAAAACAAAGCGCAGGAGCTGGCCGCCAAGGCGCCGCTCCTGCCCGCCGACATCGAATGGCACTTCATCGGGCATCTCCAGGGCAACAAAGTGGCGCAGGTTTTGCGTCACGCGGCCTGGATTCATTCGGTGGATTCGGTCAAGCTGCTGCAGCGTATCGACCGATTGGCCGGTGAAGCCGGAGTCACTCCCAATATTCTCCTGGAACTCAATCTCGGCGCCGAAGCGGACAAAACCGGCGCCCCCGAAAGCATGTTGCCGGAGCTCGTTGCCGCCGCCCGCGCCGCAACGCATCTGCATTGGCAGGGACTGATGTGCATGGCTCCTCTCGATGCCGACGAAGTCACCACCCGCCGGGTCTTTTCGCGCCTGCGCGAATTGCTTTCGCAACACGCTCCCGAATTGACCGAACTCTCCATGGGGATGTCCGGCGATTACGCCATCGCCATCGCCTGCGGCTCCACCATGGTCCGCATCGGCACCGCCATTTTCGGCAAGCGGTAGCGTGTTTTGGGGGGGACGGGGGGGGGGGCGAGAGTTGTGGGAGATGTTATACGC